>NZ_QFOA01000055.1 GCF_003248505.1 Sphingobium sp.
CTTGATCGGCAAACTCGTCGATATCTTCCAGCCTCAGGAATGCGCCAACTACTTCAGATCGTGCGGCTATGAACCAGAATGATCGAAAACTGCTCTAGGAGCGGACACCATGAACGACACGGCTGGAATCGGCGACACCCACAGGTCCATTTGCCCGCTGTGCGAAGGCATGTGCGGCATCGTCGTGAAAACCGAAGGCGATAAGGTCACATCCATTCGCCCGGACCCCGACAACGCGTGGAGCAAGGGGCATATGTGCCCGAAGGGCACGACGCTGGGCGACCTGCATCATGATCCCGACAGGATCAGGGCGCCCATGATCCGGATGGACGATGGCTGGCACGAGGTCAGCTGGGATCGCGCCTTCGAGCGTATCGAGGAGCTTGTATCGGGCGTTCGCGCCAAATATGGCCAGCAAGCGATTGCAGGCTTTACCGGCAACATGTCGGGCAAGGGATTTTCGTCGGCGCGCTATACCGGGCCGCTGCACTGGCTGGCCAAATTCGGCAAGAATTTCTCATCCTCCACGGTCGACCAGATCCCCAAGAATGTCAGCTGCCACCTCATGTACGGCAGCATGTGGCATATCCCCATTCCCGACGTGGATCGCACAGACCTGTTCGTGATCATGGGCGGCAATCCCGCCGAATCGAAGGGCAGTATTCTGTCGCACCGCGACGTCATGGCGGCGATCCGCGCGATACGGCAGCGGGGCGGCAAGGTGATCGTGATCGATCCGGTGCGGACCCGCACGGCAGCCGCTGCCGACGAATGGATCGGGGTCAAGCCGGGCGGCGACGCCGCGTTGCTGCTGGGCGTCATCAACGTCCTGTTTCGTGAGGACCGGGTGAAGCTGGGCGCATGGGAAGGGCTGGTCAACGGCATCGACGCATTGCGCGAGGCGGCGTCCCGCTTCACGCCCGAACGCGTCGAAAGCTTCAGCGGCGTGCCTGCCGATACGATCGTGGCGCTGGCCCGCCAGATATCCGATGCGCCGAGCGCCGCCGTCTACGGTCGGATCGGTACCTGCACTCAGCTTTACGGGACGCTTGCGTCCTGGCTCGTCGATGCGGTCGCCATATTGACCGGCAATCTGGACCGGCCGGGCGGGTCGATGTGGAGCACGCAGGTCGCGCCGCATTACAAGCTTTCCCCGGCCCTGCCGCCGTCCTTCCCCGTCTTTGGCCAGCCGTCGCGCGTGCGCGGCACGCCGTCCGTGCTCGGCCAATATCCGGCGGTCTGTATGGCCGAGGAGATCGACACGCCGGGCGAAGGGCAGATCAAGGCACTGCTGACGCTGGGGGGTAATCCGGTCATCAGCGTGCCGGGATCGGACCGGCTGGCGCAGGCTCTGCCGATGCTGGAATGCATGGTCAGCCTGGACATCTATATCAACGAAACGACCGCGCATGCCCATGTCATCCTGCCCAGTCCTTCGCTGTTGCAGCAGCCGCACTGGGACGTCTGGGCGTGGCCCTGGTCGCTGACCAGCGGCGGGGTATATTCCCCGGCATCGCTGCCCGCTCCCACCGATCGTCCCCCCGAATTCGAAGTGATGCTGCGGCTGGGCGCGATCTTCGGGGGAGACGAGGAAAGGGACCCTGCGACGCTGGACGACCGTTGCTTTGCGCGCATGTGCGATAGCGTCGGCGTCGGGTTCGACGTGGCTGCCGCCGCCTTGCCCGACCGCGGACCCGAGCGGGTTCTGGACCTGTGCATCCGTTCCGGGCCTTTCGGCGACAGGTTCGGGGAAAATCCGGGCGGTTGGACGCTCGACGATTTCAAGGAGAACCCCGACGGCTTGTTGCTGGGGCCGGCGGTGAGCAAGGGTGGCGCATCGATCCTGACGCCCTCCGGGAAGATCGAACTTTCGCACCCGCATTTTCTGGACGATCTCGCCAGGCTGGAAGCGGCGATGAGGGAAGAAGTGCCGTCGCTGCTGCTGGTAAGCCGCCGCCAGTTGCGGTCGTTGAACAGCTGGATGCACAACCTCCACACCCTGGTGAAGGGGAAGGAGCGTTGTACGCTGCAAATCCATCCGCGCGATGCCGAACCGCTCGGCATCGCGCAGGGCGATATGGTGATGGTGGAAGGTCCGGAAGGGCAGGCCGCAGCGCCTGCCGAGATTACAGAGGACATCCGCCAGGGCGTGGTCTGCCTGCCCCACGGTTGGGGCCACGATCGCGATGGCCTGCGCATGGCGATCGCCGCCGCGCACCCGGGATATAATATCAACCAGATCAGCCCGGCGGGCATGGTCGACCCCGCGTCCGGCAACGCGGTGTGCAACGGCATCCCGGTCAACGTTCGCCTGCTGGAGGCGGCGGAATGACAGCCCCGGTGCGGTCGCTGGAACGGCGATGGACAAGGATGTCCGATATATGGATCGACAAACCGGGCGATCCGCCCAATATTCCGCATCGGCGCGGGTGTGTATCCCGATTGCGCATGCCAGCATGTAGAACCGGGCAGGGTAGCTGGGCAATTCCTGCTGCCCTGTACCTTCAATAGAGGAGCACAATGTCCCGTGAATAACGAAGCGCCCGAGAACCATGGCACGTCGGACATGAATTCTGCTCCCCTCCCATCCAGAGGCAATGTCGTTACCGGGCGCGGGCCGATCGATCCGGAACTGCGCTCGCTGCTCGATACGTTCGAGCCGCTGTCCGTCTCTGCCGCCTCTCTTAGTCAGGTTCGTACCGTCGTAGCGGAAACCGTTGCCGCCATGCCGCTTGCGGACGACAAGGACGTGACGCGGGTGGAGGTCAGAATCCCGGGCGAAGGTGACGCGCCACCGGTGCGGGCATTGGTGTACCGGCCAGCCGCGGCGGAGGGTCGGGTGCCGGTCCTCCTGGACATTCATGGCGGCGGGATGGTGATCGGCACGCCCGAGATGAATGACGCGCGCAATATCCAGCTTGTGAAAGAGTGCGGGCTGGCCGTCGTATCGGTCGACTATCGGCTGGCGCCGGAAACGCAAGCGCCGGGCAATGTCGAGGATTGCTACGCCGCGCTGCGGTGGATGCATGAGCCCGATCAAGCGAGCTTTGTGGACACGGCCAATATCATGGTGTTGGGTGAAAGCGCGGGGGGCGGGTTGGCGGCGGCGCTTGCCTTGCTGGCTCGCGATCGCGGGGAGTTCGATCTTCAGGCGGTCCTTCTGCTCAGCGCCATGCTGGACGACCGCACCGGGACCGACCCGTCGGTGGGCGGGCCGTTCGCGGATCTGATCTGGACACGCGATTCAAACGCTTTTGGCTGGACGTCACTGCTCGGTGCGGCGCCGGGCGGCGACGATGTCCCGGCCTATGCCGTGCCGGCGCGGGCATCGGACCTTTCTGGCCTGCCCAAGACGTTCATGGCCATCGGCGCACTCGACATGTTCCTTCACGAAAATCTCGATTTTGCCCGCCGCCTGGCCGATGCCGGGATCCCGCTGGAATTGCATGTCTATCCGGGCGCCTATCATGGCTTTCAAATGGCGGCGAACTCCGGCGTGGCGCAACAGGCCTTTGCCAATCTCAAGACGGCGATCGATCGTTTCGCCCTGACGTCCTGGACCGTAGGCTAGATGCCAGTGCCATGTGGAGCGACCGGCGAGAAGAATAGCGGTTTCAGGCCGTTGCATGAAGGAATCCCTGTCCAGGATCGGCCATAAGCGTGGAGGAAATGGGAGGCGGCCAGCATGAAGCATAGAAATCTGGGCAAGCTCGACGTGTCGGCTTTGGGGATCGGGTGCATGCCGATGGCGGGCAATGCCGCAGGCTTTTACGGTGCGGTCGACGAACGCGAGGCGCTCGCGACGATAGGGCGGGCGATCGATCTGGGCGTCACTCTGTTCGATACGGCAGAAGTCTACGGCCCTTTTGTCAATGAGCGACAATTGGGCGAAGGCATCAAGGGGCGGCGGGAAGACGTGGTCGTGGCCACGAAATTCATGATGGCCTTCGATGCCGATGGCCGGGCGGCAGGGCTGGACGGAAGTCCGGCCAATGCGCGGCGGGCGTGCGAAGCATCGCTCAAACGACTGGGAATCGATTGCATCGACCTTTTCTATCTCCACAGGGTCGACCCCAACGTGCCGATCGAGGAAAGCGTCGGAGGGATGGCGGACCTCGTGCGGGAGGGTAAAGTGCGGCACCTCGGCCTGTCCGAAGCGGGGCCGGAGACGATCCGCCGGGCGCATGCAACCCATCCCATTGCCGCGCTCCAATCGGAATATTCCTTGTGGGAGCGGGGGGTGGAGAGAGACATATTGCCCGTGACGCGGGAACTGGGGATCGGCTTTGTTCCCTATTCGCCGCTCGGCAGAGGCTTTCTGGCCGGTCATATCGACAGTCGGGAGACGCTGAGCGAAACCGACTACCGCCGTCGCGATCCCCGCTACGATGACGGCAATATCGGCCATAATATGAAAATCGTCGAGGCCGTTCGGACGGTAGCTGCCCGTCACGGCGTTTCGCCGGCGAGAGTGGCGCTCGCCTGGCTGCTGGCCAAGGGGCCGGATATCGTGCCCATCCCGGGGACGAAGAGGCGGTCGACGATGGAAGACAGCATCGCTGCGGCGGATCTGCTGCTGTCTGACGAGGACATCGGCACGATGGAAGACGCCGCCCCTGTCGGCTCCACTGCGGGCGACCGCTATCAGGAGTGGGGCATGAAGATGGTGCGTTTGTAGAAAGGCCTGCCGCCGGTCGGGCGTTTCGGATGAATGGGGAGGCGGACGCTATCGTCCGCCTCCCCACCCTTATTCAGACTTGGGGATGACCCCGGAATTCCAGGGGATCGCCCATGCTCGACCGGTAGGAGATGGGTTGCTTGCCGTCACTGTCCTTGATTCCATAGCGTTCGGCCAGTTCCGCCCCGATTACGGCTTTCCCGGAATAGGTCGCCACATCGGGATCGTCGAGCAAGGCGCCCAGCACCGCGGCGGAAAATTCGGGCGTTTCCCACAACGGCATCATCTGTTTCAGATCGTCGGGGATCATTTCGGGGGGCAGTGCGCGGACCGCATCGGTCAGGATGAAGCCGGGCCAGAAGGACACCACCGAAACACCGCTATCCTGAAAGTCTATCGCCATGTCGGATGTCATCTTGTCGGTTCCCGCCTTTGCCGCGCCATAGGCAGGGCCGTGGAAATAGGAGCGGGCGCCATAGAAGGAGATATTGGCGATCAATCCCTTGCCCGCCTTTACCATCAGCGGTGCGGCATAATAGCTGGCGACATAGCTCGACCGCAGGCCGACATCGATCATGTCCACAAGCTTGAGCGGCTTTTCCCAAAACGGTCCGGGGGCGACGAGGTCCTGCCCGTAGACCGCAGCGGCGTTGTTGACGAGCAGGTCGATCCGACCGTCCGTCTTTTCCGCGATTTGCGCAAATGCGCGCTCCACCTGACTGTCATCGCGGTGATCGCATTGCAGCGTCATGGCTTCGCCGCCCTTCGCGGTGATTTCCGAAGCGACTTCCGCGAGCGCGGCGCTGTCACGCCCGGTGACGGCTACCGTGACTCCTGCCTTTGCGAAACCCCGCGCGATCCCGCGCCCCAGACCGCGCGTAGCGCCGGTCACAACGATAGTCTTGCTCATTCAATCGCCCTTTAGTTGATATGCCGATGCAGATGGCAGGCGTCCGCCCGATGGAGGCGGGCACCCGAAACAGTCAGAAATTGCCTTCTTCGAACGGGTTTCCCGTGTACAGATTACGCTGCTTTGCCCAACCCAGTTCATAGGGGGTCGTGGCAGCGGTATCGAACCGCAAGGATTTGAATTTCCAGCCGTCGGCTGCCCGCTCATATTCCTCGATATACAGTCCGAAGGTCCAAAGCGCGTTGTTCGTCGGCGTCGTCATCGTGACCAGCGCATGCCAGTGCCCGGTCGCGCGATCCCCTTCGACCTCGATCAGCGGATTGGTGACATAATGCACGATGAACGGCACTGCACCGAAGGTTTCGAAGAGCTGCTTGATCTGCGCCTTGCCTTCGGCATAGCCGCTGGACGGTCGGCCGTCCCAAATGCCGTCGTCGGTAAACAGGTCGGCCACCGCCTGGGGATCGGTATGCGTAGGCCCGCGCCAGCCGCCGTCATTATAGTTGACGTACCGCGCCTTCAGCTTGACGATTTCCTGCTGGTCCTCAAGGACCTTCACTCTTTCTTCCAAACTTTTTTGCATTTTACTCTCCATAGCTTATGCGGTGAACAGGGTCGAAGGCCGTGCGTCATTCGAGCCCATTTCACGGTGGGCACCGTAACCGGATCGCTTTGTGTCGAGCGGAACGGGCAGGGAATCGAAGACCGGCGGTCGCCGAAGTTCACGCCTTTCATCGACGCCATGCATTCGGATCCTGAAAACAGCGATTTCATGAAAACCATCGTCCAAAGCCTATTGAGCATAGGCCGAGGGCGATGGAACACCCAGCGACATCAGGGCCGAACGGACGTAGCCTTCGCACGCATTGTCCGGCCTGTAAGGCAGATAGTCGCCCCGTGGCGGAAAATGGCTGACGTTACTTCCGGAGCCGAACTTTGCGAGATAAGCTTCCAATGGGGGCTGCCCTAGCTCGGTGACTAACGCACTCAGCAGCTTTCGGATGATGGATGCCGGGTCCACGGGATCGGAAATGTCCAGGAAATAGGCCGTCATGATGGGCTCATAGGTCGACGCCGAACAAAGCAGATAGGCGATAGTGTCGGGATCGCAGGGCCGAAGAATGCCGATGTCGATGCAGGCGGACACCAGTTCCACCAGATCCCGGTAGCACGCGCGTCTGCGCATCAGGCCCATGGCGATCGCCCGTGCCCGTTCGGGGCGGCGCCAGATCGCGCTCAGCAACTGCCGGATGTGGCGGTGGGAGAGAAACTCGATCCTCGCCTTCAGATAAGAGAGAAGCGACAGGAAAGGATCGTCATTTTCCAGCCGGGGAATAGGGGCGGGCCATTCGAGCATCAGTCTGCTCAGCGCGTCGTCCAGCAGATTGTCCTTGCTGCCGTAGACTTCGTAGATCGTTGCCGTCGAACATCGCGCAAGCTCGGCGATCTTGACCATCTTTATCTCGCACGGTTCGTTCAACAGCATGTCACTGGCGACGAGGATGACGCGTTCCAACGCATCTTGCTTGGTGTTCCCCTGAGACATGCTCTCTCCCCCGTTATCCGCCCTCTGGGCAGCTTATCGGGAAAGCTTATGGCACAAGCGCGGACCTGCAAACCTGCCAAGCGGCTGGTGCTCATGGCCGCCACGGTGGAGAGCGGCGAACGATCCCGTCCGATATTCGCGAAGATGCCCGCGCTATTCGACCCGTCCATGGCTGCCCCCTTAGCGGCCATGGACGGGTCGGCCCGGCGGCGTCATTCCGCAGCGGGAACCGTGGAATGAAGTTTAGCTGCCGAACCTGAAGCGAGCAGAAACGCCGTACATCCGGGGCGGCCCGAAAATGGAACCTTCGATGCCTGCATTGGGACCGGTGATCACGCCCTGCTGGGCATAATTCTTGTCGAGCAGGTTGGTGGCCCAAAGGCCGATATCGATCGGCTTGCCATAGATGTTGTTGAAGTCGATCCGGGCATTGACGATCGTATATTTCGGCAAAAGAGTACCGCCGAAGGATTGGCTGCCGGAGTGGTAAAGGTCCAGCCGCGCGGCGAGATCGCCATCGGCGCCGAGTTTCGCATTATATTCCGCGCCAAGCGCATAAGTATGCCTGGTCACGAAGTCGAAGCCGAACACGGTTCCCGACGGGACGTAGGGCGCGATGACCGGCGATACGTCGAAGCTGGTCGTGCTGGGCCGTAGAAGATTCCCGGCGTAGGTCAGCTTGAAGTTGTCGGACAGCGCGATGAACCCGTCGACATCGATTCCCCAGACTTTCGATTTGCCTGCATTCACCGTCAGCGCGCCGTTGGTGGGATCGTTCGAGGTGTTGCAATCGCCGTCCGGAGAAGTGGGGAATCCGGCCCCTGGCACGCAACCGGGAAGCGTCCGAAAGCCGCTGAGCGACGTTGTCACGCCATTGTACCAGCCGATAAAGGCCGAGGCGTTCAGCCTGAGCTTGACCCCGCCCGCGTTCCAGTCACTGCGAAAGCCCCCTTCCAGATCGGTGACTTTCTCCGGCCCGAACTGCTGAAACGGAATGAGACGTCCGGCAAGCGTCGGCGAGTTTATGCCACCTGCGCGATAACCCCGGCGCGTGACGATGTACGTGAACAGATCCGGCGTCGCCTGCCATTCCAGGCTCGCCTGCCATGTCGGAGCGCTCGACTTTCCACGATTGGTCTGGGGGTTGATCAAGGCAGCGCCTCCATCAGCGCAGACGTCCGGGCCGATATGACCGGGGTTGGCGCCACCCTCACTGGCGGTGCAGGATTTGAACTTGTCCCACGTATAGCGGGCGCCCAGATTGAGTTTCAATCCGTTCACAAAGCTATCGAGATTGACGGCAACGTTTCCGAACACGGCGCGACTGTCTTCGGTCAGGAAGTTGTATCCGAAAAAGGTGATCGGCTGGGTTACCGGTGCCGTGCTGAACTGCTTCGAACCCGTACCGTTGGCGCCATAGGGATTGCTGTGCAGATAGAAGCCGCCCAGCAACCAGTCGACCTTGTCGTCGAAGAGCGAGCCCTTGAACTGCAGTTCCTCGGTGATCTGCTCGGAATGGATGATCGCCGCGCCGTTGAGGTTGGTAAACTGCGATCCGACCGGCGCACCGGGAAACGGCGTCGTGGTGGTCAGCTGCGGAAGTGCGTCGGTATTGGAAACGTAAGAGAGATAGGTTCGACGATAACCGAATATGTTCACGACCTGCAAATTATCGGAAAGGTCGACGTCGGTACGGTTGGTCACACCCCAACGCGTGGACTTGTTGAAGGGAACAGCGTCGCTTTCAACGCTTCGCGGACCACGGGCTTGCTGCCTGGCCAAAACGCCCAGCGCCGCAGCGCGTGTCCCGGCCTGCAACAACGGCGCAGAGGCGCGGATGCCGGTGAGGACGATGCCGTCGCCGTTATAATCGCTGTGATAATAATCGAAGATCGTGAGGTTCCGGATGGCATCGGTCGGTTCAAGCAGAAGCGACGCGCGGAACGCGTGGATATTCCTGTCGTCGATATCGTCGCCCAATGTTATATTGCGCGTGTAGCCGTCGCGCTTTTCATACCGGCCAGCCAAGCGTAGCGCGACCTTGTTGTCGACAATCGGTATGCTTACGGCAGCTTCCAACTGCTTGTGATCGTAGTTGCCATAGCCCGCTTCGACATAGCCGCCAAATTCATAGTCCGGGGCTTTAGGGTAGAACAGGACCGCGCCACCTGTGGTGTTACGGCCGAACAGCGTTCCCTGCGGGCCCTTGAGCACCTGCACCGACTGAAGATCGAAGGTTTCCATGCTGCTGCCGAAGGTGGGCAGGGGGACGTCCGCAAAATAGCTGATCACGGCCGGGGCGTTGAAGCCGCTGCGCGCCTTGGACTGGCCGCGGATCTGGAACGTCGAATTTTCGCGCCCGCCGGAGCCGCCGAGATACACGCCGGGGGTCTTGACCATGAGGTCACTGGTCTGCCGAATACCGGATTCGCGCAGCATTTCGCTATTGAACGCCGTGACCGAGACCGGCGTCGACTGGATGCTCTCTTCGGACCGCCGCGCGGTGACGACGATATCGTCCGTTATGCTGCTGTATGCTTCCGGGGAATTGGCCTGCGCAAGCTGCACGCGCTTGGCGGATTTCGTCCCTGCCTCCTGCGCCGATGCCTGGCTTGCCGTGAAAATCGCGCAGACTATGGCGACAGACGGCAAATAAGATAATTTCTCTACCCTCTTGTCCATTTTTCCTCTCCCTCAATATTGTTATTTTTATCACTTTGTTCTTGCGCGCCGGGGATAACCAGACGGTTTCCAAAAACGTCGGTTTTTCTGGTGGGCGGTGGGAGTTTGTCGTTTCGTATTCGAACAGATGGTGCCCGAAGCTGTGCTATTCTCAGTCTGTTCATCGTGTGCACTGGCAGCGAAGAGCTGACGAAGATAGCCAAGCCGTTTGAGGGCAGCGTTCGCGGCTTCAAGGCACGTCCCGTCCGACGCCAAGCATGAGACAACAGGCCCACGAAGATCCCGGGCATGACACGCGCTTTTGCTGATGGCCGCCTGCCCGGCCAGCCGCTTGGATCACATTTCCCGGTTAACAGAAATCCTGAATCGTTCCAATCCGATCAGGCTCTATGGGTTGCCGTTCTTAAGCGACGAGCATCGGGTCAACGCCGACCCTGGTCGTTCCGAACCCTTTGAGCTCTTTGGTCGAGGCTCCCTATTTAGTGACCATACGAACCGTCGCTGGAGATGCTCGAAGCCGAGCCGGAATCGAATTGGTATCTTAAATATCTGAAGAAAAGTGATTTTCTCCGACATTAAATTGCTCATCCATCGAGCATACCATCAAGCTTTGTTTTTATCCGGGTTCTATTCCCAATGCCGGGAATCGAATTCTTTGTGGGCGCGAGTCGCGGCCAATCATCCCTATGCATATCTTAGCGGAATTGGCTCCCCTTTTGCATACCGGGCAGCCGTCGCTATCGACCCAAATTGGGTCGTTCGCCGAGCGGGCTTTGAACGGCAGCTTCGGCCAGAACCCGCCTTTTGCAGAGCCCGTATGTTCTGGCACCAGCGCGAAAACCGCTAACAACAAAGTTTCTGCATCTGTGATGCAATCGCACCTTTGCTGACATTACAATGGTAAGATCGCTGCCTCTCGAGGAAGAATGATCGATGGCTGCGAACAAATTTACCCGATTGAAACGGTTGCGTCTCGAGTTGGGCATCGATCGGCAAGCGAAAACATGCTCCCCAAGATCAATCGACAAACGACCGATCTCGACAGGAGAAGGCACCATAAAGAAGACGATTTCGCGCCCGATCTCGCGCAACTCACTGCGAAAAATGAGGCCGGATTGGGCGCGGCATAGATAGCTATGCGGAGCGCGACTTCGAGCGCGCTGATAACGTCTCCAGCACATATGGTAGCTTGTGTGATGATGCCAAGCAGAACTCAGTCCCACGCAGATTATGGGGCGGCCGCTCCGTGCGAGAGAGGATGAAGATCTTACCGACGTTTGGATCCGTGAGGGCGATAGTCGGGCCAAAATAAATCGTGCAGTCGCACTGAGGTGCCATCCACGCAGCGGCGTCGATCCGACACAACAGCGTGAGTGTGGTGATGAGCGAAGCCGTCCGGGCCTTTGTTGCCGATCGATTTGCACAGCAGCATGGCGCGATGCCTTGCATGGATTATGGAGACTGGCACGTAATTCATGCGCCGTCTGAAAAGCCATTAGCCGCTCTGGCCGTTCGGAGCGCAGCCGATGAGCAACTGTTCCTGGAAACCTATATTGCGGAATCGATCGAACAGGCTGTTTCCAGGGCGTTAGGCCGCTCAATCCATCGCAATGCGATTGCGGAGATCGGCTGTCTGGCGGCGGCGCCCACGGCAGCAATATTGCAACTTTGGGGAGACGCCGCCGTTCGGCTTGTGGATCAGCATGAGGTCGCCGTTGCGACGCTGACATTGCCCTTGCGCAGGATGTTCGCGCGCATCGGGCTACCGTTCATCGAATTGTTGCCCGCTGATCCGGGACTCCTTCGAAGCGAAATGCGAGAGCGTTGGGGGAGCTATTATGAAATGCAGCCGATTGTCTGTGCGGGCGAAATTGCGGAGGGGTTGAACGCGCTGCGGGCATTTTCCACGGGAGGTCGCGCATGAGCCTTCTGCTTGCTGCCATCCTCGCCTCCGCCCATCAACAGGGTGACCATGTTGCACTGGACGACGGCTTGCGAAGGGTCACTTACGCCGCGTTGTGGCAAGCCGTGTCCGAAGTGGCGGATCGGATCGATGTGCAGGTCGAATATCCTGGTCCGATTGCCATCGATCTCGAAAATGGCGTCGATTGGGCGCTTGCCGACCTGGCACTGCTGAAACTTCGCCGACCTTGCATTCCCTTGCCACCCTTCTTCACGGCCGATCAGCGCAAGGCTGCGCTTGCAGATGCCGGCGCCGTGGCGACGATCGGCAAGGACGGCATCATTCTGCATCATCCTGCTGCTCGTAATCTCCCGCAAGGGACTGCCAAGATCAGCTACACGTCCGGGTCGACCGGCGATCCCAAGGGCATTTGTCTTGGCGATCAATTGATGCTGGAAACGGCGCAAGCGATCGTCGACAGGCTGGGTAAGAGCATGGCGGGCGTACATTTCCCAATCCTGCCGCTGGGCGTGCTACTGGAAAATGTGGCAGGGCTTTACGCGACCTTGCTTGCCGGGGGCCGCTATCTGGTCCGCCCGTCGGCAGCGATCGGCCTCGCCAATCCTTTCATGATTGACGATGTACGGCTGATTGAGGCCATTGCAGACAGCGGCGCTACGAGCCTTATCCTTGTTCCCGAATATCTCGCTCGCATCGTCAACCGACTCGAACAGTCAGCGAGTCGCCTCAACGCACTGAAGCTGGTGGCGGTCGGCGGGTCCAGAGTTCCTTTGTCACTGATGGAAAGGGCCGAGAAAGTCGGATTGCCCGTTGTGCAGGGCTACGGCCTTACCGAATGTGGTTCGGTCATAAGCCTTGAAGCGCTGGATGAGAGTGATCGCGGTACGGTCGGCCAGCCCCTGCGCCATGCAGGCATATCGCTTGCCCCTGATGGAGAGATCATTGTTCAGGGGCATTTCCATCTGGGTACGGTCGGCCAGCCCCGCGAAGACGGACCCATTCATAGCGGCGATATCGGATCGATCGACGAGCATGGCCGGCTGTCGATCGTGGGCCGCAAGTCTAATCTGATCATCACCAGCTTCGGCCGCAATGTGGCGCCGGAATGGGTGGAAGAGCAGCTGGTTGCGCAGCCCCAGATTGCTCAGGCCATGGTCTATGGCGATGGCGAAGCCGCGTTGCGCGCATTTATCGTCCCATCCGCCATGGATGCGGACATTGCCGCAGGCGTAGCGGCAGCGAACGCGGAATTGCCCGTCTATGCCCGCGTCGGCCAATGGCAGCCGTGCCGCCCCTTCATGCCGACGGACGGTACATTGACGCCCAACGGCCGCTTACGCCGTGCCGCCATATTGGATCGAATGGCGGCACGGCCATTTTTCGATAGACTGTGCGCCGAAACGGCGCCCGCGCGGGCACGAATGCTGTCCGTGCCGCAGCTTCAGGCCGGCCTTGCGGGTCAGATCAGTCGGGCCACCTATCTCGCCTATCTGGCCGAGGCCTATCATCATGTGAGCCATACGGTGCCGCTGATGCGGCTTGCCCGATCGGGCCTTGCGCATAAGCCGATGCTCACCGAGGCGCTCGACGACTATATTGAGGAGGAAGAAGGTCACGAGCAGTGGATCCTCAATGACATTCGCGCAGCTGGCGGCAATACCGAAGCAGTGGTTGCCAAGGGGGCGTCGCCGGTAACCGCGCGCATGGTCGATCACGCTTATGCGACGTTGCGTTTGGGCAATCCGGCCGCCTTTTTCGGCATGGTCTTCGTGCTGGAGGGCACCAGCATCGCGCTGGCGAGCCATGGTGCGGAGGCGGTGCGTTCCAGCCTTGGACTGCCAGCCTCTGCCTTCACCTATCTGACGTCGCATGGTGCGCTTGATCAGGAGCATATGCGCTTCTTCGAAGATCTGGTGAACCGCCTCGACGACCAGGAAGACGAAGCGGCGATCGTCGCAATGGCCAACGACATTTTCGATCTTTTCGGCGGGATGTTTGCAGAAATACCGATGGAGAATGTCGATGTCGCGGCTTGAGGGAAAGCGGATCGTCGTAACCGGTGCCGCTGGCGGGCTGGGGGCGCCCCTCGCACGATTGCTACGAGCGGAGGGCGCATATGTGACCGGCGTTGACCGCGTGGAATGTCCGGCATGTGATGAAAGCCTCGTCAGCGATCTCTCTGATGAAGGCGCTCTCACCCTTCTTGCCCGGCACCTGGCTGAGGAAACGCCTGATATTCTCGTCAATCTGGCGGGTGTGATGCGTTTCGGCCTGCACGAGCATCAACCAAGCGAAGCGCTGGCGCTGTGCTATCGCGTCAACCTCTATGTGCCGGCGGTTCTGGCGCAAGCCGTCGCCGCGCCGATGCGTGCGCGGAGAGACGGGCAGATCGTCAATATTGGTTCGGTGCTGGGGGCGATCCCCTATCCCTGGTTCGCTGCCTATTCCAGCAGCAAGGCCGGACTGGCGGCGCTGAGCCAAAGCCTGCGGCGCGAACTGGCTGGCAGCGGTGTGGGCGTGACCCATGTCAGCCCTCGAGCGGCCAAGACCCCGCTCAACAATAGCGAGGTCAATCGCTTCCTCGACATCACCAATATGAAGGCCGACGAACCCGATATGGTCGCAAACCGGATTGTAGAAGCGATCGTCCATCGGCGTCAGACCGTCACCATCGGCTGGATGGAGCGGATTTATGCGATCATCAACGCCGTCGCCCCGCGACTTATCGATAACGGCATCGCCCCGCAAATTCGTCGTGCGCGGGCCGAGTTCTGCTGAATCCGAAAAATAGGAGAGAAAGCCATGAAATCAAAAGCTATGATTGCGGCGATCATCGCCCTGACACTGCCGACCGTCGCCATCGCCGGCATGCCTGAGGATGTGAAAGCCATTAACGATGGCTGGGCGCGCATATCCTATCAGATGAATGGATCGAGCCACCAGACGACGGCGCTAGACCAGCTGTCGCATCAGGCCGATGTCATCGTCGCCCGTTATCCGGGGCAGGCCGAACCGCTGCTCTGGCAAGGCATTGTGGTGAGCGAACAGGCGAACCGCGCCAATTTCTTCCATAAGCTGGGCCTCGCCACGCGCGCCCGCGACATTCTTGCGCGGGCCTATCAGATCAATCCGAAAGCCGGCAATGGCGGCGCGGCGATGAGCTTGGGCGTGCTCTACTACAAGGTTCCGGGATCGCCGATAGGATTTGGTGATGACGCGAAAGCGCGGCAATTGCTCCAGCAGGCACTCGCGCTCGATCCCAATGGTCTCGATGCCAATTATTTCTGGGGGGATTTCCTGTATGATCAGGGCGACAAGGCTGGTGCCAAAGCGGCACTGCTCAAGGCGTTGCGTGCGCCGCACGATCCCAACCGAACTGTCTGGGACGCTGGCCGTCGGAGCGAAGTTCAGGCGCTCCTGAAGAAGGTCGCCTGATGGGTTTGGCCCGGAGCCTCGCGCGCCAACTTGCCGAACCGCAAGGGCTTGCGGGATCGCTGTGCGGGGCTGCGATGGACCTGGCCAATCGCGCGCCGTTGAAAATGGCCGTCGATCTGTTGCAACCGGATTTCGGAGAGACGGTACTGGACGCCGGCTGCGGGACCGGCGCGGCCAGCGTGGAAATATTGCGGCGTGCGGCATGCTCGATCATCGGAATCGACCAATCGGCGACGATGATACACCGCGCACGGGCGCGCATGGCAAAGATTAGCGGCGGAGCATCCGTTCGATTGCACCAGTCGACACTGGAAGATTTGCCCTGCGCACCCTGCAGCGTCGACGCGGCACTTGCGCTCAACATCCTGTATTTCTGCGCTGAAGACAGCGGCATGATCGCTGCCATCCGCAGGGCATTGCGGCCAAAAGGCCGTCTGGTCGCCTATGTGACGCACAGGAAGACGATGGAAAAATGGGCGTTCACCCGTGAAGGCTATCATCGCCTCTATGACGAGGAGGAATTGTACAACGCGCTCGTTCAGGGCGGTTTCGATCCAATGAACATCAGCATCCGCTGCCAATCAGTCGGACCCGGCGTGGAAGGATTGTTCGCGCTGGCCCGTGCCGGCTGATTGCCCACCCTTCAATAGTGCATGTCGATAATGATCGAACGGTTGCGCTTGTCGACGGTGAAGCTCGACGCCTTGTAGCTGGGCGGTCCCATCACTTTCGGATTGTTCGATAAACCCCAACCTTCCTTAGGGAACATCCCGAATCGCAGGTTGAGTTTCTGGTCGCCGTTGGCGTCGTGATAAGCCATCACCGCATAATCTCCAGCGGGCAAATCCTTGAAATGAACGGAAGCGCTCGTCGAGCCAGCCGCCATGCTCAACTCTCGAAAGGCGTGATCCTCATGTCGAAACCCATCCGCGCCGCGATAGAGTATGAACCGGATCGTTCCTGAACCTGGAACGATCTGCTCTGCAGTCACGTCGACGTCGCCCGCACCAGATGTTGGCGCGGCAAGAAGAGGCGCAGCTACAGACAATCCGAAAACGGACAACAATATCTTTGAGCAGTGTAGTCGCATCTGGCTCTCCCTGTTCCACACGCCCTGCGCGGATTGGCAGAGTGGTGACGCCGCCAGATTGCTGGTACCTCAGTCCCTATTTTCAGCAGGCTTTTGATGACTGAGGTGGCTTGCGGATGGCGGCGTCTCACTGGGTCACAACGGCTTGATCCCCAGATGTGGAGAATCCAAATGCACCGTCCGGCCCTGCTCCTGCTCGCCTCGCTGTCACTTGCCGCCGCCGCCCCTGCATCGACGGCCGTAACGTATCAGCTCAAGGGCATAGGTGGTGCTGAGGTCGGTAAGGTCACGCTTACCGACGCACCCAAAGGGGTGTTGGTCCATATCGAAGTAAGCGGACTGACGCCGGGCTGGCACGCGGTTCACTTCCATGAAAAGGGTGATTGTTCGGACGCCATGTTCAAATCGGCGGGCAGTCATGTCCACATGATGACGCCGACCGTCCATGGGTTGCTGAACCCCGATGCCAATGATTTGGGCGACCTTCCCAACCTCTTTGTCGCGGCCAATGGCAGCGGTGCAGCCGAGATATTTTCGCCCTTTGTCGCGTTTCGGGCCAGCGCTGGGCGTGCCGCTCTGCTCGACACGGATGGATCGGCAATTGTCATACACGCCAAGGCTGACGATTATATGACACAGCCTATTGGGGGCGCGGGAGAACGTATAGCCTGCGCCGAAATTCGGTGAATAAGGGCGCGCATTTTCTCTGGCGACTTATTTGCCAATCCTGTGTCATATGTCGGGGATCGATCAACGCTCTGCCATTCCACGAGCAGGCCGATCCGATACATGTCCCCTGGGGCCGCAGGCAGGAGGTCGGTCGTCGAAGAATTACATAATGACGTCGGCGGTCTTACGGCCGTACTGACAAAGCACCGACCGCAACTCCTGCGTTTCTTCACCAGTCGCACCGGTAGTCCGGCTGAGGCGGAAGATGTCGTGCAGGAGATTTGGCTGCATGTGGCCCGGTCAAATATCGGGCCTGTCGCCAGTCCGCTTGCCTATCTCCACCGGGTCGGCATGAACATCGTCCTCGACCGCGTTCGCGAAGGGCAGCGTCGCGCCAGGCGCGAGCAAGGCTGGTCTGATATCGCGATCGAGCAAAGAGGCGGCGAATCGACCGATGAGGGGCCGCTTCCGGACGAGGTGGTCGACAGCCGACAACGGGCACAACGGCTGGCGGCAGCGATTGCAGCACTGCCGCAAGGAGCGGGCCGTGTTTTCCGCCTGCACAAGGTGGAAGGTCTTGGTCATGCGGAAGTGGCGGCGGAACTGGGCATTACCCGCAGTGCTGTGGAGAAGCATATGGCCGTCGCAATGCGCCATCTTCGCGAGGCGATGCAGCGATGATGAGCAAAAACTGGGGTGGCGGTCTGTCGGCGGCGTTTGACCGTAAAGGGGTGACGATTATGGGCAGGAGGTCGACATGACCACGTCCGCTGAAGATGGAAGCGATATCGTGATGGAGGCGGCCCATTGGCATGCCCGCCTCGATGCGCCCGATATGGATTGGGATGCGTTTGCTGCATGGTTCGATGCCGACCCTGCGCATCGCGAAGCCTATGAAGCGGTTGCACTTCTGGATGCCGATATCGATGACTGTCGCGATGGCATCTTCGCGGCTTTGCCCGCCAACGATATCGAGCCTGACTGGCAGCCCGACACACCCCGCCGCCGCTGGTGGATCATTGGCGGCACGGCAATTGCGGCGGCGATCGCCCTGATGCTCATGCCGCGATGGGCCACGGTCCAACCCGACGCAATGATCGCCTATCGTACCGGACCTACGGAAACGCGGACGATCGCCCTCAAGGATGGCAGCCAAATCCTGCTGGATCGCAATTCTCTTCTGGCTTTGGCCGACGGCAATTCACCCAGGATCGAGATGCAGGATGGCGCGGCCTATTTCGACATTCGCCATGATCCTTCGCGGTCACTCGTCATTTCGGCAGGAAATTATGAGGTGCGCGACATCGGCACGACCTTCGACGTGGCTCTGACGCCACAAAGGCTGAGCGTTGCGGTGAGCGAGGGCAGGTTGACGGTCGGACCCGGCGACGGGAAAGGCACGACCGTCATCGCGGGGCAAAGGATAGATGTTGCCGCCGCTACGGGAGAGGCCAGCGTCAAGCCGGTGAACATCGCCAATATCGGTGCATGGCGGGGCGGCCAGCTCGTCTATCAGGACACCCCCCTTTCGCTGGTCGCCATAGATATTTCGCGTTATGTCGGGCGTCCGGTCGAGGTTGATCCGGTAATTGGCAATATTCGGGTTTCGGGGGTTTTTGCGATCGGTGATGGAACCGGCCTCATCCGGCAGATCGAAGCCCTGCTGCCGGTCAGGGCATTGGAAGCGCATGGTGCGCTTCGCCTTGTCAGCAGCAGTGATCGCCAGCGGCTGCCTGAGCGAAGCAAGGGCGCAGCCCCGACAGATCGACATTAGCGCTGGAACCTTGCCATCGGCATTGGCTGAACTGTCAAAACAGACGGGAGTTTCGGTCGGGCTGGCGGGAACCATTCCCGCCCATCCAACGCCATCCATCCATGGGAGGATGGAGCCCGAGGCCGCCCTGCGACGTTTGCTCAAAGGATCCGGATTGCAGGCTGTATCTGTCGGTCCGAATATCTGGCGGATGGAGCCTGCGCCAGCCAAAATGCCTGCGGTGCCTCGCCCCCTCATCATAGCAAAGCCGGACGACATCATTGTCATCGCACGCAAACGGGATGAACCGCTTCGCGAGGTGCCGATAGCCGTAACGGTGCTGCGCCCCGACTTTGCCCAAGCTACGGCGGCGCATCGTGGCGTGCATGATTTGCTCGCTTTCTCCGAAGGGGTCGTCACGACGAATCTCGGCCCTGGACGCGACCGGATATTTCTTCGCGGGGTGGCGGACAGCGCCTTTAACGGCTCGACCCAGTCGACGGTCAATCTGTTTCTCGATGAAGCGCGGGTCAGCTTCGCGACCCCCGACCCGGACTTGCGGATGGTCGACATCGACCGGATCGAAGTGCTGCGCGGGCCGCAGGGTACGCTCTATGGTTCCGGCGCTCTGGGCGGGATAGTCCGTATTATGCCGAACAAGCCTGACCTTCGGCACTGGACTGGCTTGGCAGCCATGGAAACCACGAAGGTCGCCCATGGCGGCTTTGGCGGGGCAGGAGAAGCTGTCATCAACGCGCCGATCCTGTCCGACCGGGTGGCCGTGCGCATCGCGGCTTACGCGGATCAGGGCGGCGGCTGGATCGATGACGCCGAGCGTCGCCGGCAGAATGTAAATCGGAGCCGCCGGTTCGGCACGCGTGCTACGCTTGGATGGCAGTTCGCGGATACCTGGCACGCGGATCTCGGACTGACGGCCCAATGGCTCAACGTTCGGGACAGCCAATATGCCTTTCACCGGCTTGAACGCAGTACGGCCCTGGCCGAACCCCATGACAATGATTTTCTGGCCGCTACGGCTACGGTGCAGGGCAAGGTCGGCGCGCTCGATGTCACGTCGGCAACGGCTTATGTGACCCATGAATTCAGCAGTATTTTTGATGCGACCTCTCAGGCAGGCCTGCTGGGTTATGCAGCACCGCTCGCTTTCCAGGACTCGCGCCAGCTGCGACTGGGGACGCAGGAACTTCGATTAAGCGATGCTGTCGCGACCCGGCCTTGGGTCGTTGGAGCGAATGTGTTGCAGGCGGAGAATACATTGCGGGACAGCTTTCTGCCGCACGGGTCATCGGCGGTTGAGGTGACATCGCAGCATAATGACAGCCTCGAAGTCGCGTTATTCGGTGAAGCGACACAAAAATTTGGCGCCAAATGGTCCGCCACGATCGGCGCGCGGGCCTATCTCGCGCGTGCAGACAATGAACAGAGCGGTCGGGCCCGACAACATGCTAGCAAGAGCGGCCTGACGCCCAGCATCAATCTATCATGGCACCCCGATGGACATGCGATCTTATGGGTTCGCTATGCCAGTGCGGTAAGACCGGGCGGGATCAATCCAAACGGAGATCCACAGTCGCACTCCTTCCGATCGGACGATCTCAAAAGCATGGAGTTTGGCTGGCGAATAGCTTTGGCCAACAATAGAATACGCTTGAACGGCAGTCTTTTCGGTCTGCGCTGGGAGAATGTGCAGAGCGACATTCTCGGCACCGACAACCTCATCAGGACGATCAATGCAGGTACAGCGCGCAACGTCGGCACCGAGCTGTCGGGTATGTTTCGAGCGGAGCCGTTCACCCTCGAAACCAACCTGACGCTTCAGCATGGCCGACTCTATCGCCCTTCGTCTGCCGCCAATGCCTTGAGCGACGACACTCGTTTGCCGGTGCTACCCGACTATGCCGGTGGTCTGAAACTGTCTTACAATCGGATGTTCGCCCACCTGCCGTTTCATGCCTTTATGTCAGTCCGTTACACAGGACCTGCACGATTGAGTTTTGATCCCTCGCTGGGGCGTCCGATGGGTGACTTTTGGATAGGCGATGTGGGTGCCGACATTTCGAAAGGGAATTGGAAGGTGGGCATCACCGTCGCCAATTTTCTCGATCAGCGCGAAAACAGTTTTGGGTTCGGAAATCCATTCACCGTTCGCTCATTTGATCAACGCACACCGTTTCAGCCCCGAACCCTATCGCTCAGGGTTGAGACCCATCTTTGAAAACTTCATTTCATTGATAGTGTCGACGGGGTTGCGATCGAGCGATAGGCTGCGTGCGCTATAGGTAGCAATCGCCCATACCTGCCTGGAACCAAGCGTTCGCCTATCGGCCGATCTCAGTCGGCCCATGAGATCAGAAAATCAATCGCCGAATGACGGCATTTGACAATACCTGCCGTTCCCCGCGTCGCTGGTGAACGACCGCTAAGGCCGTATGTTCCGGGGTGAAGGTGGCCCGCCCTCGGCGTAAGCTCATATCGGGGGTTGCTTCGGAGCGGCCGAAGCCGAGCCTCAAGCTTAGCGAGGGCGAACCATGGAGCAGAATAGCAGCCTTTTCGTCGGTTTAGACGTCTCAAAACTGAAGATATCTGTCGCTATCGCTGACGGCGAGCGTGGCGGTGAAGTGAGGTTCCACGGCGACATTGCTTCGGATCCAGCCTCGGTTTCGGCCACCGTGCAAAAGCTGGCTAAACGAGGCGCCACGTTGCACTTCTGCTATGAGGCCGGACCGACTGGCTACGAGCTTTACCGTCAGCTTATCGAGATGGGCCATAACTGCATAGTTGTTGCACCATCGCTGATACCCAAACGTCCAGGGGATCGCGTGAAGACTAACCGCCGCGATGCGGTGAGCCTAGCGAAACTGCATCGTGCAGGTGAACTGACGGCGGTCTGGGTGCCTGATCGCGGGCATGAAGCCATGCGTGATCTGGTCCGCGCTCGAGAATCTGCAATGGAAGCCCAGCGTGTTGATTGCCGCTGAGAAGTGACCCGGGGTTTTCATCGAGAAGTGACCCACCTTGCGATTATGTTTCGGATGTCAGGGGTGGGTCAAGATGGGGTT
>NZ_QFOA01000056.1 GCF_003248505.1 Sphingobium sp.
AATCCCTGCGGATATTCGGCGCAATCCCCGATCGCATAAATGGAAGGATCGCTGGTGCAGCCTGTCTGATCGACCTTGATGCCGCGCCCGACGTCAAGTCCCGCCTCCTGCGCCAGATCGATGTGCGGACGCAGTCCGACGGCAGACAGCACTGCTGCCGCATCGACCGCCAGACCGTCGTCCAGCTCGGCCGAGATTCCGCTCGCACTTTTGTGGATGGCTACGACCTTGCGGCCCAGATGCCATTCCACGCCCTTCTCGGCGAGCGCGTCGCGAATCATCTGGCCCACTCCCGGTGGCACCAGTTGGGCGAGGGGATGGCCCAGCATGTCCACGACCACGGGGCGATAACCGCTTGCCGAAAGATCGTTGGCGAACTCAGTGCCGACAAGGCCGCCGCCCATCACCAGGACCCGCGCGCCATCCGGCAATTTTTCACGGAATTCGCGGTAATTGTCGAGATTGTTGACGGCAAGCGCCCGATGCGCGGCGTCGCCGTCGATCGGCGGACGGATGGGATCGGCGCCCAACGCCAGAACAAGCTTATCGTAGAAGATCGGCCCGCCGGTGGTGAGAAGGGCCTTGTCCTGCCGGTCGATGGCTTCGACGATGCGGCCCGCGCGCAGATCGAGCTTCAATTGCGCGACCATCTTCTCCGCAGGCGTCGTGACCAGCGTATCGGCAACCTTGCCCTTGGCAAGGGCGGTGGACAAAGCGGGCTTCGAATAGAAATGCCCGTCGTCCTGCGTGATCAGCGTCAGCCGGGCGTCCGGCGCAAGCTTGCGAAGCTCACGCAGGACGCCATAGCCGGCAAGGCCGCTACCGACGACCACGATATGCGGAGTTCCCGTCACCAAGGCCGCTCCAATCAGAGGAAAATGGCGAAGTTGGACATGCCAAGGGTCGATTGGTCGACGATGATTTCCCGGCGTGCGAGCTTATATGCGCCATCGACCAGCCGCCAGATGTCGCGGCGTTCCGCGCTGATCGTCTCGTTTTCCGGATTGTCCATGCGGCTGCGCTCGACATAGAGATAGCTTACCACCTCATATTCCCCGGCGGTTTCGCATTCGGCGATGCGGACGTTGGTGACGAACCGGCGGGTGCGCGAGGGTGGATCTTCCGCCCAGGCACTCTTCGACAGGCGGCCGGTCCGCATCAGGATGGAGCCGTAATTTTCGTCGAAATGCTTCATCGTGCGCACCACGTCTCGGTCCTTGTTAGGACCGTTGCGGGTGAGGCGAAGGGGCGCGGTATAGCTCAGGTCCTGCTCCAGATAGGCTACCCAGTCGTCGAAACGGCGTTCGTCGAGCGAGGCCGCCTCGTCATAAAGGGTTTCGAGCAGGCGGTTATAGACCTCCGAGCCGAGCGGCACGCGCTTGGTGGAGACAAGACCGCGCATGACGCTGGTCTTGTCGATGGCGGCGGTCGCATAGTTCACCATGATATCTGTCCTCTCTCGTCGCGTCGGCTCAGGCGTCGGCCATCAGATTATAATAGGCCATCCACCAGGCCCACTGCGTGTCGTCCTTGGTGAAACCGGGATAGAGATCGCCGCCGCCGACCCAGCCTTCGGGACGCTCATGGCCGTGCAGAGCCTGATATTTGAGCGTGATGCTCTTGCTCATATGGCCCCGCGAATTGCGCATGATCTGCGGCCAGGTATCGGCATCGTCCTGCTCGATCGTGCCGGACGTGCCGGTCGACCAGATGGCGTTCTGGAGCATGTCGCGTTTCACCTCTTCCGGCGCATCCTTTTCGGCGAAGATGAAGTTCACGAACTCCACCTTGTCCGGCCCCTTGGGCACATAGGTGTGCAGCGACAGAGCGCCCGACGCGCCGCCATCCATGCGAGGCGCGAAGATGAAGGCAATCAGAATGTTCGGGAACATGCCGCCGACCTGGGGCGGGATGTTGGCCAACTGCTTGACCTGGTCTTCCGACAGATTCTTGAACAGCTGAGGGATCAGATCCTTGGTGATGCCCGGCGGCGGCAGCAGATTGAGCCGCTCTTCGGTCGATTTGCCCTCGAAGCTGACATCGGCGAACATCTTGAAGGTCTGGGCCGCTTCCAGGCAGCGCAGCGTGTGACCCTGCGGTACCGAGATATCGACACCGTACATGCCCGGCGCGGTATCGTAGATCGATTCCGCCGTGCCGCCCATGATGCCGCCTTCCATCAGCGAACGGTGCAGCGTCAGGGTATGGAAGCCGTCCGATCCGGACTGCTCGCCGGGGATCTTCCAGTTGCAGGGCAGAATGAAGCGCTGCGGCGGGCCAAGCATCTCCAGGCCGCTATCGGTGCGGCAGAAAAGCTGATCGAGATAAAATTTGGCGTCGCCCAGATAATCGTCGAACGAGAGATCCTTGTTCCAGGTGGCGAAGATAAGGCCGCCATAGAGATGGACGCGGGCCTTCTTCAGGCCCAGTTCGTCCTTGGACCGCTTGTTGCCGTGCATCTGCTCCTTTTCGATGGGAGCGCCGATGAAGCTGCCGTCCGCGCGGAAGGCCCAGCCATGGTAGATGCAGCGATGCGCATGGGCATTGCCCGCCTCTGCGGTGCAGACCTTCATGCCGCGATGGGGGCAGACGTTCAGCATGACGTGGATTTCGCCGCTGCGGTCGCGCGAGACGATCACATTGTCTTCGGCCATGTCGCGCATGACATAGTCCCCGGCCTTGGGAATTTCCGACTCATGGCCAAGGAGGAGCCAGGTACGCGCGAACACGCGCTCCATCTCCAGATCGTATAATTCCTTGTCATTCATCACGCGAAGCGACACTTCGTTCATGTCGCGGTTGATGAGGTCGTCAAGCGTCGTTCCGTCGCTCAGCGTCAGCCCGGCATTGTGCAGCATCTTGCTCTCCTGGAGATTTCCTTGATTGAGTCGAGTTATACATATTGAACTAAATATGTTCAAGCTGTAATGTGGTGGAAATTGGAAGGAGAGGCGGAATGAGCCAGAAATTGAAAGTGGTTATCGATAAGGCGGCGTGCTGCGGCTATGGCGTTTGCGCGGAAATTTGCCCGGACGTTTACAAGCTCGACGCCAACGGCATTGTCTATGTCGATGACGAAATCGTTCCCGAAGGATTGGAAGAACAGGCGCGCGAAGGCGCCGAGGCGTGTCCGCAGGCTGCGCTTGCCGTCGAAGCTGCCTGAACGACGATGCGCGCCTCATGGGCGTCAATTTCCTGTCATGCGATAGGCTATCGACGCCCCCGTCCTGCGGCACTGTCTTTCTGACAGGCAGGAGAGAGGATCGCTTCGATGGGGCAGTCAGACATTCTATATACACCGTTTACGACCGGCTCGCTGCACCTGCGCAACCGGTTCGTGATGGCGCCGATGACCCGCAATTTTTCGCCGGGCGGCGTCCCGTCGGAGGGTGTTGCCGAATATTATCGACGCCGGGCTGAAGCCGATGTCGGGCTGATCGTCACCGAAGGGGTGGGCGTCGACCACCCTGCCGCGGTCGGACAGGAAACCA
This sequence comes from Sphingobium sp., assembly GCF_003248505.1. Lineage (GTDB taxonomy): Bacteria > Pseudomonadota > Alphaproteobacteria > Sphingomonadales > Sphingomonadaceae > Sphingobium. The sequence continues at coordinate 3,492 of NZ_QFOA01000056.1, forward strand.
TGGGCGGGGGCGCTTCGCCAGTCTTGCATGGCGACGCTGCCCTGGCGCGCTGGCGCGACATCGTGGCCGGGGTGCATGCGGCAGGCGGCCTCATCATCCCCCAACTCTGGCATCAGGGCGTCATTCGCGTTCCGGGCACGGGATATCATCCCGATGCGCCGTCGGCCCGCCCGTCGGGCATATGGGGGCCGACCGAAAAGGCCATGGTCTCGCCCGACTATCTGGATAGGGTGCGCGCGCCTACCGAGCCGCTGACCGAAAGTGAGATCGGCGATCTGATCGCCGCCTTCGCCCGCAGCGCGGCGAATGGGAAGGCTGTGGGTTTCGACGGCGTGGCCCTGCATGGGGCGCATGGCTATCTCATCGACAGTTTCCTGTGGCGCCATACCAATATACGGGAAGATCGCTGGGGCGGGGGTGTGGCCGAGCGGGCGCGCTTTGCAGCCGAGTTGGTCCGGGCGATCCGTGCGGCGACCGCGCCCGACTTTCCCATCATTTTCCGATTCTCCCAGTGGAAGCTGCAGGATTATGATGCGCGCAACGCGGAGACCCCGGCGGAACTGGAAACGATGCTGGCTCCCCTTGTCGAGGCGGGTGTCGACATATTCGACGCGAGCACCCGGATTTTTACCGCGCCGGCCTTCGAAGGTTCCGACATGGGACTGGCGGGTTGGGCCAGGAAGCTGACCGGTAAGCCGACTATCGCGGTCGGCGGCGTGGGCCTTAGCAAGGATCTGCAATCGTCCTTTGCGCAGCCGACCGTCATGACCGATAATCTGGCGCAGGTGGCGGAGAGGATGGAACGGGGCGAATTCGATCTGATCGCGGTCGGCCGTGCGCTGCTGATGGATGCGCAATGGGTTCCCAAGATGCGCGATGGCCGCGCCATCAATCCTTTCCGGCTGGACGCCTACGCAACGCTCGACTGATGACAGGACGCTCCGGCGCTGGCCGGGGCGTCAATGGCTGTCGGCGGCGGCATAGACCTGGATGCGCGCGATATTGGTCCGTTCGGACTGTTGCGCGATGATGGCGACGGCCTCCGCCACATCCTGCGGCTGCATCGGGGGGATGAAACTGTCCCACGACGGCTGTCCCCTGGCCTTCATATCTTCGAAAATCTCGGTGCTGGTCGTGCCAGGCGCGACGATGCCGACCTTTACGCCCGATCCGGCGAGTTCGACCCGCAGGCAATCCGAAAATGCCTCCAGCGCGCGTTTCAGCCCGCCATAGACGCCCACGCCGGGCGCGGTGATGTTCGCGCCGATGCTGGATATGTTGATGATCTGCCCTCGACCCGCCGCCTTCATCGTCCGCGCGAAAAGCGTGCTGGCGCGGACCACCGCCTCATAGTTGATTGCGATCATCGGGCGCAGCCGATCGAGGTCGAAGGCATCGATTGGCGCGGCATGCAGCATGCCTGCATTGTTGACCAATATATCGGCCCGACCGAAGCGTTGCAGCACGAAATCATGCAGGCTTTGCGGCGCGTCCGGGTCTGCCATGTCGGCCGCGAAGGCGGCGCTGTCCCGCCCCAGCTCGTTGGCCAATGCGGTGAGGCGGTCGGCGCGGCGGGCAACCAGCACCAGGGTCGCGCCCGCTTCGGCCAGCGCGCGTGCGCTGGCTGCGCCGATGCCCGACGATGCGCCGGTGACGATCGCGATCTGCCCTTCCAATCCAGCCATGCTATAATGTCCTTTCCCAGGTCAGATCAGCCGGATCAGCCGCTTGCCGTCATTTTCGCCGCGATAGAGACCGGCAAGCGCGTCTGGGCAGGATTCGATCCCGTCCAATATGTCCTCGCGCCACGTCAGGTCGCCCTGCGCGATCCATGTCCGCAATTGCGCCGTCGCGTCGGCGTAGCGATCGGCATGGTCGAAAATGACGAACCCTTCCATGCGGGCGCGTTTGACCAGCAGATGGCGTTCGACGCGCGGCCCCATCGGCCATGGTTCCCAGCGGTCGATCGATGCCGTCCCGCACACGACGACGCGCCCGCGCTGGGCCAGGTGGGGCAGCACCGAATCGCTGATCGCCCCTGCGACATTGTCGAAATAAATATCGATGCCCGCAGGCGCCTGTTCAGCAATCGCCGCCCCCAGATTTCCGGCGCGATAGTCGACGGCGCGGTCATAGCCATATTCCTCCAGGCAGCGCCGCACCTTGGCCGGGCCGCCGGCTATCCCGATCGTGTGGCACCCCAGGATGCGGGCGATCTGGCCGACGGCAGAGCCGACCGCGCCCGCCGCTGTGGATACCGCAACGGTTTCACCCGCGCGGGGCTGGCCGACCAGCGTCAGCGCCAGATAGGCGGTCAAGCCGTTAATCCCCAAAATGCCGAGCGATGCCCGCATCTCTGCCGCGGTGGTGCGCTGGACGACCTGATCGGCCCCGACACAGGCATAGTCCTGCCAGCCGAACCAGCCGGATACATGCTCGCCGACCGCATAGTCGGGATGTTCGGACGCCACCACCTCGCCAGAGGCCAGGCTTCGCATAACCGAGCCGGTGGGGACCGGTACCGCATAATTGCCCGCATCGGCGATCCAACCGCGCATGGCCGGTTCGACCGAGAGATAATGATTGCGAACCAATATTTGACCCGGCGCCGGTTGCGGGATGGGCGCCTGCGCGATCACGAAATTTTCCGCCTGCGCGATGCCTGCCGGACGCGAGATCAACAGAATCTGACGATTGAGATCAGCCATCCAGTCCTGCCTTTACCATGGTGAATTTTCGACGCGAAATCTTCCACCCGTCCGATGTGCGGACCAGGCAATCTTCATAATAGCCGATCGCGCGGTGGGTCACGCCCCCCTGGGTAGCCTCCGGCAATAGGGCGTCGACATAGCTGCGCGCATGCACCTGATCGTTCTTCTTCTCTATCACGATATTGGTGATGCGGTGCAAGGTGGGCCCCATGTGGCGATGCGCTTCGGCCATATATTCCGCGATTTCGCGAGGGCCGCGCCAATGGCCGAAACTGCCGTAATCGGTCTCGCAATCCTGCGCGAAGCAGGTCCGAAACAGCGGCCAGTCCCTTGTGTCTATGCCGGTGGCGTAGCGCAGCAATACATGTTTGATCGCGCGTTCATCCTCGGCGCAGACAGGCAAGCGCCTTACCAGACTGCCATGTGCAGGCATATTTTTCCTCCCCTTATCGTCCGGGAGAAACATAAAGACACGCAGCCCGATCTTGCCCGCCGAAGGATAGGATCGGGCTATCTCCTGCCGCCTTTTGTTGCATTTGCCGCGTCAAAAGGGGCGCGTCGCCCGCTATCGCTTGGGCAGCGCATAGGCGATCAATGCGTCGCCCGAACCCGACAGCATGGCGCCATGTCCGCCCGCCGCGATGACCACGAACTGACGCCCGCTGGCATTCGACCAATAGGTGGTGGGGGATGCGTTGCCGCCTGCTGGCAAACGCGCCTTCCACAGCAGCCGTCCGGTCGTGGTCTCATAGGCGCGGAACATATGCTCCTGCGTCGCGCCGATGAAGGTGAGCCCGCTGGCGGTCGCCACCGACCCGCCGATATTGGGTACGCCCATGGGGATCGGCACGAAGGTCGGCAGTGCCAGCGGACCGCTGTCGCGCGAGGTGCCGAACAGGCGGCTCCAAACCAGTTTGCCCGTTTTAAGGTCGACCGCGTTGATGCGGCCGTAGGGGGGCTGCTGGCACGGGATGGCGAGCGGGGACAGGAAGGGCGCGATATGCGCGGCATAGGGCACGCCCTGTTGCGCCACCGGGCCGCCGACGTCGCTCATATGGTCTGCGTTCATCGGCTTGATGCCCTGGCGATCCGCCACGGCGCGGGGAATCAGCCGATTATAATTGGCGACCTGGTTGTTGTTGACGATCATCAGGCCGCGCCGGGGGTCCACCGATACGCCGCCCCAGTCGATGCCGCCCAGATAGCCGGGCCAGGTCAGGGTCGGATGTTCGGTCGACAGGGGAGTCATGTCCCCGTTAAAGCGGGCCTGCCGGAATCGAATGCGGCACATCGCCTGATCGATTGGCGTCAGGCCCCACATGCCTTCTTCCGTCGGGCGCGGGCCGCCGAAGCTGGGCATGGCGACCGAATAGGGCTGGGTTCTGGACAGGCGCTCGCCCGGTACGGCGCCTTGCGGGACAGGGCGTTCCTCTACCGGCAGAAGGGGTTTGCCGGTCGCCCGGTCGAGGAAGAATATCTCGCCGCGCTTGGTGGGCTGAAGCAGGCCGCGCACGCCGCCGGGCAGGTCGACCAGCGTGGGCTGGGCAGGCACATCATAGTCCCACAGGTCATGATGCGTCGTCTGGAACGACCAGCGCACCGACCCGCTCTCCGCATCGAGCGCCAGCACGGCGCTGGAATAGCGATCGTCATTCGCGGTGCGATGCCCGCCGAAATAGTCCGGCGTCGCGTTTCCTGTCGGCACATAGACGAGGCCCAGCCTGTCGTCCGAACTCATCGGTGCCCAGCTATTGGGTGTGCCCCGCGTGAAGACGCCGTCGGGCGGCAGGCCGTGTTGGTTGGGCCGGCCGATGTCGAAGGCCCAGGAAAATTTACCTGAGACGGCATCGAACGCCCGGATCACGCCGGACGGCTCCCTGATTTTCTGACCGTCCATCACCCAACCGCCCAGGACGAGGCGGCCGCGCACCAGAGCGGGGGGTGAAGTGACGAAATAATAGCCTTTCTCGACTGTTCCCAGTCCCGCCTTCAAATCGACCTGGCCGCCCTGCCCGAAGCTGGGACAGACCCGCCCGGTGGCGGCATCCAGTGCGATCAGCCGGGCGTCCAGCGTCGCGGTGTAGATGCGTTCGGCGCAGGGACCGTGGGCCTGCGGGACGCGATAATAAGTGACGCCGCGGCAGACGAGGCCATAGACGCCGGCGAGGTCGGTCCTGGGCTGGTGCCGCCACAATTGCCGACCCGTTTCAGGATCGAGCGCAATCACATCGTTATTGCCCGCGCACAGGAACAGGCGATTGCCGACCTTCAGCGGATTGGCCTGAAACGCCGTGCCCTGCTTGCCGTTCGTCAGTTTGCCGGTGTGATAGGTCCATGCTCGTTCCAGATTGCCCACGTTGGCGGGTGTGATCTGGGCCAGGGGCGAATAGCGCGACCCGCCCCGGCCGTTGCCATAGGCAAGCCACTCGCCATCGGTCGGGCTTGCCGGTCCCGCGCCCCATTGCACGCTGGCGGCCGAGGGCGAACGGTCCGCCCAGAACGCGCCGCCGACCGCGCCCGCGATGACCAGCAAAAGGGCAGGCCACAGGACACGGCCGCCGGGCAGGGGGCGGGCAAGGCCGACATGATGCCGATAAAAGGGCGTAAGCATGTAGAGGCCGATGACGACAGGCATGGCCAGGCGAGGCGCGAGCGCCCAGCCGTCCAGCCCCACTTCCCAGAGCGCCCAGCCAAGGTTGGCGACAAGAAAGGCCCAATAGAGGGGGATCGAAAGCGAGGAACGGTGCCAGCCCAGAAGGGCGGTGACCGTCATGATAAAGCCCGACACGCCATACCAGGGCGATCCGCCAAGCAATGCCAGCCTTATGCCCAGCCACAGCAGCGACAGGCCCGCAAGGAACAGGATCACGATGAAACACAGGTTCAGAAAGCGACGCATCGGGCTTCCATTCGCAATTTGTAAAAGGCGGTGCAGTGATTCAGGCGGGCAATTGCGCAGCCAGCCAGTCCGGCACATTGATCCGATAGCATTTCTGCTCATAAAGGCGGCTGATCTTCCACCCCTGCGCGGTGCGCACGAAGTCGTGATGATACCAAAGGCCGAACACCAGCGTGTCGGTCGTTTCGCCGTTGCTGACCGTCATGGGATTATAGCATGCGGTCTTGGTCTTCGCCCGGTCGCCGACGATCTCATATTGGGTGGTGGACACGGCATGTTGAAAGGCCAGAATCGGGGTCAGGCTGGCAGAGAGGAATGCCTTGATTTCCGCAAGGCCACCGACGACGCCCACCATTTCGGAATAATCGATCACCGCATCAGCGGTGAAATAGCGATCCAGCGCATCCCAGTCGCGCGTATCCACTGCATAGCAATAGCCTACGATCAAATCCTGAATTTCGAACCGATCCGAAATTTCCTGTAGGGTCAGCGTCATGCCCCTCTCCTCCACGTCATATCATTCTATAGAATCATGGCTGACACAGTGGAGCGGTCGCGCCGCCTTCCATTAGGTAGGTGTCGAGCGCGACGGCGATGGAGATGAAACCACAGCCTGCGGGACCAACCCTGCGGACCGTTTTTGATTAAGGAGACTATTATGGGCCTTGCCCCATTCACCGAAGCCGATTTCGTCCTGTCCAAGGAGAAGCGGGCGGAAATCACAGCAGGGCTGACCGAGCGGCAGGCCTTCATGGTCAATCACTGGATGGACCTGCATGAAGTCATCAATCGCGGCGATTGGGAAGGCATGGACGTATTTTTCAATACCGACACCATGACCTACGACAATCCCAACCGGCCCGACCTTGGCACCTATCATGTGTGGAAGACCTCGCCTCAGGGCCTCTACAAGACCTTTCCGCCCAGCATCTATCGCACGCTGAAGGCATGGGGCCGTGGCGAGGACGAAATCTGCGTGCTGTGCCATCACCATGGTAAGCATACCGGCGGCCCCTATATGGGTGTCCAGCCGACCGGCAACGACCTTAATGTCCTGTGGTTCTCTTGGCTGCGTTTTCGTGGCGACAAGATCGATCACATTTATTCGATCTCCGACGTGCTGACGATGTTGAAGGATCTGGAAGTCATCCAGGCTCCTCAGCCTGTCGACCCTTATAAGTAATTGAAAGGCCGAACCGGCGGGCGGTCACCTGCCGGTTCGGCCCAAAAGGACTTCTGCCGGAAGGAACGGCAAGCCCATGAAGCGCGCTGTTGAACTGAGGATTGATGTCAGTGAGGCAGCCGCGCTCGGTATGGCCGCTTATGTCGCGATCACGGTGCATCTGCCGGATATGACGGCCTTGGCCGATCCCGCAGTCGTTTGCTTCGCTTTTCCAGGCGGCGGCTATGGCCGTCGCTACTATAGTTTCGACATGCCCGATGGCTCGGGTGGCGGTGAAGCGGGTTTCCACTGCACGCGGGGATGGATTTTCATCGCCTGCGATCATCTGGGATTTGGCGATTCGACCATCGCCCAAGGCAATGCCCTTAATCTGGACAATATCGCGGTGGCCAACGATGCCATGGTACGGCAGGTCATGGACCGCCTGCAAGCTGGCACGCTCGTCGACGGTTTGCGTCCGGTGGACGGCGCCACTCGCCTTGGCATAGGGCAGTCGATGGGCGGATGTTTCACCGTGGTGGCGCAGGGCAATCACCAGACATTCCATGGCATCGGCGTGCTGGGCTACAGCGCCATTCACACCGTCGTGCCGACCCGGCCGGGACAGCCGCCAGCCGCATGGCCCTGGATTTCGCGCCGTTCATCGCTCGATGCGCCGCATGTTGTGAATGCGGCGGCGCTGGCGCAATCGCCGGGCTTAACGATGGGCGATGCCGAAGCATTCACGGCGGCGGCGAGGGCGGGCGAGCATCCCTTCCAATGGTCCTTCCACCATGACGACGAGCCGGCGGACATCGTCACGCTCGACATGATGGCGTCCGCAGGACTGGTCGATCCGCTGCCCGAATGGCGGTCGGCGACCACGCCGCCCTGTGGCATATATATGGTCGCGCCGGGCGCGGTTGCGCTGGAAGCGGCGGCGATACGGGTTCCAGTGCTCATCGCCATGGGCGAACGCGACGTCGTTCCCGATCCCCTGGGCGAGCCGCGTGCCTATAAGAGCGCGGAAGACATCCAGCTCTTCCTCTGTCCCCGCATGGCGCACATGCATAATTTCGCGCCTACCCGTGCGCGCCTGTGGGAGCGCATCCATCATTGGGGCGATGGCGTGGCTGCGGAACGGCAACTGGCGTGAACAGCGACGCACGCTTCAGAGGCTGAAGCCGCCGTCGACGACCAGCGTCTGGCCAGTCATGTATCGCGCCCTTTCGGAGGCGAGGAAGGCCACGGCCTCGGCAATATCCTCGCCGCTGCCAAAGCGTTGCAGCGCTATGCGTTTGCGCTGCGTTTCCCAGATTTCGGGCGAGTATAGCGACGTGAGGAACTCGGCGCCAAGCCCTGCGTCGATAATGCCTGGCGCGACCATATTAGCCCTGATGCCATAGCGGCCTTCCTCCTTGGCGATAGCGCGGCCCAGCGCTTCCATTCCCGCCTTGGGCACAGAGGAGAGGGCATCGCCGGGTGGGAAGGAATAATTGGCGACTGAAACCAGCGTGACGAAATTACCGAAACCCTGAGCGCGGAAATAGGGCAGGGTGGCGGACACGATGCGAGTCAAGCCGACCAGTTCGATCTCGATCACCTCGCGCCATTGCTCTTCGCTGATCCGACTGACGAAGGGCTGCGCGATTTCCACTCCGCTGGCGAACACCATGGTGCCGATGGCACCGAATTGCTCGATTGTGCTGCGAATGCCGGACTCGATCGAAGCGCGATCGGCAAGATCGCAGGCAACGGCCAGCGTCTCGCACGATGGGTTGGGTAGAGATGCTGCGACCGCACTCGCCTTTTCGCGGCTGGACCGGTAGCCGATGGCCAGCTGATCCCATTCGATCGACAGTCGCTGGCAGATCGCGCTGCCAAGGCCGCCGGTTCCGCCGACGACGAAGGCCGCACCTTTCTTCATAGCGGCAAATGACGCGAAAGATGGTGAAGCAGCCGATCCGCGAAGGCGTCGTTGCGGTCGCCAGTGAACATATGGCCGACGCCCTTCGCGATCTCGACCTCCAGTTGCGGGGTCAACGACCGGAATCGCCGGACGCTTTCATCTGAAACGATCTCGCTCAATTCCGCCTTCACGAGGACCAATGGCGACTGCACGCGCCGCGCTGCGGCGATGAGCGCTTCCCCTTCCGAGGGAGGATGGAGAAATTCCGGCGAGGTGGTGCGGGGGTCCCAATGCCAGAACAAACGCCCATCTGCTTTGCGCATCGACTTGGCGAGCCCTGACACGTCAGGCAGGCGGGGCTGGCCGAGATAGGCGTGGAGCGCGTCAGCCGCCTCCTCCAGCGACGCAAATCCGGGGTCGCTGGCGCGGAAGAAGTTACGAATGTCATCAACGCCGTCATCGACCATATAGGGCGCGACGTCGGCAAGCATGATAAGGCGTACCAGATCGGCATGGCGCGACCCGCCGACAAGTGCGGATTGGCCGCCGCGCGATGCCCCCACCAGCGCGATTGGCTTGTCGAAGGCCTGGATAATGGACTCGACATCGCGACCATAGGCTTCCAGCAGATAGTCGCCGTCGGCGGCCCAGCCACTATCGCCATGGCCGCGCAGATCGAAGGTAAGGCCGTAATAGCCCGCCTGCGCCACGCGCCACGCAGACCCGGCCCAGGACCGACGGCTCTGGCCGCCGCCGTGGAAGAAACAGACGGGCGGGGAGGCTGGGTCGCCATAGGCGTCCGCAACCATCTCCAGCCCGTCACCCGGCACGCTAACCCGCGCGGGAGCAGTCATGCCGGGAGCCTGCATTTATTCGGCGGCGACCGGCGGTACGATTTCCGAGAAGCACGGGTGCTCGCCCGGACCCTTATAGGCAAATTTGCCGGGCGCATGATGCCATTTGCCGTCATTGCGGCTCTCATAGGGAGAGGCGACTTCGATCAGCGCGCCATGCGTGCTCTTGTGGCCGACCCAGCTCCACTTCTGCCAAGTCATGTCCGGGTCATTGAAGGTCTGACCACCGCCGGGCAGGTGGAGCCCCTCGGCCTTCAGCTTCTCCATCGCGCCCGGCACATCGTCGGTCGAGTAGCAGAGGTGATGAACATGCTCACCCACCTTCTCGAGGCGATCACCCATGGGGGTGCCAGGCGCTGGCTGAATGAACTGGATTTCCGTGCCGCCATTGTTGACGAAGGTCGCCCACTTCATCCCGGCGTCGTCGCCGCTGGAAAATTCGTCATATTTGACGAGGCGTTCTTCCAGCGATGCAGGATCGAGCACGCGCAGGATCTTGGTCCAATCCTCGATAGCCTTGTCCAGATCGCGTACGACCATGCACACATGGGCAAAAGGTCCGCTAGGCATTGATGTTCTCCTTTGATCTTTTAAATTTCAACCGTCGCCGTGCCGGAATTGACCGTACCGCGGCCATCGACATCCAGCGTGAATTCGCAAGTGACGACCGACCCTTCGATCGCCGTAATCCGGCCCGTCACCACCGCGCGGTCCCCGCCATAGACATTGTCCAGAAAGCGCGAATCCATCGCTTTGATCCGTCCGCCCGGAAAGGCGCGCATCAGCATGTTCATCATATAGGCGACGTTGATCGGACCTTGGTTGATCACCCGGTCGCCCAGCCCCTTGGCCTTCACCACCTCGACGTCGAGATGGATGGGATTGGGATCGGCCAGGAAAACCGCCCACTGCTTCATGGCTTCCGGACTGACGCTCTCGATCGCGAAGGGCGGCAGCGTGTCTCCGACAGCATGGCTCATGCGGCAAACTCCTTGCGGGGCAACACCCACACATTATCGGTTTCCAGCACCTGCGTTCCATCCAGCAGGTGCAGGCGCAGGCGGTATGTCAGCACGTCCATGACGCCCAGCTTGCGGCTGCGCTTTCGGACCAGGCTGAGGATTTCGCCCGTTACCTTGTAGCTTTCCCCTACCTTGAGCGGCGCATCGAATCGCACGCCGCTGCTGCCCATCATCGGACCGTCTTCGACATCGAATTCACATGCTTCGCAAACGCCCGCCACTGTCTTGCCCATCGCGACCTGGGTGGCGATGTAATAATAAATGGGATGCGCGCTACCATCGGCGGCTGGTTCTACGCCGGTCGACCGACACAGGGCGGCATTTTCTTCCGCCATGATGGTGAACGGCTTGTCGCCGTCAAGCGATGTGCCGGCGGCGTCGGGCGCGGGAGGAAGATCGTCAAGATCGCTCATGGTCAGTCCTTAGAAGGAACGCGGCAGGCCGAGGCTTTCCGCAATGCTGTTGCGCACCATTTCGTTGCTGATCGGCGTCATCCGCAGGATACGGTGATCGCGCCAGTAACGCTGCATGTCGGTTTCCGCGGAATAGCCCATGCCGCCCAATATCTGGATGCCAAGGTCGGCGGCCTTCACGGCATTTTCCGTGGCGACCATCTTGAGCATATTGGCTTCCGTTCCGCACTGCATGCCGTTGCTCTGCATCCAGGCGACGTTGTAGAGCAACAGCTCGGTCAGCTTCTGCCAGGTCGCGATGTCCGCGACATAATGCTGCAGGATCTGGAAGCGACCGATAATGCCGCCGAAAGCCTTGCGCTGCTGCATATATTCCAGCGCATCTTCCAGCACGCCGTCGATCGCGCCCAGACATTGCGCGCCGACCATGATCCGTTCGTTGTTCAGGGTAGGCAGCATCGCATACCAGGCCTGGCCCGGTTCACCCAGCACGTCCTCGTCGGGAACGAAGACATCCTCATAATGCACCTCGCACGATCCCATGGCGCGCATGCCCAGCTTGGGCAGGAGCGAAGCGGTAATGCCCGGTGCCTTGGCATCGACGAAGAACATGGTGAGGCCATGATGCTTCTTTTCGACGTTCTTGTCTGTCCGGGCGAGGACGAGCAACCTGTCGGCGGCCTTCGCCCCGGTGGTCCACATCTTGGCGCCGTTCAGCTTCCATCCGCCGTCCACCTTTTCGGCGTAGGTCTTCATCGCGCCCAGAACGTCAGTGCCGCCGTCGGGTTCGGTCATGGAAAGCGAGACGCGCAGCTTGCCCTGCGCCATAGGGCGCAGCCAGCGGTTCTTCTGCTCGTCCGTGCCGACCGCGCCGATGGTTTTGGCGCCGCCGAAGGAGGTGAGCCCCCATACCCACAGCAGGCCGCCCGCCGTCCGCGCGAATTCGCGGGCGAAGATCATCTGCATCATGACGTCGCCGCCCAGCCCGTCATATTCCTCAGGAATGCCGATGCCGAAAAATCCCTGCTCGGCGATCTTGTCCCAGAGCGCATAGGGATAATTTTCTTCGTCGGCCTCCAGCGCGCGCATCCAGTCCTTGGGCGCTTCCGCGTCGACCCAGCGGCGGACAATGTCCCTGAACGCCTGCTGTTCCTCGGTGAGTGAAAAGTCCATCATCGTTCCTGTCATTGGCTCAAAGACTAAGCGCCTGCCCTGTTTATTGCGAACCTATCCAACTATAGGGCAGGCGGTAGGCGGCTGCTGAACAACGCGCCCGCCATCGTCGCCATTCGACCGGCAATGGGGGCGTTTCCAAGCGGGTCGTCTTACCGCCTGCCCATCCTGTAGCGGCATACGCCCACAGTCCGGCGTCGCAATCCGCGAACGTTGAAATGCCGCATCATATCAGATGGACAATCCTCCCTCGACCGGAATGACCGATCCGGTGACATAGGCGCCCGCGCGCGAGGCCAGGTAGATGGCGGTCCCTGCCAAATCCTCCGGCGTGCCGATGCGGCCACGGGGGACCATCGATTCCACCATTTTGCGCATATCGTCCGAGGTGATGACCGTCATCTCGGATTCGAAAAAGCCCGGTGCGATCACATTGGCGGTGATATTATCGCGTCCAAGCCGCTTGGCCAGGCCCTTGGCCATCCAGTGGATGGCGCTTTTCGAAGCTTGATAAGCATAATTTTCCTTCGGTCCGATCTTCAGCGCACCGACAGACCCGATGTTGATGATCGATGCGGGGCGATCCGCCGTTCCGCCTGCGCGGAGCAGGGGCAGGAATTTCTGAAGGGTGAAGAAGGGCGCCTTGAGATTGAGGTCGATGACCGGGTCCCATTCGTCCTCGCCATATTCGTCGATGGGCGCATCCGCCATCGTCCCGGCATTGTTCACGAGGACATGCACGGCCTGCTCCTTCGCGGATACCGCCGCGACCAGAGCCTCTATCCCCCCCAAAGTCGACAGGTCTGCGACAAGGCCGGTGCAGCGACCGCCGGTCGTGGCGGCAATGTCCGCTGCGGCCGCCATCACCTTGGCGCTCGTTCGGGCGCAGATATAGACATTTGCGCCCGCAGCGGCAAAGCCGGTCGCGATATGGCGGCCGATCCCGGTCGAACCGCCCGTGACGACGGCGACGCGGTCCTTTACCGAGAATAGCTCAGCCGCATTCATGCCTTCGATCCCCCGGCCGCGATCTTGAGAATGAGGTCGGTCGTACCCTCCGGATCGCCCACCAGCAGCGCGTGATCGCCGGGATGGTCATGAATGGTCCAGCCCAGTTCGCGCGCCCGGTCGTGCATGGCGGTCATCACCGTGACGGCCGCTGCAATATAGTCGACAGGCTTTGCGATCGTCTCGGCCCCCACGGGGATGACGCAGGCGGTCGCCTTCATCGGCTGGTCCGACAGATTGTCCAGCAGCCATTTCTCGCGCGCCGGATCCATGAGATGCGGATGCTCCTTGGCGGCGGCGCGCTGCATTTCATGGACACCCGATCCGATCGGGCCTTCGCCCGCTTCCAGCATCGCATCCAGCCCCGCAAGCTGGTCTTCGGGAACATAGCCCATGAGCGACGCGATCCGTTCCCCGGAACGGGGCACGATGGCGTCAAGATATATGATGGACGCGATCCTGTCGCCAACCTCTGCGATCACGCCGGGCGCGACCGTGCCGGCATAGCTGTGCGCCACCAGCACGACGTTATGAAGATCCTCGAATTTAAAGACATTCACGATATCGCGCACATGCGTCGCGTTGCCTATATCGCGGCCGATCAGATGTTCGCGCTCGCCAAAGCCGGTGAAGGTCGGCGTGTAGACCTTGTGACCCTTGGCCTCAAGAATCTCGCGAACATATTTCCAGGTCCAGCCGCCCATGCCGCCGCCGTGGAGAAGTACGAATGTGGTCATGACGATCAGGCCTCCGCCGGTTCTGTGTTCTGGATGAATTCGGGGAACGGATCTGGTCCCCACAGGAACATGCTGTCTTCCGGTGCGTGATTTGCAGCCGGCCAGTCGACATCATGCGGGATGAAATCGATGTCAGCGGAATATTCACTGAAACTGCCCCAGGGATCGCGCACATAATAGAAATAGTTGGCGCCCAACACATGCTGGCCCACGCCCCAATTGGGGCCATAGCCTGCGCGCGCCATGGTCGCTCCGCCCAGGCCGACTTCCATCACCGAACCGACGTCCCAGCTATTGTGATGCATGCCGCGCCGATCGGAAAGGACGAGGGCGAGAAGGTGATGGTCGCTGCCATGAACGCCGTGCAGGAACGCCACCGCCGGTTCGCTCTTGTCCGACAGGCGCAGGCCAAGCGTCTTTTCATAGAAGTCGATCGCGGCATTCACGTCGGTGGTGAAGATCGCGAAATGCGACAGGCGGCGTGGATAGACCTTGGGCGCCTTGCTGTTGGGAATCGCGCCGGACTGGCCGGGCGCCGCGCTGACGAAGGAGAACTGGCTCTTTTCCGATGGCGTGGCCTTGTCGGCAACGCGAACGTTGATCGGCAGGCCGTCGAATCCCGCGAACCAGATGCCGTCGGTATCCGCGCCTTCGGGCGCTGCGATACGTTCGACGCCGCAGCCGTCGAGATGGGCGGCAAAGGCCTCCGCCTCATCGGGGTAGATGCCGAAGCTCAGATAGCGCAGCCGCTTGGCCTCGCCCCCTTGGCTCAACACCGCCCAGCGATGCGGATTTCCGGCGGTATATAATTCCAGCGTGCCATTACTGTCCCGCACTTCAAGCCCGAAGAGCGTATAGAATGTCCGCGCGACTTCCAGATCGGGCACTTCGACCGCGAAATGATCGATGGAATGGACGCCCAAACACTTGGTGCGGCGTCCCGACGGGCTGTTCTGGTTCATCCTTTCCTCCTTCGCCGGCCGGGCGCCGACACGGCGGCACCCGGCCCTTCGATCATGCTGCCTTGATGGGGTTCACCAACAGGCCGATCTTCTCGATCTCGACTTCGCACACATCGCCGTCCTTCATGAACAGCGGAGGTTTACGGGCAAGGCCGATGCCGGACGGGGTCCCCATCACCAGCACATCGCCCGCCTCCAGCGTGAAGCAGGTGGAGAGCAGGGCAACGGTGTCGACCACGTCGAACACCATGTCAGATGTGTTGGCGCTTTGCACAACCTGCCCGTTGAGGCGGGTTTCGATCTTGAGACCTGCGCCGCCGGCGGGCAGTTCGTCAGCCGTCACCAGCCAGGGACCGAAAGCGCCGGTGTCGTCGAAATTCTTGCCCACCGTCCATTGCGGGGTTTTGAGCTGATAGTCGCGGATGGAGCCGTCGTTGAACACCGAATAAGCGACGATATGCGACAGCGCGTCTTCCTTGGTGATATCTTTCCCGCCCTTGCCGACGACCGCGACCATTTCCCCTTCATAATCGAGCTGATCGGAAAAGGGCGGTTTGATGATCGGCGCGCCATGGCCGATAAGGCTCGCGTTGAAACGGCCGAAGACGGTCGGGAATTCAGGGACGGTAAAGCCGCCCTCCGCAGCGTGGTCTTTGTAGTTCAGGCCAAGGCAGATGATCTTGGGCGCCTTCACGAGCGGCGCCAGGAAGGTCAGATCCTCGATCTGCACCGACTCACCCTCTGCGCTGACCTTGGCGCCGGCGTCCGTCAGGGCGCTGCCGCCGCTGGCGATCAGCGCATCCAGATCATGAAGGGCAGCATCGCCGAACAGCGCCTTGACGCCTGCACCCGTGTCCACTGCCAGACCGACCGCGCCATTTTTCGTTACCTTGGCCAAACGCATACGAAACCTCCTGAGACTCTATCGAAACCACGCAATCGATGGCATGGATTCTAATGAAATATATTTCAAGTTAGAAAATACATTGTGCTGAATTGCCTCGGGCCGCGAAGCTGATATAATTTGCCCGATGACGAAAAAGCTCAGCCTGACTGAACGCGCCTATCGGCAATTGCGTGACGATCTTCTGACCTGTCGGCTGGTGCCGGGCGCTAAAATCAACATCAAGGACATCACGGAAACGCAGGGCTTCAGCCTCGGGGCTGTCCGCGAAGCCCTGTCCCGCCTGACGTCGGAGGGTTTTGTGACCCAGGACGATGCGCGCGGCTTTCGGGTGACGCCGATATCGATCGGAGACCTGACGGATCTGGTCCGGGTCCGCAGCGACATCGAGGGGCAGTGCCTTCGCCGCGCGATCGAGAAGGGCGGGCTGGAATGGGAAACCATGATCGTCAGCGCGGCGCACCGATTGAGCAGGACGCCGACGCGGGACCCGCGGGAAGCTGGCCGCCTGAACGAGGATTATGCCGACGCCCATGCGGCATTTCACCATATGCTGGTCGCGGCTTGCGACAGTCCATGGCTGCTCAAGATGCGCGAGTGGCTTTACGCGCAGTCGGAACGCTACCGCTATCTTACCGTGCCGCTGGCCCATGGCGACCGCAACTTGACCCACGAACATGCCCAGATCGTCGATGCGGTCCTGGCGCGCGACGCCGATCGCGCCGTGGCATTGCTGACCGATCATCTGATGGCGACGGCGCGGCTGTTGATAGATCCCCACAGCACGCCGGGCAGCCCCTATGCCCAACTGGTCATCGTCGCGGATCGGGCCGTTTGATCTCATCTTAATTCTGCCGTTTCTGCCCGGTCCCGCCACCGCTGGCAGGCATCAGCATATTGCTCATGCCGCCATCGACCAGCAGGTCGACGCCGCTGATATGGCCTGCTTGCGGACCGATCAGGAACAAGATTGCCTGAGCGACATCTTCCGCCATGCCCAGTTTGCGCAGCGGAATATTGGCTTCACGCTGGTCGCGCCGGGATTTGTCGTCATATCCCGCAGCCGTCATCGGCGTGTAGGTCGGGCCAGGCGACACAGTATTGCATCGGATGCCGTCCGGACCCCATTCGATGCTGAGCTGGCGGATCATCATCAGCAGGGCGGCCTTGCTGGGAGAATAAAAGCCCAGACCGGGCGTGGGCTGTGTGGCAGACATGGACGCAGTGGCAACAAAGGCGCCTTTGCTTTCCGTCAGGTGCGGATGGGCGGCCTTGCCGAGCAGCCAGGACGAGCGGGTGTTGATGGCGAAGATGCGATCAAAATCGCTGATCGGCAATTCTGCCAAGGCGCCACCCATGATGATGCCCGCATTGCTGATGACAGCATCGATGCCGCCCATATGGGCGATCGCCGCCGCCACGATCCGGTCACCGCAATCCAATTCAGCCAGATCGACCACGCAGGTCGCGGCGGCGGGGCCGACCGCGTCGGCAACCGCCTGCAGATTGGCGGCATCGCGATCCGCGAGCAGCATCCGATGTTCGCCTGGAATCACACTGCCGGCCGCCAGCAATTCGGCGCAGGACCTGCCGATGCCGCTTGCAGCACCCGTGATGATTACCCGCATGTTACTCTCCCTACACTTGCATAGCGTCGCTGCGCCGTGCCTTCAGTCTTTCAGGCCCAGTTCGTCCATCAACGCGCCGCGCAGCTTGAACTTCTGGATCTTCGATGCCGACATCGGCCATTCGTCGATGAAACGGATATGCCGCGGAACCTTGAAGGAAGCGAGACGCTCGCGCGTGAAGGCAATGAGTTCATCGGCATCGACCTCCACCTCGCCTTCGCGTTCGATATAGGCGGCGGGAATTTCCGCCAGTCGCTCGTCAGGCAGCCCGACCACCTGCGCCAGACGGACGGCCGGATGGGTTGCGAGCACCGCCTCGACCTCGGCCGCGGCGACATTTTCTCCGCCCACCTTCAGCATATCCTTGAACCGGCCGTGGAACATGACGTGGCCATGTTCGTCGATCGATCCAATGTCGGCGCTATGATACCAGCCATCGGCGTCGATCGCCTCGGCGGTCTTCTGCGGGTCCTTATAATAGCCGTCGAACAGATTGTAGCCGCGAATGAGGATTTCGCCGCGTTCGTCCACACCCTTCTCTTCGCCGGTTTCGGGATCGACGATCTTCATCTCTATGCCTGCCAGCGGGAAGCCGAGCTTCTTGAAGCCCATCTCCGGGTCCATTGCATAGCCGCCGGTCGTGACGATGCCGGTCGCCTCCGTCATTCCCATGGGGCCGACCTGGAGCATGGTGGGCGCCTTCTCCCTGTAGGCCTGGCCCACCCGCTCCGGCATGAAGGCGAAGCAGCTATTTTGCAGGCGCACCGACGACATGTCGGTCTTGTCCCAGTCGGGAT
>NZ_QFOA01000156.1 GCF_003248505.1 Sphingobium sp.
CGACAACGGCATGCATGCCGTGATCGTGTATGACGATCTGTCCAAGCAGGCCGTCGCCTATCGCCAGATGTCGCTGCTGCTGCGTCGTCCTCCGGGCCGCGAAGCCTATCCGGGCGACGTTTTCTACCTGCACAGCCGCCTTTTGGAGCGCGCGGCCAAGATGAACGACGCGATGGGCGCGGGATCGCTCACCGCCCTGCCGATCATCGAAACGCAGGCAGGCGACGTGTCCGCCTACATCCCGACCAACGTGATCTCGATCACCGACGGCCAGATCTTCCTCGAAACCAACCTTTTCTACCAAGGCATCCGTCCGGCGATCAACGTCGGCCTGTCGGTATCGCGCGTCGGTTCCGCCGCGCAGACCAAGGCGATGAAGAAGGTGTCGGGCAGCATTAAGCTGGAACTGGCGCAGTATCGCGAAATGGCGGCCTTCGCCCAGTTCGGTTCGGACCTCGACGCTTCGACGCAGAAGCTGCTGAACCGTGGCGCGCGTCTGACCGAACTTCTGAAGCAGGCGCAGTTCTCGCCCCTCCCCTTCGAGGAGCAGACCGCGTCGATCTTTGCGGGCACCAACGGCTATCTCGACGCGATCCCGGTCAAGGACGTGAACCGCTACGAGGAACTGATGCTGGCCTATCTGCGACACGATCATCCCGAAGTGCTGGGCGCGATCCGCGACAGCAAGGATCTGGGCGACGACGCGAAGGGCAAGCTCAAGGCCGCGCTCGACGCGTTCGGCAAGACTTTCGCTTAAATGATACTCACGCGCCGCTCCGGCCAGTTCGGGGCGGCGGCATGAAGGGTGCAGCATGCCCAGCCTCAAGGAACTGAAACTTCGCCGCGACTCGGTGAAGTCCACGCAGAAGATCACCAAGGCGAAGCAGATGGTCGCCGCCGCGAAGCTGCGCAAGGCGCAGGCCGCCGCCGAAGCCGCGCGCCCCTACAGCGAACGGCTGGAAGCGGTCGTCGCGAGCCTTGCGACCAAGATCGCCGGCGGATCGGGCGAAGGCGCGTCGCCGCTGCTCGCAGGGACCGGCAAGGATGACGTGCATCTGCTCGTCGTCGCCAATTCCGACCGCGGTCTTGCCGGCGCGTTCAACGCCAATATCGTCAAGGCCGCATTGGCCAAGGCCCGCGAACTGGAACTCGACGGCAAGAAGGTGCTGTTCTACCTGATCGGGCGCAAGGGCCGTCCGGTGATCAACCGCACCTACCCGGGCAAGATCGTGCACCAGTACGACACCACCGGCGTCAAGGAACCCGGCTTCGCCCAGGCGCAGGCCATTGCGCAGGAACTCTCGACCATGTTCCTGGAGGGTAAGTTCGACGTCGCGCACCTGTTCTATTCGCGCTTCAAGTCGGCGCTGGCGCAGATTCCGACCGAACAGCAAATCATCCCGGTGAAGATCCCCGCAGGCGCGGACCGCAACGCCATCCCCGCCACGGTCGAATATGAACCGAGCGAGGAAGCGATCCTCGACGACCTGCTGCCGCGCAACGTGTCGATCCAGCTGTTCAAGGCGCTGCTGGAAAACAACGCGTCCGAACAGGGCGCGTCGATGACCGCGATGGACAATGCGACCCGCAACGCCGGCGACCTTATCAACAAGCTCAACATCCAGTACAACCGCAGCCGCCAGGCCGCGATCACCACCGAACTGGTCGAAATCATCTCGGGCGCCGAAGCCCTCTAAGTGCAGGCAAGGACATAAAGTCATGGCAACCACCAATAACGTAGGCCGCATTTCGCAGGTCATCGGCGCTGTCGTCGACGTGACCTTCCCCGATGCGCTCCCGTCGATCCTGTCGGCGCTGGAAACCAGCAACAACGGCCAGCGTCTGGTGCTCGAAGTCGCCCAGCATCTGGGTGAGAACACCGTCCGCACCATTGCAATGGATTCGACCGACGGCCTGACCCGCGGTCAGGAAGTGACCGACACCGGCGCGCAGATCAGCGTGCCCGTCGGCCCCGCGACGCTCGGCCGCATCCTGAACGTCGTGGGCGAGCCCATCGACGAGCGTGGGCCGGTCGCGACCGACCTCAAGTCGCCGATCCATGCGAAGGCGCCCGAATTCGTCGACCAGTCGACCGAGTCCAGCATCCTCGTCACCGGCATCAAGGTCATCGACCTGCTCGCCCCTTATGCGAAGGGCGGCAAGATCGGCCTGTTCGGCGGCGCGGGCGTGGGCAAGACCGTGCTCATCCAGGAACTGATCAACAACATCGCGAAGGGCCATGGCGGCACTTCCGTGTTCGCCGGCGTGGGTGAGCGCACGCGTGAGGGCAACGACCTCTATCACGAATTCCTCGACGCAGGCGTCATCGCCAAGGATGCCGATGGCAACGCCATTTCGGAAGGCTCCAAGGTCGCGCTCGTCTACGGCCAGATGAACGAACCGCCGGGCGCGCGCGCCCGCGTCGCCCTGTCGGGCCTGACGATCGCCGAATATTTCCGCGACGTCGAAAACCAGGACGTGCTGTTCTTCGTCGACAACATCTT
>NZ_QFOA01000157.1 GCF_003248505.1 Sphingobium sp.
GTGTCGATGTCTCTCTGGAGAACCTGGCAGGCGGGCACTCGTAACTTGCGTTTGTTCGCCGACGCTTACTGTCGTTGATCCGCTTATCGGTTCGGCGAAAATTGCCGGGTCCGCTTGGCCTCAACCCTTCGTGAGGCGGCGGTCAGGCCGCAATCGGTCGTCCGGTATTCCGCCACGGTCGGCGCGGCCGGACGCGCTCCTTCCTGTGCATCCCGGCCATCTGCGGATACACAGAATTCGCCAGAACGACGCTCGCCAGCGCTAGGACCGATCCGCCGATCAGGTCTACGAGATAGTGGCCGCCCAGAAGGGGGGTCGCAGCGATCATCGCTGCGTTGAGCGCAATGGCCATAGGCCGGATCGCACGCTCGCGCGCTAACGCCCACCCGTTGAGCAGAGCGGCTGCACAATGGAAGCTTGGAAAGCCGATGATCCTTGCATCGACACCCCAGGCGACCATGCGCTCCTGGCCGGCGCGCAATGCGACTAACTTGTGCACCCAGCCGCCGCTGGCGACAGGCAGGTCAAGTTGCTGGATTTCGGGCATGACGACGACCCCATGCACCCATGCCGTCGTCACCGGCGCGATGGCGAAGATGGCGACAGCAAGGACTAGCGCGACGAACGTTGCGACCTGATAGACGACCAGTCTGCGTTCCTGGTTGCGGAGCGACAGTACGAAACAGATAAGGGCCGGTTGCCACAATATGCTCGCGTAGCTGATGCCGTCCAGCGTCCGAAGCCACGGACGGACGGCAACGAAGCGAACATAGTGCTGCCAGTCGTAGCCAAGCGCCCGGTCTATTCCAAGCATCATGGCATCCTGTAACGGCCAACGCAGGGTCGCAGCACAGAATGCCATCATCGCGGTTGCCAGCGAAAGTACCGCATACTGGAGGATGCCACTCAGTGCGAATGCAATGCCTCGGGCCTCCGGGAAACGGCGTAGCAAAAAGACCGAGGCGATAGAGCCGAAGACTGCCTTGCAACGCTTCGTCAAGTCGAAAGTGAAACCCACACACCAGAAACCCCGTCGATGCAACGGTGAGATAGATGAGAGTCGCATACCACAAGCGGCTCTGGGCGATCACAGGCGAGCGGTCTTGGCGCATGGCCTACGTCTGTGACGATAATTGGTAAGTAAACTGGTGTCGGCCCTGGAATTCATACGCCGATCGCCGAAAATATTCCTGCTCAGGTCGTCATCTTTAAACTCGGCTGCCGACGATGCGGCATTCTCGACGTGGACGAACTGGCGAACGCTTCGTGCAATGCAGGCCGCTTATCGCTGTGCGGGTCAAACCGCCCATCCCGATGACGGCTTCCTATCTGGCAGCCCTTTTAAACAAACACGTCACCAGGGTGAGAGCCGGCGTGTCACGATGTTAGTGCAACGAAATCAGCGGGTAGCGCGCACGTCGACATCGTCGTTTACCACTCCGTAAAACCGCGCATGCCATATCGATCCGATGGACCGCTCCAACTCGCCCGCCTGTCAGTCTATCGAGGCTGCCCGACTGTCTGCCCTCCTTGACCTGGAGATTCTCGATACGCCAGCCGAGCGCGAGTTCGACGAAATAACCCGGCTGGCAGCGACAGCGCTGGGTGTCGCGAGTTCTGCCGTCAGCCTGATCGATAAGGAACGGCAATGGTTCAAATCGCGGCATGGGATTCCTTTCCCACAAACATCGCGGGATATAGCTTTCTGCACGCATGCGGTCGCGTCAGGCGAAATCGTTGTCGTTCCCGATGCCACGACGGATGATCGGTTTCGTTCAAACCCGCTCGTCACGCAGGAAGGCGGTATCCGCTTTTATGCTGGCGTCCCGCTGATCATCGGGTCTGGATATTGCCTTGGCACCTTGTGCGTCTTCGATCCCATTCCGCGGAAAGGTCTCACCGAGGCGCACGAGGCGGTGCTCCGCGATTTGGCTAAGCTCGCTACCGACCTTATTGAGTCGCGGCGGTTTCGTAAGATGGGAGAGATTGCCGCGCGGGTGGTCGACGCCACTTCGGACGCAGTGCTGGCAGCAGACGGCCAAGGTACCATCGTCTATTGGAATCCGGCAGCAGAACGGATGTTCGGCCATGCACGCGACGAAGCCATGGGTCGAAACGTCGAGATCATCATCCCGCCGCGACTCGCCACCGGACATCGTGAGATTTTTGCGCGCGCGGCTGCCGGCGGCGCCACCCGACTTGTCGGAGCCTCCGTCGAACTCGCCGGCGGGCATGCAGATGGCAGCGAATTTCCAATTGAGCTTTCGCTTGCTCGATGGGGCGCGGAGCCGCCAGACGGCGGTTTCGCAGCTATCGTTCGTAACATCAGTGTACGCAAGCGGTTGGAGCGCGAACGCGAGCAGGCCAAGGCTTTCTTGGACACCGTCGTTACCAATCTGCCCGCCATGCTGTTCGTCAAGGACACGCAGACGC
>NZ_QFOA01000057.1 GCF_003248505.1 Sphingobium sp.
CGCAGGCCCGACACCATATGCTGGAAGAAGAACCAGCTGAGGCCGATCATCACCAGATAGCCGAGCGGCGAAGTAGCGCACCGGACGAAGACGGCATAGGCTTCCGGCCCGATGGCCGCCGCCATCAGCCACCATACCAGCCCCAGCGCCCCCGCTGTGGCAAGGCCGTTGCCGGTGACGCGATGCACGATGGAGACCGCCATGTGCGGGCCCCATTTCCAGATCGTCAAATGCGGCGAGAGCGGCCGGCTGTTGGTTCGCGCCATGTCTAACCCTGTCCTGAATGCTGTCCCGTTGAGTCCCGTCCCCTTAGGCATGTAAGCGCCCAAGGGCAAGACGCCCGCGGGTGCCTATAAAACCATGTCGGAAAAGCCGCCACGCATAAGAAGTGATTAACCAGAAGGCCGTATGACCGACGCCGTTCATCGGAGTCATCCCAGCGACAGGGGTTTTTGCTTTCATGTTGTCCTCCTTGCCGTCCAGCCAGCACGCGCAGTTTCTGGCCAACCTCGATCCGGCGGGCAATCTTGCGCGCGAGGTCGGCGAAATCGGGGCTATCATCCTGCCGGACCTGCCCCGTATCAGCGCCGCTTTCTATGACACCTATATGCGCGACACAGGTCTGGACCGGCAACTCGATGCCGCTGTGCTGGACCGGATCCGGCATGAAACAGACGATTATGTCCGGCAGAAGCTGCTCCATTTCCGCGACGGCCGTTGGGCGGAATCGGCGGCCGATTGCGTGCGACATGCCCGCAAGCACGGGGTCGCGGTCGAGTCTGTGCTGCGCGCCGTCGCCGCGTCCAACGACTGCATCCTCGCGATCCTGTGGGAAAAGGACGATTCGGATAGGAACGATTTCCGCCGCCTGACCGGCGCGATGCTGAAGCTGGGAATGCTCGATGCCGGGTTCATGAGCAACGTGCTGGCGCAGGATCAGGCCGACATTCAGCGGGTCGAACGCCAGCGTTACGGCACGCTGTTCGAGCAGCGGATCGTAGAGGAGATCGACGGCGCATCGAAGCTGGGCGAATCGCTGCGGGAGCAGGCGAAGGACGCATCCGCCGCGACGCGCGGAATGCTGGGCAAGGCGTCGGAAGTCGCCGCCGCCGCCGAACAGTCCGCCATCGCCATGCGCGAAGCCGCGCGCACATCCGCCGGGCTGATCCGCGCGATCGAGGACGCTCGCACCGAAGTCGAAAGCGCCGCCGAAGTGGCTCAGCGCGCTTCCGCCCAGTCGGGCGAGGCGGTCACCATGTCGGCCACGCTGTCGGAACATGCCAAGTCGATCGAATCGATCCTGGGCCTGATCCGCGACATTGCGGGGCAGACCAACCTGCTTGCGCTCAATGCCACCATCGAAGCGGCGCGCGCGGGCGATGCCGGGCGCGGCTTTGCCGTCGTCGCGCAGGAGGTAAAGAGCCTTGCCAACCAGACCGCACGCGCGACCGACGAGATCGCGGGCAAGATCGCCGATATCCAGGCATCGACCCGCCAGTCGGTCGAAACCAACGAGCGCATCCGCGATACCGTGGGCGAGGTAAAGGCCAGCGCCGAACGCATCCGCCATGCGATGGACGCGCAGGCGCAGACCGTGACGATGATCACCGCCGCCGTCGACGAAACCGCGCTCGCCGCCGATTCGATGTCCAGCACCATTTCCGCGATCCGGCAGGACACCGAAGTCGTCGCGTCGGAGATCGACCAGCTGGAACGCGGGTTCGTCAGCGTCGAGGGCAAGCTTGCCACCCTGCGCCATGCGTCGTCGGACTTCGGACGACAGGTCGCTTGATTCGCCTTCTCCCGCAGTCGCTTCCCCTGCCCTGCCCGCTGCTCTAAAGGCGTCGGCATGACCGAAGATGCCGCGCCGGCGCAAAGCTGGAAAGTCACTCTGCCCTGTACCCGTGCCGAAGCCGAAGCGCTGGACGGCGACATCGCCGCCTTTGCGCTGATGGACCATCCCCCCGTCCTGATGACGAGCGAGGCGGATGAGGATGGCGGGGTCTGGCGGCTGGACGCCTATTTCGAGGGGCGGCCCGGCCCTGCCGCCATTCGCCTGCTCAAGACGCTGGTGCCGAGCGCGGCGGGGACGAAACCGCAGGTCGAGGCGCTGCCCGACGAGGATTGGGTGACGATGAGCCAGCAGGGGCTGGAACCCGTCACCGCCGGTCGTTTCCACGTCCGCAATATCGAAAGCGATCCGCTGCTGCCGGGCCATGTCAATCTGCTGATCGAAGCGGGGCGCGCCTTTGGCACCGGGCAACATGAAACGACCGCAGGCTGCCTGTCGATGCTGGACCGGATGCGGCGGGTCGGTATGCGGTTCCGCAATGTCGCCGACATCGGCACCGGAACCGGGCTGCTCGCCTTCGCGGCGCTGACGCTTTGGCCGCGCGCCTATGCCATCGCGTCCGATATCGACCCCGTGGCCGTCGCGATCAGCGCGGACAATGCCCGCGCCAACGGCGTCGCGTTGGGTGACAGGGCGGGGCAGTTGGCGCTGGTGACGGCGGCGGGGGCGGATCATGTCGCGCTGACGGGTCGCGCGCCCTACGACCTCCTCATTGCCAACATCCTTGCCGGACCGTTGATCGAACTGGCCCCGTCGCTGTGCGCGCTGGTTGAGGAAGGCGGATCGGTCGTGCTGGCGGGCCTGCTGAACGAACAGGCGGACGCGGTGATCGCGGCCTATCGGCGGCAAGGAATGCGCCTCGCCGAACGCAGCGACCGGGGCCACTGGCCAACGCTGCATCTGCGCAAGCGGCCCGCCATCGGATGGAAGCGTCCGCGCCGGATCGACCGGGCGGCGCGAGGCGAAGCGCCCGGATTCGGCAGTATCTGAGACAGCGAAGGAGACAGCAGATGGCAATGACGCGACAGGTGATCGTAGAGACGATCGACGGTGCGCCGTTCGAGAACGTCGCGGTGTTCGACGATGCGTCGACCGGGCCGCTTCCCGGCGTGCTCCTTTTCCCCAATGTGCTGGGCACCAAGGAAGCCGACTTCGCCTATGCGGAAAGGGTCGCGGCGCTGGGCTATGCCGTGCTGGTCGCAGACGTCTACGGCCAGGGCAAGCGGACCGGTCGGGACGATCCCGATATGGGTCGGTATATGAGCGAACTGAACGCGGATAGGGCACTGATGCGGGACCGGGTGGTCGCCGCGCTCGGCTGGCTCAAAGCGCTGCCTGCGGCGGACGCGGGGCGTACCGCCGCAATCGGTTTCTGCTTCGGGGGAAAATGCGTGCTGGACCTCGCCCGGTCGGGTGCAGAGTTTGCAGGCGGCGTCAGTTTCCACGGCGTCTATGACGCGCCGCCCTTCCCGCACGGCTCCATCGCGGCCAAGCTGCTCATCTGCCATGGCTGGGACGATCCTATCGCTCCGCCAGAGGCCACGGTCGCGCTGGCGCGGGAACTGACGGGGGCGGGGTGCGACTGGCAGATCCACGCCTATGGCCATACCGGCCACGCCTTTACCGACCAGGCTGTCCACATGCCCGAAAAAGGACTTGCCTACAGCCCCGACGCCGACCGGCGCAGCTTTCGCGCGATGGCGGATTTCCTGAGCGACCTGTTCTAACCGACGCCGTTCAGCGCGCGGGGATGCGGCGGGCGCTCGCCAGATGGTGGGCGTGGGTGATGGCGACGGCGAGCGCGTCGGCAGCGTCCGGCCCGGCGATCTTCGCGCCGGGGAGGAGCCGCTGCACCATCGCGTGCACCTGATCCTTCGACGCGTTGCCGACGCCCACGACCGATTTCTTGACGAGGCGGGCGGCATATTCGCCCACTTCCATGCCCGAGCGGGAGGCGGCCAGCAGCACGACGCCGCGCGCCTGCCCCAGCTTCAGCGTCGATTGGGGATTGACGTTCACGAACACCTCCTCGACCGCCGCGCCATCGGGCCGGTGTTCGAGGATGAGGTCGGTGAGCGCCAGATCGATGGCGAGCAGGCGCGTCGCCAGCGCCATGTCGGCATCGGTCTTGATCTGGCCGTTGCCGATATGGGCCAGGCGGTTGCCGTCCGCCGAGATGAGACCCCAGCCGGTCGTGCCGAGACCGGGATCGAGACCGAGGAGGATCATGCGCAGGTCCCCTCCCCTCGCGGAGAGGGAGCGACGGTCAACCCAGCTTCTCCATTACTGCGTCGGACACTTCGTAATTGCCCCAGACGGTCTGGACGTCGTCGTCATCCTCCAGCACGTCCACCAGCTTGAGCAGGGTGGCGGCGTTGCTTTCGTCGACTTCGACCGTGGTGGTGGGCTTCCAGGCGAGCTTGGCACTGTCGGCCGCGCCGAGCTTGCCTTCCAGCGCCTTGGCGACTTCGTGGAGCGCGTCCATCGCGGTCCAGATCTCATGCTCGTCCTCGTTGGAGGCGACATCGTCCGCGCCCGCTTCCAGCGCCGCTTCGAACACCGCGTCGGCATCGCCCGCGCCCGCCGGATAGGTGATGAGGCCAAGCCGCTCGAACCCGTGGCTCACCGCACCCGATGCGCCCAGATTGCCGCCATTCTTGGAGAAGGCGGTGCGGATGTTGGTGGCGGTGCGGTTGCGGTTGTCGGTCAGCGCCTCGACGATGATGGCGACGCCGCCGGGGCCGTAGCCTTCGTAGCGGACCTCTTCGTAATTCTCCATGTCGCCGCCCGACGCCTTGTCGATCGCGCGCTGGATATTGTCCTTGGGCATGGACTGGGCCTTGGCCGCGTTGACCGCCAGGCGCAGGCGTGGGTTCATGTCCGGGTCGGGCATCCCCATCTTGGCCGCCACGGTGATTTCGCGGCTCAGCTTGGAGAACATCGAGGAGCGCTTCTTGTCCTGCGCGCCCTTGCGATGCATGATGTTCTTGAATTTGGAATGGCCGGCCACGGCCTTCTCCTGACATATTTGTGGAAACCGAAGCGCGCTCTCTAGCGAGCGTGCCCCGATCCCGCAACGGCCAGCTTCCCGATCAGTAAATGATCGCGGAGTTCGAGGCCGCGATCAATAAATGATCGCGGTGCCCGATGCCGACACCATCAGCATCGATCCGTTCTGGCCGATCACCTCATAGTCGAGATCGACGCCCACCACGGCGTTGGCGCCGAGGGTCGCCGCCCGCATCCGCATTTCGCCCAGCGCCTGATCGCGGGCGCGCTGGAGCACATCCTCATAAGCGCCCGACCGCCCGCCCACGATGTCGCGGACACTGGCGAAAAGGTCGCGGAACAGGTTCGCACCCACGATCACCTCTCCGGTGACGACCCCGAGATACTCCTTCGCGGGCTTGCCCTCCAGACGGCTGGTGGTGCTGACGATGATATCGGCCATGGGCGCTATCCTTTATGTTCGAATGTATTCGAAACGTTATTCCATGCCGAGCGCGGACAGGTAGGTCTGGAGGATCGCCTCCATTTCCTGCCGGTCGTGCGGCTGCATCTTCCGCAGGCGGATGATCTGGCGCATGATCTTGGGATCGTAGCCGGTGGCCTTCGCCTCCAGATACACGTCCTTGATATCGTCGCCGATGCCCTTCTTCTCTTCCTCCAGCCGCTCGATGCGCTCGATCAGAAGCCGCAGCTGGTCGGCGGCGACGTTGCCCTCGCTCATTGTCTTGTCTCCATATGTGAATCGGGTTGGCGCACGCCTCTAATGATTGTCGGCGTTCTTCGCCACACTCTCCTTCATGCGGGCGAGCTGTTCGGGGGTCGCTTCGCCCTGATGCTGCGCCTTCCATTGCGGGAACGGCATGCCGTGGACGATTTCGCGCGCCTCCTCGCGAGTCAGGGTGCCGTCGGCCTCCGCCACCCAGTCGGCCAGGCAATTGCGGCAGAAACCCGCCGTGCCCATGAGGTCGATGTTCTGCACGTCCGTGCGATGCTGCAAATGCGCGACGAGGCGGCGGAAGGCGGTTGCAGCGACCGCGTCTGTGAGTATGGTGTCGGCCATTGGCGGGAGAGCCCTTTCGCTAAAAATACATCATCCTGTCGTGCAGCACGGATAACCCATAACGACGCACTGGCAAGGCCATGAAGGCCGGGCCGGCGACGATCAAGACGGTCAGGAGAAACCATGACGAAGTTACCGCCCCGCTCGCGCAAGGTCCGCATCCTTGCGACCCTGGGCCCTGCGAGCGACAGCGCCGAGATGATCCGGGCGCTGTTCGTGGCCGGAGCCGATGCGTTCCGCATCAATATGAGCCACGGCTCGCATGAGGATCATGCCCGGCGCATCGCCACGATCCGCGCGCTGGAAAAGGAATTTCATCGCCCCACGACCATCCTGGGCGACCTGCAAGGCCCCAAGCTGCGCGTCGGCACGTTCGACAAGGGGCTGGCAATCCTGGAAGTCGGCGCGCCCTTTGCGCTGGATCGGGACGAAACGCCGGGCGACGCGCGCCGCGTCAACCTGCCCCACCCGGAAATCTATGCCGCGCTGATGCCCGACACGCGGCTGCTGCTCGACGACGGCAAGCTCGTGCTGCGGGTGAAGGCGGTCAGCGACACCCGGATCGACACGGTGGTCGAAGTGGGCGGCGCACTGTCCAACCGAAAGGGCGTCAACGTTCCCGACGTGGTGGTGCCCGTGCCCGCCCTGACCGACAAGGACCGGCGCGACCTGAGCTTCGCGATCGAACAGGGTTGCGACTGGATCGCATTGAGCTTCGTGCAGCGGCCCGAGGACCTGGCCGAAGCGCGCAAGCTGATGGGCGGGCACGGGGCGCTGATGGCCAAGATCGAAAAGCCCTCGGCCGTCCAGCGGCTGGAGGAGATCGTCGAACTGGCCGACGGCGTCATGGTGGCGCGCGGGGATCTGGGCGTCGAACTGCCGCCGCATGCGGTGCCGCCGCTTCAGAAGCAGATCGTCGCCACCGCGCGGCGGCTGGGGCGTCCGGTGGTGGTCGCTACGCAGATGCTCGAATCGATGATCAAGTCCCCCTCCCCCACGCGCGCCGAAGTGTCGGACGTGGCGACGGCGGTGTATGACGGGGCGGACGCGATCATGCTGTCGGCGGAGACGGCGGCGGGCGACTGGCCGGTCGAGGCGGTCAGCATGATGAACAGCATCGCCATCAGCGTCGAGCGCGATCCGGGCTATTTCGGGCGACTCCACTATACCGAGACGCTGCCCGATCCCACCACCGCCGACGCGCTTGCCGAAGCGGCGGGCGGTATCGTGTCGGTCGTGGGGGCGAGCGCGATCACCTGCTTCACCTCATCGGGCAGCACAGTGCGCCGCGTGGCGCGCGAGCGGCCCGCCGCGCCCATCCTGGCGCTGACGCCGCGGGACGATACCGCGCGCAAGCTGGGCATCACCTGGGGCGTCCACGCGGTGCGCACCAAGGATATCGGCAATTTCGAGGAGATGATCGGCAAAGCCCGGCGCATGGCGTTGCGCCACGGGATGGCGAACAAAGGCGGCAAGATCGTGGTGCTGGCGGGCGTGCCGTTCGGAACGCCCGGATCGACCAACGTCATCCACGTCGCGGCGATACGCGGGGACGAATTGAAAGGCCGGGACGAAAATCCGAGCTTCTAAAGGCGTAAGGGACCGGGCGGCCAGCGTCGCCCGGCCCGAGCGCGCCCCACACGAAAAGCGCCCGATCCGGCGATCGGGCGCTTTTCGCATTGTCACAGGACCGCTGCCGCCGAAGCGGCGCGCTGCGTTCAGCCCTGGCGGGCCTTGAAGCGGCGGTTGGTCTTGTTGATCACATAGGTGCGGCCGCGACGACGGATCACGCGGTTGTCCCGGTGGCGGCCCTTGAGCGACTTGAGCGAGTTGCGGATCTTCATGGCTATCGGCCTTTGATGAATCTGAATGTGTTCGGAAAATCGAAGCGCAGCCCCTATGGGCCGACACGGGTAAAGTCAAGGCCGCGAGGCGGCTTTTTACCCCCGTTCATCGTTCATGCAGCACATTCGTGGCTGAGACGTTGGAGGGAAACAAGAGGCCCGTGCCGTCATCCCGGCAAAGCCATAGTGGAGCGAATATCCATGTCGAAGCGCCTGATCCTTGCCGCCGTCCTTGCCCTTCCCCTCGCGGCCTGCGCCGCAGGGACGCCGCCGGTCGAGGTCACGCGGTTTCATGTCGACAATCCCGCCCGGTCGGGTACCGTTTCGGTCGAAGAGATGCCCGGCAACCCCGACGTCAGCCTGGAATTCCAGACCTATGCCGCAGCGGTGTCGAACGCATGGCAACGCGTGGGCTTCACCCCCGCAGCGGCGGGCGCGCAGAGCGACTATGTCGCGCTGGTGAGTTTCCGTCGCGGCTTCCGCCCGAGCGGCGTCGACCGCAGCGGCAATCCTGTCAGCGTGGGCGTGGGCGGCGGCTTTGGCGGGGGGAGCCGGGGCGGCAGCTTCGGCGGCCTGGGCCTGGGCGTCGGCATCAACCTGTCGGGCAAGCCCAAGGACATCGTGTCCACCGAACTGCAGGTGCAATTGCGTCGCCGGTCCGATTCGCAGACCATCTGGGAGGGCCGCGCGATGACCGAGGCCAAGCAGGGGTCGCCCGCAGCCCAGCCCGCCACCGCCGCGCAGAAACTCGCCGATGTGCTCATCGGGGGCTATCCGGGCGAATCGGGCCGCACTATGATCGTGAAATGAGCATCCATATTTCGAGCGGCTTCGACAGCGGCAACATCCGCGTCCTTTCCATCACCGACACGCCGGGCGGCAAAGTCCGCGCCGAACTGGAGATCGTGACCGATCGCCAGAGCGAGTTCTACCAATGGTTCCACTTCCGCCTCTCCAACGCGGCGGGGCGCGAGGTGGAACTGGCCATCGTCAATGGCGGAAAGTCCGCCTATCCCGACGGCTGGCCGGGCTATCGCGCGCGGGCGAGCGAGGATCGAGAAAACTGGTTTCTGACCGACACCGACTATGCAGACGGCACGCTGACGATCCGGCTGACGCCGGACAGCAATGCCGTCTGGATTGCCTATTTTGCGCCTTATTCGATGGAGAGGCATCACGACCTCATCGCCTGGGCCGCCAGCCAGCCGGGCGTCGCGCATCGCGAACTGGGGCTGACGATCGACGGCCAGCCGCTCGACCTGCTGACGCTGGGCGACGGGCCCAAGCAACTGTGGCTCTATGCCCGCCAGCATCCGGGCGAATCGATGGCGGAATGGTGGATGGAAGGCGCGCTGGAGCGCCTGTGCGACGAGCAGGACGCGGTCGCCCGGCTGTTGCGCCGGAAGGCGACGCTGCACCTTGTGCCCAACATGAACCCGGACGGCAGCCGGCGCGGCCACCTGCGCACCAATGCAGTGGGCGTGAACCTCAATCGCGAATGGCATGAGCCGACGATGGAACGCAGCCCGGAAGTAAAGCTGGTGCGCGACGCGATGGACGCGACCGGGGTCCATTTCGCGATGGACGTGCATGGCGACGAAGCGATCCCCGCCGTCTTCATCGCCGGGTTCGAGGGCATCCCCTCGATCACCGACAGGCAATTATCGCTCTATCACCGCTATCGCGACACGCTGGCCAGTCGCACGCCCGATTTCCAGACGCGCCTTGGATATGGCGTTGCGGGCGCGGGGAAGGCGAACCTGTCGATGTCGACCAATCAGGTCGCCGAACGCTTCGGCGCGGTGGCGATGACGCTGGAAATGCCGTTCAAGGACAATGACGACCTGCCCGACACCGATTACGGATGGTCGCCCGCCCGCTCCGCGCAGCTGGCCAAGGATTGCCTGGCCGTGCTGGCGGAGATGATCGACGACCTCTGACGGGCGCGGCGCTTACGCCCAGTCGAAGGCGAGCGGGGCTTCCTTGAAGGCGAAGCGGTCGAGATGGTCGGCGACGACCTGCTTGAACCGTTCGATATCGGCGTCCGGCGCGGGGTCCAGCATCACGACCAGCGCCTGCGCCTGAGCCTCCATGCGCAGCGCGCCCATGGGAAGGGCGATGGTACTGCTCTGAGCGTCGAAGGTCGCTTCGAACTTGTGGCTCCAATGCTTGGAAAGCTGCTGGAGGTAACGGCTGGCGTTGGCGGTGGGGACAGTGGCGGTCAGGGTCATGAATCAGAGCCTTTCGATCTTGTGTGCGGCCTCGTCGATCAGGGCGGCGACATCGAACAGGGTCTGTTCGTCCGCCCCCTCCTTTTCGAGACGGTTCTGGAGAGCGAAGCGCAAATTGTGCATCGCGCGGCGGACCGGACCGCCGTCCATGCGCTGCGCCTTCTGCGCCAGCGAGGCGAGGCGTTCCAGCGCCAGGTCCAGCGCGGGGCGGCGTTCCTCGATCCGGGCGCGACCGGCGTCGGTGATCGCGAAACGCTTGCGGCTGCCCTCACCCGGCTGCTCGGCGATCAGGTCCATGTCCGCGAGCAGGGTGAGCGTCGGATAGACGACGCCGGGGCTGGGCGCGTAAACCTCACCCGAAAGCGCCTCGATCGCGCGGATACAGTCATAGCCGTGACGCGGCTCGTCCGCGATCAGCTTGAGGAGGATGAGGCGCAGCGTTTCATTGTCGAAAAGGCGGCGCCGCCCGCCGCCGCGCCCGCCCCGGCCCCCGCCGCGCTCATCGTCGTCGGCAAAATCGGCGGAACGGGGACCGCCGCGACCGAAGCCGTGGGGAAAGGCGTATCGGCCATGGCCATGGCGGCTTTGGAAATTAGATGAGAATCGCATATCGGCATCTTTCATACATGTCATGATGCATGACGATATATCTTAGATAGTCTTACCGTCAAGGTTTACGATATATCTTTATCGTATTTTCGATCTAGAGGCTGGCGAAGTCGATGGGAGCGTGACGGTCGAGCGTGCGGCTCTGGTCCTCCAGCGGATATTTGAGGCCGCTGGCGCAGTTGAACAGGACCGCGCGCGAATCGCGATCGATCAGCCCCTCTTCCAAAGCGCGACGATAGGCGGCCAGCGTCGCGCCGCCCTCCGGGCAGAGCAGCAGGCCATCGTCCCGCGCCACGTCGCGCACCGCCGCCGCGATGGCTTCGTCGGAAACGGCCAGCGCCGCGCCGCCGCTTTCCCTGACCGCGCGCAGGATCAGGAAATCGCCCACCGCGCGCGGCACGCGGATGCCCGATGCGATGGTGTGGGCGTTCTCCCAACGCGGGGCGAATTCCTCCCCCGCCTCGAACGCGCGTACCATGGGGGCGCAGCCTTGAGCCTGCACCGCGAACATCCGGGGGCGTTTCGCGCCGATGAAGCCGATCTTCTCCAACTCGTCGAACGCCTTCCACATGCCGATAAGGCCGGTGCCGCCGCCGGTCGGGTAGAAGATCGCATCCGGCAGTTCCCAGTCCAGCTGTTCGGCCAGTTCGAGACCCATCGTCTTCTTGCCCTCGATCCGATAGGGTTCCTTGAGGGTCGAGAAGTCGAACCAGCCACGCTCTTTCGCGCCCTGGCCCACGATTGCGCCGCAATCGTCGATAAGGCCGTTGACCCGGTAGACGCGAGCGCCCTGCGCGGCGATTTCGCGGACATTCACTTCGGGTGTGTCGGCGGGGCAGAAGACGACCGCGTCCATCCCCGCAACCGCGGCATAGGCGGCGAGCGCCGCCCCCGCATTGCCGTTGGTGGGCATCGCGACTTCGCTTACGCCCAGTTCCTTCGCCATGGAGACGGCCATGACCAGACCCCGCGCCTTGAAGGAGGCAGTGGGCAAACGGCCCTCGTCCTTGGCGATCAGTTGCCCGCCCCCCAGCCGTGCAGCGGTGCGCGGCAGCGGGATGAGCGGGGTCGCGTTCTCGCCAAGGCTGACGATATTGGCCGTGTGGCGCACGGGAAGCAGTTCACGCCAGCGCCACAGGTCCATCGGGCGCCGGGCCAAAGCCTCCTTCGTCAAAGTGCGGCGAACACCGTCCAGATCGTAGCGCACGAGCAGCGGCCTGCCCGCCGCCGAAAGGCCGTGCAGCCGGTCCGCTTCATAACGCTCGCCCGTCAACGAGCATTCGAGATGAGTGACGAAGGTCTGGCGGTCTGCAGTGAGGTTGAGGTCGTGGCGCATGGAAATCCCGTTCGTTCCGATCCTGTCTGTCGCCCGCCCCTCCTGAAGGGAGAACAGGCTTCGACAGGTCGGCCCGAACGGGACGGAAATTTCAGTCCGGCTTCTTCGCCACGCTGACCATGGCGGGGCGCAGCAGGCGGTCCTTGATCATGTAACCGGCCTGCATCTCGACAAGGATGGTGCCGGGTTCGGCGTCCGCCGAGGGCACTTCCATCATCGCCTGATGCTTGTTGGGATCGAGCGGCTGGCCGACCGATTCGAGCCGGGTGATACCGTTGCGACCGAACACGCTCTCAAGCTCACGCCCGGTCGCTTCGAGGCCGACGACGAGACCCTTGAACTTTTCGTCCTCGCGCAGGTCGGCGGGGATCGTCGCGAGTGCGCGGCTGAGGTTGTCGGCAACCGACAGCATGTCGCGGGCGAACGCGGTCGCGGCATAGGCGCGCGCGTCGGCCAGTTCCTTTTCCAGCCTGCGGCGGACATTCTGGGTGTCGGCATGGGCATAGAGCACGTCCTGCTTCGCGGTCGCCAGCTCCGCTTCCAGCGCGGCGATACGGTCGACCGGCGCATCCGTGGCGGGTGCGGCGTCTTCGGGCAGGGTGTCAACGACTTCGGTGTTTTCGAGGTTCTTGTCTTCGCTCATCTCATCAATCTCGACAGCGTCTGTGCGGTGAAATCCACCATGGGGATCACCCGCGCATAGTTCAAGCGCGTGGGCCCGATCACGCCGACCACGCCGACGACCCGACCGTCCGCGCCACGGTAGGGGGCGGCTATGACCGAAGAACCCGACAGGGAAAAGAGCTTGTTTTCCGAGCCGATGAAGATTTTGGTCGCACTACCCGCCAACGCGCCGCGCAGAAGGTCGAGGATTTCCTGCTTGCCCTCCAGCTGTTCGAGCAGCTGGCGCGCGCGTTCGAGGTCGGCGGCGACGCCATCGTCGAGCAAGTGCGATTGACCGCGCACGATGAGGACGGGGCGGTCGTCGGCATCGTGGGACCATATGGCGAGGCCGCGCGCGATGAGCGCGCGCGCCGTGTGATCGAGCACGGTGCGTTCCGCTTCCATCTCTCGCGTCAGCGCTTCGCCCGCCTCGCGCAGCGTGAGGCCGCCGAAGCGCGCGGACATGAAGTTGGCAGCTTCGTTCAGAGCCACGGGGCTGACGCCCTCGGGCAAATCGAGCACGCGATTTTCGACAGATCCGTCCTGCCCCACCAGCACCGCGAGCGCCTGTCGCGCGTTCAGCGGGACGAAGCCGAACTGGCGCAGCACTGGCTCGCGTTTGGGCACCATGACGATGCCCGCGCACGCCGATAGGCCAGACAGCGTCGCGGTGGCGGCGGAAAGCGCTTCCTCTATGGGGCCGCTTTCAGCGATCCCGGCTTCGATCGCGCGCTGTTCCTCGGCCGAAGGTTCCGCAGCCTGCATCATGCCGTCGACAAAGAGGCGCAGGCCCGTTTCGGTCGGCATCCGCCCCGCCGACGTGTGCGGGGCCGCGAGCAGGCCCAGCTCCTCCAGATCCTGCATCACGTTGCGGATGGACGCGGGCGACAGGCTGAGCGACGCCATCTTGCTGATCGTGCGCGATCCCACCGGAAGTCCGGTGCCGAGATAATTCTCCACCACCAGGCGAAAGACATCGCGGGCACGATCGTTCAGTTCGGAAATCGGGATGACCGACATGATGCTTATGTAAGCAACGCGCAGGCGGCGCTCAAGGCGTTACCGCCTTGGGATTGAGCATAGACTGGATATCGAGAATTCTGGGGACCGCCGCGATGGCGACGCGCAGGCGGCCATGCTTCGCATCCATGCAGCCCGACTGATATTCCAGTTTGGTCGAAGGCTGGTCGGGCCGGGTCCATTCGATGACATAGGTCGGCATGTCGGTGGCGAAGCGATCGCAATCCTGCCCCTGTGCGATGCGCTTCGTCGATCCGGTGGCGGGGCGATGGGGCGCGAGGGTCGCGACCAGCCTGCGATATTGCGCGGTCGTCAGGGTGAAGCGCGTCGGCCCCGGAACCGAGGTGAAACGCTGCGGCTCCAGCAGGCCCGAACCGTCGGGCGAAACCTGCAAAGTGTAGGTGGGACACGCGCCAAAGCAGCGCCCGGCGGTGAAGCGAATGACGTCACCCGGCGCCTTGGGCGGCTCAAGTCCGTCCTCCTTCGCGGCGCAGCCCGCCAGAGCCAGCACGCCCAGCGCGACTATTATTTCTCTCTTCATACCGCTTCTTATCTTCGTCGAGGCGTTCTGCCCACTGGCAAGTGAGACGATCGGACGCTAAGCGCCGTCCCTTGATCGTTTCGGAGTAACCCTTATGCGTCCTTCCGGCCGCGCGCCCGACCAGATGCGCGACATCACCATGGAGCCCGGCTTCACCATCCATGCCGAAGGCAGCTGCCTCGTCAGCTTCGGCGATACGCGCGTGCTGTGCACCGCTTCGGTGGAGGAAAAGGTGCCTCCCTTCCTGCGCGGCAAGGGATCGGGCTGGGTCACGGCGGAATATGGCATGTTGCCGCGCGCGACCCATACGCGCGGCAGCCGCGAGGCCGCAAAAGGCAAGCAGTCGGGGCGGACGCAGGAAATCCAGCGTCTGATCGGGCGGTCGCTGCGCACCGTGGTGGACTTAAAAGCGCTGGGCGAGCGGCAGATCGTGGTCGATTGCGACGTGATCCAGGCCGATGGCGGCACGCGCACGGCGGCGATTTCCGGCAGTTGGGTGGCGCTGCGCATCGCGGTGAACAAGCTGATGGCCAGCGGCGCGCTGACGCAGGACCCGATCGTCCAGAAGGTCGCGGCGATCAGCTGCGGCATCTACAACGGGACGCCGGTGCTCGACCTCGACTATGCCGAGGACAGCAATGCGCAAACCGACGCAAACCTCATCCTGACCGGCGACGGCAAGTTCGCCGAAGTGCAGGCGACCGCCGAGGGTGCAGCCTATGACGAGGAAGAACTGCTGCGGCTGCTGCGTCTGGCGCGGATCGGTTGCGCAAAGATCTTCGCGGCGCAGGACGCCGCAGTGCTCGGCGCTGCGGGGCGTTGAGCCATGAGTGACGATTTCGGACAGGAACAGGCGATCCGCAAGCTGGCGCCGGGTAAGCTGGTGATCGCCAGCCACAATGCGGGCAAGGTGCGAGAGATCGCCGCCCTGCTCGGCCCCTATGGCATCGAGCCGGTATCCGCGGGAAGCCTGGACCTGCCCGAACCGGAAGAAACGGGCACGACCTTCGTCGCCAATGCCGAGCTGAAGGCGATGCAGGCGGCCGATCTTTCGGGCCTGCCCGCCCTGGCTGACGATTCGGGTCTGTGCGTCGAAGCGCTGGGCGGCGATCCGGGCCTGTTTTCTGCGCGCTGGGCCGGGCCGGAAAAGGATTTCGGGCTGGCGATGCGCAAGGTCTGGGAAGGCATCGAGGCCAAGGGGCCGGACGCAGGCCGTGGCGCGCATTTCATATGCGCGCTGGCGCTGGCGTGGCCGGACGGGCATGTCGAAGCGTTCGAAGGTCGGGTCGACGGCACGCTGATATGGCCGCCACGCGGCGAAAACGGCTTTGGCTACGATGCGATGTTCCAGCCGCACGGGCACGACATCAGCTTCGGCGAGATGGACCCCGACGCCAAACATGCCATGAGCCATCGCGCCGACGCCTTCGCCAAGCTGGTGGCGGCGGTCTTCTGAACGCCCCGCCCCCGCAGGGCACGCCATGGTGAGCGAGCGCGGCAGGATCGCTTGCCGCGCCGAATCGGTTTAGGGATGCCCATATCATGTCCATCGCTTCCCGCCCGCTGACGCACGACGACGAACCGCAAGCGCTCTATATCCACTGGCCCTTTTGCGTCTCCAAATGCCCCTATTGCGACTTTAACAGCCATGTGCGCGACCAAGTGGATGTCCCGGCGTGGGAAGCGGCGCTGCTTGCCGACATGGCGCATGAGGCGGGGCTGACCGGCAAACGGGCGTTGTCGTCCATTTTCTTCGGCGGGGGCACCCCGTCGCTGATGCCCCCTGCCCTCGTCGAAACGCTGATCGGCGCGGCGGAGCGGCTTTGGGGATTTTCTCCCGATATCGAGATCACGCTGGAGGCGAACCCCAATTCGGTCGAAGCGGCGCGCTTTGCCGATCTGGCGGCGGCGGGCGTCAATCGCGTGTCGCTGGGCTTGCAGGCGCTGGACAATGACGCGCTGCATTTCCTGGGGCGGGCGCATGACGTGGACGAGGGACTGGCCGCGCTCGACACCGCACAGGGCGCGTTCGTGCGTGTGAGCTTCGACCTGATTTATGCCAGGCCGGGGCAGAGCGAGGCGGATTGGGAAGCGGAACTGGCGCGCGCGCTGGCGTTCGGGACCGGTCACCTGTCGCTCTACCAGCTGACGATCGAGCCGGGAACGCGGTTCGCCACATTGGTGGCGCAGGGCAAGCTGACGCCTGCTGACCCCGATCATGGCGCAACTCTCTCTGAATTGACGCAGGCGATGACGGGGGCGGCGGGAATCCCGGCCTACGAAATTAGCAATCACGCGCGCGCCGGGGAACAGAGTCGCCACAATCTGACCTATTGGCGCTATGGCGACTATGCGGGCATCGGGCCGGGGGCGCATGGGCGGCGCGGGGGTTTGGCGACACTGCGCCATCGCAAGCCGGAGAATTGGCTGAACGGTATCGACCGCAACGGCCATGGCATCCAGAGCGAAGAACCGCTGTCCGCGATCGACCTCGCGCGCGAAGCTTTGCTGATGGGCTTGCGGCTGCATGAGGGCGTGGACCTGACCCGCATCGCGAAAGCGAGCGGGATCGCCAGCGACCGCCTGCTCGATCGGGCAGCGGTGGAGCGGCTTGCCGGAATGGGCTTCATCGTCCGCTCCGGCGAACGGGTCCGGGCGACGGCGGCGGGCATGTTGCTGCTCGACGCCATTCTACCGGACATCGTTGCGATATAGAACACCGTCCAACCCCATCGACAGAGATGCCCTAGTCGCTCTCGTCCCGCAGGTTCGCGATGGAACGGTCGATCCCGCGCAGCGCCTGCGCACGGGCATATTCGGGCATCGCCATGTTCGCGGCGATCTTTGCCCGGGCGGCGCGCAGGCCGTCGAGCGCACCTACCTGAGCGGCGCGTTCCGCGCGCGCGCCGGCTAGTTCGGCCTGGCGCTCCGCCCGCTCGGCCGCTCTTTCGGCAAGCCGGGCCTGCCGTTCAGCCTGCGCTTCGGCATAGGCGCTCTGGCGTTCCGCACGGTCCGCCGCCCTTTCCGCAAGCCGGGCCTGGCGTTCCGCACCGGCGGCGCAGATGCGCACGCGCACATGCCTGCGTCCGCTGCCATCGATATATTCGTGACGGGTAGTGCCGCCGCTGTCGCCTTCGCACCCCTCGCGCACGTCGACCACCGGCACCATGCGCGCGATCGTCGCGGCGGATGGGATGGGATGGGTTTCCGTGCGCCCATCGGCATAGGTGACGGTCAAACCGTCCTTGCCGGACTGCACGACCGGCGGCGCGGGTGGGACGGGCGCGATCATGTCGGCGGCGGGCGCGATGGGAGCGGCAGGTGCGCCGACGGACGGCCAAGCCGACGCTCCAAGCGTGGTGGGCTTGGCGGGACGGGCGGGTGCGCTTGGCACGGCGGGCGTTTCGGAGGCACGGGCTGCGGCGGCCGGGTGGACGACGAGGTCGGACAGACGCGCGAAGTCGGCGGTTTCGACCCGGTCGGTGATGGCCGCCATCTGCTGCGCGGCGCGGCTGCCCGAAGCAGTCAGCGCAAGGCCGGTGGCCGTTACGAGTGCGACTGCGGCCATGCCCCAGCTGATGCGGCGCAACGACATATCGTGGTTCGAAAGCATTTTCAGCCTCCCTTTCAAGGCGGTGATGCGGGTGAGGTGGCAAGCGCCGGCGAATTGCCGTCCACCCGCCGCCTTCAGGATGGCGCGGCCATAGGCATGGGCCTGATCGCGACCATAGAGGCCAAGGACACGCGCGTCGCAGGCGGTTTCCTGGTCGGCGCGATAGGCACGGTAGGCGATCCACGCGACCGGATTGCACCAGTGGACGGCGAGTAGCAGCAACGCGATCATGTTGGCGGCCAGATCGCCGCGTTCATGATGCGCGCGCTCGTGCGCGATCGCCATGTCCTGTTCCAGAGGATCGTAGCGGAGCGCGAAATCGGTGGGCAGCACGATGAAGGGGTGCAGCACGCCGAACGCGAGCGGCCCCGATGCGTTGGGACTGGCGATGATGCGAACGCGCCCGTCCTGCCCCAAATCCGTCGCCCCCCTCAACATATGGCGGCGGAAGCGCACATAGCCGACCGCCTGAACGCCGAGGAAAGCGACGATGCCCATCAGCCACAGCGTGATGGCAATCTCCAGCCACGGCATGGCGGTGTCCGCGACGGGCGTCGCCATCGCCGCGGGTTGCACCGCCAGCAGCGACGGCAGCCCCGCCTGATCGACCGCGACATGCAGCGGCGAGGGATCGACATCGTCCGGCAATGCGGGCAGCAGCGCGCGGGCGAGCGGCAGCGCCCAGAGGAGGTAGGCCGCGCCTGCCCCCAGCCACCGCGCCACAGGTCGCCGCACCATCATCACCAGCGCCATCAGCAGGGTCGTGGCGATCAGGGTTTCGGCGATCCAGACGCTCATGATTTCAGCCCCTTCAGGATTTGCTCAAGCTCCGCGATATCGTCCGCCGTCAACTGATCCTGTTGCGC
This sequence comes from Sphingobium sp., assembly GCF_003248505.1. Taxonomy (GTDB): domain Bacteria; phylum Pseudomonadota; class Alphaproteobacteria; order Sphingomonadales; family Sphingomonadaceae; genus Sphingobium. Next base: position 18,645 of record NZ_QFOA01000057.1, read on the forward strand.
CAGCTGCGCCACCAGCGGCGATACGCGCCCGCCGAACAAGCGATTGACGAGCCGCCCGGATTCGCTCGCGACATAATCGTCGCGCCGCACCAACGGGCGATAGAGGAAACGGCGTCCATCCTGCTGGGCGGCGATGGCATCCTTCCCCATCAGGCGAGACAACAGGGTCTTGACTGTCTGGAGGCTCCAGTCGCGGGTGGTGGCGACGCGGTCGGCAACATCGTTGGCGGTCTGGGGCGACTGTTCCCACAGCGCCTCCATCACCACCAGTTCCGCCTCGCTGATCTTCTCGCTCACTTTGGATATACGCCTGATTCGGGTTGAACGACTACAGCTGTAATCGCATCGATTACGGCCGTAGTCAACAGACCGGCAGACATGAAAAAAGGGCGCCCCGAAATGCCGGGCCGCCCTTCATCGTTCGCACGGAATTGCGCGATCAGTTCGCCGCAGCGACGCCCTGATCGGTCATCAGTTGCTGAAGTTCACCCGCCTCGTACATCTCCATCATGATGTCGCTGCCGCCGACGAATTCGCCCTTCACATAGAGTTGCGGGATCGTCGGCCAGTCGGAAAAGGCCTTGATCCCCTGTCGCACGGCCTGATCCTGCAACACGTCGACCGTGTCGTAGGCAATGCCCAGATGCTCCAGGATCGCGATGGCGCGGCTGGAAAAGCCGCACTGGGGGAAAAGCGGCGTACCCTTCATGAAAAGCACTACGTCATGGGCGTTGACGATGTCGGCGATGCGCTGATGCACGGCGTCGGTCATGTTCGAAAATCCAATCTGTCCTGTCGTCGCCGGCGGCGCGCGACCTTGTCTTGTCGATTAATTGGGAACGGCGGTGGTGAGTTGCAAGGCGTGGAGCACGCCCCCCATCCGTCCGCCGAGCGCCGCATAGACCGCGCGTTGCTGTGCCACGCGGGTCATGCCACGGAAGCTTTCAGCCACGACCCGCGCGGCATAATGGTCGCCATCCCCGGCAAGGTCGGTGATCTCGACCTGCGCATCGGGGATCGCGGCGCGGATCATGTCCGCGATATCGTCTGCTGCCATCGGCATCGGTGCGGCGCGCCCTTATTCGATGAACATACGGCGGGCGATCACTGCCTGCTCGTCGAGCGCGGCGCGCACGCCCGCTTCGTCGATGTCGACGCCCGCCTGCGTCATGTCGCCCAGAAGCTTGCGAATGACATCCTCATCGCCCGCTTCCTCGAAATCCGCCTGCACCACCGCCTTGGCATAGGCGTCGCTTTCCTCCGGCGTCAGGCCCATCCTGGCCCCTGCCCATTCGCCCAGCAACCGGTTGCGGCGCGCCTGGATACGGAATTCCATTTCCTGATCGTGGGCGAACATATTTTCGAACGCTTTTTCGCGATCGTCGAAGGTGGTCATGCGGTTGTGCCCTGTCCTGCTGCCGTGTTTCTATTCCGTGATAGGAACTGGCGGGCGTTTACGCAACGGCGGCAGGCACGAGCCATGGACGTTCCTGCGCCTGGGCGGCCTCATACCGGTCGATCACGTCCGCCTCACCCAGCGTCAGGCCAATTTCGTCCAGGCCGCCGAGCAGGCAGTGCTTGCGGAAGGCGTCGATCTCGAAAGAAAAACGGTCCTGGAATTGCGTGGTGACGGTTTGCTGCTCCAGATCGATATGGATCGGATCGGTCTTCGCCACTTCGAGCAGACGATCCACCGCGTCCTGCGGCAGCACGACGGTCAGGATGCCGTTCTTGAACGCATTACCCGAAAAAATGTCGGAAAAGCTCGGCGCGATCACGACCTTGATGCCGAGGTCGGCGAGCGCCCATGCGGCGTGCTCGCGGCTCGAACCGCAGCCGAAATTGTCGCCCGCGATCAGGATCGGGCTGCCCGCATAGCGGGGGTCGTCGAAGACGTTGCCCGGCTCCTTGCGCAGCACTTCGAACGCGCCGCGCCCAAGGCCCGAGCGGGAGATCGTCTTGAGCCAGTGCGCGGGAATGACGATGTCGGTATCGACATTTTTCATCCCGAACGGATAGGCGCGCCCTTCGACCGTCGTCAGCTTGTCCATCAGCCGATCTTCTTGACTTCCGTGGGCGGCGTATCCTCAGCCCGGCCCAGCGTAGCGGCCATGGCTGCGCTTGCCAGAGCGCCCAGCGTCAACAGCCAGAATATCTTCTTCATCGCGACGGCACCCCTTTGTCGTTGTTCAGCAATTCGCGCACATCCGTGAGCTTTCCGGTAATGGCGGCGGCGGCGGCCATGGCGGGCGAAACCAGATGAGTGCGCGATCCCGGCCCCTGACGGCCCATGAAATTGCGGTTGCTGGTCGAGGCGCAACGCTCGCCCGCGGGCACCTTGTCCGGGTTCATGCCAAGGCACGCAGAGCAGCCCGGCTCGCGCCATTCGAACCCCGCGTC
>NZ_QFOA01000058.1 GCF_003248505.1 Sphingobium sp.
CACCGACACCTTGACCCGGTTCTTTTCGAAATCCAGTTCCTCGACCACGCCGTTGAAGCTGGCGAAGGGGCCGTCCAGCACCTTGACGCTGTCGCCGATCTCGTAATCGACGTTGACCTTGTGCTTGGGTGCGGCCTCGGCTTCCTTCTGGGCGCCGAAATAGCGGGCGGCCTCGCCCTCGCTGATCGCCTGCGGCTTGCCGCTCGATCCCAGGAAGCCGGTCACCTTGGGCGTGTTCTTGACGAGGTGGTAAATGTCGTCGTTCATCGCCAGCTTGGCCAGCACGTAGCCGGGCATGAACTTGCGTTCGACCTGCACCTTCTTGCCGCGCTTGACCTCGGTCACGGTTTCGGTCGGCACCTCGACCTGCTCGACGAGCTGGGAGAGGCCCATGCGCTCGGCTTCGGCCAGGATCGATTCCTTGACCTTGCTTTCGAAGCCCGAATAGGCGTGGATGATGTACCAGCGCGCCATGTTACCGTTTCAAACTCCCGTCTTGGCTCAAGCCCGGCCCGACGCCAGGCTGAGCAGCCATTGGACGATCGCGCCGAAGAAGGTGTCGATGCCGAAGAAGAAGAGGCCGAGCAACGATGTCATCAGCACGACCATCACGCCGGTCATGACCGTTTCGCGACCGGTAGGCCACACGATCTTGCGCGCTTCGGTCTGCACCTGATTGACGAATTCGCCGGGGGAAACCTTCGCCATCGCCTGCCTTCTTGTCTCAACACAAACACCGATCGCGGAGCAACAGTCCGCCCTCCCGATCCCACCCTGTTAAGGACGTCCGGGGGTGCGGCCGATCTGCTCCGCGACCATATCCGCCGGCGCATCTACCTGCGAACCCCCGGAATTTCAAGGGCTCGCAGGTCGCCGTCTGGCAGGAGTGGAGGGACTCGAACCCCCGGCATTCGGTTTTGGAGACCGACGCTCTACCAACTGAGCTACACTCCTGCACTGGCGGCGAGCCAGCGAAGGAGGGCGCTTTAGCGTGGGTATGCCGGGAGGGCAAGCGCCATTATGACGCGGTCGCCTGAGCCTCCGGCGCGTCGCCGACCTGCGTGTCGACGCTCGTCTGGCGTTCCGCTTCCTGATTGAGCTGCGCGCCCAGCAGCACGACGAATGCCGACACGTAAAGCCATAATTGCAGCACAACGACCGCGCCCAGCGACCCATATGTCTCGTTATAATTGCCGAAGCGAGACACGTAGAAGGACACGCCCAGCGTCGCCAGCAGCCAGAACAGCGTCGCCACCACCGATCCCGTCGTCAGCCAGCGCCAGCGCGCCTTGCGGCGATGCGGCCCGAATCGATAGATGAGTGCGAAGATGAGGCTGGCAAAGGCGCCGGCGGCGATCCAGGTGACGGCCTTCACCAGAAAGATCGCAATCGGGCCCCACCCGTCGACGAAAGTCTGGAGAAAGCCCAGCACCGACGCGGCCAGCACGCCGACCACCACCACCAGCACGGCGGAAAGGGTAATGCCGATGGATACGCGATAGACCGACAGAAGCGAGCGCGCCTCCGTTTCCTCATAGACGATGTTGAGCGCTTCCATCGTCGCGGTGGACGCGCGCGTCGCGCCGTAAATCGCGAACAGGAAGGACAGCAGCAGGCCAAATCCGATGGCGGGCTTGGCGGTCGTCACCACCGCCATCAACTGGTCGAAGATCAGCTTCGCCGCCTCGCGCGGGACCACCGTGATGATCGATCGCACATGTTCGGCCACCAGCGCGGGATCGCCGATCAGACCGTAAGTGAGCACGATGGCCGCCATCAGCGGCGCGATCGACAGAAATGCATAATAGGCGACCCCTGCCGCCAGCAGGCTCAGGTGATTGGCGCCCATCTTGGCGTAGACGCGCTTCAGCACTTCCCACCATCCGCGCGCCGGTATTTCCCATGGCGCGTCGGCATGGACCTGCTGCGCTACCCGTTCCGTCATCATTGTCCCCTTGTTACCCTTCGGGCAAGCGCGCGAAGGCGCGGGGGGTTCCGCCGATGGCACCGATAAGCGTCGGGAAACGCCCGGCCTATGGCGGCTTTGCACCTCGGTATGGGCGATGGCGCTAAAGGAAGATGCCGCCTTTCATGATTCGCCGCGCACGCCCCTGCACCGGCAGCTTGTCGAAGGGTGTGTTGCCCGCCGCCGCCGCCATTCTGGCGCTGTCGACGATCCACGGCGCGTCGGGATCGACGAAGATGAGGTCGGCGGCGCTTCCGGCGGCGAAGCGGCCTGCATCGACGCCCAGGATACGCGCCGGGTTGGCCGCCAGCAGCGCCATCAGCCGTCCCGTCGACACCAGCCCTTCGCGCACCAGATTGAGCGAAAGCGCCAGCAGCGTCTCCGCCCCCGCCATGCCGGGCGCGGCGTCGGCGAAGGGCAGGCGCTTGTCCTCCGGCCCGCGCGGATCGTGGCTCGACGTAATGACATCGACCGTGCCGTCGGCGACTGCGCGCAGGCTCGCCTGCCGGTCATCCTCGTGCCGCAGCGGCGGGGACAGGCGCGCGAAGGTGCGGAAATCGGTCATCGCCTGATCGTTCAGGAACAGATAGGCCGGACTGATCCCGCATGTGACCTTGAGGCCTTCCGCCTTCGCCGCGCGGATGAGGTCGAAGCCCGCCTTCGTGGTGACAAGCCGGAAGTGGATCGCAGCGCCCGTCTGCCGCACCAGCATCAGGTCGCGTGCGATCGCCATCGCTTCGGCGCAGGCGGGCGCGTGGGGCAGGCCGAGCCGCGTCGCCGTCTCTCCGCTGGTCGCCACCGCCTTCGCCGTCAGCCCCGCATCCTCGGCATGGGCGATGACCGTCAGGCCAAGCCCGTGCGCGTATGTGAGAACGCGCAGCATGACGCCCGAATCCGCGATCCATTGGCGGCCCGTCGCCACCGCCTTCGCACCTGCCTGTTGCATCAGGCCGATTTCGGCCATCTCGACACCCGCAAGCCCGCGTGTCGCCGCCGCGATGGGATGGACCCAGAAATCGGGCTTGCCTGCCCGCGTCGCCTGTCGGATCAGGCCTACCTCGTCGAGCGGCGCGCGCTGGTCCGGCATCAGCGCCGCACGCGTGATCCCGCCGAAGTGGAAAGCGGGCTTGTCCGTCGCAAACACGCCCAGGTCGACGAGGCCCGGCGCGACCACCATGCCTCGCGCATCGATCCGCCTAGCGTCGCCCGGCACTTCGACCGTGCCTGCCGCCACGATCCGGTCGCCCTCGATCAGGACGGTGCCGGGGACGGGAGCGTCGCCCGCCGGATCGGCCAGCAGCCCGTTGACGATGGCAATCCGGCTCGCGACCGTCCCTCCGTCTTTCTCGGTCGGGACGTTCACGGTCATTTCCATTTCCTTATCGGTCGGGATGTTCAAGACCATCCCTCCACTCCGCGCGACCGTCGCGTCAGCACGTCGAGGCATGCCATCCGCACCGCCACGCCCATCGCCACCTGTTCGGTGATGGCCGACCGTTCGGGATGGTCCGCGACCGAACTGCTGATCTCCACGCCCCGGTTCATCGGTCCGGGATGCATCACCAGCGCGTCGGGCTTGGCGATGGCGAGCCGTTCGGGCGTCAGGCCGTAGAGCGCATGATATTCGCGGGCCGAAGGGATGAAGGCGCCGTCCATCCGCTCGTTCTGAAGGCGCAGCATCATCACCACGTCCGCGCCGTCCAGCCCTTCGTCCATGCGCGTGAAGGGGGTCGCGCCCAGCATTTCGACTTCGGGCGGCAGCAACGTGGGCGGCGCGACCGCGCGCACCTGCGCGCCCAGCGCGGCGAGGCACAGCATGTTCGACCGTGCCACCCGGCTGTGCAGCACATCGCCGCAGATCGCGACGATCAGCCCTTCGAAACCGCCCTTGCGCCGCCGGATGGTCAGCGCGTCGAGCAGCGCTTGTGTCGGATGCTGATGCCACCCGTCCCCCGCGTTCAGCACCGGGCAGTCGACCTTGTCCGCGATCAGCGCCACCGCGCCCGAGGACGCATGGCGGATCACGATCACGTCGGCGGCCATCGCGTTCAGCGTCATCGCCGTGTCGATGAGCGTTTCGCCCTTCTTCACGCTCGATGTGGCCGCCGCCATATTGACCACGTCCGCGCCCAGCCGCTTGCCTGCGATTTCGAACGACAACAGCGTGCGGGTCGAATTTTCGAAGAAGGCGTTGATCTGCGTCATGCCCGCCAGCCGCCCGTCATGCTTGCGCGCCCGGCCATTGTTCGCCTGCGCCCAATGCTCCGCCTCATCCAGCAGGAAACGGATTTCCCAAGGCTTGAGATCCGCGATGGACAGCAGGTGCCGATGCGGGAACAGCGCCCGCCCGGCAAGGTCGGGGGACGCATCGGGGATGACGATATCGGGCATGAGCCGGGTCTTTAGGCGAGGGGGGCGGGCAGGGCAAGGCGCTTAACCCCGCCTGCGCCACCGCCCCGGGATCGACCCGTCGCGCAGCACTGCGCGCGCCGCATTATGCCCCGGCGCGTCGGTCACCCCGCCGCCCGGATGCGTGCCTGGTATCCCGCTCGCGCGAGATAGAGAGCGCAGACAAGGTCGTTGTGGCCGCCCCCTATGATCACGGCGTCGTAGCGTCCGGTCGTGCGCCGCTCCATCTCGCGCCGCGATCGCCGTCATCCGCCCGATACTTGTCCGCAGACGACCTCGCCGCACATTGTTTTACGAAAGTAAAATAATTTCCGTGAAAAGTCGATGCAGTTGTCTACTTCGCTGTCTCTTTATGGCTCTGTCTGTCGTGCATAATGGCGTGCCAGCAGGGCGCACACCATGAGCTGGATTTGGTGGAACAGCATGACCGGCAGCAATATCGGCCCCACCGCGCTTGCCGGGAACAGCACGCCTGCGATCGGGACGCCGGACGCCAAGCTCTTCTTCGATCCGCAAAACTGGAGCACGATCGCATCCTCCCGCGACAGGCCCGCCGCCCGTCCCAGAGCATAGGTAAAGAGCAGGATAGTCCCCAGAAGGAGAACGCACATCACCGCCAGCTCCGCCAGTTCGGTCGACGACACCTTCGACCAGAGCCCTTCTACCACGGCGGCTGAAAAGGCGGCGTAGACGACCAGCAGGATCGAACCGCGATCCACGCTCGATACCAACGGTTTGTGCCGCGTCACGAACCCGCCGATCCAGGGCCGCGCCAGATGGCCCAGAACGAAGGGCAGCAGCAGCTGGAGCAGAATTCCCTCGACAGACGACAGCGAAACGAGGCTGCCGTTCCCGCTCCGCTCCATCAGCAACGCCACCAGCAACGGCGTCGCAACGATCCCCAACAGGTTGGAAAAGGACGCGCTCACGATGGCCGCGGCGACATTGCCGCGGGCGATGGCGGTAAAGGCGATGGACGATTGCACCGTTGACGGCAGCAGCGTCAGGAACAAGATGCCGTTGCGCAGCGAGGCCGGAGCCAGCCCGAATCGGCTGATCGCAATTCCCAGGATCGGGAAGGCGACGAACGTCGTCCCCAACGTCGCCAGATGCAGTTTCCACGCCTTCGCCCCGCCCAGGATCGCTTCCCGCGACAATTTTGCGCCGTGGAGGAAAAAAAGAAGCACGATGCCAGCGTCCGCAATCCCGTCCGCGATGTCCGCGCCCCGTCCCCTTGCAGGCAGAAAGGACGCTAGGGCGACCGTGGCGATCAACAGCAACAGAAAGGGGTCGAACGCTTGGCGCAGGCGGTTCATGATTGTCTACCGGACGGTGAGGGGGGACGATGGGGGATAGACGCGGGTCACGACCTGCGCCAACAATTTCCCCTTGGCAGGATCAAAGAAGAGGCTTTTTTCAATGAGCGAGGATGTCGCAATCCTGGAACGGAACGGCGTGATGGAAGTGCATCTTGACCGCCCGGACAAGAAGAACGCGCTGACCGCCGCCATGTATCGCACGATGACCGCCGCGCTTGCCGACGCGTCCGGGCGGGCGGATGTCGGCGCGCTGCTCTTCGCCGGGCGGGGCGATGCCTTTTGCGCGGGGAACGACATCGGCGACTTCCTGAAAGGGCCGGAGGGCGGGGCGGCGGCCTTCGCCTTCATCGAGGCGATTGCCACATTCGACAAGCCGCTGGTCGCCGCGGTCCAGGGCATGGCGGTCGGCGTCGGCACCACCATGCTGCTGCATTGCGACCTCATCTATGCAGCGCCCGATGCCCGCTTCGTCATGCCCTTCGCCAATCTGGGGCTGGTGCCCGAAGCCGGCTCCAGCCTGCTCGCCCCGGCTTTGATGGGTCATGCGAAGGCGGCGGCGATGCTGTTGCTCGGGGAGTCCATGGACGCGTCGGCGGCGGACGCGGTGGGACTGGTGACGGGGGTTGTGCCTGCCCAAACCCTGCTCGATCACGCCCGCGCCAAGGCTGCGCTGCTCATGACCAAGCCGCCCCAGGCGCTCGCCGTCACGCGTCGGCTGATGAGAGGCGATACCGCCGCGCTGGTCGCGCGAATGCGGGAAGAGGCGGAGGCATTCCGAGTTGCGCTCGCGGGGGACGAGGCGAAGGAAGCGTTCGCGGCCTTCTTCGAAAAACGACCAGCGGTTTTCCGGCAAGCCTGAACGGCCTGCAAAAAAAGGGGGCGCTTTCGACGCCCCCTTTTCACCTTCCGCTTCAGGCGGCAGTCCTCAATTCTTGATGTCGCGGCCTGCATTTTCGAGGGCGCTGCCGACATCGTGCTTGGCTTCGCGGCTCTCGCGCTTCGCGTCGGCGGCGGCGTTGTCCGCGGCGGCATCCACCTTGTCGGTGCCCCGATCGATGGCGGCCCCCGCGCGATCCAGACCGTTGTCGATCTTTTGACCGGCCCGGTCGACATTGTTGTCGATGTCGCTGCCGACGGCGGCACCGGCATTCTCGATCTTGTCCTGGGTCTTTTCCGAACAGGCGGAAAGCCCGGCAACGGCGAGGACGGACAGTCCGGCGATCAGGGTTTTACGCATAGTTGGCTCCTCTTGCCCTTGTCATGAAGTGTCTTGCAGCCGGTAAAGCGCTGGAGTGTGGATAAAGTTGCGTATCGGCAACTATCCGGTGCGAAGGCCAAATACCATGGATCGATCGGCGTCGGGGATCAGCCCTTCCAGCACACGCCAGAAGCCCGTGACCGATCCTTGCCCCGCCTGCGCATAAGCCGCCGCCATCTTCTCGCGCAGGGCACGAAACAGGTTTGCCTCCAGTTCCTTGCCTGCCGGGCTGAGCCGCAAGAGCTTTTGCCTCCGGTCGCTGGTTCCCGTGCGGGTTTCGATATAGCCGCCCTCGATCAGGTCGTTAAGGACGCGGCCCAACGACTGCTTGGTGATCGACAGCAGGCGCAAAAGGTCCTTGACCGTCAGATCCGGCTGGCGCGAAATGAAATAAAGCGCCCGGTGGTGCGCGCGCCCCAGACCCTGTGCCGCCAGCCCCTCGTCGATGGAGCGGGTCAGCGCGGAATAGCCGAAATACAACATTTCGATCCCGCGCCGGATTTCATCCTCCCGCAGGAACAGCGGGGATGCAGGAGCGATCTGGGCATTGGAAACCGACATGACGCGTGATGATCCCGTTGGGGTAAGGCGTGCCCCATATTGGCGTCATCAAAGCTTCATGACTAGGCTTTCCTTTCGCGTCCGAGACGCTATAGGACGTGCCGCGCCGACAAAGCCAGTCGGCCCTGATGGGGCGTAGCCAAGCGGTAAGGCAGCGGTTTTTGGTACCGCCATGCGCAGGTTCGAATCCTGCCGCCCCAGCCACCGATTTTTGCTGGTGTTCGATGCTGCCGGGAATTTGTCCACGGGGCATTCCATATCGCAATGAGGGCCTCCGGCACTGCGACCAGCAAAACTAGATTAGCGGTGGGCGCATAAACGCCTGAAGACGCGGCCAGACATGGCTCGCTATTCTTGCCGCCAGCTGACCGCACCCATTGGCGTAGTCGCTGTTTCCGCTTCAGAACTTCGCCGTGAGATTGACACCGACGGTGCACTGGGACCCTGCCTGACAATATACGGCCGCGGCATCATGATCGGCGAACGTAAGATAATTCGCTGGCGGCCTTGGGTCGGAAAAGCGAAATCGATGGCCCACCCCGTCGACCGGGGTGGGCCACTGCGGCGTGAACTATTTTAAGACTTCACATCGAATTTAAGACTTCACATCGAAGCCTGATTCGATCCGGCCGGCTTTGCGGGCGTTGCCCCAGTGTTGGGGGCCGACGCTTGCTCGATCTGAGCTGCCGACATCGCCGACATCACGGCGGTGCCGCTGGCGGTGAAGTTGGCGGCCGGCAGCGTCGCCGTGTGGTTGCCAATCTTAACCAGCATCTGTTGGATTGCGCCCTGGCCATTGGTCACCAGCCGCTGGACCTTGCCGATCCGCTGGCCGTCCGGCCCCAGCACCGGCATCCCGCGTGTCACTTGGAACCCGCCGTCGGTACTGCCCGAGCCGGAAGCCGTGGCATTGCCACTATCGACCAGCCCGCCGGTCGCGTCCGAACCGTCGGCACTGCCCGACGCACGGCTCGCGCCCGATAGCGTGCCGGAGGCGGTGGAAACCAGATTGCCTGCGGTTCCCTGTGCGGTCCCGGCAATCTGCCGGACGGCACCCGACGCCGCCTTGCGGCTATTCGCCAAGGCACCACGCACGGCGTTGGTGCCCATCAGCTGTCCATCGATGCTTCCCGACCCGCTGCCGTTGACACCGCTGGCTTCGCTGCCCGTGACAGTGCGGGCGGGCCCGGCGACCATCTGGTCGATCGCGCCGTTAACGCTGGCGTCGGCGTTGCGGTCGGCATGGACCGTGCCGGTCTTGCGATTGACGCTCATATTTCCGCCGGTCGAGCCGGCGCTGCGCAGCGTGCCGGTCATATCCGATCGGACGCTATCGATGTTAGAGCTGATCGAGCCCGCTCTGCCCAGCGAGCCGCCAAGCCCGCCACTCAAAGTCCCGCCCAGCAGCTGGGCGTGCACAGGAGCGGCGGTCATTAACAGGGCGGTTGAAGCGATAAGGAGTCTGCGCATGGAATGTTCCTTTCTCCGATCCGGGAGAGCCATTTGGCTCCTGCTAGCAAAACGACGCCCCACACCGGCTTAATCCAGCGCTCAAGAATTTTTTTGCCGGGCCTCAACGGGACCGCCGACAGTCCCCGCACAGTAGGCCCCGGCCATAAAGTCGGGCGTTGCCCAGCGGCTGCGCCTCGCGGTCCAGCGCTTGGACGACATCGCCCCCGAGTACAGCCGCGGCGGCACGGGCCGCCACCAGCGGCACCGCGTAGGACGTGCCGCGCACCTGCCGCCAGCGCCCGCGGGCATCGCTGGCAGCCATGTCGGCCCCGGGCGCGGCATAATCGAGGTGGAGTGCGCGCCCGGCTTCGATCAACGCTCGATTGCGCCCGTCGACCGCTGTAACCGCGAGAACTCCGGGATAGGAGGCAGGGTAGGCTGGCGGGGCTGCCGGACCATCGTTACCCACCGCCGCGACCACCACCGTGCCTCGCCGCCGCGCCGCCGCCACTGCGCGACCGATCAACGGATTGTCCGGGCCGACAAGGCTGATCGAGATCACCCGGACCCCGGCACCGGTCAGCCAGTCGAGCGCACGGGCCACGGCCAGCGCATTGCCGCCAGCGGGATCGGCACCATAGACATCGGCGACAAGGATTCGGCGGATCCCGGCTGCGACCAGCAAGGACGCGGTGGCGCTGCCATGGGCGCTGGCGCGCGGGGCGCCCGTGGCAAAGCCGCGGGTGGCAGCTACCCTGATGCCGGGTCCCGGCCCACCGTCGATCAGGCCAACCGGGGTTTCGATCCCGCCTTTCGACTCAGAGGGCGAACGCATCTCGGTTTCTACCGCCCCCGCTGGCTCATGCAGCGTATCGGCAGTGATCGTGGCGTCGGGCAATCGCGAGCGCAACAGCGCTTCGGCCCGAGCCAGCGGCTGATCGATCGGCACTGCCAGGCGGACCACCGCCAGATTGAGCACCGCCAACCGTTCCTCACCTTTGAGGACAAAACCGGCGTCGCGCGCGGTCGCCAGCTGGGCTTGGGTCGGGTCGACAAGCAGGAGTTCACCCCGACGCGCTGGGGCACCGCTGTCGTCGCGTTCGATCGTCTTGCGGTTGCGGCGGACCAGTTCGTCGATCCGGTCCAGCCGAAGGCGGGCCAGCGTGTCGGCATTGGACACCACTTCGTCCACCGTGCGCAAGGCCGGATCGGCTATGGAACCCACCGCCCCGAGCGTGCGGTCTATCGTTCCACCGAGCAGCGGCCTGCCGATCTGGGCCGCGACGGGCGTGGCGCAGCCGGTTAGCGCAGCCAGTAAGGCAATCAGGTTTCGCATCGACATCGTTTTGCTTATATCTCAGGTTCGATGGATTAAACGAGGAGACAACGGCGTTTAATCCGCAGAAAGGGCGAAAGCGCTGACGCAGGACTTTCAGCAAGAAATGCTCGAACTGCTGCCGCGTTTGCGACGGTTCGCGGCGGGCTTGGTGCGTGATCCGGTCGATGCCGACGACCTGTGCCAGATGACGATCGAACGTGCGCTGCGCGCCCGGGCGCAATGGCAGCCGGGCACGCGGCTCGATAGTTGGATGTACCGGATCATGCGAAACCTCTGGATTGACGAAGTAAGAGCGCGGGGCCGCCGGACCGAAACCCTGGTCAGTGACGAACAGGGCTTGGCGATCGGTATGGACGGCGCACAGGACGCTGCGGTAGGTCTGTCCGACATAGGCCGCGCACTGGCGCTCCTCCCGCCGGACCAGCGCGAAGCGGTATTGTTGGTGATGGTCGAAGGGTGGTCCTACAAGGAAGCTGCGGAGATCGTCGGCTGCCCGGTCGGTACACTCAATTCGCGGCTGGTGCGCGGGCGCGACGCGTTGATGGCGCTGCTGGGAGAAGCGGTATGAACGTGACCCCTGAAAAGCTTGCCGCCTTCGCCGACGACCAGCTTGACGCGAACGAGGCCTTGGCCATCGGTGCCGCCATTGCCGCCGATCCCTTGCTGCAAGCCAAAGTAGCGGCGCATCGTGCGCTGCGTTCGAAACTGTCTGCCCATTTCGCCCCGGTGGTGGAAGCGGAAGTGCCCGAACGGCTGCGCCGCGCCGTGCTCGACGGCGGGGGGAACGGGGAGGTGGTCGACTTCGCTGCGGTCGCGCACCGTCGCGTACCCCCGCCGGTGCTACGCTATGGCTTCCCAGCGCTGGCAGCTTCGCTGGTACTGGCGGTACTTGGATACAATGCTCTGCAATCCCGGAACTATGCCGGCGGCGCTGTGGCAGAGGCACTTGACCGCCAGATCGCATTTCGCGCGCCTGCGGATGCTCCGGTGCGGGTTTTATTGAGCTTTCGCAACGGCGAGGGGCAGTTCTGCCGCGCCTATTCTTCTGGGTCACGATCTGGGATTGCGTGTCGGGACGATCTTCGCTGGCGTGTGCGCTACACGGGTGATGCGGAGCAGGGCCAGCAGACCGACTATCGCCAGGCCGGCAGCGCCGATGCCGCGGCGATGGCTGCGGCCCAGGCGATGGCTGTCGGCCCTGCGCTCGATGCGAAGGAAGAGGCTGCCGCTGTAAAAAGGCGCTGGCAGCCCTAACGACATCGGTGCCGGGCACGTTGGCTTTGCTTTTATTACGATTGACGCGCAATATCCTCCATCATGGCCCTATGTCTCGATCTACCGCAATTATGTCAAAGCAATGGAGCCGGGAAGTTGTGTCGGCGGCGAATATGCGAATGTCGGGGAAGTCCTGGAGGCGACGCTCGAGGTGACTTTCATCGGCAACGTCAACAATCTGTTCAACGAGAAATACTGGACTTAGATCAATATCGGGGGGGCATTAACGCAGCCATGAGCGAGCGCCTGTATGGGTAGTGGACACCAAAAAGGCCATGACAGCACTCTCATAAACCGTGTCGCCTGATCGCTAGGAGGATTCCACGTCGAAAGGCGGTCGGCAGGCAGCGCGCCATCGGCTTCGACTTTTTCACCCAGCCGCCGGTCAAGACATCGATGACGCTCCAGGCGGCGTGCTTAAGGCGCTGGCCATGAAGGATAACTTAAGTACGTCTACCCACTCAGCGACCATCAGGCTGGTGTCAGCTGCCGCCTTCGATCTGCCTGACCAGCATTTGCGCGGCGAAATCGGGCACGCCGGCCCGTTCCAGCCGCACCCGGTCGCGGATCGGGCCGTTGCCGCACAAGATCTGCACCCATTGGCCCGAGCGTCGGGCGAGGACCATATCGCCGCTGCGTGCCCCCTGCGTCCAAAGGGCGAGCGCATAATCGCCGCTAAGATAGATGCGTTCGATCGTGAGGGGCGATCCATCGGCACCTAAAGCCTGCTCTATGGTGGCGCGTATCTGATCCCGATCCAGAGCGCTGTTCGGGATACAGGCGCTCGCCAGCAGCAAGAGCGGCAGAATAAAGCGCCAATCACGCACGGATAAGTTCGCGCAAACGGCCGATGCTGGTCGCCGCCGGCTCGGCAGGGTCCATCATCTCGACATAGCGGCCACGGCTGTCGAACAACATTATTCCGGCCATATGGTCGATCGTGTAGTCGCCGCCCGCCACCGGGACCTTGGCAAAATACACGCCATATGCATCGGTGATCTGCTTGATCTGCGCTTCGGTTCCGGTCAGGCCTATGATCGGCGTGTCGAACAACGTCAGATAGTGGCCGATGTCAGATGGCTTGTCGTGGCCAGGATCGACCGAAACGAAGACGATGTTGAACTTGTCGCCCTCCGCCCCGAACTGCTTGCGAAGCTGCGCCATGCGGCTCAGCGTCGTGGGGCATATATCGGGGCAGCGGGTGAAGCCGAAGAAGATCGCATAGGGCTTGCCCAGCAGGGTGCGGTCGGTAACGGTTCGTCCCTTCGTATCGGTCAGGGTAAATGGACCGCCCGGGCCGCTGGCAGACGCCAATGCGGGCGCATCGCCCGCCCAGCGGGGCATGAGGATCATCGCGGCCACAACGCCCAGCAGCAATGCGACAACGCCGATAACGATAAATTCCGCGCGCCGTGATGGCGCGGGACGGACTTCCTGCGGATCAGTGTCCGTCATGGCTGGCCTCCATACCGTGAGTGACGGATTCCACTTTCATTTGCACAGTAACCGCGCCTGCCTTGGCGAAGCGCAGGGTCAACGGCACGAACTTCCCCATCGCCAGCGGCGTCTTGAGGCCGATGAGCATGATGTGAAAGCCGCCTGGCTTCAACTCCAGCCTCCCGCCCGCCGGAACCGCCAGACCGCCTGGCACGGGGCGCATCCGCATGATGCCGTCATTCATCGTCATGCTGTGGATTTCGACCTTTTGCGCGGCGGGGGAGGTGGCGCTCACCAGTTGGTCACCGGTCTTGCCTCCATTGACAATGGTCATGAAGCCGCCGCCCACGCTCTGCCCCGGCGCGGTCTGCCGGGTCCAGGGACGCTCGATGGTGACAGGCCCCTTGCGATAATCGTTGGCGAGCGCCGGCACGGCGAGGCAGGTGAGGATGGCAAGCGTCGCGGGAAGAAAGCGCATGATGGAGCTCCTTTTACAATCGAATCAGAAATGGGTGGCGAGCGAGACTTCGACGCTGCGCGGCGCGCCGATGTAGATGTCGGTCGAATTATAGCCTGAGTATTCGCCGTAGAAAGCGTCGGTCAGGTTGCGACCACGCAGCGTCAGCGTCGCGCCATCCGTCAGCGCCCATGCGATGGCCGCGTCGAATGTAGTGCGCCCCTTTACGAAGATGCTGTTTGCGGTATCGGTATAAAAGCCCGACACATGCCGCGCGAAGGCGGACAGGGTGACGGGGACGCCGGGCAGCCTGTACGCCATATTGGCCGCCGCCGTGGTGGACGGCACGTTGATCGGTCGATTGCCCGAACGGTCGATGTTGCCCGCCTCGATCAATTCGTCATATTGCGCATCGCTATAGCTGACGCTGCCGCCGAGCGAGAAGGCATCGGTCAACGCCCAGCCCATGCTCAGCTCCACGCCCTGCGACGATTGGGTGCCGCCCTGGACCGTCAGCAGCGGATTGACGGGATCGCGCGTCAATATGTCGTGCTGAACGATGCGATAGGCGGCGCCCGTCACCGTCAGCCTCTTGTCGAATCCGGCGAGCTTGAACCCTGCTTCGTAGCTGTGCCCTTTGGTTAGCATGAACGCCGTGTTGGCGATCGACTGAAGCAGGATAGACGATACCGGCGTAACGGCGGTGGTGTATTGGGCGTAGATGGTAATGCCCGGCGTCACCGCATAGCTGCTGCCCACACGCCAGGAGAACGGCCTGTAGATGGGATTCGCGCCGGTCACCGTGTTGGGAGTCTTGAGATAGTCGGTAACCCGCCGTTCCAGATCGATATGGTCGTATCGCGCGCCGGCGACCAGCAGCCATTGCGGCGTCAGGTTCAGCGCGTCCTCCGCAAAGACCGAGACGGTGTTGAGCTTCGAATCGAAATTGACATTCTGCGACCGGTAGAGCGATCCTTCGGTTGGGAAGACACCGACGACCGGGGCGAACGGATCGACGGCGGACACCAGGTTGTTCGTGCTGGTTTCGCGCAGGCTGGCAAAATCGGTGCGATTATATTCCGCCCCGACGGTGAAGCGATTGCGCAGGCCGCCGATCCGGCCATCGTTCGATAGCGCGGTGCGGACATTCCAATATTCGTGATCGTGATAGAAGGCGGTCAGCCCGCGCTGGATGCTGCCATTGGGGAAAGCCGCGGTTGGCGCGATGAAATTGCGGGTGCCGTTGTTGAGGAATGCGCGGTCGGCCGTGTACCAGGTGAGGTCCGTGCCGAGCGCCCATCCGCCGCCCAGCGCCCAGTCGATGCGCGAACGGATCGTGGTTTCGTCGGCGCCCGAATAGCCGCCCTGGGGCGTATAGTTGCGTTTGCGCGTCGCCCTGTCGACGACGAGGCCCGCGTTGCTGCCGCTGCCGCGCACCGCATCGCTGGGGTCTCGGGAATAGGCGAGGGGGATCAGCAGCGCGCCCTGATAGCTGCTGTCATAACGGTCGTTATAATGATCGACCGCGAATAGGATCGACAGGTCGTCCGAAGGTTTGAACAGCAGGCTGGCGGTCAGGCCGGTGGACCGGGTCCGGTTGTCATCGACGTCATACAGACTGTCAGATCGCATGATGCTGGCGTCGGCGCGCACGGCGAGCGTATCGGACAACCGATAGTTGACGCCGCCCGCAGCCGTTAGCGTGTCGAAACTGCCATAGCTCAACAGCGCATCCATATGGTCGCCGGTGAATTCCGGCTTGCGCGTCACTTTGTTGACGACGCCGCCCAGCGCGCCTTCGCCGAACAGGACGGAGGCCGGTCCCTTGATCACCTCGATCCGGTCGAAATGCCATGTGTTGGTATCGCGCTGGACGACAGTGGAGGAAGAGATGCGTACCCCGTCCTGCAGGATGGAAATCACGTTTCCGGCAAAGCCGCGCATGGTGATGACGGCAGGATTGCCAGGCACATTGCCCGCGATCGCGCCCGGAACGTCGGCAAAGGCCTCCCGTGCGGTACGCAGTCCGCGAAACTGCATGTCGGCCTGGCTCAGCGTCTCGACGCTGGCGGGCGTTTCCATGATGGAAAGGTTAAGGCGGCTGGCTGCGTCGCTTCTTTGGTCGAGCTTCAACTGGTCCCGCTGACCGGTGACGACGATGGCGTCGCTGCGGTCCGCCTCTTCGGCCAGCGCCGGCGATGACAGCATGCCAATGGCAATGGCAATGGCTATAGTGGATATGCGCATGTCTTTAACTCCCTGAAACACGAGATTTTTGGGCCGACCGCTGTCGATGCACGCGGCGTGTGTACCAGCGCAGCAGGCCGGTGAAGAAAAGGACGGCTGGAACGAGCCCGACGACGAAGGCGAGGATGCGGGTAGGCAGGCCGCCGACCGACGCGTCATGCAGTGGATGCAGCCAGTTGGTGATGGCGGTCGATGCATGACTCTTGCGCGCATCCACAATGGCGCGGACCGCACCCGAATAAGGATCGACATAGATGTAGCTATGGGGGAAGCGTCGGCTGGGATCGCCCGGCACCTGCACACGCAGCTTGAGCATGCCGGTTTTGGACGACGGCATTTCGATCCAGGCGAGACGCGCTTCGGGCAGCGCGCGATGCCCGGCGGAGAGCGCTGCGCTGATCGTGATCGGCCTTCCGGCGGACGGCACGGCCTGCGGCGACGGCGCGGCATCGATCCGGGCCACCGTCCGTTCGAGCAGCCAGTTGCTCGCCGTCGGTAGCGCCAGCATGAAGCCGGTGATCGCGAACAGAATAAGGAGGATGAAGCTCCATAACCCCGCCAGCTTGTGAATGTCGTGCAGGCGACGGATGGGCGCGGCGGCGGGCTTGAAGGCGAGCCCTTTGCGCCAACTGCCCCTCGGCCACCAGGCAATGACGCCCGCGCTCAGCAGGACAAGGATGACCGCGCCCGACCAGCCGACGACCTTGTGCCCGGCCTCGCCCGACAGCAGGTCCATGTGGAGTTCGTGGATCCAGCTCATGGCATAGTCGCCCCAGCCATCATGGCGCAGGACGCGGGCGCCATCTGGCGAAAGCCAGACCATCATCCGCTTAGTCATGTGGCTGGTGGGCGCGCCGGACGGATAGTAGCGCGCCGCTATCGGACCCGGCTCGCCCGTCGCTTCGAACCGCCACTGCCCACCGGCGCCGGGCCATTGTCGGCGCACGGTTTCCAGCGCGCGGTCCCAGATCGAGCTGGTCCAGCCGGGCGCAGGCGCCTTAGTCTCGATGCGGATCGCCGGATGCAGCAAGGCGTCGATCTCCTGATAGAAGACCAGTGCCGACCCCGTCAGCCCGAGCAGCACGAAGAACAAGCCCACCGACAGGCCCAGCCAGAGATGGACATGACGCGCCAATGTGCGCCATCGCCACGTCATGGTGTAAGCATGGCTGCGCCCGGGACGAGCGCGATGATGATTCGTAGAACCGTGCCGAGTGCGATCAGCGCCCAGGCAGATCGGCGTATCTGGCGCAGCCAGTCGATGAAGGCGTCGCGCGCCTTCCATGGAGCATGCATGAAAGTCTCATTCGCCTTTGGCCGCTTTCAACGGAAAGCGGCGTCCCGCATGCGCAAGGCATGCGTCGGGAAACGGCGAACGAGGGGGCATTCGCCGCGCGGGCCGGTCAGGCGCGCGCGGGAGGGCCTTGGGACGGTGGCGGCGGGGCCGCGAGGCGATGAACCGTAAGGTCGGCGATGGCGCGGCCTGCAACCTGCGGCGCAATCGGAACAGGCAGCAACGCCAAAGACGAGAGAATTGGCGTCAGCAGGCCACCGCCCAACCCGGCGGCAAAGGTGCATTGACTGCCCTCGGATTTATGATGATCCGTCGGCTCGCCGTTCCGTTCGAATGGCAGCACCGCTTTAACCGCACCCTGGCCGGTGCAGAGGGAGATAAGGATACCATGGGCACCCTGAGTCGGCATGAAGCCCGAAGGGATCGCGATGCGGATCGCCAGCGCGCAGAGCGTCAGCAGGGCAAAAAGCCCGCGACCTCTCCGTGACTGCCTGATCCACCCATTCATTGTGCCTGCCTAAGGCTCGCTTCGTTGCAAGTCGATAGGGCATGATGTCCCATGGCCGCGCTGCTCTTACCGCACGGCCTATGGGTGCTCAACGATGCCAGGGAACGAGGAAAGGTCCTTATGATCGAATTGGCGTCCGAAACATTATAAAAACAGGCTGCGTTCCGCCTGGATGGCGCGCACCAGCCGATCCAGTTCTTCGCTGCTGTTGAATAACCCAGGCGTGACCCGCAGCACTGAGCCCGATGCAAGGCCAGCCTTAGCGACGACCAGCAGCTTATGCCTTTCGATGAACCGCGCCTGCGCCTGCTTGGCCTGCTCGCCGGTCGTCATGCCCGGCAGGCGAAAGGCGCTGATGGCACCGTAATTGTCTTTTTCGGGCGGCAACATCATCTCGACGCCCTGAATGTCTGACGCGCGTGCAACCCAATAGTCGCGCAGCGCGCGCAGATGCGCGAACTTGCGATCGATTCCGATCCGGGCTTGCATCTCCACGGCGGTCGGAACGGTGAGGCGCGCGGCGAAATCGACCGTGCCGGTCGGGATACGCGCGCGGATATCGTCGGCAGCGTGAATCCGGTTGCCGAGCCAGGGAAGAATATCCTTCTGACGAGACTTTCGAATGTAGACGCCGCCGGTGCCGAGCGGCGCAGCCAGCCATTTGTGCAGAGAGAAGCCAATGAAATCCGCGCCTATTTCATCGACGTCGAAGGGCATCTGGCCGACTGCCTGCGCACTGTCGAGAATGACATCCACCCCATAGGCCCTGGCCATGGCGACAATATCTTTGACCGGTGGGATCAGTCCGTTGCGGTTCGACACATGGGTCAACAGCAACAATTTCGCGCGCGGCGTTTCCTTCAATATCTTTTTGTAGGTAGCCATGATGTTGGCGCGACTGTGCGGTTCGGGAAGCGAAAAGCGCACGACCCTGACGCCCCGGCTCTGCTCCAGATAGTCCATCGCATATTGCATCTCGTCATAATCGACATCGCAATAGATGACCGCATCGCCAGCCTTGAGCAGTCCGTAATTGGTTATAAGCGCATAGAGTGCCTCAGTCCCGCCGCCAGCCAGCGCGATCTCATCGGGCTGGGCCCCGATCATGTGCGCGACCGCATCGCGCGACTTGTCCAGTTCGGTGTCGCGGGGCGCGCCCGGCACGGCGCTCCGCAGGAAGGTTGAGTTGTAGCGGTTTATCCAACCCGTTCTTTCCAGATAGACGGCCTGAACCGGCTTTGTCATCGCACCATAATAGGCCGCATCGAAATTCACGATGGCGCGGTCGACGTCATAAAGGCTCGCCAATTGCCGCTGGAGAGCCTCGAAGCTCAGGCCGTCCGGCACGACCGGCAGCGCCGCTCCGGCACCCTTTACCATGGAACCGAGCGTCAGCATCGGCGCCACGGTAGCCGCGGCCATAAGATTGCGACGATTGAGCATAAACAACCCCGGATTTTTTAATAATGACGATAGGGTGCGCCATATCCGCCATATTGCCGACACGATCAGGCAAAATCGCTGCCGGAAGTCAGCCTTTTAAACTTTGCCCGGATGGTCGCAGCCGGCATTCGATGGCATCTCGGCGCCCACACAGAGGGATCGAATGACGCATCACCTGTAAACACCGCAAACGACCTTTGCGAAATTTCCACCGCCGCACGATGTCGATGCCCCGACGATGCCCCAGCCAACAGCCAGAACGGTTTTCATGGTAGCTGCCATTGCCTGGTTTCTTCCGATCACCGGCATGGCGCAGGCGCTTGAAGACGGAGCCCGGAAGAAACCGGCCCCTAATTGCTCACCGTGCGGACAGTGGCAGGATCCCAGCCACCGCCCAGCGCGCGGAAAGAGGCGACTGCACCCCGGCTGGCGGCGGCGCGCGCCTGTACAACGCCGTCGCGCGCTTCAAGCAAGCGGCGATCGGCATCCAGCACCTCGATCAGGCTGACGGCACCGCTTTTGTATGCGGCAAGGGAAGCGCCTCTGGCGCGGGCGAGCGCGGACTCCGCCTGCACCAGCGCATGAGCCCGCGCTTCCTGCTGCACCAGGGTGGAAAAGGCATCTTCCACATCCTGGGACGCGCGTAGCACCGTTTGGCGATAGGCGGCGAGCATCTCTACATTACGCCCCTTGGCGGCGCGTATTTCGGCATCGATCCGGCCGAAGTCGAACAATCGCCAACGCAGGCCCAACACGCCGTTCGCCTGGGTAGCGCCGCCACCGAACAGGCCGCCAGCGGTGGTGGTCGCAGTACCGAGCAGCCCGCTGAGCGAGAATTTGGGATAATATTCCGCCATCGCTGCCCCGATGCGCGCATTGGACGCCGCAAGCGTGCGTTCGGCCGCGATGATATCCGGCCGACGCCGTAGCAGAGCCGATGGGCCGTCAACCGAGGCGATGGCAGGCGGTGCCGGTACGTCGCCATCGGCAGCAAGCGTCATGCGCGCCGTTCCTGGCTGTTCGCCGACGAGAACGTCGAGTGCATTCATCGTCACGTCGATTTGATTTTGAAGGGCCGGAAGGGCGGCTTGTAGCTGCCCCAATGCTCCTTCGGCCTGCCGGAGTTGCAATTCTGAAGCGAACCCTTTTTGAAACTGAAGCCGGACCAGATCGGTGAGTCCCTTTTGCGTCTTCAGTTGATCGCGGGCGATGACAAGGCGCGCTTGCAATGCGCGGACCTGGATATAAGTGTCGGCAGTCTGTCCGATCACGGCGAGCCGCGCCGCGACTGCGCCAGCGGCTGAAGCCTGCCATTCCGCCCGGGCAGCATCGCGCGCGGCATCCCGTCCGCCGAACAAATCCAGTTCCCAACTGACGCCGACGCTGAGGTCGTAGCTTTCCGTCGAGCGCTCGAACCCGGGAAAGGCGCTGGCCAGCCGCCCAATCGGCGTTTCTTTCGACTGGTATGTCTCCCCGCCTTGGCCGCTGACTTGGCCGACCGGCAGCAAAGCGGCATTGGCGCCCTTCAGCGCCGCCCGCGCCTGCGTGACCCGTGCCACCGCCTGCTGCAAATCGAGATTCTGACCGATCGCGCGCTCGACCAGTCCGGTGAGTACAGGATCGTTGAAGCCCCGCCACCAATCGACCAGCGCGGCATTGTCCGCGCCGGAGCCGCGCGCCTTTATGGCCGGCCCATAGGAAAATTC
>NZ_QFOA01000059.1 GCF_003248505.1 Sphingobium sp.
GACGTCAAAATCCTGATCTGTGAGAAGAATGCGGCGGTCGCCCGAGCGCTCCAGTCGCACCTGGCCGAGGAAGGCTATGCCGCCCGGATCGTAACCGACGCCGCCGAAGCCAGACAAGAGATATCCGCCCACAGATACAGCCTGCTCCTGCTCGATATGGCACTGGACGACAGCGACGCGTTCGATTTTGCGCGTGAAGTGCGGCGGCAGGAGGGGCCCGAGAGTCTCTCCATATTGATGATCGCGTCCGCGTCCGACACAAAGGCGCCCCTGTCGCTCGATCTCGTCGACTGGATCGACAAACCGGTTGATGGAACGCGCCTGAAAACCGCCATTTCATCCGCCTTCCGTCCGCCCAACGATGCAACGCCGCTCGTGCTGCATCTCGACGACGACCAGGATACGCTCGAAATCACGGCTTCCGCCCTCCACGGGCAAGCCGATATCCGCAAGGCCAGAACACTGGCCGAAGCCCGTGCGCTGCTGGAGGCAGAAACGCCCCATCTGGCGATCCTCGATATTCATCTCGAAGAAGGATTTGGCCTGGATCTCTTGCCCCACCTGTTCGACGATGCGGGCGTCGCCATCCCCACCATCATCTATTCGGCGCACGATATAGACCCCCAGTTCCAAAAGCAGGTCAGTGCCGTTCTCACCAAATCGAAGACATCCCTGCCCGATCTCAAGGCAACCGTTCGCCGGGTCATAGCGTCCAGACGTGCGCAGGATGGGGAGCCGTTGCAATGACGCAGACCGATCGCCTATCTGTATTCTATGTCGATGACGACGACGATATCCGCCACATCGTGACATTGTCGCTCGCGCTCGATCCGCTGATCGAGTTGCGCGCATTTGCCAATGGCGAGGACGCGCTGTCGGTAGCTGAAAAGGAGACATGGCAACCCGATATCGTCCTGCTGGATGTCATGATGCCGGGAATGGACGGCCCGTCCCTGATGCAGCGACTTCGCGCGCTCCCGCATTTCGGCACGCTTCCCTTTGTCTTTCTCACCGCTCGCGCAAGGCTGGGGGATATCGAGGATTACAAGGCGCTGGGCGCTGCCGATGTCATCCTTAAGCCCTTCGATCCCCTCACACTGGCCAAACAGCTTCATAAGATTTCCCGAACCGCAAGAGTTCGCTGATACCGGGCGACGCTGCGCGCCCCGCTTGCCTTAGGCTAGAACGTGCGAACTTCGGATTGTCCTGCGGTGGCGACGCGATATTCGACCGGTCCGACGGCGTCGACGACAACCTGCCAGGATGCACCGGGATAGAGGCGATTTGCAGGCAGGGTTCGGCACATCTTTCCGGCAGGGTCGCACTGCTTGCCCTCGAACATCTCGACATTCGTGTTGCCGGTGTTGCGGAAGGTGATCGTCGCCCCAGTCCGTTCCGCCACCACCGATCCGTCGAGCGTTTCAGGCCTGTAAATGACGAGCACGTCATATCCCACCATCACCTTGAGCGCGGTGATGCTCGCCGTCACGTCGCCTGCGACCGGCTTGATCGCAACGCGGTAGATCCGGTCGCGCGACCCGCGAGCGAGCACGGCGGCAATGCGGACGAGACGCCGCTGCCCCGGTTCCAAAATCATGCGCTGCGGCGATACCAACAA
The DNA here is from genome assembly GCF_003248505.1 of Sphingobium sp. Lineage (GTDB taxonomy): Bacteria > Pseudomonadota > Alphaproteobacteria > Sphingomonadales > Sphingomonadaceae > Sphingobium. The sequence goes on from NZ_QFOA01000059.1 coordinate 1,619, forward strand.
CCCGAGGATACCGGGGTCGGGTTGGACCACCCGCTCCTCCTGCGCGGTGCCCGGCGCCACCACCTCTACAGGCTCGGCGACGACATAGCTGCGGTCCTTGCTGTTGTTCCACACTTCCAGGTCCTGCGCCTGCGGCGTGCCGGGTGTCAGGTCGACGATGACCCGGCTCAGAACCAGATTGGCGTGTGCGTGCGGCGTCGCCGCGATGGCAAGGAACGCCAGCAGGATACGGGGCACAAGGGCGCGGATGTCAGTCATGGTCTTCCTTCATTGGCGGCCATGCGCCGAAGCGGTCCGAGAGGCTGCTGCCATGTGCACCGCACCGTCCCGAGGGGGATATAGGCCGCGGTCGTTTCCGGGGCGTTAATCGTCGCCTGACAGGCACGTCCATCGGGCGTTCGGATGTTCAAATCCACGTTGCGACCGGTTTCGATCTGGAAATAGCCTTGGGCGTCCGTCCGGGCGACAGCGTCGCGGGTCACGATGTCAGCGTCCGCCACTGGCAATCCGTCAGGCCAAACCAACCGCCCGAACATCGCCACGACGCTGTCCACCGACCAGGCAAGCGATGCGACGTTGCCGGGATAAACGCTGATGCGCCGAAGCGACGTATCGAAATGAACGAGGCCACCGGCGACCGGTCGAAGCCTGACGCCATATTGGCGGTAGGGCGGAACGGCGATGAACCGGGTTTCGCCGCCTCTCACCTCCATCCGGGGCGTTTCGTTCACCAGCACTTCGAACAGCGCGTCGGGCGGCGCGTTTTTCATGTGAACGGCGATCAGGCTGTCGCTCTGGTCCCGTCCGGCGATAGCCGCTATCCCTCGACTGGCGACGAGGGATGTCTGTCCGCTCAGGCTGAACTGCGTTCGACCTGAATCTCCGATCTGCTGGATCACATCGGCGCCGATTGTACCGAGCGGTCCGCGCCAGTCGGCGCGGGCATGGACGATATCGTTCCCCGGAAGGCGATCGGCGCTGCCCACCAGCATCAGGTCGCCGCCCGCGACATCATCGTCCTGCCAGCTGCCCTGAACCCCGCCGACCATGCCGGTCCGACGGCGACCCGGCCCCGACGGAAAGGATTGGACGCCCGCCGTCGCGGAAAGCGAATGGCGTGGACGCAAAAGCTGCAGGCGGATGCCCGCATAGCCTGAGCGACCGATGCTCGACTGCGACACGTTGCTTTCGAGCGAGAGGTCGATCCCGGACCGACGCAGCACCGACCAGCGCGCCGTGGGCCCGACCGCGTAATGATGCGTCCCATGATCGAGCCGGTAGAAGGCGGACAGGTTGATCTGCGCATTCGTCAGACGATAGCTGATGTCGCCCATCACCTGCGTAAAGCTGCCACCGAACGAGTGGACCGGCGGGGTGTTTATTCCTGTTTGACGAATGGATGCGGGCCGTCCGTCGACGGCGGCAATCAGCGGTCGGCCATCGTGCGTGTGCACATGACGGGCGTCGATATTGAAATTGAAGCGCGACACCCCGGTGCTGTTCGCCTGAAAAAGGATACCGCCATCCTGTCTGCTGGAGCCGAGAAGCGCCACCCGGAACTGCGCCGGGGCTGTCAGCAGATACGCGCCCAGTTCCGCCGTCAGCCGTCCGTTCGACGCGACCGCGCTGGCATCGAGGGCGAGGTGACGGCCAAGACGCCGCGCCGCGCCCGCTTCGGCGTAGCCCTTGCGCGTGGGGGAAATAAACGCACCGGGCTGGTCCTGAACCAGCATGCCGCCCCGCGCGAACCATAGCCATTCGCCTGCGGGTGCGATCCGCGCATTCTTGGTGAAAAACCGCCGCTCTTCCCGGTGCGCGCCGCTCTGTTCCTGGATACGCACCGTGATTTCATAGGCGCCGTCCGGCAGCATCGTCGTGTCAAGGCTCTGGTTTCCGGCATCGTAGATGTGCGACCCGACGAGGCGGTCGTCGATCAGCATGTCCACTCGGGACCGCTGGCTGAGCGAAACGATAAGCGGAGTGCCACTGATCACATCCTTGTCCGCCCGCGTATCGAACTGCGTCTCTATCCCCGCTCCCACGATGCGGCGACGACCGAGAAGATCCAAGCCCGGTGCCCAGAACGCTCCTGCGGTGTAGCGCATGCCAGGCTTGTCGATCTCGACGGCAAGCACATCGCCCTTCAACCCGATGTTCGAAGCATATGAGGTCGTGCTGATCAGGCGGGCATCGCGATCGCCCAGCACCGCGCGGTTCTGGACGGTGAAATCCGTGCCGCCATCGCCCGATCCGGCGACCGTGCCTGCGATCCAGTCCACCAGCGACAATCCGGCATCGGGCACCGGGAGGAAAATGTCCTGCGTGGCGGACCGAACGGCCAGGTAGCGCGACGAAATGAACAATGTCAGCCGGAAGCGGTCCTGATCGAAGATGATGCCGGCCACGGGCGGCTCCAGGCGACCGCACATTTCCCGGTCGCTTCCCTGCGAACAGGCCAGTTCGGCATGGCTGTCGAGCGGCCCGCTCAATGCGCCGGTTACCGCCGGAATGTCGGCGACCTGCGGGATCAGCGCGACGATGGCCGCCGGGTCGATCAGGCGGACCACGCCATCCTCGACGTCCAGCTGCGCCTGCCCGATGGGTTCACCGCCGAAATAAAGATCGGTGACGATGCGCTGCGCGCGCGCCAGCTCGGAGAAACCCGCCGGCATCGCTACGGCGAGCCGGTTTTCCGCCCGCACATGGCCGCAAACGGACGCCCAGATGAGCGCCAGCAGGACCGGCATGGCTTTGTGCAAGATTTCGGCAGCGGGACGGATCGGAAGCATGCCGCCGCGCCCTCAATTCGGTGCAATCATCACCGTCAGCGTCCCGGTGTAGCGACCGGCTTGCGCGACGGACAGGATAGCGGCGCGCAGAATGACGGTTAAACTGCCGCTTCGCGTAAGGCCCAGCGTGCAACCGGGCAGGACGCCCTGCGAAACAAAGCCGGACTGCGCAAGACCCGCCGTGAGGTGCGTGCCGCTGGCCTGATAGGGAGTGGAGTTCCACTGCACTTCGTATGCCAGCGTCGATCCGCCCGCAGACAGCATGAAGGCACCGCCTGCGCCCGAACCGGTCGCGCGCACGCTGTAGCTCGAAGACAACGCACCGCTGTAAGCACAGACTGTCTGGCTTTGCGAAACGTCGGACGTGACGCTGGCAACGGTCCCGAAAGACATGTCCGCCAGCTCCGTCAACTGCACAAGTTGAGCCTGTGCGGGCTGGCAGATCGAGCCGACGATTGCCATGGCGATAACCGGGATCCACGTTCGGGTGGACGGCATCGCCCAAGGCAAGCCGCCCACCCCCGCCCTGGCTGGCCGGGCAACAAGGGTGCGACCCGAAGGTGCAGAACCAGCCATATCGATTTCGTTCCGCAGCGTGCTATTGCGGGGTGACGAGCAGAGTGAGCGTTCCGGTATAGCTGGTCGCAGCCACCATGGTCTGGAGATCGGAAGACGCGATCGACACGATAAGGCTGGACGTCGAAGCCGGGCCGGAACTGCATGTCGGCGTGGTGGCGGTGGAAACGAGGCCCGACAACGGGGTGTCTGCCACAAGTGCCGTGCCTGCCGACTGACCGCTGCTCTGGTTCCACTGGACGCTATAGGGAACCGGCGCCAGCGCGCCGCTGGCCAGTGTGAAGGCACCCGCCGTGCCGCTGCCCGTGGCCTTTATGCTATAGCCCTTTGTGGCGGTGTTGCTCCACACACAGTCATTCTGACTGGAAACGGCATTGGAGGTCGGATCCGCGTTGGTGAAGTTGATGTCGGTCAGACCGGTAATGTGAGCCCGATTGGGCACGGTCGCGGTGATGGTGATACTGCCCTGCGAAGTAGCCCCGATCGTGCCTTGGGTGGCCGCTGCGGCAGGGGCGGCAAAACCGGCAAGCGCAAGGCCCGCCAATATGTTCGCAGCATGTCGATGAAGCCAGCTGCCATGCCGGACTGTTTTGGAATGAGGACCCATGATCTTCTCCGTTTGCATGACGAATGATCAAGGGGATGCGACGTTAACAATTTATTCCAACGCCTATCGGGAGAAATGGAAGCTAGACCAATGTCTAACGATATTGAAACTGATCAGGGGAACTATTGCACATATAGCGCCCGCATTTATTGGCGTGCCTCCACCGCGCCGCCAAATCATCCATAATGGCCTATATCGTGCGCACCAAATCGCTGGCTGCCCCCTGGTCGATCAACTCGATCAGGATCATTCTAGCGTCGTCATAGCCAGACGATCGCAACCATCACCGGACAGAGGCGCGCTTCGTCTTGAGCTTTGTCCTGCATCCGCAATGTCAGCACCACGATGCAGAAGGTAGGCGGCATCGTGTCGAGCCGTCGAACCATCAAGGAAAGCTTTTTCGTCCGGAGGCTGATCCGGCGGGGTTTGAGCGACAGCGATGTAGACACCTGCGCGCGGGTTAGCCGCTTGCCGACCGACTAAAGCCTCAAGGGCGAGTTTCGGCACACGGCAGGGACGCAGGATTTCGACAGCTCATGCAGGCTTGCGATGACGCCGGAGCCTGAGGCATGAGGCGGCATGAAGATCGCATATGTCATCAATTCGGTCGAAGGCGGGGGCGCGTCGCAGCCGGTTCCCGCCATCGCCCGGGTCTTGCAGGGAGAAGGAGCGCAAGTGCGCGTTTTTGCCCTGACCCCGCGTGACCGACGAGGGCTTCGCGCGATGGTCGAAGCGGGTCTCGATCCCCTCGTGCGCGAGGGCGGCACGCAGGACCATCTATCCGCCGCATTATGGCTGCGGCGGGAATTGCGGGCATGGGGCGCGACCCATATCTGGACGTCGCTCAGCCGCGCCACGATTTTGGGTCTGATTGTCGGCCCGACTATGGGCCTGCCGGTCGTCAGCTGGCAACATGCAGCTTTCCTGAAGCCGGGCAACCGACGGTTGATGCGGCTGCTCCAATCGCGCGCAATGCTGTGGATCGGCGATTCACGCAGCGTGACCGCGCTGACGGCGGAGCGGATCGGCGTACCGCAGGATAGATTGCGATGCTGGCCCATCTTTGCCTGCGACGCGGATGCGCCGCAGGCAAGGCCGTGGCATCGGGGGGAGCCATTGCGCATCGGCAGCCTTGGCCGATTGCACAGGGTAAAGGGCTATGACGTGCTGATCGAGGCCCTGAGCCTGCTGGTTCGCTCGGGATATGCCCCCCCGGCCCCCGTTCACCTTTCCATCGGCGGCGAGGGGGCGGAACGGGAGCGACTGGAAGCGGCGATCGCGGCTGCGGGGCTCATAGACATAAGCATGACAGGCTATGTCGAAAAGCCGGGCGCCTTCCTTGCCCGGCATCACCTTTACGTGCAGCCGTCCCGGTCCGAAGGATTTTGCATCGCGGCGCATGAAGCCATGGCAGCCGGACTACCGGTCGTCGCATCGGCGGTCGGGGAACTGGCCTATTCCATCGGCGCGGATACCGGCCTGACCGTGCCCCCCGCCAACCCCCAGGCGCTGGCCGACGCGCTCAGGCGGATGCTGTCTCAGCCCGATCGTCTCGCGGACATGGGCCGCCTGGCGCGGATGGATATGCTGGATCGCTTTTCACAGCAACGGTTCGCAGCGACCGGCGCCGCCATCATGGCCGAAGTGAAGGCAGCCGCCCTTACCAGCGGGTTGCAAGCTTCAGGCTGACCGTTCGAGGCCGTAGCGGCGTTTGCTGATCGCGAAAACGGAGCAGGAAGGGATTGCCGAAAGCGAAGCGATTGGCCGCGGAATTGAGCAGGTTATCTACCGCCAACGTCACGCTGGTCTTTTCATGTTGCCATGTCATGCTGCCGTCGACCACGGCATAGTCGCCCTGCACCATGTCGAAATATTTGCCGGTCCCCAAAATCGATCGACCAACATAAGAGGCTTCCGCTCCGATGGACCATCGGTCGCGCCCAACCGGCAGGCCGTAACGCACCCGCCCGGACAGGGCCAGCGGCGGCGTTTCTGCCAGACGACGCTTTTGGCGCGGCGACTGGTTCGCCATGCGCCAGATATCCGGTTGTAGGAATAGAGCAGCGAGCCGCCCAGATCCCAACGCGGCGTGGGCGACCAGTTGGCGCCTGCCTCGACACTCCATATCCTGGCCCGGCCTATGGTCGCTGTGTAGGGAAAGCCGCTTCGGTCGATCAGATCGGCCTGAATATCCTTCCAGCGCGCGTACGAGATGCCAAGGTTCAAGCGAGGCAGCCGGGGATCGGTCGGCAGACTACGCACACCCGCCTCCAGCACCGAGATCGCATCGGGCTTGAACGTTGCGACCCGCCCGCCCCCCCGCGCTACGGCCAGCCCCCCGGTTCGAAAGCCGGTCTGGAAACGACCGTAGACGGACAGATCGGGCGCCGCCAGCCAGGAGAGCGCCAGCGTCGGGTCAAGCCGTGTCGTCTCGATGCCGTGCACATATCGGCTGGCGGCTAGGCCATCCAGCGGATCGCTATCTGTGCGCGCCGCCGTCAACCGTCCTCCGCCGGTCACGGAAAGACGCGGGGAAAAAGCCCAGCTGAGTTCTGAAAACAACGCTACGCTCCGCGTGCGGTTGAGGACCCCGACAATATCCTGCGCTGCGCCGTCGCGACCGAACTCCCGCGTGTTCCGTTCGCGACTGTCGAGCAACGCGGCACCGACCAGCCATGACAGGCCGAGATCGCGACTGCGATACAGGCGCAGTTCCTGGCTGACACTATGATTGCGCCTGTAGCTCCAGTAAAATGTCGGATCGGGACCGCCTGCCAATCGCGACGCGTCGAACAATTCGCTCGAATGGCGAGCGACGAAACCGGAGGCGGACACAAGACGCAGGCCGCTATCCCACATTTTGTTGAGGACGACGCGAAACTGGGAAAAGTCGCTCTCGGAGGGTTCCGGGCCAAGGGCTTCGATGCCGGCAAAGCCGGCCGCGCTTTGCACATATTGCCCGTCGCGATTGTCGATACGCTGATAGAGACCGCCCAGCTCGACGTCCCATCCATCGTCCGAAAGCAACCGCCCGGTCAGCCTTCCGCCCCGCACATGGCTGCGGTTGATGTCGTTCACGCCGGTAAGCGGATCGTCAATATAGCCGCCATCCACCGCGTCGTACACGACCGCACGCAACCCTGCTTCATGCGCCGGCAGCGCTAGGTTGAACGCGCCAGCCACGTCGTGCCCGGGTCCACCGCCGTGCGTCATGCTCGTCTTCAAGCTGAACACCGCTTCATTATCGGTGACGTTCACGGCGTTGGGAACGATCCGGATGATCCCGCCGATCGCACCTGCGCCGTAGAGGGTGCCTTGGGGCCCCTCCAGTATCTCGACCCGTTCGACATCGTGCAAACGCAAGTCCGGGTCCGGGCCGTTATAGCCAAGCTGCACATCGCCGAAGTAGACGCTCACGGTCGACTGGGTCGGTCCGTTAAAGCTGCTGTCAGCGATACCCCTGATGAAAAGCTTGTTGCGGCCCGGCCCCAATGCCGTCTGCTGCATGACCGGCAACCTGTCCGTCATCTCGTTGAAAGAGCTCCGGTCACCGCCGACCCCGGTCTCCGTCAGGCCCGGCGTCACCAACGTGACGCCGGCGGGGAAGCGCAACAGAGAGGAAGGCCGCTTGGCAGCGGTCACGACAATGTTCAGCGGGGTCGGAACGGGCTGCGCAGCCACCGGCAGCGGCGGGATTTCGCGGGGAGGTTGCAGGGCCGCCATCGACCGACGCTCGACGCGAAAACTCCGGGCATCCAGCCGCCGCCCCTGCAATCCTGTTCCACGCAGCAGGAGAGCGAGGGCGTTTTCCACATCCATGACGCCCCGGACGCCGCGCACACGGATCGTCGGCAGGTCGCGCTCGGTCGAGACGATATCGACACCGGCCTGACGCCCCAGGGTGACGATCGCGACATCCAGCGAAGAAGGCGGCACAGCGAAAGGGCGCTGCGTCGTCGCCATCGCACCGCCCGACAATGCTACAATCGACAAAGCCGCCGTCAGACTAGACCGGATCATGCGCTCCTGCCGCCAGCGTCCACCCCTTCCTGCTGCGCAGCAAGGTCAGACCTGCCAGCCGCGCCACATGCGCGATGTCCGCTTCGCGATCGCCGGTCAGACTGATCAGTCCTGTAAAGGTCATGTGCGCCAAAGCCGGATCGACCGACAGCGTCGTCCCCAGATGACGCTCCAGCGATCGCGCCATCACAGGAAGCGGCGTGTCGATGAAATGCAATCGGCCCTCCCGCCATTTCCCCACTTCGCCAGGGTCTACCCGGCGTGTGCGCGCGATGCCCGAACGACCGGCATAGCTGAGCGCTTTGCCGGCATCGAGCTTCACATGCCGACCGCTCGCTTCGAACATGACTGCGCCTTCGCCCACCTGCACGTCCATGCGCCTGTCGTCATGCTGCACATTGAATACAGTGCCGAGGTCACGGAGCTGCACGTCCCCGACCTTCAATGCAAAGGGCCTGTCCTCATTATGGTGCACCGAGAACCGGGCCTCGCCCTCGACCAGTTCCGCAAAGCGGTTGTCCTCACGATCGAACCTGATCCGCGTGCCCCCCGCCATGTCGATCCGCGTTCCGTCGTCCATCGTCACCTGCCGGTGACTGCCCTTCGCTGTGGACAGCATATAATAATCCGGCCCGCCGCCGCCCGGCGGTTGAACGAATGCGAACGCAAAGGCCGCCGCCAGACCGGACGCCGCGACGCCGCCCCAGACGAACCGGCGGCGCGGTGCCGACACAGGCGGTCGCACAGGGCCGCTGTTCAGGGCCGCGTCTCGCATCCCTAGCAGGCTTTCGTCCAGCATCAGGGCGTTGAACGCCTGCGCATGGGCCGGATCTTCTTCCATCCACGCCAGAAATAGGTGCCATTCCTCACCCGACATGTCGGGATGGCGCAAATGCCAGTCGATGGCGCAGTCGACGATCGTCCTTTCCTCAGCGGTCATGGCGCGCAGCCTCCTCACCGGTGTGACGTTGCCGATTGGACAGTTCCACACCCTCACCCTCGTCATATTCGCGAATATGCCGGTAGGCACGCTGCAACAGCTTTTCCACGGCGCTGACGCTGATCGCCATGGCGTTTGCAATGTCGGGGCGCGCAAGTCCTTCGAATCGATAGAGACGGAAGGCCTGTCGCATGCGCGGCGGCATGGCGGCCAGCGCCGCTTCGATCTGGCGCAACCGCTCCCGCGCGATCAGCGCCCGGTCGGCAGGGGGCTGCTCCCCGCTTTCCGCCTGCACCTCCGCCCAGGACGCGTCGCGCATCGCACGGCGCAGCGCGGACCGCTGCTGATCGATGGCATGGTTGGACGCCGCCCGGTAAAGATAGGCAACAGGGTCGCTCACAGGCCCCGCAGGCATTTTTTCCAGCTTGATCCAGATGTCCTGCAACGTGTCTTCCGCTTCGTCCATATTGCCCAGCCGGGCGCGCAACAGCCGCAGCAGCATCGGCCGTTCCAGCAAAAAGACAGCCTGAAGCCCGTTGTTCATGGCGCAGCCGCGCGCGATCGCATGATTGCGGCAAAGCTCAGCATCAGCGCGACGAACGCCAATATGCCTTGCAGCAGCGCATGCCAGCCGGCGCCATCGACCGCCAGCCACCACAGCAGCACGGGCAGCAACGGATAGAGGAGGAGATTGGCGACGAGCGAGATCGTCATCGACCGGCTGGGATAGCCAAGCGCCGTCAGTGCGGACGCGAGGGGCGCTGCACCCAGCAATGCCAGCCGCCCCGCACCCACCAGAAGCAACAAGGTCGCCCCGCCACGAAAGCTGCCCCCGCCCAGCAGCGCGAGCAGCCCATCGCCCCAGCGGGCGAACAGGATCAGGATGGGAATGCCGACGATTGCCGCCATAGTCACGCTTTTCCAGACTGCCCGCGCCAACGCGTCATAGTGGCGTGCGGCGACCAGTTCCGCCAGCACGGCATAGCTGGCCTGCCCCAGAGCCTGCGCAGGCTGCGCCAGCACGGCGCTGGCCCTTTGGGTCAATGCATAGATGCCCGCGGCCGCCGGTCCCAGTACCCATCCGATGGTCAGCGGCGCGAGATTGGGGGCCAGTTCGCGGATCGTAATGTCGAAATTGGTGGTGACGATGAACGGGATCAGCCCCGGCGCGCTCCCCGCCGCCGGACGCCACGGCCCCAACACAGACTGCCCCGCCGCAATCCTGCGCCATTGCGGCAAGGCGAGCAGCCACATCGCCACGCCCTCCAGCACGCCGGACGCCGCCCAGGCGAGCGTGAAGAGAAGCAAACCCCCGCCATTCAACCACGCAACGGTCGCACCGACCAGCCGGACGACCGGCGATACGAGCTGGTGCAGGCCGATGAGATCGAACCGCCCGGCAACCTGTAAAAGCCCCTGAGGCGTCGCGCGGACCGTGCCGGCAACCGCAAGGCTGTAGCATAAGGCTGCCCACCCATAGGCAGGCGGCCAGCCCCATCGGGGCATCAGCACATGGATCGCCGCTAACGAAACGAGCGCGGCGATGACGCCGAAGGCGATCTCCACCACGGCCATGAAGCGAGCGATCAGGGCAAAGCGCGCAATGTCCCGCTCGGCCAGGGCCAACGCTCCATAACGCACCAGTCCATGGAAACCGGAAAAGGCCACCAGGCTGCCGACGAATATGACGATGCCGTTGAGCAGGACGAGCCGACCATAGCCATCGGACCCCAGGCCACGCGTCACCATGACCAGATAGACAAGACTGATGAGACCGGCGCCTGCCTTGCCCCCCAGCAGGTGACCGACATTCCCCATGATCCGCACAAAGCCGCTGCGCGGCGGGCGCGGAGCATCTGCGTTTGCGGAAGAGAGTGGCGATGCCATTTTCACTCAATCCGCCTGCAAGCGGAGACAGGGTAGATCAGTTGCGATTTTTTTCCGTCGCCCATGTGTGCCCATCGACCGATGACTCCGTCAACACGGTCATGAAGATCGGTTTCCTGCTCAATCACGACCAAAGCCATCAGGTTGCTCATTGCCTGCCGATTGCCCTAGCGATGCAGCGGCAATATCCGCAAGCGGAGATCGTCGTGGCGACTTCCAGCGATGCGTTGACGGCAGAGGTGCGTCGGCTTGCGGAGCGCGAGGGCAGCGCTCTCCAGATCGCCCAGCTCGAGCTCAAGGGCATGTGGCGCCGCGCGCTGGCGCGAGGGCTCGAATCGCTGGTGCCCCTCAAGAAGCTCGGCCTTTATGGCGCCAATCTCGAATTTTTCCGCCAGCTCGACCTGTTGGTCGTTTCGGAAAAGACGTCCCTCATGCTCAAGTCGCGCTATGGCCTGACGGACCTTCCGATCGTCCATACCCGTCACGGCGCGGGCGACCGCGCCATCGGGTTCGACAAGGCCAGCGCCCGCTTCGATCATGTGCTGGTGTCCGGCCCCAAGATCCGCGACCGGCTTGAACGGGAAGCGGGCGTTTCGCCCTCGCGGATGAGCATGACCGGCTATCCCAAATTCGACCTCGCGCCGCCGGAGTGGACACCGCCCTTCGCCGATCGAAGCCTGCCCACCGTGGTCTATAACCCCCACCCCTCTCCCCATTTGTCGTCTTGGTATCGCCATGGCCGGGATGTGCTCGACTATTTTATCGACAATCCGCGCTACAACCTTATCTTCGCGCCGCATGTCATGCTGTTCCATCGGCGTTTTGTGGTGACCATCGACCGGATGCGCGTGTCGCGACCGGGACGGATCGCGCAACGCTATCTCGATGCGCCCAACATCCATATCGACCTTGGCAGCCATCGGTCGACCGACATGACCTATACGATGGCGGGCGATATCTACCTGGGTGACGTATCCAGCCAGATCTATGAATTTCTGCGCACGCCGCGTCCCTGTCTGTTTCTCAACAGCCACGGCGCGGACTGGCATGACGATGTGAACTACACCCATTGGCGGGCGGGGAGCGTAATCGACATTCCCGACCGACTGGAGCGCGACCGGCTGGACGAGGCGCTGGAGCAGGCCGTCGCCACGCATGACCGCTATCTGCCGGTGCAGAGGGAATTGTTCGATTATAGTTTCAGCCTGACGGACATTCCTTCGGCGGAACGGGCCGCGCGCGCGATCATGAGCTTTGCAGGACAAGGCGCCGGAGCCGCGCCCCTGCCCGATCAGCCGTTTTACGCGCCCGACGACAGAGTTGCGGCAGCCTAAAGCATGGCGCTGCGCAAGGATATCTGGCGCCCGGCGATCGTCGAGGCGACGATGGAAAGCATCTTCGCGCGAGGATCGATCGAAGGCCTCGCCCTGCATTGGCTGCCCCCGATGCCCAGCTTCTGCTTCCTCGCCGACCCGTTCGGCTTCTGGCATCGGGACCGCCTGCACGTCTTTGTCGAAACCTACGATTATCGCGTCCGCATCGGTGCGATCGAAGTGCTGGTCTACGATCGCCAGTTCAACCTGATCGAACGAGGGCCGGTCCTGAACGAACCGTGGCACCTGTCCTACCCATTTGTCTTCGCAGCGGACGGTGACATCTGGATGCTTCCCGAAACGCACAAGTCCGGCGGACTTACGCTCTATCGCGCCGTCGATTTCCCCTATCGGTGGGAGCCTGCGGTACGGATCGCGCTCGACCATGTCGCGGTCGATGCGACACCGCTTTTCCATGATGGGCGATGGTGGCTGTTCTATACCTCTGCCAGCCAGGAAGCGCACAAGATGGAATCGCTGCATGTCGCGTGGGCCGACCGGCTGGACGGCGTCTGGACGCCCCATCCGTCCAACCCGGTGCGGGTCGACCGGGCAAGCGCCCGTCCGGGCGGGTCCGCCTCGATCGTCGATGGCCATATCGTCCTGCCGGTTCAGGACTGTTCGCGCACCTATGGCGGCGGCATCCGCCCCCTCCGGATCCATCGTCTGACCCCCGACCGGTTCGAAGCGGAGGTCGGTCCGGCGCTTCCCATTCCGGCAGGCGCGGCGCCCTATGTCGAGGGGTTCCATACCCTGTCGTCCGCGGGCCCGGTGACGCTGGTGGATATGAAGCGCACCGAACTGTCTCTGCATGGCCTGTCGATCGAGGCGCGGCGCGAGGCCGGAAAGCTGGCGAGGCGCTTGCGACCGGCGCACGGATGACACGCGGCCGCCCCTGTCGGATCGGCGTGCTGCTGCATGACTTCGCCCTTGGCGGGACGGAACGCATCGCCGTGCGCCTGGCCAATGCCTGGGCGAAGGAAGGCGCAGACGTCACGATCCTGTGCGGCGACCCGAACGGGCCGCTGGCGACCATGGTCGCCGACACTGTGCATATCCGCGCGATGACCCCGACCGTATCCCGAAGCCGGGGCAGTTGCCGTCGGCTGGGTCGCGCCGTTGCACGCGCGCTGACGGATGAGCCGGTGGACATGCTTTTCATCCCGGGCAATTATCATTGGGCAGCGGTGCCCCCGATCGCCGCCATCGACACAGGACGACCGCGCATCGTTGCGCAGATCAGCGCCGCTCTCTACAAGCCGCAACGCGGGGCCTTGCGGCAGTTTTTCTTCAGCCGTCGCATGGCCCATCTGCTTAAGGGCGTGGACCATCTGGTGGCGATGGATACAGTGTCGATGGAACAGGCCAGCGCCATCGTTCAGGGGCCGGCGCTGCATCGGATCGAAACGCCCGCACTCGACGACGATCTGCCGCCGCCGGTCCCGACGCCCGCCGGTCCCCCGACTCTGATCGGGATCGGCCGCCTCGTCCCGGAAAAAGGCTTTGCCGATCTGATCGACGCCTTTGCGAAAGTTCGGGACAAGACCGCGCGATTGATCGTCGCGGGCAGCGGACCTGAGGAGCGGGCGCTCAAGGCTCTGGCGCGTAACAGGGGCGTGGCGGAACGGGTCGAATTTCCAGGCTATGTTCCCGACAGCAGGCCCTGGCTCGACAGAGCGGCACTCTTCGTACTTTCCTCTTGGTTCGAAGGGTTTCCCGCAGTGCTGATCGAGGCGATGGCGGCGGGCCGCCGCGTTGTTGCGACGGATTGCACGCCAGCGGTCACGCTCTTTCAGGCGAGGCCGGGTGCCGGGCGTATAGTTCCCTTGCGGGATTCCGATGACATGGCAGCGGCCATCGATCAGATGCTAGAAGAACCGGCGCCCTCACCTGAAGATATCGCGGCAATCGTAAATGCCCATCGAATTGGGCTGGTATGCAGGCGATATCTGCTTGCAGCGGGCATCGATCTGCCCTCACCGAGGAGGCCGGTCGGCCTGGTAGCGGACTAAGATCATTCCTGCCACGTCCGGAGGCTGGTGACCGATATCCCGAACCGTTGCGCGGACGAACGGTCGTGCGATGGAAACGGGCCAGTTTCAGGTCAGCGCATTACGCACGCCGATGCCTGCTCTCCCTCCCCGTCGTTTCGCCACCAAGAGAGCATGGGCGCGGCTCGGGCCATGACGTGCCAGAAATGGGCGCTGGCATCCGCGATGGCCGAAGGATCGACCTTCAATCCCATGAAAGTGTGTTCGATCAACTCGTCAACATAGGCGCGCGGTTCCACCGACCGCAGCATCAGCCTTCGTCGCCCCTCGATCGTCATGCCCACGATCAGGTCCACCGCGACATCAATGGAACGAAATCGCATCTGTCCCTTGTCGCGGGCTGCCTTCAGCGCATCGCGAACGATGCGGTCGAACATGCTGGCACGCGTAAAATAATCGACATAGTCGATACGGCAGGTAAAGCCGCCCCAGCGCGGATCGTGCCAGGCGCGCACCATCGCCATGGATGCGCCGCCCACGGCCCTGACGAGGGGGTCCGGAACGTCGTCGAACAATCGCCGGAATTCGGCCATCAGGTCCGCCGTCATCCGCTCGCCCAGTTCATTCACCGCGGCATCGAGGGAATCGAAATATTTATAGAAGCTGCCGCGCGACACATCCGCCGCGCGGATCACGTCATCGATCACCAGGCTACCGCTGCCCTGCCCCGGCTGATACAGGTCCAGCACGGCATCCAGCAGCCGCTCCCGCATCCGCGCGCGCCTGATCGCCGCCGCCGCCGTGCGCGGATCGACAGCGATGGATACAGGCGCGGCGTCGGACATGGCGGGCTTATTGCATCGGGTGGAAATAGCGCGCAAGCAGGCTGCCATCCTCACCGAATATATAATGTTCCATGCTGTGCACGCGAACCGGCTTCCCGTCATATTCGCCTTCGTTGCGGACATAGATGACGGCTTCGTTGCCGCTGACCTTCACGTCCTCAACCACCAGCTTCCATCCGATATATTGCCTGCACAGCGCTTCCAGCTTGTCCCAGCCTTCCTGCACCGGACCGGTGGCCGGATCCTGAACCTTGAAGCCGCCCGGCGCGATCGCCCGGAACGCGGCCATGAAATCATCGATGCGGCCCTCGCTGAACATGTCGGCCTGGGTCTTCAGGAATGTCACGATTTCCTGCGGCGTGGGATGAGTTGTCATATGTCCTTCTCCTGTCACTTCGTTTTTGCCCAGAGCGGGGCTGGCGCAATGTCGGGCAACAACGCGATATTGGATCGCTGCCCCGTGATCGCCCGACCGTAGAGTTCGAGCGAAAGCTGTGCGTTCAGCGCATTATGACGGGTACCGACGCTCAGGTCGCGCCATATTCTTTGCAAGGGGCTGGACAGCGCGAAGGCGCCCGGTCCGGCCACGTCCATCAGCCGGTTGCCCGCCGCCCGCAGCAATTCCATCGCATAGCCGCAATCCGCCTGTATCTGCGCCTTGTCGAAGCCGGTGAGCACGCGATGTTGCGCGGTTTCGTCCAGCATTCCGGCGGCCCGGCGGATATGCAGCCAGGCCGAATCTATCTCCATCGCCGCGCGACCGGTCGTGCCGACCAGAGCCTCCGAGCCGGTTTGCCCGGCATAGGTCCAGCCGACCACCTGCCGCTTGGGCATCGCCTGCACCACGCCTTCGAGCAATGCCGTCGCCGCACCCAGCATCGGCGCGAGCACGCCTAAAGGAAACAGCGGCTCCATCGGCCAGCGGTCGCGCGGTTCCAGACCCTCCATCGCCAATATCGCCTCGGCAGGGGGCGTGCGCGACGACCAGAGGATCTGTTCCTCAGGCACGAACAAATCCTGCGCCACGATCATGTTGCTGCCGGACCCGGCCATGCCCGCGACATGCCAATTATCCTCGATCGAACAGGCCGGATCGCGCAGATTGAGGAACGCCATGGCGGGTTCGGCTCCCCCATCGGTTTCGATCATGACGCCGTTCAAGGCCCAGTCGGCGTGCAGGCAGCCCGATCCGTAACCCCAGCGCCCCGACACGCGATAGCCGCCCGGGGCCGCAACCGCCTTGCCCGATAGCGCAGAGGCGCTGCAGAACAATTCGTCGCCGGTCTGGAACAGACGCTCCGTCATGACCGGCGGCAGGCCGAGCGCCATCCCGGTAATGCCCGACAGCAAACCATAGGCCCAAGCGGAGCCTACGCAGCCCTTCGCCAGTTCCGCGACCGTCTCGATATGGGTGATCAGCTTGTGGCCCGGCCCACCGGCGCGCACGGGCGCGGTGATATGGAACAGGCCGGACGCGCGCAACGCGTCCATCACCGGCGGAACGACCCGCCGCTCGCGTTCGCAGGCCGCGGCATGCTCCGCGAGCAAATCCCGCATGGACGCCGCGACGCCGACCGGGTCGGTCACCGCGGCAACCTGTCGCTTCTCAACTGCTTGCTTTTCCATCACCCCGGCACCCATCCGAATCTCCTGTCGCATTATTTCGAAAGCAATAATGACATAATTGTCATTTATTGCAAGTGCCGTGCGGAGATCGACAGGCCGCAGCGCTATTAAGGCCAACCTACCTCCCGATAGGCCGGTGTAAAACATATGTCTTCTAGGGTTCGCGCCATCAACCGTAGTGCCACACAGGCCGGTGCAAGAGAGGACTTTCACCCGATGCGTAAAATCGACCTTCCGCCCTTCGATTCTGCTGCTTTCGTCGAAAAATACGGTCCTTGGGCCATCATCGCCGGCGCTTCGGAGGGTACGGGCGCATGCTATGCGGAACAGCTGGCCGCCATGGGCATCAATCTGGTGCTGGTATCGCGCCGCCAGGAAGCGCTCGATGCCCTGGGCCAGCGTCTCGCCGCCGCCCATGGTATCGAATATCGCGCCCTGACCGGCGACCTTACCCAGACGGGCATGGGATCGCGCCTGGTCGAAGCGACTGCCGATCTGGACATCGGCCTCTACATCTCCAATGCGGGCGCGGATGGCGCGGGCAACAGCTTCTTCGGCTCTCCGGTCGACCGTTCGCTCAACCTGCTGACGATGAATGCGGCCAATGTGCTGGAAGCCGTCCATGGCTTCGGTAACCGCTTCGTCAAGCGCGGCAAGGGTGGGATCGTCATCATGTCGTCGGGCGCGGGCCTGGGCGGACAACCCTGGCTGACCATGTATTCGGCCACCAAGGCGTTCGAACTGAACTTCGTCGAATCCCTCTGGGCCGAACTCGACGGTCAGAATATCGACATCGTCGGCGTGGCCGCGCCGATCATGGACACGCCCACGCTGCGCCGCGCGACCGAGGGTCTGGGCATGGACTATAGCGCCGCCTACGATCCCGATGACGTCTGCGCGCTGGCGCTGGCGCAATTGGGCAAGGAACCGCTGGTGATCGTGCCGGACGGCCCGGACGAAGAGAAGATTCCCCAGATCCAGGCCGATCGCAAGACCCGGCTCGTGGCGCTGGCCGAATGGGGCAAGGCCTACACCGCCGCTGCGAACGCCTGATCGGAAGGATATTGAGCATGACGGAACAGGTAGACGTCGTCGTCATAGGTGCGGGACATAACGGCATGGCCGCCGCCGGCTATCTGGCCCGTGAGGGCAAGAAGGTCGTGGTGGTCGAACGCATGGCCAAGGTCGGGGGCATGACCAGCTCTGGTTATATGATTCCCGAGGCGCCGGACCATCTGGTGACGCCCTGCGCGGTCGAACTGTTGTTCGCGCGCAAATCCGGCATCATCGAAGATTTCGAGCTGCATAAATATGGCCTGCGCACCGTCGATCCCGATCCGACCTATGCCTATCTTCATCCGGACGGCAGTTCGATCGCGCTGTTCTACGATTATCATCGCACGGCGGAGGATATCGCGCGGATCAACCGCAATGACGGCAAAGCCTATCTGGAGTTCATGAAGACGCTGAACGTCATGATGGACATCGGCTTCCCGCTGATGATGGCGGAGCCCGGACGCCCGGACGTCGGCAACCTTTCGAAGATGATCGGCAGCGCGGTCCGCAACGTCCGCCTCAAGGACGAACTGGTCGCCATGTCCAAGGCGACGGCGGACCAGATTGCCTGCGAACGGTTCGAACATCCCGCGACCATCGCCCTGCTG
This sequence comes from Sphingobium sp., assembly GCF_003248505.1. Taxonomy (GTDB): domain Bacteria; phylum Pseudomonadota; class Alphaproteobacteria; order Sphingomonadales; family Sphingomonadaceae; genus Sphingobium. The sequence goes on from NZ_QFOA01000059.1 coordinate 19,937, forward strand.
CTGGGCATCGCCGCTGGTGCCGGACCGGTCGACGACGATGGCAACGCGGCGGCCTATATGATCTTCGCCGTCACGCATAAATATGGCACCGGCAAGCCGATCGGCAGCCTTCAGTCCTTTTCCGACGCCCTTGCCCGCAGTATCGAAGCGTCGGGCGCGACGATCCAGCTCAACGCCGGCGTTGCGGAAATCCTGGTCGAGGATGGCGCCGCCAGGGGCGTGCGGCTGGAGGACGGCCGGGTCATCCGGTCCAAGATGGTGATCGCCACCTGCGATCCGCGCACTGCCATGCGGCTGACGACGCCCGGCGGCGTACCCCGGACGCTGATGCAGCGGATCGAACATGCGCCAGCGAACCGCTCGAACGCGGCGCCGTTCCTCGCCAATGTCGCGATGTCGGGTCCGCTGACGCTCAAGAAGCATCAGGACATGCGCCATGACGATGCCGACCTCAACAAGGCGGTCGGGCTGGTCGGCACGCCGGAGGAAGTGCGCGAAGCCTTCGCCGCGGCGCGTCGCGGCGACATTCCGGACCGCCACGCGGTCTCGCTCAGC
>NZ_QFOA01000158.1 GCF_003248505.1 Sphingobium sp.
ATGTTCTTACATCATCAGCCACTACGATACCCCTCGGATGAGGGGCAAAACATAGACAGATCAGCAGCTACGAAAATGTGGGGAGGTTTTGGCGCTTACAGCCATCTCGGTTCTGAGGGCATCGCTGTCGTAGGCGCGGTCGGCGAGGAGCACATCGCCATCGCTCAGAGTGTCGAACATGTCGGCGGCGCTGCGGCCATCGGATGCCTGCCCGGCGGTGAGTTTGAGCCCGATCGGCAGGCCATGGGCATCGACCAGTGCGTGGATCTTTGTCGTCAGCCCGCCGCGCGAACGACCCATGCAACCGGCCCCCCTTTTTTATCGCCATTGGCGCCATGCTGGTGAACCCGGATCGAGGAACTTTCGATCATCTGTATGTCGCCTTCGTAAGCCGCTGACACCGCTTCCAATATGCGAGCCCAATGACCCGCTCGGCGCCAGCGGTTGAAGCGGTTCACGCACGTCGTATGCGGGCCATACCGTGTGGGAATGTCCGCCCAGGGCGCTCCCGTTCGCAGTCGCCAAAAAATGCCGTTGAGCACCCGGCGGTCATCGACCCGCTTCACCCCCCGAACCTTGGTCGGCAAAAGCGGCTCGATCACCGACCACTCGAAATCCGTCAAATCGAACCGTGCCATCTTCATCTCCTTGTTGGAGATTTGAATCAGATCGCAGCCGAGTTGGGAATCCTGTTTATGGGTATGTGGCCTAGAGCTGTCCGATCCCCTAATGAGCATCGGCTTAGACGCAGGCTCGACTTACCTTCCACGAGACAGCTATATTTTAATAGGACGAGGCGAAAACTCGCGGCCGGATCAGAATTGATGAGGATCACGCCGTTATCCTTCATTTCCGAGCATTCTGTCATAGATGCGCCAACTCGCGCGAAGGGTTGGCTACGGTGCCGATCCACACATCAGGTATTGCAATCGATCGTAACTTGTTGTCGTCCCAGCGAGCGCCACACCAGTCGCGTCCGACTAGCTGCGGGTGGCCAACGGGACCCAGAAATTGCTACCCTAATATTTCTATCAAAAAACTTTAATCCGTCCGGTACAGTCGTCAAGCGTTAGGAAGATTCTTTCATCAGACCAGGCTCTAGCCGTCACACGAACAATATCTTCCTAGCCTTTAGTTCAACCGAGCTGGCACCATCTCTTTCAGCGGTAAGCTCGCGTCAGCAAGCTGCGCCGGGTCCAACATTGCTCCGCTGGCTACTAATGTCCGACCTTGTACATAGTCCTTGACCATATTGACGCAATCGAGCGCTATCACCTTGCCGTCCTTTAGATAAACAATAGAGAAGCTGCGGTTACGCGGATCACCGCGCAAGATTGCTTGGTCGAAACCGATAGAGAGACCAACGGTCTGGAGTTTCAGATCATATTGGTTCGACCAGAACCAGGGCACCGCGTCATACGCTTCTTCCCTGCCCATGATATGCATGGCCGCTACTTTTGCCTGATCATTTGCGTTCTGCACCGATTCCAGCCGTATCCTTGCGCCGCATGCGAAACGGTTGACGTGCGCAGAGCAGTCTCCCACGGCATAGATGTCAGGCAGGCTGGTGCGGCAAAATGCGTCCACATCGACGCCGTTGTCGCCTGTAGCGCCAGCCGCGATCAGCGGACCCGTTTCAGGGATGATGCCGATACCTACGATCACCATGTCGGTGTCAATCCGTTTGCCATCATGCAAAAGCACGGCGGTAGCCCGGCCATCTGCTGCCTCGATATAGTCCACCTTAGTGTTGGTGCGCAGGTCCACACCATGGGCACGATGTTCTTCCTCGTAAAAACGGGACAGATCCTCGCCCGCCACGCGCGCCAACACCCGATCCAGCGCCTCCAGCAGGACGACAGTCTTGCCAAGCTTTGACAATACGGCCGCTGCCTCCAACCCAATGTAACCGCCACCAATGATGGTCACATGGTCGACACTGTCGATTTCCCTCACCATCACGTCAACATCGTCGCGCCGACGCACCGCATGGACGTTATGCGCATCTGCTCCATTGCAGGTGAGTGCACGAGGACTACCTCCGGCGCACCAAATCAACTTGCCATAGCCAATCTTTTCGTTGCCTGCCGTCACGATCTTGCTCTGGGGATTGACGTTCGTCACACGCCGCCCAAGCAGCATAGCGATTTCACGCTCTTCCCAGAAACCGGTCGGACGAATGAGGATGCGGTCGAAGCCCTTGTCGCCAGCGAAATATTCTTTGGATAAGGGCGGGCGCTCATAAGGCGGATATTTTTCGTCGCCGATCATGGCGATCGATCCCTCGAAACCTGCTTGGCGCAGCATGATCGCTGCTTGCGCACCCGCATGGCCCGCACCTACGACTAAAAC
>NZ_QFOA01000060.1 GCF_003248505.1 Sphingobium sp.
GATGATGTCGACCAACAACATCCTGTCGCCCGCCAACGGCAAGCCGATCATCGTTCCCTCGCAGGACATGGTCCTGGGTATCTATTACCTGTCGATGGAGCGTGAGGGCGAGCCGGGCGAAGGCATGTTGCTCGCCGACATGCAGGAAGTGCATCAGGCGCTCTATGCCAAGGCTGTGACGCTGCACTCCAAGATCACCAGCCGCGTGCCGCAGACCGACGAAGCCGGTCAGCAATATATGAAGCGCTTCGAAACGACGCCGGGCCGCATGCTACTGGGCGAATGCCTACCCAAGTCGCACAAGGTGCCCTTCGACGTCGTCAACCGCCTTCTGACCAAGAAGGAAATCGGCGACGTGATCGATCAGGTCTATCGTCACACCGGCCAGAAGGACACGGTGCTGTTCGCCGACGCCATCATGGCGCTGGGCTTCCGCCACGCGTTCCAGGCCGGCATCAGCTTCGGCAAGGACGACATGGTCATCCCCGACAGCAAGGTGACTCTGGTCGACGAGACCAAGGCGCTGGTGGCCGATTACGAGCAGCAGTATCAGGACGGCCTGATCACGCAGCAGGAAAAGTACAACAAGGTGATCGATGCGTGGAGCCGTTGCGGCGACCAGGTGGCGAACGCCATGATGGACGAAATCCGTGCTCAGCCCAAGGATGAGACCGGCCGCATGGCCCCGATCAACTCCATCTACATGATGGCGCATTCGGGTGCTCGCGGTAGCCAGGCGCAGATGAAGCAGCTGGCCGGCATGCGCGGCCTGATGGCCAAGCCTTCGGGCGAGATCATCGAAACGCCGATCATCTCGAACTTCAAGGAGGGCCTGACCGTCCTTGAATATTTCAACTCCACCCACGGCGCCCGCAAGGGTCTGGCCGACACCGCGCTCAAAACGGCGAATTCGGGTTACCTGACCCGCCGTCTGGTCGACGTCAGCCAGGACTGCACCGTCGTCGAGGAGGATTGCGGCACCGAAAAGGCGCTGGAGATGAAGGCGATCGTCCAGGGCGGCAGCGTCATCGCCTCGCTCGGCGAGCGTATCCTGGGTCGTACGACGGCGCAGGACATCGTCGACAGCAAGGACGGCAGCGTGGTGATCCCGATCGGCACCCTGCTCGACGAAGCCATGATCGCCCAGATCGAGGCCATCGGCACCCAGGCGGTGAAGATCCGCAGCCCGCTGATCTGCGAAAGCAAGATGGGCGTTTGCGCCAAGTGCTACGGTCGTGACCTCGCCCGCGGTACCCCGGTCAATATCGGCGAAGCGGTCGGCGTCATTGCGGCGCAGTCCATCGGCGAACCGGGCACGCAGCTCACCATGCGGACCTTCCACATCGGCGGCGCGGCGAACTTCAACGAAACGTCTAACCTGGAATCGGTGGCGGACGGCACGATCGAACTGCGCGACATCCCGACCATCATCGACAAGAACAACCGTCGCCTCAGCCTTGCCCGCAATGGCGAGATCGCGATCATCGATAGCGAGGGCCGCGAACGCGCGACCCACCGCCTGCCTTATGGCGCGACCATCCTGTTCGCCGATGGCGACAAGGTGGCACAGGGCGACCGTATCGCCGAATGGGACCCGTTCACCATGCCGGTGATCACGGAAAAGCCCGGCATCGTGAAGTATCAGGACCTGATCGACGGCAAGACGCTGACCGAACAGACCGACGAAGCGACCGGTATCGCCCAGCGCGTGGTCACCGAGTTCCGTGGTTCGGCCCGGTCGAAGGAAGACCTGCGTCCCCGCCTTACCCTGCTCGACGACGAGTCGGGCGAAGCGGCCCGCTACATGCTGGCCGTGGGTGCGACGTTGTCGGTCGATGACGGTGCGCAGGTGCAGGCCGGTGACGTGCTGGCGCGTGTCAGCCGCGAAGCGGCCAAGACCCGCGACATCACCGGCGGTCTGCCGCGCGTTGCCGAGCTGTTCGAAGCGCGCAAGCCCAAGGACAATGCGATCATCGCCAAGGTGTCGGGCCGCGTCCAGTTCCTCAAGGACTATAAGGCGAAGCGCAAGATCGCCATCGTCCCCGAGGATGGCGGCGAGCCGGTCGAATATCTGATCCCCAAGAGCAAGGTGATCGACGTTCAGGAAGGCGACTATGTCAAGCGCGGCGACAACCTGATCGGCGGTTCGCCCGATCCGCATGACATTCTGGAAGTTCTCGGCATCGAGCCGCTGGCCGAGTATCTGGTCGCGGAAATTCAGGAAGTCTATCGCTTGCAGGGCGTGAAGATCAACGACAAGCACATCGAGACGATCGTTCGTCAGATGCTGCAAAAGGTCGAGATCATCGAGTCCGGCGACACCACCCTGCTGGTGGGCGAGCAGGTCGACCGCGAGGAGATGGAAGAGATCAACAGCAAGCTCGCACCCGGCTTCCAGCCGGCAGCAGGCAAGCCGGTGCTTCTCGGCATCACCAAAGCGTCGTTGCAGACCCGTTCCTTCATCTCGGCTGCGTCTTTCCAGGAAACGACCCGCGTCCTCACCGAAGCGGCGGTTCAGGGCAAGAAGGACACGCTGGTCGGCCTGAAGGAGAATGTCATCGTCGGTCGCCTGATCCCGGCGGGTACGGGCGCTGGCATGAACCGGATGCGCGTGGCGGCCTCGTCGCGCGACGCCGCGCTGCGGGCCGCCCTGCGCAGCACGAGCCAGGTGGACCTCATCGCCCCGCGCACAGCGGCGGAGGAGCATGCCGCCGAGCTCGCGCAGGGTCCCGAAGCGGCGATCGGCGACGATCCGCTGGGCGCGGCGACGGGGGAAACCCACGGCACCGACGCGGATGCGGGCGATTACCTGCTGAAGAGCGACGGCGAATAAGCGCTGGCGCATCGCATAGGAAAAGCCCGCCGGACGCACCCGTGTCCGGCGGGCTTTTTCATGAGTGCCAGGCGTGCGCGGCGTCGAAAAAAGGCGACGAATGCGCTTGACGGCGGAAGCGAGCCCGCCTATCTGCGGCCTCCCGAGCGAGGCTTGGCCTTGCTCTGATGCCCGATCCTCTAATGGTAAGAGAGCGGACTCTGACTCCGTCAATCAAGGTTCGAATCCTTGTCGGGCATCCACCTTCTCCTCTCTTTTTCGATTGTCGGACACTCCGCTCAGCGCTCGCTAGCGCAGCTTCGTCGCGCATACGCGCCAAAGCGGAACCGCGGACGATGCGGCGCGCTTGAGGGGTTTGCAGCGTAGGAGAAACGCGATGATCCCCGACCCCAAAGACAAGCCGCAGGACGCGGACGACCAGCAGGATGCCATGGAAGAGGCACAGGAAGACGCCGCCGAACAGCGCGAAGAGGAAGGCGGCTACCAATAACCGCCGATACGGAGGATCAGGCGAAAAGGGCCATTGCGGCGCGGGCGATGCCGATGGCGATCCCCCAGCTCGCGATCACCGCGACCGCCAGCACGACAAGACGTGCAGGACGGCTAAGCTTGGGCTCTTCGACCAGAGATGCGCTTTCCGCCTGCATCTTGAAGGTTGCGAAATTGCCGGTGATGACATTGCCCGCAGCCTGGGTTTCTTCGAGCTCGCTATAGGTCAGAGCCTCGTCGAACTCGCAGCCTGCCTGCCCGCCCTGCGCCCAGACGACGCGGGCGGAGCGGGAACCGACACCGGCAAGACCGATGAGGATCGCTTCCTGCGGGTTGAGGCCCTGAACCCCCGAAATGCGGCAGCCGCCTACGGCTACGTCTTCCAGCAGCACATCGATCGGATCGCCGTCGTCTACACGCAATGTAGACGCGCGGCTGACATCGTGGCGCTTCGACGAGCGATAGAAGCGATGCAGGACCGTATGATAAGGCGCGTTCATGATCTGGCTCCGGAAGGTGGCGCCGGTGTGCCAGAAGGAATTTAAAGAGTGGTGAACGCGTCGATCATCACGCCATGATCGCGTTTGCCACAGCCTCCGCCACCTTGATGCCGTCGATCGCAGCGGAGAGGATGCCGCCGGCATAGCCAGCCCCCTCGCCCGCAGGGTAGAGGCCGGTGACGTTGAGGCTTTGGAAATCCTTGCCGCGCGTAATGCGAACGGGCGAGGATGTACGCGTCTCGACGCCGGTCATCACCGCGTCGGGATGGTCGTAATGCGCGAGTTGCCGACCGAAGACGGGCAATGCTTCACGGAAGGCTTCGATCACGAAGCCGGGCAGGCAATGGGCAAGGTCTGTGGGCGTGACGCCGGGCTTGTAGGACGGTTCGACGGACCCAAGCGCGGTCGAGGCGCGTCCGGCGAGGAAGTCGCCCACCGTCTGCCCGGGCGCACGGTAAGAGGAGCCGCCTGCGACGTAGGCCGCCGATTCCCATTGGCGCTGGAAATCGATGCCCGCCAGCGGACCGCCGGGATAATCGCGCGCCGGGTCGATGCCGACGACGAGGCCGGAATTGGCGTTGAATTCGGCACGGCTATACTGGCTCATGCCGTTCGTGACGACGCGCCCCTCTTCCGAGGTCGCGGCGACGACCCGCCCGCCCGGACACATGCAGAAGCTGTAGACGGTACGCCCGTTCGCGCAATGATGCGCAAGGCTGTAGGCCGCCGCGCCCAGATCCGGGTGGCCTGCGCAATGGCCGTAGCGCGCGCGGTCGATCCAGCCCTGCGGATGTTCGATGCGCACACCGATGGAAAAGGGCTTCGCTTCCATATGCACGCCGCGATCATGCAGCATCGCAAAGGTCGGGCGCGCACTGTGCCCGATGGCGAGGACGACATGATCGGTTTCGATGACGCTGCCATCGTGCAGCACGACGCCGCGCAATTGCTGTCCGCCCTCCCCGCCCCGGTCGAGGACGAGATCGTCGACCCGGTGCTGCCAGCGATATTCGCCGCCCAGCCCCTCGATCTGGCGGCGCATGGATTCGACCATGGACACAAGGCGGAAGGTGCCGATATGCGGGTGCGCTTCCCACAAGATGTCGTCGGGCGCTCCGGCGGCAACGAATTCCTCCAGCACTTTCCGGCCCAGGAAACGCGGGTCCTTGACCCGGCAGTAGAGCTTTCCGTCGGAGAAGGTGCCCGCCCCGCCCTCCCCGAACTGGACGTTGGAATCGGGATCGAGTTCGCCGCGCCGCCACAGGCCCCAGGTGTCCTTCGTGCGTTCGCGCACCACCTTGCCGCGGTCGAGGATGATGGGGCGGAAACCCATCTGGGCAAGGATGAGGCCCGCGAACAGGCCGCAAGGCCCGGCACCGATTACGACCGGACGCTTCCCCGTCCATCCTTCGGGCGCACGGGTCACGAAGCGATAGCGGGTGTCGGGGGTTGGGCGCACGTCATGATCGTGGGCAAAGCGGTCGAGCAGCCCGGCTTCGTCGTCGACGTCGATGTCGAAGGTGTAGACGAGCTGGATCGCGTTGCGGCGGCGCGCGTCATTGCCCCGCCGCACGAGGTCGAAGCGCCGCAGCGCTGCGCGGTCCAGCCCCAGCCGGTCGCAGATGGCGGCGGGAATGGCTTCGGCAGGATGGTCGAGGGGAAGCTTGAGGCCGGACAGACGGATCATGCCGTGCCTTTAGTCCCTCCCGCAGCGAAAGGAAACCGGAGCCGCCGCAGCACCCACTCGCCGCCCAGCGCCGCCGCCATGCTGAGACCGGTCAGGGGGAAGATGAGGCCGATCAGGATCATGAGCGCCGCGACCGTGCGCCGGGCCGGAACGCTGGCGGGCGGGGGCGTGGCAAAGCGGCGCTTCCACCAGAGCACGGGGGCGGTCAGGCACAGCGCGAGCAGACAGAGGCAGCCCGCCAGCATGAGCAGGCGATTGGCCTCGCCATATTGTTGCCCCTGATGGGTGGCGATACCCCATTCGACGCTTTTGGCGCCGGGACCGAACATGCGCCAGTCCATGTCCTGCTGGACCGCGCCGGATGCAGCGTCGATCAGGATCGCGCGGGCATCCTGAGCGCGGGTGACGACGCTCGCGATCAGATAGGGCGCGCCGGGCGTGGCGGGGAGGACGATCTGATAGCCCGAGGGCAGGCCGCGACGGGCGGCGATGCGCGCGACGGCGTCGATCCCGATGTCGCCGGGGCGGCCCGCGCCGGGCGCTGCGTCCCGCAGGGTCCAGGGAAGCGCTTCCCTGGCCGGTGGGTCGAGCGGGATCGCCGCCATTTTGGGGCGGCCCCACTGGTTCGCCGCTACGACCGCGCGCAGGCTGCCGCCCCATATTTCGGTCCACGGCATTCCGGTCACGGCGAGGAACAAAATGACCCCTGCCGACAGGAAACCCAGCGTCCCGTGCAGGTCGCGCCAGAAACGGCGGCCCTGCGCCCTGCCCCGCACGCTGAGCGCAGGGTGGCCGGGGCGCGGCCAGCGGAGATAAAGGCCGGTGACGCACAACAGGATCGCCCATCCCGCCACAACCTCTACCAGCCGATTGCCAACGGGGCCGGTGAGCGCAAGGCTGTGCAGATGCTTGATCGTCTTCATGACGCCGCCGTCCCGCATGTCGCCAAGAACCTGGCCGGTGCGCGGATCGACGAAATGGGTGACCGGCGGCGCATCTGCCGCCCGCGTCACGACCTGCCAGCTGGCCTGCGGATCGGCGGGGTGGAGAATCTGCGTCACCGTCCCCCGGCCGCCGACCGCCGCGATCAGGCGCGAGGGTGGAGGTTGCTCCCCCACCGGCCCGGCGAGGCGCGTGGGATAGAGGCGCGCCTCGATCTCCGGCTTGTAGAGATAGAGCGCGCCGGTCACCGCCATGAGGGCGAGGACCGGCAGGACGATGAGGCCGGCGTAGAAATGCCAGCGCCACATCGCCCGATAGAAGCCTGTCTGCGTCATCGCGTGCCGTGCCTTTTCAAAAGCGGGCGCGGACGCCGGCGTAAACCGCGCGGCGTTCGACGGGATAGAAGGCGGCGCTGCCTTCGTCGGCGGGCGTGGCGGGATTGTCGGCCACATAACGGACGAGCGCGCTGATGTCGCCGACCGCGCGCTTGGCGGTCAGATTGCGGGCGTCGAGGAACAGGGTGACGCCGTCCCGCAGTTGCGCCTGCGCGCCAAGGTTGAGGAGCGCGTAGCCGCCCGCCCGCTTGCTGTTGGCATAATCGACCCACGCCCCCTGCGGCACCCATTCGAGCGAGGGCGACAGGCTGATGGCTTCGGTGCCGAGCGTCAGTTCCGCGCGATAGGCATGGCGCGGAACCACGGGCAGGCGGTTGTCGCCGAACTGGGCGTCGCCCCGGAACCGGAAGTCGCTATATTGATAGACTTGCCGCAGCTTCGCCCAAGGCGTGAGCGTGAGGCTGACTCCCGCTTCCACGCCCTGATGGCGCGTGCGGTCGGCGTTGAAGGTCGCGGCGGGGATGATGCCAGGGACGACATTGAACTGCAGCATCTCACCCCGGATATCGGCGCGATAGAGGCTGATGTCCCATGCGGCGATGCCGATGCTGCCGCGCGTGCCGATTTCTCCGGTCCAGGCACGTTGGGCGCCGACGGGAGTGAAGCCGGGCGCGCCACCCGCCGGGGTCTGGCTGAGTTCGGAAAAGCCGGGCAGTTCGACAGAGCGGCTGACATTGGCATAGAATTGCCACGCGCCCGGATCGTAGAGCAGCCCGAATTTGGGCGCGAACGTGTCGAAACTGGCGCGACCGCTGCGCGCGGGGACGAAGCGGTTGGCGATGGACCGTTCGCCGTGGGTGTAGATGCCGCCCGCGACGAGCCAGAGGTCGGCGACGGGGGCGATGCGCGCTTCGCCATAGCTGTTGATCGTCTGGGCGGTCTGGCGCGCGTTGGCCGTCGGTATGCCGCTGCGACCCGACAGGTTGACGAACTGCCGTGCGGTCACCCGACCGAAGCGCGCCTGCGTCCCGACGGTGATTGCGGCCGGCATCGACCCGATTTCGCCTGCGAGGTCAAGGCTGGCGAAGACGCCGCGATCCTCCGACTTCTGGTCGATCACCTGAAAGATCGGGTGGAAAAGGCTCTTGGCATTGTAATAGGCCCCGAAGGCCAGCGTCCCGTCCGCAAGCGCGACGGTGGTCCGGTTCTGGAGACGAAGCGAATCGATATCGCGGGCCTGATCGCCGACGAAATTGCCCTTCGCCGGATTGGACAGAGCGTCCCGCTCGCTCAGCACGCCGGGCAGCTTCTGCCGGATCGTCTGCACGCTGGCGTAGAAACGGGTTTCGATCCGGTCGGTGATGCGCACCCCGGCATTGCCGTTGAAGCGCAGCGCCTTGCGGTCGGCATGGGCGCGATCGCCGTCCGACCGGTCGCCCGAGACAGCGAGATAGACATCTCCGCGCGCATCGGCATGTCCGTAGGCAAGCTTGCCGCGCAGCGTGTCGAAGCTGCCGCCGTCGAAGCGGGCCTCGATGCCCGGCGCGCTTCGTCCGGTCGGCGTCACGGCGTTGATCGCGCCGCCCAGCGTCGATCCGCCGAGCCGCAACGCATTGGCGCCGCGATACACCTCGACCTGCGAAAAGACCTGGGGATCGAGTTCCTGGAAGTCGCCATTGTCGTCCGCCATGTTGATGGGGATGCCGTCCTGAAGCAGCGTCAGCCCGCGCATGTGGAAGCCGCGCGAAAGGCCCGAACCGCGGATCGAAATACGTACTTCCTGCCCGAAGCGGGGCTGCGTGTAGACGCCGGGCGAGAAGGCGAGGACATCGCGCAGCGATACGGCAAGGCGATTTTCGAACGCATCCGCAGGGACAAGATCGACGCCGCCCGGCGTGCGCTGGACACGCTGGGTTGCCGCGTCGTTCAGCGCGGCAGCGGTGACGACGATGGGTTGGCGGTCCGTTTCGTCGTCGGCGAAGGCGGGGCGGACGGACAAGGCAAGGACGAGGGCGCACAGCGAAACGCTGCGCACGGCATGGATGCGGGACATGATAATGCTTTCTGAAAAACCGGGAATGGCCGCGCTGCGGACGCGCGGTGGCGGGATCAGGAAGCGGCGGGCGGTCCCGACGAAGGCGGCGGCGGCGCGGCGAGGCGCGCGATGAGCCCGCTCTTGAGCGCAAAGGCGATGGGTCCGAACGCCAGTTGCCACGCCGGCAGAGGCAGGTCGGCCAGCACGAGCGGCGGAACGGCGGGCTGCACCGACGCTGCGAAGGGACAATGCTGCTGCCCCGCCATGCCGTCATCGGGGCGGCGATCCCCACCGCCCGGTGCCCTGTCGCGCGGTACGACCATGTTGATCGCGCCCTGCCCCGTGCAGAGCGTGACGACGACGCCCCGGTCAGTGCGCACGGGCATGAAACCGGTCGGCGCGACAAGGTGGACGGCAAGCACGAGCAACGCAAGCGCCTGAAGCAGGCCGCGTGCGGTCGCGCTGTTTCGGATGCCCCCCATCATGGCGTTGCCGTAGCGGCTTGGCCCACCCCTGTCACTAAGGCAAAAGGTCCCAAGTCGCGATGCGACAGATCGTCTCTAACCTTGACGTAAACGTAAAGCAGGATTACATCGGAGCCATGACCACACGCAGCAGCATCGCCAGCATCGAGGTGCCAGACCATAGCGAGCGGCAAAGCTACAGCATTACCGACCTGTCGGACGAGTTCGGCGTGACCGCGCGGGCGCTGCGCTTTTACGAGGACGAAGGGCTGATTTCGCCGGAGCGGCAGGGTCTGACCCGCATCTATTCGCGGCGCGATCGCGCGCGACTTGCGTGGATCCTGCGCGGCAAGCGCGTGGGGTTCAGCCTGACCGATATCCGCGAGATGATCGACCTCTATGACGCGGACGAGGAACATGAGGCGCAGCGCCGCGTCACGGTGGACAAGTGCCGGACGCGCATCGCGCTGCTCACCCGGCAGAAGGACGATATCGACGCGGCCATCGACGAACTCGCCGCGTTCGTGTCGGCGCTGGAACAGAAAAGCGCGAGCGACGATGTCGCCGCATTCGTGGCCGCCATCGACCAGAAATAACCCGACCCCATAGATAAGAATTTACCAGGAGACGATCATGCCCAGCTACGCCGCCCCCGTCCGCGACACCCGCTTCGTGCTGGATCATGTCGTGGGGCTCGACCGCTACGCCAACCTGCCCGGCTTCGCCGCCGCATCGCCCGATCTGGTCGAAGCGATCCTGACCGAAGGCGGTAAAATGGCGGCCGAAGTACTGTTCCCGCTGAATGCGTCGGGCGACAAGGAAGGCTGCGTACGCAACAGCGACGGCAGCGTCACCACGCCCAAGGGCTTCAAGCAGGCCTACGACCAGTATGTTGCGGGCGGTTGGACGACGCTGCACGCGCCGGAAGAATTTGGCGGCCAGGGCCTGCCGATGGTGATCGCGACGGCGCTGGGCGAGTATATGTCGGCGGCGAACCAGGCGTTCGAAATGTATTTCGGCCTGACGTCCGGTGCGATCTCCGCCTTGATCGCCAAGGGCAGCGACGAATTGCAGCATCGCTACATCCCCAAGATGGTGTCGGGCGAATGGACCGGCACGATGAACCTGACGGAACCGCATTGCGGCACCGACCTTGGCCTTATCAAGACCAAGGCCGTTCCGCAGGGCAACGGCAGCTATGCCATCACCGGGACCAAGATTTTCATTTCGGCGGGCGAGCACGATCTGGCGGACAACATCGTGCACCTCGTCCTGGCCAAGACGCCCGACGCCCCCGAAGGCAGCAAGGGCATCTCGCTGTTCGTCGTGCCCAAGATGTTCGTCAAGGAAGACGGATCGCTGGGGGAACGCAATGCCGTTTCCTGCGGGTCGATCGAACATAAGATGGGCATCCACGGCAACGCGACCTGCGTCATGAACTATGACGGCGCGACCGGGTGGATGGTAGGCGAGGAGAATAAGGGCCTCGCCGCCATGTTCATCATGATGAACGCGGCGCGGCTGGGTGTCGGGCTGCAAGGTCTGGGCCAGGCGGACATCGCGTTCCAGAACGCGGTGCACTACGCGAAGGATCGCCGTCAGGGCCGCGCCCTGACCGGCGCGAAGGAGCCCAACGAGAAGGCCGACACCCTGTTCGTCCATCCCGACGTGCGCCGGATGCTGATGGAGGGCAAGGCGATCACCGAAGGGCTGCGCGCGCTGACCCTGTGGACCGCGCTTCAGGTCGATCTGTCGCATAACGCCGCGACAGAGGAAGAGCGGCAGGCGGCGGACGACATGCTCCAGCTGCTGACGCCGGTCGTTAAGGGCTATGGCACCGACAAGGGCTTCGACGTGGCGGTGGCGTGTCAGCAGGTGTTCGGCGGGCATGGCTACATCTGGGAGAACGGGGTCGAACAATATGTGCGCGATGCGCGCATCGCCCAAATCTACGAAGGCACCAACGGCATCCAGGCGATGGACCTTGTAGGCCGCAAACTGCCGATGAACGGCGGGCGGGCGCTTCAGGCCTTCATCAAGACCGTGGGCGAGGATGTCGCCGCCGCCAAGGGCGACGCGCAGCTTGCCCCCATTGCCGAGGCGCTGGAAAAGGCGAGCGGGCAGTTGGGCGCGGCGACCATGTGGCTGATGCAGAATGCCATGAAGAACCCCGACAATGCCGGGGCTGGCGCGCATCATTATATGCATATCCTCGGCATCGTCGCCACCGGCCTCATGTGGCTGCGCATGGCGAAGGCGGCGACGACGCTGATCGCGGCGGGCGAAGGCGATGCCGGGTTCCTGGAAGCGAAGCTGGTGACGGCGCGCTTCTTCGCCGAGCGGATCATGCCCGATGCGGGTGCGTTGCGCCGCAAGATAGAGGGCGGGGCAGAAACGCTGATGGCGCTCGACCCGGACCTGTTCCTGGCGGCATAACGGCGCTCGCCTGACGATAGAGAAAAGGGCGGTCCTGCGGGGCCGCCCTCTTTGCTTGTCCGGGTTGCGTGATATGCCGTTCCGGCGCGAGGGATTCAGGACACGCGGCCATGGATGCGCCACCTTGCCCAGAAGCGCGCACGCGGCCTTTCAGCCTCGAACGCATTTGTCATGGGCAAGATGATCGTGGCGGGCGTTTTCCTGCTGCCCTTTCAGCGAGTGCGCAGCAGCCGGATCGATGTTCACCGTCGCCGTGACGGCGACACAGAACTCCCGCAGCATCGCACCGCTGCTTGGTGCGGCGGGAACAGGCGTGCGCCTATTCCCCCCATAATTCCTTGAGCTTGCCGAAGAAACCGGTCGAGGCCGGGCATTCCTCACCCGTTTCCGTTTCGCGGAAGGCTTCGAGCAGTTCCTTCTGCCGGGCGGAAAGGCGGGTCGGGGTTTCGACGTCGACCTGAACGACGAGGTCGCCCTGCCCCCGACCGTTGAGCACCGGCATACCCGCGCCGCGCTGGCGGATCTGCTTGCCGGACTGGATACCGGCAGGAATCTTGATTTCGTGACGGCTGCCATCGAGGCCGGGCACTTCGATGATACCGCCCAGCGCAGCGGTCGTAAAGCTGACCGGCGCGCGGCAGAACAACGTCGTGCCGTCGCGTTCGAAGATCGAATGGCGCTTGACGTGGAGGAAGATGTAGAGGTCGCCCGCTGGCGCGCCGCGCGCACCTGCCTCGCCCTCGCCCGACAAGCGAATGCGCGTGCCTTCGTCCACCCCTGCGGGGATGGTGACCGAAAGGGTCTTGGGCTTGTCGACGCGGCCTTCGCCCCGGCAGGAGCGGCAGGGGCTTTCGATCACCTGGCCCGCGCCATGGCAGGTCGGACAGGTGCGTTCCACGACGAAGAAGCCCTGCTGCGCGCGGACCTGACCATGACCGTGGCAGGTGCCGCAGGTCTTGACGCCGGTGCCGGGCTGCGCGCCCGATCCGTCGCACGCCTCGCACGCGGCGGACACTTCGATCTGAATTTCGGTCTGCTTGCCGTGATAGGCGTCGTCGAGACTGATTTCCATGTCGTAGCGCAGGTCGGCGCCCCGGCGCTGCTGCTGCCGCCCGCCGCCACCGAAACCGGACTGGCCGAAGATCGTTTCGAAAATATCGCCGAGATCGGAGAAACCGCCCGCGCCCTGACGGAACCCGCCGCCGCCTCCGCCGTTTTGAGCATTGGTATAGGCGGCGTGACCGTAGCGGTCGTACGCCGCGCGCTTCTGAGGGTCTTTCAGGCACTCATAGGCTTCGGACACGGCCTTGAATTTGGCTTCGCTGTCGGAACATCCCCCGGTGCGATCCGGGTGATATTTCATCGCGAGTTTGCGATACGCGCTCTTGATAGCCGCGCCGTCCGCCGTGCGCTCGATTTCGAGCAGCGAGTAATAGTCGATCTCGGTCGTCATATCGTTCCCGGCTCCCCCCGCCGCGCCGGAAAGGCGTGCGGCGGGGGTAGTCTATCGGCTTACGCCTTGTTGTCGTCCACTTCGGAGAATTCGGCGTCGACGACACCGTCGTCGGCCTTGGTCGCTTCCGCTTCGGGGGAAGCCGATGCAGCCTGTTCCTTCTCGTAGATGGCCTGGCCCAGTTTCATGGCAACCGTGGCAAGCTCCTGCGCCTTGGTCTTCATGGCTTCGGCGTCGCCGCCCTCGATCGCGGACTTGGTCGCGGCGATGGCGGTTTCGATCTCACCCTTAAGCGCGGCGTCGACCTTGTCGCCATGTTCGGCCAGTTGCGCCTCTGTCGTGTGGACGAGGCTTTCGGCGTTGTTCTTGGCTTCCGCCGCCTCGCGACGCTTCTTGTCCTCTTCGGCGAAGCGCTCCGCGTCCTTGACCATCTGCTCGATGTCATTGTCGCTAAGGCCGCCGGAGGCCTGGATGCGGATTTGCTGCTCCTTGCCGGTGCCCTTATCCTTCGCGGACACGTTGACGAGGCCGTTGGCATCGATGTCGAACGTTACCTCGATCTGGGGTACGCCGCGCGGCGCGGGCGGGATGCCGACCAGATCGAACTGGCCGAGCAGCTTGTTGTCCGCCGCCATTTCACGTTCGCCCTGGAACACGCGGATCGTCACCGCCTGCTGATTGTCGTCGGCGGTCGAGTAGACCTGCGACTTCTTCGCGGGGATCGTGGTGTTGCGGTCGATCATGCGGGTGAAAACGCCGCCGAGCGTTTCGATGCCGAGCGAGAGCGGCGTCACGTCGAGCAGCAGCACGTCCTTGACGTCGCCCTGAAGCACGCCCGCCTGGATCGCCGCGCCCATGGCGACGACTTCGTCGGGGTTGACGCCGGTGTGCGGTTCTTTCCCGAAGAACTCCTTCACCGCTTCGCGCACCTTGGGCATGCGGGTCATGCCGCCCACGAGCACGACTTCGCTGATCTCGCTGGCGGTGACGCCTGCGTCGGCCAGCGCCTTCTTGCAAGGCTCCATCGTCCGCTTGATGAGGTCGGCGACCAGACGTTCCAGATCGGCGCGGGTGACCGTCTTCACCAGGTGCTTGGGACCGTTCTGGTCAGCGGTGATGAAGGGCAGGTTGACTTCGGTCGTCTGGGCCGATGACAGCTCGATCTTCGCCTTTTCAGCCGATTCCTTGAGGCGCTGAAGCGCGAGCTTGTCCTTGGTGAGGTCGATGCCTTCGGCCTTCTGGAAGTCGGCTGCCAGATATTCGACCAGCTTGGCGTCGAAATCCTCACCGCCAAGGAACGTGTCGCCGTTGGTCGACTTCACTTCGAAGACGCCGTCGCCGATCTCCAGGATCGAGATGTCGAACGTGCCGCCGCCAAGATCGTAGACCGCGATGGTCTTGCCGTCCTGCTTGTCAAGCCCGTAGGCCAGAGCAGCCGCGGTCGGCTCATTGATGATGCGCAGGACTTCGAGACCCGCGATCTGGCCGGCATCCTTGGTCGCCTGACGCTGGGCATCGTTGAAATAAGCGGGAACGGTGATGACCGCCTGCGTAACCGTTTCGCCGAGATAGGATTCGGCGGTTTCCTTCATCTTCTGAAGCGTGAAGGCGCTGATCTGCGATGGGCTGTAATCCTGACCGCCCGCTGCGACCCAGGCGTCCCCGTTCGGGCCCTTGGCGATCGAATAGGGGACGAGTTCCATGTCCTTCTTGGTCATGGGATCGTCGAAGCGGCGACCGATCAGGCGCTTGACCGCAAAGATCGTGTTGTCCGGGTTGGTGACCGCCTGGCGCTTGGCCGGCTGACCGATCAGACGCTCGCCATCCTTGGCGAAGGCGACGATCGAGGGCGTGGTCCGCGCCCCTTCCGCATTTTCGATGACCTTGGGCTTGCCGCCGTCCATCACGGCGACGCAGCTGTTGGTGGTGCCCAGATCGATCCCGATAACTTTTGCCATTTCTTCCTCTTTTAACCCCAAATCATGTTCAGCGGTTGATGGCCCCATACCCCACGAAAGCGCCAAGGCAAGGCCGGTTTCCAAGGGCGATATAAGCGCGCTTTCGCTTGGCACAAGAAGCGGGCGCGATTAGCTAGGAGGAACGACCGGAAACGAGACAGTCACGGAGATCTGGATGCGCAACGCCCTCGCCCTTACCGCCGCCCTTATCGCCCCGCTTGCGCTCAATGCCTGCGGCGACCCTGCGCCATCCTATATCGACCAGGCATGGGTGCGCCTGTCGCCCAACAAGAATATGCCGTCCGCCGGCTATTTCGTGGCGCATGGCGGCGATGCGGGCGCCCAGATCCGCGGCGTCATCACCGATTATGCGCTCAAGGTCGAAATGCACGAAAGCGTGTCCAAGAATGGCGTCATGTCGATGAAGCAGATCGACAGCGTGGACGTGCCCGCGAAGGGCGAGGTCGCATTCGCGCCCGGCGGCAAGCATCTGATGCTGTGGGGGGTCAACGATACGGCCATCGGACGGGGCAAGATGCAACTGACCTTCCTCATGGCCAACGGCGACCGCCTGCTGGTCGACGCGGTGATCCGCAAGCCCGAGGCGGCGGGCGTTCCGGCCAACACGGCGGAGCATGCCGCGCATTGACGAGCCGCCCGCTAACCCAAGGCGAGGCCGCGCTCGCCCGGACGATGTTCGGCAACGCCATCGATTATGGCAAGGTGCGCGTCCACAACCGCCGCTGGTGGCCGCTCCAGCCGCGTGGCGTGACGATGGCGCCCGACGGCGATCTGTGGTTCCATCCCGAAGGCGGACTGTTCTGCGCCGATTTTTGCGCGACGCCACTGTCCCATCAGGCGCATTTCATTCACGAGATGACGCATGTCTGGCAAGCGCAGCGGTCGGGGAAATGGTGGTTGCCGCTGATGCGTCATCCCTTCTGCCGTTATGGATATGCGGTCATGCCCGGCAAGCCATTCGACCGATACGGGATCGAGCAGCAGGCCGAGATCGTCCGGCACGCTTTTCTGCTGCGGAACGGGCAGAGCGTTGCAGGGAAACCGGGGCGCGCGGTCTATGACGCGCTGTTGCCATTTCCGTCCTCGGCCTAGCGCAGCGTTAACACAAGTGAAGCGATTCCTACGCTAGCCGACATCATGGACCTGTCGCAGCAATCCTTTGCCCCCACTCTGCCCGACCTTCTGATCGGCGCCATCGGCGACCGGCCCGAACGGGAATTTACAGCGCTCACGGACGCGGCGGCACGGCTGCTGGAATGCCCTGTCTCCCTTCTGTCGTTGATCGATGGCGACCGGCAATGGGTCAAGGCGCAGACGGGATACCCGGCGGAGCATTCTCCAGCCGCGCATGATTTCTGTCGCCGCGCCGTGGCGCAGGACAGCCTGCTGGTGATCGACGATAGAGCAGACGATATCCGTTTCGTCGCTGATTCGAAGATCGCGGGCCTGGAGCGCGTGCGATTTTATGCGGGTCAGCCGGTCCATGTCAGCGAGCGTGGCGGGCGCAGGGTCGCGGTGGGGACGCTGAGTGTTTTCGCACCGGATTCCCGCGTGTTGAGCGCGGGTGACGAA
The DNA here is from genome assembly GCF_003248505.1 of Sphingobium sp. Classification (GTDB taxonomy): domain Bacteria; phylum Pseudomonadota; class Alphaproteobacteria; order Sphingomonadales; family Sphingomonadaceae; genus Sphingobium. Next base: position 16,726 of record NZ_QFOA01000060.1, read on the forward strand.
GCGATCCTGGAAGGGCTGGCGCGCACCGCAGGCGCCCTGCTGGAAGCAAGGATCGCGGCGCAGCGTTCCGCTTCGCTGGCGGACCGGCTGCACCAGACGCTGGCGGCCCGTAACCGGCTCCACCGCAGTCTGGCGCAGGCCGAGCGGATGGCGAAGATCGGATCGTGGCGGCTGGTGCTGGACGGCCGGCGCGTCGAATGGTCCGACCAGGTCTATGCCATCCACGAAGTGCCGCTCGGCCAGTCGGAAGCGCTGGACGACGCGCTGCAATTCTACCTCCCCCATGACCGCCCCATGATCGAAGAAGCGATTGCCACGACGATCCAGACCGGAATTCCTTACGATCTGGAAGTGGATTTCGTGACCGCACGTGGGCGATTGCGGCGGGTACGGTCGATGGGCGAGATCGAACTGGAAGGCGGCGAACCCGTCGCGCTGATCGGCGTATTCCAGGACATTACGGAAAAATACCAGCTGCAACAGACGCTGGAGGCCCACGCCAATACCGACGAACTGACTCGCATCGCGAGCCGCCGCCACTTCAAGCGGGTGGCCGAAGAAAGGCTGGCACAAGCGCGAAAGGACGGACGAACCGCCGCGATGGCGTTGATCGATCTCGACCATTTCAAGACGGTGAACGACCGCATGGGGCACGCGGCGGGCGACGCGGTGCTGGTGCGGACGGCGGGTGCGCTCGTCGCTCCGTGGCTGCACGGCAGCTTTGCGGCGCGACTGGGCGGCGATGAATTCGTGCTGTTGATCGACGACGAAGCCCTGATGGAAAGCATCGACGCGACCGTGCGGCGGCTGCTGACCGAATTGCGCCAGCCGCAGGGCATGGATGACCTTACGGTGTCGGCGACGGTCGGAGTCGCAACGGCCAGCGGCGAGCGCATCGACCTGGGGGCGATGCTGGCGGCGGCGGACAGCGCGCTTTATCGGGCCAAGGAAAAGGAGCGGGGAACGGCAATGCTGGACGGCGACGGGGAGCGGCGCTGGATCTCGCCGATGCAATCCACCGCAGCGGAATAGCGAAGGGCGGACCCTGCGGCCCGCCCTTCGAATTTAGTCCCTGTCACTCGCGCTTAGTAAACGCGCGCCTTGGGCTTGATATATTCGGCTTCGTCCGTGAGCGTATAGTCATGGACCGGACGGTAATCGAGCGACACCTTGCCACCCTGACCGCCCCAGCCTTCGAACCAGCTGACGGTGTGCTTCATCCAGTTCGCATCGTCGCGGTTCGGGAAGTCCTCATGCGCATGCGCACCGCGACTTTCCTTGCGATTTTCCGCGCTCACCATCGTGCAGACGGCCTGAGACATGAGGTTGTCGAGTTCGAGCGTCTCGATCAGGTCGGTGTTCCAGATGAGGGAGCGGTCAGAGACGGACACGTCCTCAAGCTGCTTGTTGACCTGCTCCATCTTCCGGACGCCGTCTGCCAGCAGTTCGCTGTCGCGGAACACGGCGGCATGCTTTTGCATGGTGTGCTGCATTTCGAGACGGATCTGCGCTGTGGGCGAACCGCCCTTGGCATTGCGGAACCGGTCGAGGCGGCTGAGAGCGAGGTCGGTCGAATCCTGGGGCAGCGGCTTGTGGCTGCCGTTGGGCTTGAGCGTTTCCTTGAGATGCAGGCCGGTCGCACGGCCGAACACGACAAGGTCGATCAGGCTGTTGGAGCCAAGGCGGTTCGCACCATGGACCGACACGCAGGCAGCTTCGCCCACGGCGTAGAGGCCCGGCACCACCACTTCGGGATCGTCGCCGACCTTGGTCACGACCTGTCCATGATAGTTACAGGGAATGCCGCCCATATTATAGTGGACGGTCGGCGTCACCGGCAGCGGCTGGCGCGTAAGGTCGACGCCCGCGAAAATCTTGCCGCTTTCGGTGATACCCGGCAAACGCTCCGCCAGCACCTTGGGATCGATATGGTCGAGGTGCAGGAAGATATGATCCTTGTTGGGACCGACGCCGCGCCCTTCGCGCATTTCCATCGCCATCGACCGCGACACGACGTCGCGACTGGCAAGGTCCTTCGCGGAGGGAGCATAACGCTCCATGAAACGCTCGCCCTCCGAATTGGTGAGGTAGCCGCCCTCGCCGCGCGCGCCTTCGGTGATGAGGACGCCCGCGCCGTAAATGCCCGTGGGGTGGAACTGCACGAACTCCAGATCCTGGAGCGGCAGGCCCGCGCGGAGCACCATGCCGCCACCGTCGCCGGTGCAGCTGTGCGCCGAGGTGGCCGAGAAATAGGCGCGACCATAGCCGCCCGTCGCCAGCACCACGGCGTGGCTGCGGAAGCGGTGGATGCTGCCGTCTTCCATGCAGATCGCGATGACGCCGCGACATTCGCCATTTTCCATGATGAGGTCGATGGCGAAATATTCGATATAGAAGTCGGCGTCATACTTCAGGCTCTGCTGATAGAGCGCGTGGAGCATGGCGTGGCCGGTACGGTCGGCAGCGGCGCAGGTGCGCTGAACCGGCGGGCCGGCCCCCATATTCTGCATATGGCCGCCGAAGGGACGCTGGTAGATCGTCCCATTTTCGTTCCGGCTGAAGGGTACGCCCGCATGCTCCAGCTCGATCACGGCGGCGGGCGCTTCGCGCACCATATATTCGATCGCGTCCTGATCGCCCAGCCAGTCCGACCCCTTGACGGTGTCGTACATGTGCCAGGTCCAGTGGTCGGGCGAATTGTTGCCGAGGCTGGCGGCGATGCCGCCCTGCGCCGCGACGGTGTGGCTGCGGGTCGGAAACAGCTTGGTGATGCAGGCGGTCTTGAGGCCCGCTTCGGCGCTGCCCATGGTGGCGCGCAGGCCCGAACCGCCCGCGCCGACGACCACGGTATCATAGGTGTGGTCGATGATCTTGTAGGCGTCGCTCATTACTTGACGATCCCCGTGAAGGCGATCTTGGCGATCGCGAAGATGCCGGCGGCCGCGCCGCCAATGGCGTAGAAGTTCAGCAGCAGGATGGCGAGGAAGTTGAGGCCCTTGTCATGGACATAGTCCTCCAGCATCACCTGCATCCCGAGGCGCAGATGCCAGAAGATGCTGACCAGCATCAGCATCAGCGGCACCGCAACCAGCGGGTTGGCGACCCAGCCGGTCACGCTTTGATAGTCGAGGCCGGGCAGCGTCGCCAGGCTGACGAGCAGCCACAGGACCAGCAGAAGATTGCCGACCGCCGTATAGCGCTGCGCCAGCCAGTGATGGGCGCCGTGCCGGGCCGATCCGAGGCCGCGGACGCGACCGATACCAGTACCGTTGCCCATCAGAACGCCTTTCCGAAGATGAAGAGCCAGAACAGGGCGGTCAGCGCCGCCGACAGCGCGAAAGTGGCGAGCGCCCAGCTTTTGTTCGTCCGCAGCTCATAGCCCGCGCCGATATCCAGCACGAAATGGCGCAGGCCCGACACCATATGCTGGAAGAAGAACCAGCTG
>NZ_QFOA01000061.1 GCF_003248505.1 Sphingobium sp.
GCTTGATCGGCAAACTCGTCGATATCTTCCAGCCTCAGGAATGCGCCAACTACTTCAGATCGTGCGGCTATGAACCAGAATGATCGAAAACTGCTCTAGAAAGCCGGCATCGCCCCTTACCTCTCCTCGAGCTATCTTCGCCTTGAAAAATTCCACCAGTGGGACGCCTAGATTCTGCCGAAATACTGACTTTGATTGCCTGGCAAGGTCGGCATGGCTGATCGACGCCCCCACCAGTGTGCGGGCCATTTCATAAAAAGGACGCCCCCCGAAGACTGGCTGGATCATGCGGCATATGTGCAGGGCAGCAAATTGCCTTAAAATATCTTCGATGGGCCCATCGGCATCCAAGACTTGCCGCAGCGGGGCGGCGGCCTGTGTCACCGCATCAAGGACGCAGTGCATGAACAGGTCGGACTTGTCGTGGAAATATTTGTAGATGGTCGCTTTGCCAACACCGGCAGACAAAGCCACATCGTCCAGATTGGCGGCTTCGAAGCCTTTGGTCAGAAATTCGTTGGATGCGGCATATAGGATGCGCAAACGGCGAGCATCGCCTGTATCGCTGGTTCGATGGACTTTCAGCTGGTGAGGTGACGTCGGTAGGACTGCCCCACGGCTTGCCAGAGAATTCATCGCACCAATCCCGCCAACTTTCTCGTTATTCGGCAGATGCTTCCCCCGCATGGCGATGTCGCAACGTCGAAGCGGCGTGCATCTGGCTGAAGGGATTGATGCGCTTAAGCGCTGCTTTCTCCGCCTGTCGTAGGACAGGTGAGGGGTGAATGTACAGCCGGCTTCACGGTCGCGAGGCGCCTCGATCACACGGCGATGGTGTTTGGCCCGTTGGCAAACGCCCAACGGCACCCGGGCGGTCGATAGAAAGATATCATTCTGCTTTAATATGGTCGGCGATAGAGCGCCCACTAAAAAACCTGCCGCAGCCCATTGGGACTGCGGCAGGCTCCATGAGATTCAGACCGCGCGTCAGGCTTGCAGGTAGAGCTTGCCGATGTGGCGGGCGCGGGGGGTGGAGGTGTCCCACTCCAGAGCGTCGGACCGATCAGCCAAGCGCAGGTTCGGCATCTTCTCGACCACTTTCTGGATCAGCAGAGGGACCACATTGCGCGTGATCGCGTTGCCGATACAGGTGTGCATGCCATGGCCAAATGCCAGATGATCCTTAATATTAGGCCGATCGATGTCGAACTTATAGGGATCGGGATAGACCGCAGGATCATGGCAAGCAACGCCGAGCATGACATAGGTTGGCATGCCTTTAGGGATGACCTTGCCTCCAACCTCAACATTATCGGCCGCGAAACGCATCACGAGCGAGACGGGAGGATCGAGGCGCATGCTTTCTTCCAGCACGTTGATCGCAAGAGAAGGATCCTGCCGGACCCGCTCTGTGATATCTGGATTTTTAGCCAGATTCATCAGTGAAGCGGCAGCAGCGCCAGCGACTGTCGATACGCCGCCGATCAGGAGCACGATCATCATCGCCATCATCTCGTCGTCATCGATGGCACCGCCCTCGGCGCCATCGGCGATGACGCCGATCAGATTGCGGCATTCGCCCTTGCGAGCCAGTTCCTGCTGCTGCTTGCAATAGGCAGCGCCTGCCGCCCAGGCATCTAGATAGGCCTGAGGTTTGGGGTCGCCAGGGCGCATCTTGTCAAGCAAAGGCAACGTCATGACATAGTTCATGAAGATCGCCTGATCCTTGTCCTCGATCCCCATGAAATGGCGGAGAAGCGTGTCGATCGACAGGATTTTGGTAAGGTCGCCCAGAGCCTCGAACGAGCCGCCATTGGCCATAATCTTATCGATAAGGGAATCGATCATGACGGCGGCGTTTTCGTTCAACATCTGCGTGCGCTTCGGCGTGAACGCGGGATTCACGACCTTCCGGCGACGGGTGTGATCTGGCGGGTCCGAATAGTTCATCACCGGCAGGCCATTGAAGAAGTCGATCCGCTCCATGCCGGGCAGACCCTTGGGCTTCAGACTGGAAAAACCCTTAAAGTTGCGCAGCACGGCCTGACACTGGGAGAATCCCGCGATGTAAGCCGACGGGACGCCTTCCATCGTGATAAATCCGGGAGATTCGGCCAGTAGCAAGGGATGATATTTTTCCGGGTTTTCCCGGAATTCCACGCTGAAAGGATCGAAATCTGAAAATTCCAGCCCTTCCACGCTTTCTACGAATTGCGTTGCCATCCTTCGCTCCAAATAGATGCTGTTGTTATATACCTACTATCGGCCAACCAGAGCGGTTTTGCCAAGCCGCAAAACCGGGTAGTTCCGCAAGGTTTCGCTGTGTTTTTTACAGCCTCACGGTATAACTGAGGCCGGGAGTAGGATGCTGCTATATGCGCTGGGGCGACCTGGAACTGCAACGAGTGGAGGAGGCACGTATCGACGTGCCCGTCGCTCTGCTGACCGGTGGAACCGCAAAGATGGCAGGCTCCGACCTTCAGAGCTTCCAGCTTGTGTTCCAGAGTTGGATCCTGCGGCATCGGGGCTTGGTCATACTGATCGATCCTTGCGCCGGAAACGGGCGCGACCGGCCGGCAATGCCTCATTTTCACCAGCTCGAAACGCCGTATCTGGATCGCCTTCGCGAGACGGGTATAGCGCCGGAGCAGGTTGACATTGTTTTTTGCACGCATCTGCACTGCGATCATTGCGGCTGGAACACGCGCAGGCAGGATGGGCGATGGGTCCCCACCTTTCCCAACGCCCGCTACCTTCTCGTTCGGCGGGAAGTGGAACGCTGGGGCAGCGGGCGGGATGATCATGCAGTCATCGATTATAATGTCGGCGTGTTCGAGGATAGCGTTCAACCGATATTGGAGGCTGGCCTTGCCGATCTGGTCGAGGCTGGGCATCGAGTTGCGCCGGGTGTCTGGATAGAGCGCGCGCCGGGCCATACATTTGGCCACTCGATATTGCGCGTCGCCCAGGACGGGGGCGAAATCATCTTCACCGGGGATTGTTTCCATCATCCGCTGCAGATAGCCGATTGCAGCCTTCACCTGGGTGGCTGCGACGATCTGGATCAGGCGATAGCGACGCGGGAAAGGCTACGCGGCGTTCTGGCCGAGACTGGAGCGCTGATGGTGCCCGCGCATTTCGAGGCGCCGCATATGGGGCACGTCGTGAAGCAGGACGGCCAGTTTCGATTTCGTCCGTGGCTGGGCCGATAAATCAGCCGATCGCCAAGCGGACCCAGCGTGCCCAGTCTTCGCCATCGGGCCGGGGCCGGGGCGCGTCGGTCAACATGATCGTGCGCCACCCGCCATCGGCGTTGCGCATCATATAACCCGAATCCCAGCGTTCCAATATATGCCCGTCGCGGTCATATCGAGCGCCGGTCGCCTGAAGCCAGACAAGACCCTCTCCGATGGACTGCGCCTCAACCGAGTCGATCCGGACGTCTCCGCTCCACCCCCTTTCGAAATAGCCGCGATACCGTTCCAGAAACGCCCGTTCGAACGGCTCTTGCTCGACAAAAAGAATGTTTCCTTTCGACAGAATCAGAAGGGGGAATGACCATGCGGCCAGCAGAGAGAGGCTGAAACTTCCACCGGTCTTCAACGCCCACAGGACGGCCGCAGGATAACGGGCGATATAGTTTCGATAGGCAGCGATCGCTGCATGCGATTGAATGTCGGTCATCGCACCAGTCTGCTCTGGCGGCGGCGAGGTCCTGTCCTGTCCTGTGGCAGGCGCCAGCGATGGCGAGACGGGTGCCGTTCCCCTCCGCAAGACAGGTTTCATCCGGGCCGTAGTGCGTTGCCCTTAAGCTAGAGGGACTGCGGCATCGCGCGGCAGATCACCGGGAAATGGAGGAGGATGAAATGGCGCGCCTGGAAGACAAGGTCTGCATCATTACCGGCAGCGGTAGCGGCATAGGGCGGGCAAGCGCCCTGATGTTCGCGCGAGAGGGGGCGACCGTGATCGTCGCCGATATTCGCGCCGAAGCTGCTGAAACGACGGCGCAGGCGATTGTCGATGCCGGCGGGACGGCGCGGGCCATGACAGTCGATGTCGGGGAATCGACCGACCTTGAACGTCTCATTGGGCAAACGGTCAGTGACTTTGGCCGCATCGATGTTCTGTTCAACAACGCGCTTTACGTCAATCAGGACCATGCCATGCGCGACATGGATTTCCTTCAATTCGATCCGGCAATCTTCATGGCGAATTTGCGGGTGAACGTGCTGGGCGCGGTGATGGCGAGCAAGCTTGCCATACCGCATATGCTGGAGCGCGGGACAGGATCGATCATTTCGACATCCTCCGGCAGTTCGATGGGCGGCGACATTACCGCCTATAGCTATGGATCGTCGAAAGCGGCGCTCAACTGGTTCGTCCAGGCGATCGCCGCGACCTATGGCAAGCAGGGTATCCGCAGCAATGCGATCCTGCCGGGGCCGACCCAGACCCCCGCCAAGCTGCAATGGTCCACGCCAGAGATGGACCGGCTGTTCCTCGAAGTGCTGAACACGCCCTTTATCGGGGAGCCGGAAGATATCGCCGCCATGGCGCTATTTCTGGCATCCGACGAGTCCCGTTACGTCAATGGCATGCTGTATCCGGTGGATGGCGGCCAAAGCTGCGCGGTGCCGTTCATCAGCGTGACAAGGGCGCTTTCCGCAAGCTGACGGGACGATATTTCAACTGAATGAGGGAAGGGATGCACGATGGGTATCGAACTGGAAAACAAGGTACGGGAATTTTGCGCCGCCTGGGGCGATGGCACCGATGAAAGCAGGCCGGACGTCGAGAAAATCCTGTCGATGATGGCGCCGGACGCCGAATGGCAATTGTGGGTGCCGGGCGGGCCGGTGGTGAAGGGCCGCACAGCGCTTCGCGCCGAGATCGAACGACAGATGGCATTTGCCACCAACAATAAATGCAACGAAGTGACCATCCTGTCGAACGACCGGATGGTCATGCAGGAAAGGTCGGATACCGCCATCATCATGGGGCGGCCCTGCCCGCATCAAATGGTTGCGATCTACGAATTCGACGAAGAAGGCCTGATATCGCGCTGGCGCGAATATCTCGATATGGCGGACCTGACGCGCAAGATGGGAATAGACGAGGCGGCGGCGGGCGGAACCGAGGTTCCGGCCTGATCGCTTCGGGTTCCGGCGGGACGGCCTAAACGTCCCGCCAGCGACCCCATGGATCAAAGATGCGGTCGCAGAATCAGCGCCCGCCCGTCGTCCCGCGTGGCCATGACGGAGGTGCCGGGCGGAAGCTCGGCAGGGGCCTGAAATCGCGTGATAGGCATGGGATTCGGGCTTCCGGGAACGGGCCCGCGCACGATGGTGTAGTCGTCCAGTCGCAAGGTCACGTCGCCGAATTCCTCGGTCATGACGGTGACTTCATCGGCTGAGATCGTCTTAACCTTGCCCACCACGGGCAGCGGGTGGGACCGGCGCATCGCGCGGATGTCGAGCGACAGGCGGAAGCGGTCGGCGCTCTTGTTGCCAAGTCCGTAATGCGGCATGGACTTGGTGAAGATCAGCACGTCGTCGGGCTGATAGTGAGCGCGGGTCCAGCTGTCCTCAGGAATGGCCGGTCCCTGCGAAAAACCGACCTTGCCGTCGGTCACATCCATGTAACCGCGTTGGTGCTGCCCCTCGGCGATGACAATCCCGCCTGTATGCTCGTCGATTTCGGCCAGCGGAATCCAGCAGGTGACAAATTCGATCCCCGGATTGGACATGCCGTCCTGATGCAGACCGAGATAGGCCTTGTCGTCTTTCGTCTTGCTGGGCGCGACCAACCGGTAATAGTCGATCGGAATCCAGTAGATCTGGTCGGCTAGCACCTCTTCGAAGAAGGCGTTGATGCGGGGATCCTTGACGAAATTCTGCCATGCGCGCCGTTTGTGGAGGTCCTCGAACGTCGCCGGGAAATTCTCGATCGGCTTGCCGTTCCAGATCGGCTCGCTGCTGCCGGCGTCGACAAGGTCCAGCTTCCGCAGTTCGGCCAGATACTCGTCACGCATGGCGCCGACGGCGTCTTTGTCGAGCACATCGCGAAAGAACCAATAACCATGTTCGGACCAGATGCGGTCCAATGCGTCCCGGTCGCCCAGGGCATGGTTCGATTCAATCAGTTCGCGCATTTCCTTCCTCTCCAATATCGCGCCGGCGTAAAAATAGCGCAGTTTCGTAAAGCGCGCCATTCAGGAGGCGCTGCCATCCCCCAAAAGGACCATGGCGCGTCCCTGCTGGCCATGCTGCGGAACCGACCGGTTTTCCGCCGCGCGTCGTCAGTAGGCGAACAGCACGATCAGGACCAGGCAGGTGACGACCGCCCATGCCTGAAACATCCACAGCATCATGGGCGGGGCGTGCCGCAATTCCATGAATTCCCGCCCCACCAGCAACGCCTTGGAAAAGGCGATGATCAGTATGAGGGAGCGGAGAAGAGACGCGCTGCCCAGTGTCATCGTCTCGAAGGAGAGAAAGGTGGCAACGACAAGGATCGCCCAGATCAGAGTGATGCGGTTGCGCAACATCATGCCCATCGGTGGATATCCCTAAAGCAGGTAAAGAAGAGCGAAGAGAATGATCCACAAAAGATCGACCAAGTGCCAAAAGGCACCGCTGCCTTCGATCAATGCGGGACCGCCCTGCAACTGGCCAGCCCGGTCGAACCGGGAAAGGGCGAAGCCCAGCGCGCCCAGTCCGATCAGCACATGCACAAGGTGGATACCCGTGAACATATAATAATAAATCGAGAAACTGTTGCTGTTGAGCGTAAAGCCCTGAGCGATCTTGGCGGAATATTCGAACGCCTTGACGATCACGAAGCCACTGCCGAGCATGATCGCGCCTAACAGCAGCGGTCGGGCATTTTTATCGCCCCTGCGCACGGCTGCGACAGCTTGGGCGACGAAAAGGCTGCTGGTCAGCAGGAGCAGGGTGTTGAGAAGTCCCAGATGGCGGTCGAGGAGGGCTTGGGATGTTTCGAACAGCGCCAGCTCCTGTTGCCGGGCAACGGCGTAGGTGATGAAAAATACGGCGAAGACGAGCAGGTCTCCGAAGATGAAGACCCAAAGCCCCTCTTCGCCCGGAACGTGGCGGCGGGACTGCGGCGTGGCGGCTTGCGAGGCAGGCATCAGTCGGCCCCAAGCGCGTCGCGTTTGATCGCCGCCAGCATGGCGAAGATCATAAGGTTGAACCAAATGCCGAACACGACCGCGGGCAGCCAGAAGGCCAGTACGCCGTTCCAGGCGAACGGACCTGTCTTGAACAGACCGATGGCGAGGCCGGGCAGCAGAAGGACGCCGGTCCACAGATTCATGTAGCCCAGCCAGCGCGGCAGGATCGGTTGAGGTCGCCGGTCGCCCAGAATGACAAAGCCGGTCAGCAGATTTTGCACGAAGGCGGGCACCGCCGGCATCACGAACAGGAGGAATGCGATGTCGCTCAATGCGCCGATGACAGCATCGGGCCGGTCGGAGCGATAAGCCGCTGCAGTAAAGATCAGACCGGCGAAGAACAGTGTGACGAAGCCATAGGCCACCACCATCACAAAGGCCCACGTCAATGGGGAAACCGGACCCTCGATCTTTTTCATGAAGGTAGCGACCGCCGCAAGAAAGGGGAAGAAAAGGACGGAAGATGAGGCGATCAATATGGCGCCGGCCAGAATGCCGGTCTGATGGCTGCGATAATAGTCCGCGACCTCCGCCACGGGCATCGAGGGCGCAAGCGGCGGGAACATATGCGCGACCGGCCATATGCCGACGAACATCATCGTGCCGGCAAGGGCGCCCATATAGGTGCACAGCTTCATGGTCGTGCTCTTTGTCGTCATAACCCCCTCCTTTCGTTCTTTCAGCGATTGCCCGGACAGTGTGGAGCGAAAGGAACGAGGCCACCCGCCCACGGATAGGGTTCTGCCATCCGGTAGCGCTGGCAAGGAAGCGGTAATGAATTCGCTGACGCGTTTGACAAAAACGCAAGGGCGATGACGCTGTGATTGCGGAGGAGAGCGGATGGCCGACATAGAGGCTAACAAGACGGTGGCGCGCCGCTACATGCGTGCGGTCGAACAGGGCGATATCGATACGATCGAGGCCTTGCAGCATCCCGATTGCCGCTGGTGGATACTTGGCCATGGTGAAATGAGCCGCGCCGACTTCATTGGCAGTGTCAAAGGCGGATTGCTGAGCGCGCAACGGCGCACGGTGGAGATCGTCGGGATCACCGCCGAAGGGGACCGTGTCGCGGTGGAGGTAAGGGGCGAGATGGTCTTTCCGGACCGCGTCTATCGCAACGAATATCATAATCTTCTGATTATTCGCGACGGCCAGATCGTTTCAGGCAAGGAATATATGGACACGCGGGCCGTGGCAGAGGCCTTTTCCGCCTGGGAGCAAGGCCAATGACAGATGCGACTGCGCTTAACAATTATGACGATGCGGCGGTGGGACGGATCACCGCCTTCGTAGAGGAGCTGACAGGCGGCAAGGTAGTCGGCCTGGAACGGCTGGTCCGCTGGCGTCCTTCCTGGTTCGTCGATGTGCAGCAGGGCGATGCCATTCGCAGGTTGCATCTGCGCGGCGATCGCGGCGGCGACGTATCGATCTTTCCCGACCTGAAGCGCGAGGCCGACGTCATCGAGCTGTTGCACAAGCAGGGGCTGCCGGTGCCGGAGATTCATGGCTATCTGGCCGACCCGCCCTGTATCGTGATGGAGGCCATCGAGGGAACCCGCGACTTTTCGCCGCTGGACGCGACGACCAAAAGCGCTGTCGGTCGCGCCTATATGCGGGCGGTCGCCGCCATGCATGGATTGCCGGTCGAACCGTTTGTGGATGCTGGCGTCCATCTGCCCGAAGGCGCGGAAGCCATCGCGCTGGTGGGCCTGGACGCCTATATGCCGCATTACCGGCGGACCAAGAGCCGACCGGAGCCGCTGCTGGAATTCGTCATCCGCTGGCTGGGCCGCAACGTACCGCGCGATCGCCAGCGCGCCAGCTTCATCCAGTTCGATTCAGGCCAGTATCTGGTCGAAAAGGGCGCGATGACGAAGCTGTACGATTTCGAATTCTCGATGATCGGCGACCCGCTGGTCGACATTGCGACCATGGGAATGCGCAACAGCTATGAACCGTTGGGCGCACCCTTGCCCGAGCTGGTGCGCTATTATGAGGAAGCGACGGGCGAGCCGGTCGATCATGAAGCGGTGATTTTTCACGTCCTGCAATTTTCCCTGCTGGGAACGATGCAGTTTACGGGAACCGTCGGCAAACCAAGTCCGGGCGATCCGCATTCCGTCTATCTGATGTTCGACCTGTCGCTGCGGCGGTCGATCCTGCTGGCGTTGTCGCATTTGTCGGGCGTCGCCTTGCCCAGCTTGCCGGAGCTGGAGCAACGCAAGGGGGATAACGGGCCTTTGCTGGAAAAGCTGGTCGATACGCTCGCTACCCTGCCCGTTACGGGCGAGGCGGCCGAAGCGCACAAGACCCAGCTCGCCGAATTGATCGAATGGGTGCAGCGGGCCGACGACCATGGCGCGGAGATGGTGGCGCGCAATATCGCCGATGTTTCAGCCCTTTTGGGCGGTTCGTTCGACCGTTGGGACGCCGCCGCACAAGCGCTGGAAACCTATATCGCGGAGGCGGGGCCGCAGGAGGATGCGGCGCTGATCCATTTGCTTGCGACTATCGAAGGCAGGCGGCTTCAGCTGTTCGGTCCTACGGCTCTGGGCGAGGCGGCCCGTAATGTCGTCCTGCCGGTGACACGGTAGGTCATGGGGGTGGCGCAGCCCGCAGTAAAATAGGGACTTGGAGCTGCGATCCGATCCAGTCAGATCGCCGCTCTACTCGGGCTGGCTCCCGTCACGTGGATCATCGACGATGGCGCGCATCCGGCGATAGGCCGGGCGCGCCGCCATGCGTTTCACATAAGCGGCTATGTAGGGGTGGCCTTCGACGTCGACCGGCATGAACAGGCGCGTTGTGGTGAAGGGAAATGTCATCATGATGTCGGCGGCCGTGAACCGTTCGCCCGCGATGAAGGGCGTGCGCGAAAGCTGGTCGTCGACCATGGCCAGAAATTGCGCCGCCCTGGCCCGGCCCGCGATCCGCGATGGATGGTCATGGTCTATCCCCGACATTTCGGCCATGATCTCCGTAACCAGCGCGGGCATCAGCGACGCCTCTGAGAAATGAAACCAGAAAAGAAAGTCGGCATAGTCCCGGTCGCCCGGCGTCGGCCGCAGAACGCCGTTGCCCTGCGTCGTGGCGAGATATTCGACCACCGCCCCGCTTTCGGCGATCCGCTGGCCGTTCGCCTCGATCACCGGGGAAGATCCCATCGGATGCAGCGCTTTATAGGCCGGTTCCGCCGACCATGTTTCCAGCCGCTTGTAGAATTGAATCTCATAGGGGCTTTCCAGCTCCTCCATCAGCCACACGGCGCGTTCGGAGCGAGAGCGGTCGAGTTGGAACAGAGTGACGGTCATCGGATGCCTTCCCTGGATGAAAAGCAGGAATGGGCTGGCAAGGATGTTCATCAACCTATCTTTATCTAGGACACGTCCCCTGCGAGCCTGTGCAACGTCACGTAAAAGAGAGGAACAAGCCTGTGGCCCACGATAATCTTGAACGTGTCCTGCAATTTCTGAAGGAATTCCACGAAGCCCCCGATTTCGATCGGCTGGCCGCTTATTTTGCGCCGGGTTGCAGCTATCAGCCGCTGGTTCCGACCACCGCAACCTTCAAGGGTAGGCAGGCCATCGCCGACGTCCTGCGCAAGCAATATCAGACCTATTATGACTGCCGTTGCGAGATTCACGCGGCCGCAGCCAACGGACCCTTTGTTTTCACCGAAAGGTCCGATCATGTGACATTGCATAAGGGCGATCGGAAAGTTTCATCGCGGGTGTGCGCGGTGTTCGAATGCGATGGCGAGGGCCAGATCATGTCCTGGCGGGAATATTGGGACACCAGCGATGTCGCGCGCCAGATGGATATGGATGTCGACCATGTCGTTTCGGCTGCGGGGTGACCGCATGACTTTGCGTGTTCATCACCTAAGCGATTCCCGGTCGCAGAAAACCGTCTGGTTGCTCGAGGAACTGGGTTGCCCCTATGAGATGGTGCCGCATCTGCGCGAACCGGATACGCTGAAAGGGCCACCGGCGATGAAGGCGGCCCATCCCATCGGCAAGGCACCGATATTGGAAGCGGATGGGCAGGCCATCGTCGAATCGGGGGCCATCGCCGACTATCTTCTGCGCCTGTATGACGATGGCCGGTTGATGCCCAAGGGAAAGGGCCCCGAACAGCTGCGGTTCCTGGAATGGATGCACTTTGCCGTGTCCATCGGTTCGACCCCGGTGATGTTCCTTGCCTGGGGGCGGGCCTTTGGCATGGACGATGCCCCTTTCGTCTCCGCTGCCCGAGCGGAGATGGACCATGTACTGGCCTATCTGGAGGCGGGTCTGAGTCCTGGCCCCTATCTTATGGGAGCGGAATTTTCTGCGGCGGACATACAGGTCAGCTTCGTGGCCGAACTGGCGCGCGAATTTCACGCCATTGCGGGCTATCCCAACATCGTTGCTTGGTTGGCGCGATTGCAGGCGCGGCCCGCCTACCGGCGGGCGATGGCGGAACCTGTGCCCTATCGATTTGGAGGATAGCTTGTCATGAGGATGAACCTGAGCGGACGGGTCGCCATTGTGACCGGGTCGGGCGCCAATATCGGGGAAGCCTGTGCGCGGGCGCTGGCGGCAGCCGGTGCGCAGGTGGTTCTGGCCGATATCGCCATCGCGCGTGCCGAAGCGGTGGCCCAGTCCATCAACGCGGCGGGCGGGAAAGCCGTCGCCATGCCGCTCGACCTGGCGGAAGAGGGGAGCATCACCGCATTGGTCGATGCCGTCATGCGGCAGTGCGGCCGCATCGACATATTGCACAATAATGCCGCCGACACCCGCCTGGAACAGATGCTGGCGGATGGCTCTCTGCTCGATCTGGAGGCGGCGACATGGGACCGTGCGTTCCAGATCAATGCGCGTGGCACCATGTTGATGATCAAGACGGTCGCCCCGCACATGATCGCAAACGGCGGCGGCGCGATCATCAACACATCCACCGGCGTGTCGCTGGTCGGGGACATCAACAACCCATCCTATTCGGCG
The DNA here is from genome assembly GCF_003248505.1 of Sphingobium sp. Lineage (GTDB taxonomy): Bacteria > Pseudomonadota > Alphaproteobacteria > Sphingomonadales > Sphingomonadaceae > Sphingobium. The sequence continues at coordinate 12,184 of NZ_QFOA01000061.1, forward strand.
TCCAAGGCGGCGGTGAATGCGCTGACCCGCAATGCGGCGGTGCAGTTCGGCCGGTTCAATATCCGGGTCAATGCGGTTGCGCCGGGACTGGTTCTGTCGCCATTGGCCCGCGAGATGATGGACCGGGAGCAGATCGCCATGGTGCAGCGGCATGTGCTGCTGCCCCGCGAAAGCGTGCCGGAGGATATTGCCGGGACCGTGCTGTTCCTGGCATCGGATGCGGCGAGTTTCATCACAGGGCAGGTCATCGCCGTGGATGGCGGCATCGTTCATCACACCCCTTATGTGGCCGACATGCTGGACGGGATGAGCCGGGCGGGGTGAGGGCGCAGGGCCGAACGCTGAGGCAGGCTTCGGGCGGGCCACGGGCACCGGATTCGCTATGGTCGTCGGCATGACCTCGGCGCACGGTCCGATGCGCTCTTTCTGCCGGGTGGGCACGGATTGCAGCGCCCCGACGATCCGGCGTAACAGGGCGTTTCATTTCAGTAGAGGGCGACATGGGGATATTCACGCACGCCTGCTTGGGAACCAACGACCTGGAGCGGGCGGCTGTCTTCTACGACGCCGTGCTCGCGCCGCTGGGTATCGGCAATCTGGGACCCTTTCTCGACCAGGGGATCGGCTATGGGCGCCAGGTGGCCGAACTGCTGATCCTGCGCCCGATCGAAGGGCAGGCGACGCCATCGAACGGCGCAACCCTGAGCTTCAAGGCGCCAAATCGGGCCGCCGTCGATGATTTTCATCGGGCGGGGATCGCCGCCGGGGGCACGGACGCCGGGCTGCCGGGACCGCGCGCCGCCGTGCCGCACGCCTATGGCGCCTATCTGCTAGACCCGGATGGGAACAAGATATGCGCTTATTGCTTCCGCGCGCCCTGAACATGATCGGGGGTTCGGGCTAAACGTCGAACAGCGCGGCTAGATCGAGATCTTCCGCGGCGCGGGAAAAACGGTTCAAGGGGCCTTGAGACGGTTCATTGGGATTGATGTTCGTAAGCCAGGCTATCAGCCCCCAGACGATCCACCGCCTGTAATCGATCCAGGCACGTCTCCGGTCCAATGTCACGCCGTGACTGAGTAGCCGGGTGAAATAATGGTCGAACAGCGCCTGTTCATGACCGCGCCTGTCTTCCAGCTCCAGCGATCCGATGATGAAGTAGCTATAGTCGCGCCATGGCCGCCCCCGACGCGGAAGTTGCCAATCGAACCAAAGCCGTTCGCCATTGGGCGTACGATAGCAATTGCCCAGATGTGCATCGCCATGGATCAGGCAGAGCGGCGAGGAGTCCGCCCGTTCTTCACGGCATAGCTGTTGGAAGGCGGCATACAGCCGGTCGGGCGCCTCCGCGATCCAGGCGGGTAAAATGCTCAGCCATTGCCGATCCTTGCGGCGGACGTCGATTATATCCTTCAGGAGCATCCAATAGTCGTCGACGGGCGTATCGGCCGCGACGGAGGTCTGGAGCCAGTCGAGCCGATCGAGTTCCGGCCTGCTCCAACTGCTGCCGTGCAGATCGGCAAGGCTGTCTACCGCCTTGTAGGCGTCGGCAGGACTGATGCCGCTTGCCGACGTGCTGAAGGTTCCGCCACGCTCGACCAGATCCTCCAGGACGATGATGCCTTGCTGGCCCAGGCCGTCATCGTCCCAGTCCGCCATGTAGCAGCGGGGCGCTGGAATGTTGATGAAATGGGGCAAGTCATGGTAGAATCGGGCCTCTTGCACGCAAACCGCGCTGCTGCGGTCCTCTTCGATCCAGTTCGCCTTCAGGCATAATTGTTGGGGCAGGCCCGCCGCGTGGCCAGCTTCATTCAGTTCGACCCGGATTCGCGCCTTGCTCGTGTGGCCATCAATGAACTCGATCGTCTCCAGACGTTCGACCGCAACGCCGGGATAACGCTGCGCGAGAAATTGCGTCAGCCAACCGGCGTCTATTGCGGCGTAGCTGCGGGGCAGCCGCTCCTGGCGCTGCATATAGGCCCTAGGTTTCAATCCGTTCATCGACTTGTGTTGGGTCATGGTTGTTCCCGCCATTGCACCGATGCGGGTCAGCATAGCGGGTTGGTCGGCCGCTGTCGCAACGGCGGCTTTATTCCAGATTGGAAGCATTGCGCCGGGTTCCGGCCTGATCGGGGATGGAGGCACGAAACTGGCTGGGCGTAAGGCCAAATTCCTTGCGGAAAGCGGTGGCGAAGGCCGCGGCGCTTTCAAAACCGCTGAGATAGGCGATCTGCTTCATCATCAGGTCGCGCTTCGTTAACAGCGCGCTCGCCTTTTCCAGCTTCTTTTCCGCGACATAGCTTCTCAAGGTGCGTGCCGTGCTGCGCTGGAAGCGTTCCGACAGCACCCCCGGGCTCAGCGAGACCAGTTCAGCCAGTTCCACCAATGTCGGCGGGGGTTCGCCAACGGCTTCTATCCGGTCGCGAAGCAGCGCCATCTGCCTATCCGTCAGAGTCCCGCCGCGGCGGGGTTGTTCTCCACCGAGGCAGCGAATGATTTCGGCCCCCAGGAATGCCACCGCCGTTCCGATGTAGAAGGACCCGGCGAAGCTGGGGCGCAGCAGTTCATCGAATATCCGTTGCAGGATAAGATGAAGGCATGGACCGGCAACGTCGGCTGCGCGATCTGGCGGCAGGCTGTCCCACAGGACGTCGCGCCCGTCTTCGTCCTTCAGCAGGGCAGGGTCGATCAGGCACGACAGCATCGTGCGCGATCCCGCACTGATGCGGCAGTCCACCGTCTGGCGCGCCGGCACGAAAACGCATCGGCCGTTGCGATGCCAATGGGATGTCGCCTGCGGCACGAACTGGCTGAAGATCGGTTGGTCGTCGCTGATGGACATGTGCAGATAGTGCCATTCGGACCGGAATCGTCCTTCGCAATGCCGGGGGATATCGGCGCTATAGGCGCCGATCTCGTAAAGCGGGCCGACATGATGCGCATCGGCTCGCACCCTGATATCGGCGTCGGTTTGCAGAGTCTGGTCGATCGAAGCAACCATCACCCTCTCCTGCTGTTTGCGGGAGAGCATAACGCAAGGGGGCGGTCGCGTGCGTCCTGCCCAACGGCAGGGTATTCAAATCTCCCCGGCGGAGGCGCGGGGATCGAGATATTCCTTCACCCGGATGACCTGATCGCCCTCGATAAAGACCAGATCGTGGTAGCTGTTGCGATAGATGCGTTCGGGGAAGTGAAATTCCGATTCGGACTCGACAGCCACCCGGTCGCCCTCGGCAGTCACACCCAGCACGGTGTGGCGACGCTCGGTGGCCCTGTCGAGGGTTCGCGTCAGCATATTCAGCAGCGTCGCGCGATCGAATTCGCCATAGCCGATGACCCACCAGGTCGCCTTAGGGCTGAGGAGCCGGTCGATCTCTGCCTTGTCGCCATGCGCCATCGCATCGAGCAGGCCGACCGCGATCTTCTTGTTCTTCTCCAGTCGGGCGGCTGCTTCGCGCCATGCTTCCGATCGGTCTTCGTCCAACCCTGTCATGATCTTCTCCTCAACAATTTTCCCGGACCGGAGCAGTGCCGTCATGCCGACGAATGTTGACGGGAATGGCAGTCATTCGCGGCATTGCGTTGATGGTCTGCACGTCCCGGTCGGTGCTGATCAGCAGGTTAGGGGATGCCCCCTTGTCGCGCCAGTCCCCGCCGTCATCCGGCAGTCCGCCAAAACCATGGGATATGGACACGACGCCGCGTCGCACCGTGTTGTCCGCCTGCGCGTCGAGCAGGATCGATCCGTGGTCCGACGTGATTTCCACCGCGTCGCCCGATACCAGGTCCAGGGCGCGCAGATCGTCCGGGTTCATATAGGCGTGATTGCGCCTGAACTGTCTTTGCAGGTCGGGCAGGGTGTTGCCGATCGAATTCATTCGGTGGCGCGAACGGCGGCTCGACAGGAGGAAGGGGAAACGGCGATCCGCATCGGTCGAAAAAATTCGCCGTCATGGCCGCCATTTCCGCGGCCACATCCTGCGGGAAGAGGGTGAAGCGCCCGGCCGTGGCAGGGTCGGTTGGGTCGGCCAGCGTCTCTGCCGGATGGAAATAGCCCTGCGGATGCCGCCGCAGTTCCTCCAGCGTCACGGGCGCATCGCGCAGCGTCAGCGCGATCAGATCGTCTTCGCTGGGCGGCACGTCCATGTCGAGGGACGAGCCCATGAAATCGATCGGGCGGCCCGACCGCCGCGCCAACTCGTAGAAGACGCGCCATTCGTCGCATAGCTCCGCCTGGGGCGGCGGCTGGACGATCGCAGCGCTGTAGCGGGTGTATTGCTGGGGAAACAATGCCGCCTCGAACAGGTAGATCGGAATGTCGGGCCGCTCGAACTGCAATTTAGGGGGCAGGACATAATGCGACAGGCGTGCCGTTTCCGACATGACCGGGTCGATGCTGACCAGCAGGTCGAGCGATTTCAGCGCCTCGGTCATCTTGCGCTGGTCGGGTACGGCGGCGGCGGGATTGCCCCCATGGTTGAACAATATCCGCACCTGGCCATCCCCCGGCCGCAATATGTCGTCGGCCAAGGTGCCGGTCACCATCTCTCCGCCGATCAGGCCGAAGTCGCCGATGCGCGAGCGCGGCCCCGTTTCCCATGGCCGGGGCAGATTGACGACCTGTGCCGCCTTGGGGCCGGGGTTCATCACCAGACCGGGATTGTCGATACGTTCGCCAGCCCGCACGAACCGCCCGCACAGGATGTTGAGCGTGTCGACAAGATGCTGGGCCAGGTTGGAATGACGGGTCATGCCGATGCCGGTGCCGGATAGTGCCGTTCCTCTTTTACCCGGTCCTGCGAACCGGCGGGTTGCCGCGATCAGGTCGTCGGCCGCTATGTCCGCGGATGGAGCAGGCGGCTTTCATGCATATGCGCCTGCGGGGCGGCGGCACCCTTGGAACAGATATAACCCAAGCTGTGCGGATCGTCGCGGTCTCCATGGGCAGCGATCGGTCGGCCATCATCGTCGATCGAAACAATCAGCCCGCAATGGGCCGTGCAAATCCGGCAGAAGGTTCGTTCCTCGCGCATATCGTCTCTCCTGCGTCGCGGTTCACTGACCGCCGTTCATGGCGGCATGGGCTTCGGCATAGAGCGGCGAATGGGTGATGATGCCGGCGACGTCGTCGCGCGTCCCGACCGTCGGGCTGCGTATCTGCTTGCCGAACTGCGCCGCGATATTCCGGGTCAAATAATAAAGGGCTGCCTTCGATGCAGCATCGGTGATGTAGACAGAATGTCGATGATGCCGACCGCTCCCGGCGGTGAAGCGGCGTGCGGCGGGTTGTCCTAGGCGGCGCCCGACGCCCGCAACCTTGCCCCGCAGTCGGCTCATATTTCCGCTCCATCTTCCTTTTGGAAGGAAGGTAACCAATGCCGCGCAGGGTGCCCACGGCCAAGGCTATCTCCAAAGCTGGAAGATGTTATCCGGACTCCGATGGACACAGAAAGCCTGTCGCTTGCCGACCTGCCCGTTTCGACAGATCGGCACCGCATTTCATGTGGAGCCGCACGACCCTTTCCCCTAACACCTTGTAAGTGCGGTCGGCTTCGGCGCCGATCGGGTAAGCGGAAAGGATTTCATATGGCCGGTGCATTGGAAGAGCGGGTGGCGATCGTAACCGGGGCTGCGCAAGGTATAGGCAGGGAAGTGGCGGCGGTTCTGGCGCAGCGCGGTGCGACTGTCATTCTGGCCGATATTTTGGCGGACAGGGTGGAAGCGGCGGCTGACGCAATCCGGGCCAGCGGGGGGAAGGCCGATGCGGAGACGTTCGACCTGACCGACGAGGACAGCGTGAGGGCGGCGATTGCGCGCATCGTGGAGCGGCACGGGCGCATCGATATCATCCACAATAATGCCGCCTATCAGACGACAGAGCAGCGTGCCCACGACCTGGATGTCGTCAATCTGGCGACGGATGCGTGGGACCGCGCCTTTGCCGTCAATGCGCGAGGGCCGATGCTGCTGTGCAAGCACGCTTTGCCGACCATGATTGCGGGCGGCGGCGGTTCGCTTATCCATTCCGCGTCGGGATTTGGCCTGCTGGGCGAAATGACGCTGACTGCCTATGGTTCGTCCAAGGCGGCGCTCATCAATCTCAGTCGTTTCCTGGCCACCCAATATGGCAAGCGGGGTATCCGGTCGAATGTCATCGCCATCGGCTTCGTCCTGAGCGATACCGCCATCGAGACGACACCGCAGGCGGTGAAGGATGTGCTGCTTGACCACCATCTCAATCCTGAACTGGGCAGCCCGGGCGACATCGCCAATGTCGTTGCCTTCCTCGCGTCCGACGAATCCCGCTTCGTCAACGGGGCGATGATCCCGGTCGACGGCGGCTTTACCGCGCATCAGCCCACGATGGTGGACTTCCAGCGGCTGTTTCAGGCGTCGGGAAGCAACCAATTATGATCGGGATGGATTGAGGCGCCTGCCGCGGCTTCAAAGCAGCGCCTCGACCAGTTTCGCCGTGTCCAGGTCTTCATAGGCGGTGGTCAGCCTCAGATGATTGAGGACGTTGATTTCCCACCCGTAATTGATCACCGGCGTGGTCAGCCAGCCGACATAGACGCCCCAAACGAGGGCGCGTCGATATTCTTGCCAGGCACTGTCGAAGGACGGGCGATCTTCGACGCCCTCCTGACCCAGCCGGTCGAGGTAATAAGCGAGGAGGTCGCGTTCATGGGTCCGCCTGTCGCCGATCGATAAGCCGGTCGTTATGATGTAGTTGACATCATGCATCGCATAGCCACGCACGGCCAGTTGCCAATCGAGCAGGCCGGCGGTGCCGTCGGGAAGGCGGTAGGTGTTGCCAAGATGCGTGTCGCCGTGCAGCAGCGTCTGGGGCAGGGTCGATTGATGCCGCTGCACCGCCTGCACGCCCGCGAGCAGGCGGGCGGGCGTGGTGCGCAGGCGCTGAACCAGTTCGCGTTTGAAATTTTCGGTCTCGACCTCGTGCGCGATATAGGTTGGCGCAAGATCGTTCATCATCGTGGCGACGCCGCCCCTGACATGGGTTTCGACCCAGCGCAAATCCCTGTCGAACCGGGGCGATTGCCAGAACGTCGCGTGCAGACGGGCCAGTTGATCGAGCAGCGGCCGCACATCGTCCGGTCCGGTGCGCATCGTGACATTGGGGAAATGGGCATCCCGGGCGTTCAAATCCTCCAGCAACAGGCCAAAATGCGTCGTCGACGGATTGAAGTCGCCGCCGAAGCAGCGTGGCGCTTCGATATTCAGTTCCGGACGCAGGCAGACATACAGCGCGACTTCATTGGCGTAGAAGGGCGCCATGATCTGATCGACCGCGCGAGTGAGCTTCAGCACCAGCCGCGTGGGAAGGTCCGTGCGCGCGCCGGGCGCATGATCGACTTCGATCGAAACCCGTCCGGCGGTCGACACCATCTGTTCGCCATAGGTCTTGGCGTCGACGATCCGAACCGAAGCGACCCGTGCATCGGCCATGGTCGTCGCCATGAGGGCGTTGATATAATCGACGGTGATGCCAGCCGTCGAGGTCGGATGATCCAGGGGCATGTCGGTCCTCTCCTATGCCAACGCCATTTTTTTTGATCCCATGCGACGGCACAGGTGGCGGGGCATTTTGCGCGGCACGCACACGGGACTGTCAGGATTTCCGTGTGCGGCCGGGCGGTTGATCATCAGGCCGCCATGGCTCTGATGAAACGTTCGCCGAAGATCACGGCAAATTGCGCCT
>NZ_QFOA01000159.1 GCF_003248505.1 Sphingobium sp.
TTTCTGGCGCGACCGTAGAAGGCAGCAACAAGTAAGATCTCGCGCCGGCTATCTGGGCGAGCTTGGCGTAGGATTCCGCCCCCTCCCGCAAACGCCCCCGTAAAAGGCGGGACGCCGAGGGGAAGGGCGTGCGCGTCGCCCGCTGACGCCCCTTCCAACTGACTTTCCATTCTCTCGCCAAATTCCAGGCGCGCGAACCGTGCAGAGATCGTATAACGGGGGCAACCGTTCGGTTATCCCCGTTAAATGGATTGTGACAAATGCCCTTGATCGGCTACACCCGTGTTTCGACCGACGAACAGGACACATTCGCGCAGATCGGTGAGTTACGGCGCGCAGGCTGTGCAGCCATATTCGAAGACCGGGCCAGCGGCGCTAGCCGCAGCCGTCCCAAGTTGGCCAGCGCGCTCGCTGCGGTAGGGCAGGGGGATACCCTCGTCGTTGTGCGGATTGATCGCCTCGCACGATCGTTGTCGCATTTGCTCGATATCGTCGAAGCGCTTCGGGCGAAGGGCGCCTACTTTCGCTCGATCAACGATCCAATCGACACGAGCAGCCCACAAGGCATGTTGATGACGCAGATGCTCGGGGCCTTCGCCGAATTCGAACGTGCTCTCATTCGGGAGCGGACGCGCGCGGGCCTCAAGGCGGCGGTCGCGCGTGGCGCGAAACCGGGAAATCCGAAAATGCGCGCGCGGGATCCGTCAGCAATTGATGAGCTACGCCACACTCTGAAGGAAAAGCATCTCCACGATCTGATAGACGGTCGGCAAGCTTGGCTGCCGCTCGTTGAGCGCCTGCGGCCGCAGTTGCCCTGGGCGTTTGTGTTACGGCATATTAGGGCGCTCAGGCCGCCGGTGCGCTCTTTCTCCGAACGCACGTTGGTGAAGGCGTGCCGAGCGCTCGTTGACGCAGGCTACGCAAATCCTGTGATCTTAGAGACGGCGCCGCGCCTTTCCCCCGATAGCCGGGTTGCTATACTTGTTGCCGACAAGCTTAGAAGCCAGCCAGATGCCACACTGCGCGGTATTGCGGCTTGGCTCGGCAAGGATTTGCGGGAGCCAACGCCGCGTGGTGCTCTGAACTGGTCGCCAGAAGCTGTCCGCCGCGTGATCGCTCAAGGGCGGGAGTTGGGGCTCATTTGTTGCGCCAAACCCAATGTGAAACAGGGATGCTCAGTACGGCGGACTGCGTCGATCAGCCCGGAACGGGAGGAGTGAGCCTTCATGCCCACTTCAAGGAATCACCAAGAGGCGAGGCCTGATAATCGGCAGTCTCAGCAAGACTTTAACATTGTGGAATAAATGATATGGGAGGACTCGACTCTTCTGAGCGCTGCCGCAACAAAGAACATATGCAGCCGCTATTTCATGTCTACATCGATGAGGCGGGCGACCCCGGAGTAAAGCCGAAGGCAACCGATGAGCCACATTGGTCTGATTGGTTCGTCTTGTCCGCGGTTGTGGTAGGAGCCGAGAACGACGCCGACACCGTTGAATGGATCAAGGACATGAACCGTGCGATCCGTCGTAACGGCCCTTCGGACATTCATTATCGTAAGTTCAGCGATGCCAATCGTCGGCATGTGTGCAGGGTGCTTGCAAGCAAGCCAGTTCGCCTCTTCATTGTCGCATCTCATAAAGATACGATGCGCCGGCACCGAAGTCAGCGATTAGGTAAATCTAATGACAAGCAGTTCTATAACTGGTGCCTCAGGCTTCTCCTCGAACGCGTAACGGAATGGTGCGCAAGGCGTGGCCGAAAGATGGGTGCAGGAGTCTTTCCGGCGCGATTGGTGTTTTCACACCGCGGTGGCCATGACTACGGCGAATTGAGGGGGTATCTGCGGAGAATCATTGCGCAATCGCTGACGGGCAATCTGACGCTCGACAGAAAGGGCATTACACCAGACGTCATTTTCGATGACCTGATAGAGGTTGTTCCGCACGACAATCTGGCCGGCTTGCAATTGGCCGACGTGGCGGCGAGTGCGTTCTGGCAAGCCGCCTGTTCAACGTCTCGTCGACATGATCTTACGCCAGCATCAGACCTGATTTGCCGGCTTGCCAGAAAGGGCCAACGCAAGCGCCCCGACGGGTTTGGCATGATGCTTTTACCGCTACCCCACTAGGGTTCAAACTCAATCAGCCTATTGAAAATCTGTTGGCACATTGATTCAGGAGGGCTCCGTTGAAGCAGGAGGCCCTTGGAGATGTCGCGTTCGTTATTCTGGCTGTCGGATGAAGCATGGGGCGCAATCGAGCCCCACCTGCCGAAGAAC
>NZ_QFOA01000160.1 GCF_003248505.1 Sphingobium sp.
GCCCGGGGCCGGCGGCATTTGGTCGATCTTTCGCCGGCCGTGCCGCTCAATGCCGCACCATCGATGCGCGACGCCTGCCACAGCTATTCCCAGGAGCATTTCGACACTGCGACCAGCATCGTCGGCTACGTCCGGGACTTCACAGACGGCGTCGCCGTCGCCTCACTTCCACAGCATGTTACCGCATATTTCAAAGGCTTTTTCCAATGACTGACTATGGTGAAATCGCGCCGATCGAAGAGATCATCGAGGATGCGCGCAACGGGCTTCCCTACATTCTCGTGGATGCGCCGGATCGCGAGAACGAAGGCGACATCATCATTCCCGCGCAGTTCGCGACACCGCGGATCATCACCTTCATGGCCACCCATGCCCGTGGCCTGATCTGCCTGGCGATCACAAACGAACGCGCCAAGCAACTCGACTTGCGTCCCATGGCAACCCGCAACGAAAGCGGCCATGGCACGGCGTTCACCGTCTCGATCGAAGCCCGTGAAGGGGTTTCGACCGGTATTTCGGCGCACGATCGGGCTCATACGATTGCCGTTGCGGTGGACCCGTCCAAGCAGGCGCATGACATCGTTTCGCCGGGGCATGTGTTCCCGCTTACCGCCCGTGACGGCGGCGTGCTTGTTCGCGCTGGCCATACCGAGGCCGCGGTCGATATCTCGCGTCTGGCGGGCCTCACGCCTGCGGGCGTCATTTGCGAGGTCATGAATGACGACGGCACGATGAGTCGCTTGCCGGACCTCCTGCGCTTCGCCCGCGAACACAAGATAAAGGTCGGGACGATATCCGACCTTATCGCCTACCGTCGACGTCTGGAGACGCTGGTAGAGCGCGTGGCTGAGGCGCCGTTCGAGAGCTGGCATGGTGACTTCCAGGTGATCGTCTATCGCAACAAGATAGACGGCGCCGAGCATGTCGCGCTCGTCCGGGGCTCGCCCACGAAGGATAAGCCGACGCTGGTGCGCGTGCATCAGCTGGATCTGACGGCGGATATTCTGGGGTGGCGGGAAGCACATCGCAACTATGTCCCGACAGCACTGGCTGCACTATCGGATTATGACGGGCCAGCCGTGGCGGTATTCGTATCCGATCCCAATCCGTCGTCGATTTCAGAGCGGATCAAGGGGAACCGCAAAGCCTATTCCGACACGCACGGCTATCGCGACTACGGTATCGGAGCACAGATGTTGCTTGATCTGGGGGTAGGCGAAATGATCCTTCTCACGTCAAGCCCGACGAAGATGACTGCGCTGGAAGGCTTTGGTCTGAAGGTTGTGGCCAAGCGACCGCTCGTTGAGCCGGCTATGCGCCTGGTGCAGTCGCAGGCCTGACTTTTATCGCCATCGGGAATGCCGGCTAGCCGGCATTCCCCTGGTGCGCATGCTGCCCTCGGTGGACTGAAGCGACAAGCCAACATTCATCGCCCAAACGACGTACGGAGCGCGACCGGTGGGGCGCGCTCCGTAAATCAGTCGATTTAACGGGTTGAGGTCAGTCTTCGGGCGCGATCGTCAACGCCATCCCGTTCATGCCCGCATTGACCACGAGCTGACACGCCAGACGCGAGCGCTCGTTCCGGTGATCGGAACTGTCCAACAGGTCGTTTTCATCATCGGAGAGCGCCGGAAGCCTGTCTTCAAACTCCTCTGCCACGTAGACATGGCAGGTAGCGCAGGAGCAACATCCGCCGCATAGCGCCAGCAATTCGTCGATGCCGGCATCCCTTACCGCTTCCATCACGCTGATGCCTTCAGCCGCTTCGATTATGCGCGATTCACCCGTTCGCGTCATGACATTGATACTCGGCATAGGTTCAGCTCTCCGACCAGATCAGAGGCACATTGTCGACAGCTGCGACGATGCCGGAATGATAGATAGGCTGCGCTCCTGGCTTCATGGCGAAGGTCGGAATGCGCTTGAGCCATTCCTCGATGGTGACGATCACTTCCATGCGCGCCAGGTGCAATCCTGCACAGCGATGAGGTCCGCCTCCGAAGGTGCTGTGCGAAATCCCGCGACGTTCCAGATTGATGCGCCAGGGATCGTCGTTCAGCTGTTCGTCCAGGCCATGCAACGCGGTGGGCAGCAAGATCATGTCGCCCCGCTTGAGTGTGATGCCTCGGAAATCCTGATCCTTTGCGACCATGCGCGCCTCCGACACCACCGGTGTCAACGGCGGCGTAAAAGTCGTCCATTGGGCGGAGCAAAACCAGGCCACTTGATCCGGGTGTTGGCGAGCGCCGGGAGGGCGTAGCCCGAGCGGGGG
>NZ_QFOA01000062.1 GCF_003248505.1 Sphingobium sp.
TCCGCGGCAGGCGCGAGCGGACCAATGGGAACGGAATTCGAGGATGAAAGCCCGAACGCTGCGCAAATTGCCTCTTGATTCCTTTCATTGGAGAATTTCAATGCCGAGATTCGGTAGAAGGAGCCGTGTGCGCCTATCGGCGCTTGCCTGCGGCCTCGCCGCGCTGACGGCTGCTGCGCCGGCAGTCGCCCAATCTATCGCAGCGCTGCCCGATCAGACCAGCCGCGTCCGGCTCTCGAACCGCGACGTCAATCACGTCGTCTGCGTCGGCGGCGACATCGAGGACGTCAAATTTTCGGCCGAGAAGGGTCTCGCCGTCGAGCGCGGCGGCTCGGACGCCTGGGTCAAGTTCCTGTTGCTCGAGACCGACGATATGGGGGCCAAGACGCGCACCTATGTGACGACGCCGTCCGAGTTCTTCGTCTCGTGCAACGGCGCGATCTACCCGCTCTATGCGGAGCCCGCCGATATCCCGGCGCAAACCGTCACCCTGGTGCCCGGCGCCACCCAGCGGGCGCGGGCGAACGACGCGCTGCTTGGACCCCTAGTCGAGGAGGAGCGCGCGGTCGGGATCGTCCTCGCGCTCCTTCAGGACCGCGTTCCCGCATCGTTCACCGAGGTGGCGCCAAGCCGCGAGCGGCTGACGCTCCCCGACCTTCCCGGCGTTCAGATTGGCGAACGACGGCGGCTCGCGATCGAAGGTGCCGGGCTCTCGGCCAGCGAGTATCTGGTGAGCAGTACGGACGCGGTGTCGCTTGAGGAGCGCGCCTTCCTCGATGGCGCGTTCGGGCCGGACATCTTCGCGGTGACGCTCGACCGGCTCACGCTGGCTCCAAGCCAGAGCGCGCGCCTTATCGTCGTGCGCCGGAGTATCGCACAATGAGCGCCGGCCCCGACACCGGTGCACCCGAGCCAGCGCCGCTTCCCGAACGCCATGACGCCGCGGCGGGCGCAGCACTCGACAGCGGCGCCGATCGTCCGGCACTGCTCGATCTGCGATCGCAATGGTCCCGCCTCACCTCCGATCAACGGCTCCGTGCCAAACAGATCAGCGTGGCGGCGACGATCGCGGTGCTGGGCTATGGTCTTTATTCCGCAAGTTCGAGCGGCACCAAGGAACAAGCGCCGGTGCCCGAAGCCTCGAAGCTCGACATGGGCGCGGGGCTCCGTGGCGACAGTCTCGAGCTGAAGATGCGGGGCGACCTGCAGAAGATCCTCGACGGCCAGTCGCTGCTCGGCGAGCGCGTGACCGCCATCGAAGAAGGCAAGATCGCCCCCGGTGGGACCGCGGGGCACGCCCCTCCCGACGGCACCGACGCGGGTCTGCCCCCGGCTCTGCCTGGCGAGGTCCCGGCCTATCCGCCTGCGCCGCCCGAGGCGAGCGGCGAGGCTGGGTCGCTGCCCCCACCGCCTGCGGCGCCTTCCGCACCTCCCGCCCCGCCCGCGCCGCCGACCGAGCGGCAGGTCGGCGCGATCGGCGCGGCGATCTCCGCGCCAGCGAGCGAGGGAGGCGCAGCCGGCGGGGCGCGGTCAAAAAAAGCCAATCGCACGATCTATTTGCCGCCTGGTTTCATGAAGGCGCGGCTTCTGACCGGAGTGGACGCACTCGCGAGCCGCGATGCGACGAGCAATCCCGAACCGATCATCGCGCGTGTTCAGGCGCCCGCCGTCCTGCCGAATGACGTGAAGGCAAACCTGTCCGGATGCTTCGTAATCGGCAACGCGACCGGAAGCCTCGCGAAGGAGCGGGTCGAGATCCAGCTCGTTTCGATCTCCTGCGTCGATTTCGACGAACATGCCGTGGTCGACCAGCCGATCAAGGGCTTCTTCGTCGACGCGGATGGCAAGAAGGGCCTGTCCGGCAAGGTCGTGACCCGCGCCGGGGCGACCCTCGCGCGCTCGTTCATTGCCGGCACGATCGCGGGCATCTCCCAGTCGGTCGAAGGCACGTTCGGCGACGTCTCGACATCGGCTCTCGGCAGCGTGCGCACGCTCGATGCGGGAGACGCGGCCAAATCAGGCGTCGCCTCCGGGCTCTCGCGCTCCTCGGACAAACTCACCGATTTCTATCTCGATCTCGCCCGTCAGGCGGGCCCGGTGGTCGAGGTGGGGGCCGCGAAGGATGTCGTGGTCGTCATCCAGGAGGGCCTCGCCCTCGAAATCAAACCCTCGGTCGGAGCAAAGTTCTGATGCGCCGCCCGCCCGTCTTCCAGGGAGCCCCCGCCATGCCAAGATTTCCCTCGCGCGCAGGCGCGCTCGCGCTCGCCGGCGCCAGCCTCCTCCTTTCGGGATGCGCGACGATGGGGTCGCTCATGTCGCCCTATCCGGAGAAGTTCAGCTGCAAGAATGACGACCATGGCCAATGCATCCATCCTGAGCGGGCTTATGAGGATGCGGTTGCGGGTGTCGCCTCGACATCCGACCCGGCGGTCACCAACGACCGCAAGAAGCTCCGCGACCAGTCAGCCGAAGCCCGCGTGCGGGGCAGGGGCAAGGCCGCGGTCCCGAGCGCCTATGCCGGATATCGCGCCAGCGTCTATCAGGAGCTCAAGGGCCTGATCGAAGCGCCGGTGACGCCGATGCTCAAGCCCGCCCGGACGATCCGCACGCTGATCCTGCCCTATGCCGACAGGCAACGGCCCGACCGGCTCTACATGCCTCGCTACGTTTACTCGATCGTCGACAAGCCCGTCTGGGTGGTCGGCGGCACCCTCGTCGCGCCGCCCAGCCAGGCCGCCAGCGCGCCGATCCTGGGCCAGGTCCGGGAGTCGGCCGCGGTGGCCGATGGCGCGGAGGAGGCGGCGCATGCCGTGGCTGGGACCCGCGCGCTGACGGAACCGAAGCAATGAGCGGTCCCGGCAGCAGGAACGGGGGGCTCACCTATGCGCGCCTCCGCAACGCGGTCCGCCGCGACGCCTATTCGGATTATCTGCCGCTGGTTGCCTGGGACGAGGAGACCGAGGCCTTCCTGTGCATCGACGATTGCTGGGGCCATGCCTGGGAGATCGTGCCGACCGCGTATATGTTCGCGCACGTCCAGGGAGCACTGCAGGGCCTTCTCAATATCCACTTCCCGGATGGCACGGTCCTCCAGCTCCACACCTTTGCCGACCCGCTGATCGACGACGCGCTCGACGCCTTTCTCGACCTCAAGACCCGCGACGATCCGCTGATCCAGGCCTCGGCGCGCCATACCCGCGAATATCTCAGCCAAGGACGACACGGCCTGAAAGCCCTGCACGGCATCCCGGTGCGCAACTTCCGCACTTTGCTGTCGATCAAGACGCGCCGCCCCCTCGGCGAGGATCTTCGGCGCCAGGTGGAAGAACAGCTCGCCAAGCTCGGCATCCGCCGGCTCCCCCCTGAAGAGATGGTCGCTTTCTACCGACGCATTTTCAACGGCGTCGCCCGGCCCGCACCCGGCGTCTTCGCCGATGGCGCGACGATCGGCGCGCCATCGCTCGCCAAGCAGATCATTGATGCGGGACCGGACCTGGTGTTCGAGGGCCAGGAGGTCTTTCTCGGCGACCAGGTCGCGCGATGCCTGACGCCCAAGGCGCCCGCCCGCCGGATCACCGCGGAACGCGCCAACCGGCTGCTCGGCGGCATGCGCGGCTCGGCCGAGGACAGCGACCAGATCGGCGGCCCGTTCCTCTACACGCTCAACATCCTGTTCGATCATTCGCAGTTCGAGATTCACAAGCGCGCGCAGATCCTCTCGGCGCAGAAAGCGGCGGGCTCGTTCGCGGTGGAGGTCGGCAAGCAGATTGAGGAGATCGGCTGGATCCTGGACGAGGCGGGCAATTCCAAGTTCGTCCGCGTCATTCCGACGATCTGGGTGTTCGGCCGCGACCGTGCCCATGCCCGCGATCTCGCCGCGCGCGCCAAGCGCCTGTGGGAAGGCGAACCGCTGCCCTTCTCGATGCAGGAAGAGAGCTATCTCAACCCGACCTTGCTGACGATGAGCCTGCCGTTCGGGCTCTATCCGGACCGCACGACGATGCGCATGCTCGAGCGTGACTTCCGCATGCCGGTGAAGGCGGCGGTGCTGATGGCGCCGATCCAGACCGACTTCCGCGGCGGCGGGCGCCCTGCCCTCCTTTATACGGGCCGCAAGGGTCAGCTGATCACGCTCGATCTCTTCGATCCCCGCATCAACAATTACAACTTCATCGTCTCGGCCGAATCCGGCGCGGGCAAGAGCTTCCTGCTCAACAATCTGTGCCAGCAATATTACGCTTGCGGCGCGCTGATCCGGATCATCGATATCGGCGGGAGCTATCGCAAACTCTGCACGCTTTGCTCGGGTCGCTATATCGACATCGGCGAGGAGCAGCTCGTCCTCAATCCTTTCGACATGGGGCTTGCGCTCGACGGCGACGACAAACAGTCCGCCATCACCATGGCGGTCGCGATCGTCGCCGAGATGGCGAACGCCTCGACCCGCAAGGGCGTCACGACGTCCGAATGGAATTTGCTGAAGTCGGCGGTCCAATGGACGATCGATACAGGCCGCGCCGACCACGGCATCGATTCGGTGCGCGAATGGCTCGGCACCTATCCGGCCCATGCCGGCAGCGATCTCGACCGGGTCGAGCATCTCGTGCCGACGTCGCGCGAACTGGCGTTCAACCTGCGCGATTTCGGGTCGGACGGCGCCTACGGCCATTATTTCAACGGCCCCTCGACGCTCGACATTCGAAATGACGAGTTCGTCGTGCTCGAGCTCGAGCGCCTGAAGTCCATGCCCGATCTCTTCAACGTGATCGTGATGGTCGTGGTGAACGCGGTCACGCAGGAGCTTTATCTCTCCGCCCGCGATCGGCCGCGCTTTGTGCTCTGCGACGAAGCTGCGCAGTTCATGACCCGCACCGAAGGCCAGGATCTGAGCCGCCTCGCCGAAGCATTCGGCCAGGGCTATCGGCGCGCGCGCAAATATCGCGGCTCGTTCGGTATCGTCCTCCAGTCGATGAATGACCTGACCCTGTTCGGCGGCACCGGCCAGGTCATCCTCGAAAATGCTGCGACGCGTTTCCTGCTCCAGGGCTCGACCTATGACCGCGCGGTCGAGAACAAGATCCTCGACTATTCCGGGTTCGTCCTCGACCTGCTGAAGTCGGTCCGCAACTCCAAACCCAATTACAGCGAAGTCTTCATCGACTCGCCGCTCGGTCTCGGCATCGCACGGCTCGTCGTCGATCCCTTCTCCTACTGGATCAACACGTCGGCCCCGGACGAGGTCGCCGCTTTCGAAGCGTTGCTCCGGCATGGGCTCTCGCCCCTGGAGGCGGTGTGCCGGCTCGCCGGCGTCGATCCCGCCGAAATCCTCGGACCGGCGGGCCCGGTCGCCCAGGCTGCGGAGTGATGGCCATGGTCCGCCCCACGAGACCGCACCCCGATCAGCTGCCGCTCTCGCTCGGCTCGGAGGATGAGCTCGAAGCGATCATCGAAGCGCGCGTCGCCGCGCGGTGCGAGGCCGAGTCCTTCGTCTGGAAGTTTCGGCTTGTCGCGATCGAGACCGTGCTGATGGGCGTGCTGATCGCTGCCGCCGGCATGGCACTCGATCAGCCCCCTGCCATGGTCGCCCGCGCGGCGCTGATCGTGGCGGCCTCCTGTCTTGCCAGCGGGCTCCTGCTGCTGGGCCTCTCGGTCTGGAGCGCCCGCCTGCTCGCCCGCTTCAAGCAACGGAGGGCGTCATGAGTGGCTTGCTCTCGGGGAAACCCTCGCCCGGTTCGGTGCGCCTCGCCGTCGGCGGCTTCGTCCTGCTGTTCGTGCAGACTTATCTGCTGATGCTTGCACCGGGTGTGGCCGAGCGGCTGGGGCTGATGGTCTGGATCGTGACCTTCGTGTCCGGCGCTTCCTTCATCGGCGCGCTCGTCGGTCCGCCCGATACTCCCACCACACCCTGGAGGCGCCGCCATGGCCGCTGATCTCCCCTTCCCGCCCCGCGCCCGTCGCGTGGCGCTTGGCCAGGCCGCGACCGTCGCGCTGCTCGTCGTGGCCGCCGGCACCATCGCCATCGCCGCCGACGCCCAGACTGCACAGTCAGCTCCGACGGCACGCAGCACGATCGGGCGGACCTGGCCGATTGCCGAGCCCGATGCGCTGTCCGAGATCGAGGCCAAGGTTGCGACGCTGCCGCGCGACATGTCGAAGGCATTCGGTCCGCGCGACAAATGGAGCGCGCTCAAGTCCGCGCCGCTCGCGCCGGCGACTGCCGATCGCACCCGCACCGTCGTCCCCTTTTACACGCTCGATTTCGACATCACGCTGCCGGGCGGTAAGACGCTCTACCCCAAGGGCTTCACCTTCAACCCGCTGACCTTCGTGAAGCTGCCGCAGCGGCTTGTCGTCGTGCATCCGCGCGATCTCGCCTGGGCGCTGCGGACCGCGAGGCAGAGCGATTTCATCCTGCTGACCGCACTCGGACAAGAGAATGGCGATCCGATAACGCTGACCGAGAAGACGGGCCGCGCGATCTACATCCTCGAGGAGCGGGTCAAGGAACGGCTCGGCCTCACCGTCGCGCCCGTCGTGGTTGCGCAGGCGGGGCAGAAGCTTGTGCTCACCGAGTTCGGGCCGCGCAGTCGCAAACTGGCGGACATCGTACCGGGAGCAGCGCGATGACTCGGCGCTGGCCCATCTTCCTCATCGGCATCGCCCTCGGCGTCGCCGCGTCGCTCGGCTGGCCGGGTCAGGCGCATGCCTCCAAATGCGAGAGCGGCGTCTTCAATCCGATCACCAAGGTCCGCTGGACCTGCATCTTCCCGATCACGGTCGGCGGCATCCGGGTCGGAAGCTACGACAAGCTCGACAAGGCGCTCGATGCGCAATCGGCGTCGAAGCCGCTCTGCGCGTGCCGAAAGGGCGTGCAGTTCTGGTTCGGGGTCAAGGTCTCCTACTGGTCTCCCAACCGCATGGTCGATGTGGTGACCGAGCCCGGCTGCATGATGGCGCTCGGTGCCGATCTCATGAAGACGGGTGGCAGGCTGCAGGGCAGCCAGTCGTCGATCGCCGATGGCACCAACACGCGCAAGATGTTCGCACAGATGCATTATTACATCTCGCCGGTCTGGGCGATGCTCGACATGTTCACCGATCTTCCCTGCCTGGAGGATGACGGGTTCGATGTCGCGCTGATCACCGAGGTGCTGCCAACGTGGCAGTCGGGGACACTCGGCGCGATCATCCAGCCCGAAGGCATTTTGTTCGGCAATCCCGCCGCGGGTCTCGCCTGCATGGGCGACAGCGCAGCAGCGGCTGCGGGCAACGTCATCGATCCCCTTTTCTGGTGCATGGGCAGCTGGGGCGCGACCTATCCGATCGCCGGCGATATCCATTTCGACGACAGTGTCGAGGCCTGGGCGGGGCTCGCCGCGCGCGGCACGTTCATGATGGGGCGGCTTGGCGCGCTCACAATTTCCTCGTCCGACGGCTGCTCGTTCAAACCCAGCCCGATCTGGACCAAGTCGCGCTACAAGCTCCAGCTGATGGAGCCGGTCAAGGGCGGCAAGTGCGTCAATATCGGCAGGCCCGGCTCGCTGTGGACCAGCGGCAAACACGCGCCGGGCAAGGACAATGCCCAGTTCATGCTCTTCGAGAAGGTGATCTGCTGCGCCGGGATCCCGGTGCCATGAGCGGATCGCCTGTCCCCCACCCCTTTCCCGAACGTCTCGTGGACGCCGCCGGCATATACCGGAGGTCTGCCCGCCAAGGCCCTGACGGCCGCCGGCGCGCGCACGAGACAGGAGCGGCGTCGAAGCCCCCCTGCGGCGCCGCTCCACCCCCGGCCAGCGCGGTCGTTTCGCTCCCCCCACGCTCCAGATGCTCTCCTCTCGTCTGGACCGTGAAAGCGACCGCGCTGGCCACCCTGTTCCTGCCCGCGGCCGTGCTCGCCCAGTCGATGGAAGATCGCGCGCGCACCGCGGCCGAGGCCTCCCGCGCCAAATCGGCCGACAGTGAAGCGATCCAGCGCAACTATGTGACGCCCGGCCTCTCCGGCCAGCCGATCACCACGGTCGATAGCAGCAAGACATTCACGCCCAACCTCGCCTGCCAGAAGACGGCGACGCTGATGGAAGTGGTGGTGCAGCCGGCCTCGACCGGAGACCTCGGCACGGTCCAGATCGCCCGCGACACGGATATGGACGGCACTGTCGACAGCCGCATCACCCTGCCCGTCCCGGTCTCCGGCATTTGCGCGAACGGCGTGATCTCGTGCCAGCCCGGCAGCTGGAGCCTGTGCAACTATTTCCGCTGGGACGTGGACGCCGCTCGCCGCCTCAAGCTCACCGAGGTCAACATGCCCGAACTCGCCGGCTGCTACTGCATCAACAATAGCTGCGGCGCCAATCTCGCCTGGGGCAACCTTCCCTCGGTGCTGGGCGATCTTGGCGGCGGGATGATCGGCGCGTTGACCACGGCGGACCCAAGGATCGGGGTCGCGCAGGCGGTGATCGACGGACCGAGCATCCGCTATGTCGGCGCGCAATCGACCGCCTGCTCGAGCAATCCGGAGCTGCCGCAGACTGTCTATCGGGCGACGCCCAATGCGCTTGCCGGGGACGCGGTCGCTGCATCGACCGGCAACGCGGTGTTCCAAGCGCTCGCCGCCTCGCCCGCTGGGTCGGCCAAGGGACAGCAAACACGCCGCTGCACGATCGAGCGGCAGGTCGCGATGGACGAGGTCGGCCCCGACGACATCATCTCGCGGGTCGCCGGCGGTTATTCTGAAGTGCGCAGCCCTACGTCGATCGACTGGCTGATGGGATCGCCCACGGACGATTCACTGCGCGGCGGCAATTGCCGGCTGTTCGACTATCGGATGGTGCTGCACGTCGGCGCGGCCGATCGCATCCGCGACGCGCGGCTGAGCCATATCTATTTCGACGACGCGGCGCAGGTCCGAATCGACGGCAATCTGGTGCTGGCCGATCCGGGCTCATGGACCTCGTCCTCGTTGCCCGGCTCCAAATGCGAACGGAGCAAGACCTGGCACAATTATCCGAACCTCGACCTCAAGCCATATCTGACGCCCGGCGACCACGAGATCTGGCTGCGGGTCGCCGTCGGCGGCGAAGGCGAAGCGTTCGCGCAAATCCATGTCGAGCTCGACACCAGCTGCCGCACCACCGAGCAGGTCGTCGATCTGTGCGCGCCCACCGCCTCGGATTCGCGCTGCCGCCTGACCGACGAGAATGTCGATGGTGTCCAGACCTTCCGGGCGGGCGTCCAGACCGGGCTGCGTCCGCTTCCTCAAACACGCATCCTCGGGAACGGTGCCTGTGCGGTCGAATTGCGGCGCGACTTCTTCTTGAAGGAGCGTAGCTACAGTTGCGAGATCGACAATGGGACGCTGCCCCAGCCCGACCTCAGCCGCGGCGCGTACATCCTCGATCGATCGACCGAGACGATGCTCGCCGATCGCACCCGCAACAGCGACGGTAGCTTCTCTGCGTCGACACGGCCGTTCGCGCTTCCGGATCGGGGCTCCGTCCCTGCCTGCGAGCCAATCTGCAAGACGCGCGCCCCGCGTGTGAACAACGCCGCCGCTCCTGCGGGGGTGGTCGGCAGCCAGCAGAACGATCCCGCCTCGTTCGACATTTTCTACCATAGCTGCGGCACGAACAATGTCTGCCCGGCAGGGCCAGGCGAGGAAATCGTCTCGGCGTGCGGCTGCCTGGACGATTTCCCGGAGGCAGTGGTGATGATGCAGACCGTCCGGCTGGCCGGTGCCGACCTCGTATGCACGGCGGCCCCGCAATGACCCGCTGGCACTTCCTCACCCCGCGCATGGCCGCCTGTTGGATGCTGGCGGGCGCCGCGCTCCTCATGGCGTCCGGCCTCGCGCACGCACAGGTCATGGCGCCGCAGCCTTCCGAGCGCGCCCTCGCGCTGCCGGTCAATCCCGAACCGGATCTGCCCGGAGAGCCGGGCGAACCCCCGGTCGATCCCGGCCCGGGCCCTGGTCCCGGTCATGGGCCTAATCCCGGGGCAGGCCAGCAGATGTGCGCGGCCGATCTCAACGGCAATGGCGACGCCAGCGACAGTGGGGAGTTCGCGTCGTGCGAGATGACGTCCGCCGGCCAGTATCAATGCCCGCTCGAGAAAGTCTCGTGCGTCGAGCAGCCCGGCGGCAGCTATAGCTGCCCGCTCGGGCCCCAATATGCCTGCCTCGCGCAGGATGGCGGGCCGGCCTGTTCGCCGAACAGTTGCGCGGATCTCTCCAGCACCCCGATCGTCGAGGAGCCCCCGGTCGACGACCCCGGCGTCCCCGCCGACGGCCCAGTCGACGCCGAGGGCAATTGCCTCGGCACCGTCGAGATCTTCAGCGGTCGCGGTATGCGCTGCCGCCCGCCCGGGATCAGCAACACGCTGTCCAATTGCTGCAAGGACAAGGGCAAGATCGTCAAGGACGGCATGGGCTCGTCGATCGGCTCGATCGGTACCAAGATCGCCGTCGCCAAAGGCGTCTTTACCGGCATGAGCGCGGCGTTCACGGCGTTCCGTGCCGGAGCGACGGCGGGCCAGGCGGCCAGCGCCGGGGCGAACGCCTTAATCATCGGGCTCGATCCGACCTCGATCGCGATCAGCCTTGCGATCAATTTCATGGTCGAGTTCCTGTTCTCCGGCTGCGACCAGCAGGACATGGAGACCGCGATGCTGCGCGGCTCGGGCATGTGCCACGAGGTCGGCAGCTATTGCACCGCGAGCTTCCTCGGCGTCTGCCTGCAAAAGGCGCGCGGCCATTGCTGCTTCAACACCAAGCTCGGTCGGATCATCCAGGAGCAGGGCCGCCCGCAGCTCAAATCCTTCAACGGAGTCGGCTGGGGCACGCCCAAAAAGCCGATCTGCCGCGGCTTCACGCCCGAGGAATTTCAGGCGCTGGATTTCAGCAAGATCGACCTCTCCGAATATTATGCGGACATCGAGGCCCGCGCCCAATCCGACATCCAGATCGATATGAAGGAGCGCGTGGATGCGTATCTCAACGCCATCGACCAATAGCGTGCTGGCGGCGCTAGGCTTGCTACTGGCGACTGCGGCGCTCGCCCAGGACTCGTCCCGCGACAAGATCCAGGACCAGGGCGACGCCGCGATGGAACGCGTGAAGGGCGCCGTGTCCCGAGCGAAGCGTGAACGGACCGACGTGCCCGATCCGAGGCTGCCGCAACCTGCCAGCGAAGCCGAACGCCGACGTGCCTTTGAAGGCCTGCGCAAACGCCTGCCCGCTCCCGCGATCGACGCGCGCGCCCGCGCCGCTTTGGCTTCGGGAGAAGCGCGCATGGCGGCAGAGCGCGAGGCGCAGGCGAAACGCCTACGCCAGGCACTCGGTCTCGAGCCCGGCGAGATGGAAGCCGTGGCGAAGGCAGGCGCTGCCCGTGCGATCAAGGCGTGGGTGCCGGTGCTGTTCGTGTCGTCCTCGATGCCGGTGCCGGTACTCCGGGCCTATGCCGCCCAGCTCGAACGCGTCCACGGCGTGATCGCGTTTCGCGGGATTCCCGGCGGGTTGCGCAAGGTCGGTCCGATGGCGAAGCTGACGGCGGAGATTTTGCGGCTCGATCCCGGCTGCGAGGGTCCGTCCTGCGCTATGCGCAGCGTCCAGGTCATCATCGACCCGATGGTATTTCGCCAGCACGCGGTCACCCGGGTGCCGGCGCTCGCGATGATCCCGGGCGACCCGACCCAGGCCTATTGCGAGCGGGAGGATGAGAGCCCGAGGGCGTCGCACGTCGTCTACGGCGACAGCGCACTCTCGGGCATGTTCGAGGAATATGCCCGGCTGGGCGGAGACAGGGAGGTACGAGATGCTCAGGCTCTTCTGGGCGCTCGCTAGCGCCCTGCTCGGCCTCTGGCCTCGGCTGCGGCGCTTGCCCGGCAAGGCCGCTGTCGCACTCGGCGCACCGGGCAATGGCGAGCCCGCGAGGCCGGAACGCTTGTGGCAGGTTCTGGCGGTCGTCCTGCCGGTTGCGCTTGTCGCTGGAATCGCGCTTCCCAAGGTCAGTCTGGTGATGACGCCGTCGATCGACGCCTTCGCGGTCCGGCAGGCGCCGGGTCCGATCGCCCGGGGTGATTATGTCATGTTCACGCTCCATCATCCGATCGCCGGTCCAAAGCCGGTCAAGGTGACCAAACATGCCCTGTGTATGCCGGGCGACCGCCTGACCAAGATCGAAAAACCCTCGGTGGCAGCGCGAAATGCCTTCGATGGCTATTATTTCTGCAATGGCGAGTTGCTCGGGGTCAGCCTGCCTTACGGCATCCACGGGCAGAAGCTCGACCATATGCAGTGGAGCGGCGTGGTCCCCGCCGGCATGATCTACGTTGGCTCGAACCATCCCAGAGGGTTCGACAGCCGCTATTTCGGCCTAGTGCCGATCGCCACTCTCACGCGCATGGAGCGATTGCTGTGATCGGCCGCCGTCCCCTGGTCGCGCTCGCTATCGCCATGTCCCTGTCGGCCGCACCCGCCTTTGCGCAAGGTACTGCGAGCCGGCGGCTGAGCGAGCCGGCACCCGATGCCCCCCGCAAGCAGGGCTATTGGTGGTACGAGGCGCCAAAGCCCTCCACCCCGGCGGAGGATGACCCGGAAGCGCTTCACAAGCCGGCGATCCCCCCGATGGCCGAACTGGCGACCTGGACGCCCCCGAAGATCCGCAAGCTGATCGAGCAGCAGCGCGATTATGCGGCGACGGTCCTGACGGTCGATGCTGTCGCCGACTTTTGGCGACTCCAGGATTTTGCGCGGCGCAAGGCGCGGGCCTTTGCGGGCGTGACCCAGCTCGCAATGCTCCAGAACCCGGAACTCAATTCGAAATCCGCCAACCCGATGGTCGGCGACGCCCGCTCCGAGCTGACGGCGCAGAAGGATGCCATCCGCCGTTCTTATCTCCGCGCGCATGCGGGTGAGTTCGCGCTCGTCATGTTCTCGCGCTCGACCTGCGGATATTGCCGCGTGCAGTGGCCGATCGTGCAGCGCTTCCAGGAGGAAATGGGCTGGCAGGTCACGCTGATGGACGTCGACAGGCGTCCCGAGGTTAGCCAGCGGTTCGGCGTCGAGATCACGCCGACGACGATGGTGATCCGCCGCGGCAGTGCGCAGCGCATGACAATCGCGAGCGGCGTCGAGGCTTATCCCAACCTTGCGCAGATGGCCTATCAGGCGGTCCGGTTGCTTCGCGGCGATATCCGGCCCGAGCAGTTCCTGACCGGTCCCGGCGAGGATGACGGTTTCTTCGACGCTCTCGCCAATGGCCCGGTTTCCGCGACCGATCCCCGAGCCCTCGGCGGCGATCTCGTCGATGCCAATGCCGGGCGCGATCAATGAGACGCTTTCCGCTCCCGATCGGCATCGCGATCGCGGCAATCGCCGCGGGCTCGACCGCGCAGGCGCAACCCGTGATGCGCGACCAGGCGATGCGCGCCGCTATCCATCCCGTCGCCGATAGCAAGGCGATGCAGACCTGGCTGTCACGGGTGCCCGTTACGAAGGACTATCCGGACGACTTCGACGCGACGCTGCGTGGTCAGGGGCCCGCGTTCGTCATCGAGATGACCACCAGCCCCGGCTGCGTCCCCTGCGGCGACCTGTGGACCAAGCTCACCGGCCTGGCGCAGCGCTATCGCTGGCGCGTCCGCACGATCGGTACACAGGAGGCGATGCTCCGCTCGGGGCGGCTCGGCCTGCCCTGGGTCGGCAACCCGGTCGCCTGGGTCAGGCCGCTCACCGATCCCGAGCGCATTGTTCCTGTCGCCATCGGCACCGACCATGCGCCCAACCTGGCGCGCAACCTCTATCTCGCGGCGAAGATGCTGACCGGAGTCAGGCCAGCGGTCGGCGTGCGCGCCATGTCGAAATTCACCGGCATCGTCGGGATGCCGCAACCGTCGCGATCGAGGCGCTGAGCAATGGCGGGCACAGCGTCTCCCCTTTCCATCCGATCTCACAGGAGCCCGCCATGTTCCCGAGCCTTGCACGCGTTCGACTTCTCCTCGCTGGGCTGACGCTCGCCATTGCTGCCGGCGCCAGTCCGGCGAACGCCCAGAGCTGGGCGGAAAGCTGGTTCGACAATGTCACCTATACGAGCCCGGGCAGCTTCGAGGATCAGACCCGGGGCTATGTGACCGCGGGCGGCATGTCCGGCCGGGTCGATGTCCATAACGACTATTTGATGTCGGTGACGCTCCCCAAGGTGAAAGCCGGCTGCGGCGGAATCGACATGTTCCTCGGCGGCATGTCGTTCCTCGACCCCGATTATCTCGTGCAGAAACTCGAGAGCATCCTCCAGGCGGCACCCGCCGTCGCGTTCCAGTATCTGCTCGAAACGCTCGACGAAAAGATGGGCAACATCATCTCGAAGATGGAGGCGGCGACCAACTATCTGAACTCGATACAGGTCAATGACTGCCGGCTCGCCAACCGCATGGTCCAGATCGCCAGAGGCGACGAGAACATGTCGGGGATCATCGAGGAGATGACCGGATACCGCTCGGTCAAGCAGGGCTTTTCGAAGAGCTACCAGCAGAGCCGCGAGCGGATCGAGGCGAACAAGAACAATCCGACCGAGGATCTCCGCGAGGCGCTGACGAATTGCCCCGCGGAAGTCACCGACATCTTCCGTACCGGCTCGCTGCTCGGCCATGCGGCGACGCGCGTCGGCGCGGGCGACTGGGCGAGCGTGATGCGCGCCCGCGTCGGCGACGTCTATATGCGCTGGGACCCCGCCGACAAAGTGCCGCTGTTCACGGCGATTCCGCAATGTCCTGCACAGGATACGGAAAGCGCGCAGGATTTTCTGACTGGGCGCGTGCGGAAACGCTCGCTGAACGTGCCGCCGACCGGCGCGGACTGCTCGCAGGACGGCCCGGGCCGCGGCGCGCTCGTACTTGCCCGCGAGCGGATGCAGTCGATCGCGACCAAGATCCGCACCCGCGCGGCCTTGTCGGCGGAAGAGCGGCAGTTCGTAGCCAATGTCCGGACGCTGCCGGTCTACCGGATGCTCGAATGGGGCGTCCGCCAGGGCGTGGTGGATTCGGTGATCGGCGACACTGACGAGCTGGTGGCGCTCACCTTGGCCTATCAGATGCTCAACGACCTCACCCGTTCGATCGACTTCGCCGTCAGCAACGCCGAGCGCGGCGCGAGCGCTGCGGGCGCCTCCGACGGAAACAGCGCCAACATCTGTCAGACGCGTATTCTGACCAAGGGGATCGAGCAGCTGCGCGATCTGCGCGACGAGGTGCTGCGGCAGCGCGCGCAGATGCGCCAGAGCTATATGGCCGCGCTGGGCCAGGCGAACCTCTCCGCCAATTATGCCGGACTGATCCGCCAGCGCGACCGCGATGCGCGCGACGCCGCCGGCGCCGCCTCGAACCGCAACCAATAGCCGGGGAGCCCTCCATGCGCCGCCTCGCCCGTATCCTCGCCGCCCTCCCCGCCTTGCTCGTCGCTTCGCCCGCCCTTGCGGTCGAGACCAGCTTCCACACCTATGACGGCTTCGCGGAGACGGTCGACGCGTTCCGGCTGGTATCGATGATCTTTGGCGACCCGCGCTACGAGACACTGGTCCTGATCATCGCCACGGTCGGGATCGCGCTCGGGGCACTCCTTGCCAGCGTGCGCGGTTCCGGCATGGGGCTCGTCGCGTTCGGGTTCCAGATACTGATCGGCATCGGACTGT
The DNA here is from genome assembly GCF_003248505.1 of Sphingobium sp. GTDB lineage: Bacteria > Pseudomonadota > Alphaproteobacteria > Sphingomonadales > Sphingomonadaceae > Sphingobium. The sequence continues at coordinate 15,681 of NZ_QFOA01000062.1, forward strand.
TCGTCGGTCTCGTCGCCACCACCGGCACGGTTCACGTCTATGACCGGGTCCGCAACGCCTATCAGCCAGTCGGCGACGTGCCCGTCCTGCTGGTGCTGATCGCCGGCGCCACCAACATGATCGAGCGGGCGCTGGTCGAGACGATCGACGACAATACCCTCGATCCGAACGCCAAAATCGAGTTCGGCGCGGGCGGGCATTCGTTCGATCTCTTCCTGAACGCCGTCAGCCCGCGCGGGCCGATGACCGACACCTTCCTCGATGCGACGATCAAGGATTATGTCCGCCAATGCTATCCGGTCGCGCGCGTCTCGGCAGCATACGGCGTCGATGACGACAAGCTGTTCCGCACGACCACCGACTTGCCTGCGGCCTTCGCGGCAATGGCGGGGCCGGCGACCTTCTCGACGGTCTATGCCGAAAGCGACAAGGGCGGCACGACGGTGAGCTGTACCGACGCCTGGGACCACATCTCGGAACGGCTGTCCGACCCGACCCTGTTCGAGGGCTATAGCCGGCAGGTGTGCGCGCGCACCGGGTTCGATGCCGGCAATGCCCAGCAGCTCGCCCGGTGCCGGCAGCAACTCGGCGAGATGGGGCAGATGATGCTCGGGCGCCCGCTGACCGCACAGTCGCTGCTGACGCATATCATGCTCGCCAACACCGTCGGCGACGTGCTGTTCGAGGATTCGCCGGCGACCGCGGCGCGGGTCATGGCCAATCGGGCGGTCGTCTCCAATGGGCTCGCCACCATGTCGGTCGCGAATGAATGGATGCCGACGATCCGCGCGACCGTGTTCGCGATCATGCTCTTCATGATCCCCGTGGCACTGCTGTTCATCTTGACCCCGATCAACATGCGCGTGGCGAGCTTCGCGCTCGGCCTGTTCGTGTTCGTGGCGCTTTGGGGCGTGATCGACGCCGGCATTTACCAGCTCACTTTGGGCCGCGCCGCCGACGTCCTCCAGGAGATGCGATCGAACGCACTCGCGGCTAACGCCTGGCTGCTGGCGCCATCCGCGGCGATGAAGGCGCTCGCAATCTTCGGCAGCTTCCGCACGGCCGCCGCCGGGCTGGCCGGTGCGTTCGTGTTCACCGTCTTCCGCTTCTCGGGTAACGTATTCACCTCCTTCACCAGCGGCGCGCTCGGCGTTGCGCATCAAGGCGCAGCCGCGGCCGCACCGATCGCGACGACCGAGGGCTTTGCCTCGGCGCTCGAGAGCCAGGCATCCGCCGCCGGCACCCGCGCCCGCGCCAATGCCTCGGCCAGCTTCGGGGATTTCGGGGAACGGTCGACCTTCGGAAGCAACCGGGTATTCGGAGAGGCGAACCGGATCATCGGCGAACGGCCGGCAACGGCGGGCGGCACTGCGTTCGCGCTCGGCGGGATCGAAGGCGCACGCCAGATGGGCTCGCTCTCACCGGCACTTGGTGGCCGCGATCTCGCCGATCCGGCCGTCGCGCGCGCCGTCCAGGCTAACGCCGCGACCAGCGCCATCCACCAGTTCGCCGAGAAGGACGCGCTGCGGAAACTCGGCACCAACTATTTTGGCCAAGGCGAGGCCGGCGAGAAGGCGTTCGGCGCCTTCGCCCAGAACCTCGTCCAGTGGCGGGCGTTCGGCGACCAGCGCGCCTACGGCATGATGATGCAGGCCGCGACGCGGCATTTCGAGCGCGGCGGCTATTCGGCGAAGGATGCCGAGCTCAAGGCGTCTGGAGTGATCGGCGAGGCTCAGTCCGACCCGACCTTCGCCAAGCTCATCGCCAATGCCTATGACCAGGAAGCGATGATCGCCAACGATTTGACCTCGGCCCAGACCCAGGTCGGCGCGATGGAAGGCCGGCGTGACTTCGCCGGCGACCAGGTTGCAGCGGTCGAGCGCGGCAATGTCGCGACCGAGCAGGCGCTGCGCACCGGCACCAACCAGGGCCAGCGCGACGCAGCCCAGATGCTGGGCCTCTCCCCCCAGGAGACCGCGCGCCGCATCGGCTTCATCAATGCGCTCTCGGGGGAGGCACGAAGCTCTGCCGTTTCCCAACTCTCCCGCGCTACCGGTCGGAACGAGGCGCAGGTCCTGCGTGCTCTCGAGACGTACAATGTGGCAACACAGGTCGGCACCGCGGATGGGGCGACAGCAGAGGCCGGGCGCGAGGGTACCAGCGTCTATGGTCGCACGCGCGAAGCGGCGGGTTATGATTTCGCCGAGCGTTCGGGCAAGCTCGACGCGCAGCGCGAGGTAGGCACGGGAGGCACACGGTCGGCGGCACGGATTGGCGAGCAACGCCGCCAGTCCGAGAATTTCGGCTTCGCGGAAGGCGCGTCCGCCGCCGGTGTATCGACCCGTGAAGCAGCGCGGCTCGACAGCTTCATTCAGGCCCTCAGCCGGACCGCCGGCAACCAGGTCGATATGGCCGAAGGTGGCGCGGCCGGTATCGCCGACCGCGCGCGCAACGAACGGCTCACCCGCATCGTCGACAATGAGCGGCTGAGCCGCATGCAGGGCCTCCTGCGCGCCGAGGGCGTTACCATGTCGAAGCGCGAGATCGCGATGGCGCAGAATGGCGATCTGGCGATGAATGTCACCCCAGAGCGCGCCGGCCAGCTGCTTCGCGCCGGTCTGATCAACGAGAGCCAGTTCGGCGCGCTCGCGAACGGCGGATCGGCCCGGTTCAGCTTCGCGGACAACGACCTGCTCGTCTCCAGCAGCGCCGGCTTCCAGCAATCGGCGCGCAGCGACACCAGCACCCGGTTCGAGGCAGGGAAGCAAGCCGGCCCCGACACGATCGAGCATTTCATGGGAGGCGGCGAGGAAGGCCGCACGGCAATGGCGAACTGGTTGCGCGGCGGGTTCGAGATGGACCGCAAGGGCGAGTGGCGGCTCAAGCCCCAGGTCGCCGACACGCTCCAGCGGGACGTTCAGGCCATCATGGCGCAGACCGGCTGGCAGCGGTCGCTTTCACGCAGCGCTGAGAAGCAGACGACGATGGGTACGTCGTGGGGCGCCAATCTTGGGGGTGGTGCAACTGTCGGCTCGGGCGTAGCAGAGGGATCGGGAAGAGGTGGCACGACTGGCAAAGGTTCGCGGGGAAGTCGCGGTCACGCTGGTGTCCAGGTTGGCATCGACAGTCGCGATACCGGCTCGACCAGTTCCAGGGCCACGTCGACGATGGATATCGCCAACTACGATGTTCGCTCTGCAATCGCGGCAGCTGAGAAATCGGCAGCCCGATCAAACGATCCCGCCGCAACCTTCTCTCAGGAGTTGGGCAACCGGATTATGGGAAGTGACGGGCTACGGAACCGCTATCTCGAGAATTCGGACTCGGGGCGAGGCACATGGGATTACGCGGCGCCCATCACCTCCATGGAACAGTCGGCAATCCTCAAGGGCGGGAGGTTCACAACCGATCGTGACCATAGCGGCGGCGATGGCGACCCAACGTACAAGACCAGGAAGGACTAGCGCGGAAGCTCGTCATGCCCATGGTTGCCGATCCAGCGCGGACCTGACCGAGGATCAAATTCGTCCATTGTAGGATGTGGCATCCCCCAGCCGCGGCGAGTTCCATAACCGATGTCCAAGGGAGGATCGACGGGCTCGCCCTCTTCCAAAAACCGCCCAAAGTAGCGGAGCCCAAGGATGAAGAGCGCAGTGACTGGCAGGAACACGATGTTGGTGACGACCGCGTAGCCGCTCTCATAGAAGTCAGCCAGCCACGCGATCCGGGTCGGACCTCCGGCCGGCGCCCAATAGAGTGGGATCGCGGCCCACCACATTTTGGCGTACCAAGGTCTCCAGAGATAATCGGATGCTCGCAAGCGGGCCGGCTGTTCGGTAGCCTCGTCGGGCCCTTGGTCATCACTGCAAGTTTCTGACGACATGGAGCAATCTCCTTAGCCTCGCCTTCATAACAAAATCGAGGCTTCGTTAGAACTGTTGATCACCGGCATTGCGAAATTGTGATGTCCCTCAGCCGCCTCCGCGATGCCCCGCCCCCCTTCCCTCCTTTCCAAACGTACTCTTGTTGGTGTGATCAATAGGGCGCTGTGATGTAAGCGCTAAAACACTCCCACAGGGGAGCGCTCAGGCGGCCTGATCGATGACGGGGCTGGCGGTGGCGCGACTATCTACCCAGTTGTAGGGGAGCAG
>NZ_QFOA01000063.1 GCF_003248505.1 Sphingobium sp.
GTCCCTATCATGCCTGGGGCTATGATCTGGAAGGGTCGCTCAAGTCGGTTCCCAGTCAGCATGACTTCGCCTGCCTGAACAAGGCCGACAATGGTCTGATCGAAGTCAGGTGCGATAGCTATAAGGGCTTCATATTCATCAACTTCGATGCCGATGCCGAGCCGTTGCTGGACTTTCTGGGTGAATTCGTGGCGCTGACCGAAGGCTATCCGCTCGACCGGATGGTAGTCAAAGATCATTTCACCATCGAGATGTCGTGCAACTGGAAGATCGCCTATCACAATTTTCTCGAAATCTATCACGTCAACACGGTCCATCCCAAGACGCTGGCGCCCCATCTGGATTCACGCAGTTTCGTGATCGCTCTGTATGAGGGCGGCCACATGCGGTTCGGGACGCGCAAGAAGGGGGGGGAGTCGCTGTTCGCGGTCCCGCCGGTACGGCCGGACGACATTGCGCAGGTTTTCCTCGACAACACCATCGCCCTGCCGACATTCCCCAACACCTTCTTCTCGCTCGATCCGGTGGGGTTCAACCTGCAATGTTTCTGGCCTGCGGGCCCGGATCGGTCGATCATGGAAGTGCGCCAGATGGGTTGGGAATCCGACACGCAGGCGGACCGCGACTATTGGCAGGGCATGCGCAAGGCGACCGAGCATATTCTGTCGGAGGATATGTGCCTGTTCGGGAATATCCAGCAGTCGCTCAGAAATGGCGCGATTCCCTCGATCTGGGCCGGCTATCAGGAGCGCGCACTCTATTGGTTCGAGGAAGAGATCGACCGCCGCATAGGGGCAGAGCACGTCCCGGCCGATCTTCGGGTGGAACCGCGCATCGCATCCTTCATGGCACCCCGAAGCGTATGATTCGGGAACGCTGACCCCAAAAGCGGCGACTTCAGTATTTTCTTTGCATAGCGTCGCCACGCCGAACACTCATCGGGATAACAGGGTCCGCCCCAGGATCCGATCTGCGGGAGAGCGGTATGAAGAACCACAGCGTCGTTGGCAGTGACGAGGCGATAGAAATCGTGTGGCCGCTTGGTCAGCGCGAGCGCGTGACAACCGTCTTCGCGGATCGTCTGGACGATCTTTCAGGCAAGACCGTCGCCGAAATCTGGTCCTGGATGTGGGGAGGCGACGTCGCATTTGCGGTCATTCGCGAAGAACTGAAACGTCGATATCCCGACATCACGATCATTCCCTATACCGAGTTCGGCAACATTCATGGGCCCGATGAAAACGCCGTGGTCGCCGGTCTGGGCGATGAGCTCAAGCGCAGGGGCGTGGATGCGGCGATATTGGGCATCGCCAATTGCGGCAGTTGCACGCCTGCGGTCCTGCGCGCCCATGTCGCGGTCGAGCGCGCGGGCATCCCGGCCGTGTCGATCGTCGGCGCGCCGTTCATCGATCAGGCAACCGCCGTCGCCGAATATCTGAATGTCGCGGGCGCGGCCATGGCGGTCTATCCCGGCAATATCGAAGCGGACAGCAAGGTTTTGTTCCGCCGGAAGGTGACGGATAATCTGCCCGATCCGATCGTTGCCGGGTTGAAGACCGGCAGCATCTCGACAGCGGAGGCGGTTCAGGACCCTGCCCCGCGGGAGATCGTGTTCCGAGGGTCGCTGGACGCCGTGCAGGATCATGTCGAACGCATGGGCTGGGGCGATGGTCTGCCCGTCGTTCCACCCACGCTTGAACGGGTGGAGGCCTTCCTGTCCTTCACGCCCCGCGCACCCGACGAAGTGCTGGGCCGATTGCTTCCGGCAGGGCACCAGGCGACGATCTGGAACGTGGCCGTCAATGGCGTGATGGCGGGGTGTCGGCCGGAATATATGCCGATCCTGGCGGCGGCGGCGGAGATCATCTGCGATCCTGCCTTTCGGCTGGAGGACCAGGGCGCGTCGCCCGCGTGGGAGATGCTGTTGACAGTGTCCGGACCCATCGCGCGCGAACTGGATTTCAATGCCCAGCATGGCGTGTGCGCCAGCGGTCGGCGCGCGAACACGTCCATAGGGCGCTTCCTCCGCCTTTATTCCCGCAATATCGCCGGCCATCGCATTCCGCCGGGCGTGACGGACTATGCCGCGGTCGGCAATAATTTCTGCGTTGCGATCGCGGAAGATGAGGCCAGGCTGCGCGATCTGGGCTGGGCGACCGACGGGGAAGAGCAGGGGCTCGCTCCGGACGAAAGCGGCGTGACGGTGCAGGGGATCGTCGCGGCCAGTCCCACCTTTTTCTACTTCGGGGGCGACGATGGCGATCCCACCGTCTCGCTCGCGCCGCTCCGCGACGTGTTCGGCACCGCCATATGCGGCTATTGGGGGTTCACCGGCGCGACCTACGGTCACTGGCATCCGCTCGTCCTGCTCAATCCCGACATGGCGGCGTCGATAGCCGCGCACGGCTGGACCAAGGATGACGTCCGCCGATTCCTGTACGAAGGCTGCCGGATTTCGGCTGCGGAACTCGAACGTCGGGGCGGGGTGATGAACCTCGATCTTGCAGATCAGGTCCGTCGCGGCGTCCTGCCGCCGGTCTATCATGAATCGGACGATCCTGAACGGATGGTCCCGCTATTCGTGCGGCCCGAATGGATCAGGGTGGTCGTCGCCGGCGCGCCGACCACCTGTTTCCGCGGCTATATGAACAATCACGAACAGGGCGTCCCGGCAACCCGGAAGGTTCAGCTTCCGGCCGACTGGGCTGCCCGTATCGCGCAGAGAGGATGATAATGACTGAGGCCCTGACAACATTCCGGTCGACCCTCGTCGCACGACCGACGGATCCTCTGGATGCCAAGGTTTTCGACTGGTTGGCCGACAATATGGGCGATGTGATCGCATTCGAACGACAGCCGCGCTGGCGACCGGGATGGAACGCCGTGGTCGCGCGGGACGGTCACGAGCAGCGGCTGTATGTGCGCGGTCCAAGGGGGGACAGCTATGTCTCGCCCATCGACATGCATCAGGAGGCGCGGATCCATCAGGTGTTCGAGGCGAACGGCATACCGGCGCCGCGCGTGTTCGGCATGATCCCCGATCCGCTTTGCATCGTGATGGAGGAACTGCCCGGTCGGATCGATACCGCCACAATCGAAGATCCCGCGCTGAGACAGGCCGTGCGCGAGTCCTTCATCGATATCGTCGCCCGTATCCACGCGCTGCCGATCGAGCGTTTCGAGAGCGTCGGCTTGCCGGTTCCCTCCACCCCGGAGGAAGTGGCGATGAACCTCTATGCGCCATCGCAACGGATTTTCGAGCAGCGGATCGCGGGGCGGCGCTGGCCGCTGATGGAATTCGCCTGGTCATGGCTGAAGCGGAACATTCCCCAGGGCCGCAATCGCTTGTGTTTCGTCAACTTCGACGGGGGCCAGTTCCTGTTCGACGAAAAGGGCCGAATCACCGGCCTGATCGATTTCGAAGTATCGTCCCTGGGCGATCCCGCAGCCGAACTTGCTGGCATGCGCCTGCGCGATTCGACGGAAAAGCTGGGCGATCTGACAGCGTTGATCAGGCGATATGAAAGCCTGTCGGGCGACCGGATCGACCGCAAGCTCATCGAATTTCACACCGCCGGTTTTTGCGCGGTCAATGGTTTCCTCATGTGGCCGCTGATGTTCGATAGCGCGCCGGAACAGGATTATGTCGCCTATCAGCACTATTGCGTCGCCACCAGCCGCTTCATGATACGCGCCATGGCCGACCATGAAGGCTTGGTGCTGGAAGACCCGCCGCTGCCGCAGATCGACCCGTTGGGATTCTCGCAAGCGGCCCGCCATCTCGTCCGCCATCTGGAAGCCATGCCGGGCGGGGATGCAGCGGCGCGTTACGAACGCGACTCCGCTGCGGCGCAGGCAGAACATCTGGGACGGGTTAACGATTATGGCATGAGCGTGCGCGCCGCCAACATGGCCGATATCGCCGCGCTTACCGGCGGTTCGGTACGGGACTGGGACGACGCGCAGGATCAGTTGTCGCATTGGGTCGCCGCACACGCCGGTCAGGGTGACGCGGACGCCAGACTGATTCTGCTGTTCCATCGCTGGTTGAAGCGCCAGTCCTTCCTGCTCAGGGGATGCGGTCAGGCCGCCTATCTGACCGACGTGGACCTTCAGTCCGTTCTGCATGACTGAATGGAAGAAGCATTACGATCATAAATAACAAGTTTTGAAGCGGCGCTTTCAAAATCGTTCAAGCGCCTTGCGGTAAAAGCAAATATCATTGCGGCAGGGAAATGGCATGGGTCGACCCATGCCGCCCAACGATAAGAGGGAGAGGGCAAATGCGGTTTTCGGCCAATCGATTTTTCTGGATGTGTTCCACGGCTTTGTTGGCCGGAACGTCTTCTGCTGCCCTTGCGCAGGGCGCGCCGCCTTCAAGCGGGGATGCGCCCGCCGCGCAATCGCAGCGATCAGGCTCTCCTCAGCTGGAAGATATCGTGGTGACGGCTCGTCGCACGAGCGAGGCCTTGCAGACCACACCCGTTGCTGTGACTGCGCTCAGCAACGAGGCGCTACAGCAGCGTCAGGTGCTTCAGGCCACCGATCTTCAGCGCGCCGCGCCTGCGGTTAGCATCGGCACCGGCGGCACCGGACCGGCGTCCATCCTTTATATTTCGATCCGCGGGCAAGCCCAGAACAGCCCCAACAGCTTCTCCGACAATGCTGTCGGCATCTACATCGACGGCATCTATCTGGGCCGCGCGATCGGCGGCAATGTCGGTTTCCTCGATCTTTCCAGCGCAGAAGTGCTGCGCGGTCCTCAGGGCACGCTGTTCGGCCGCAACACAACGGGTGGCGCACTCAATATCACGACCAACGCCCCGACGCAGAATTTCGAGGGCTATATCAGGGTGGGGGCCGGAAATTACGACGCCAATCTGTTCGAAGGGGTCCTCAACGTTCCTTTGACGCCCGAACTGGCGGTGCGCTTTGCGGGTCGCTATGAAGATCATAAGGGATATTTCCCGGCACCCTTCCTCGGCACCAATCTCGGCAGCCTCGACAGCAGCTATCTGGCGCGCGGTTCCATCAAATGGGAACCCAATTCATTGCCGCTGACGTGGACCGTCAGCGGCGACTATACTCGGCAACGGGGCAGTGGCCCGCCGTTCGTCGCGGCGGCGCTCAATCCGGCAAGCCCCTTGTCTTATTATTATGGTCTGGCGCAACGGCAACAGGCTAACCCGGGGATCATCGGGCAGGAGTCCGATGCCATTCTGACCGGTGCGCTGGGCTTCGCTGTCCCGACAGCCGACGTCAGGAAGTTCATTCCCGCAGGCCTGACGGGCCCCATCACTCAGTTCGGCAACGCGGCCTTCCCCAATTCCGGCGGGCTAAGATCGAACAATCCGCTGACGACATATCAATATAATAATTTCGGGCGCGCCGAGCTGGATATGCTGGGCCGACTGGGCGATGGCACGACCGGCTGGTCGACGACGAGCAATCTTGCGGTCGATCTTGGAGACCTGACCGTCAAATCGATCACCGGCTATCGCCAGTCGCGCTCCTTCAATGTCTTCAACATCTCGGCGCTGCCGACCGCCGCAGGTGCGGGATACAGCATCTATCGCAATCGCCAGTTCAGCCAGGAGCTTCAACTGAGCGGCGACTTCGGTGCCCTGTCCTTCATCACGGGGCTTTATTACTTTCGGGAACATGGGACGGAATCGACGCTTGCCGATACGTTCGAATACACGCCGATCGGCACGCGAATTTTCAACAACGCCAATTATGTCCAGCAATCGAAAGGCATGTTCTTCCAGGCAAACTATAATTTCACCGATCGACTGCGCGTAACCGGCGGCATCCGCTATACGTGGGACAAGCGGTTCATCAACCGCCACAACACCGTCAACTGGAACTTGCCTGCGGCGCAACAGACCTGCGTGGTCGGCCCCAACGCAGGCATTCCGAACACGGGCGATGATTGCAACAACCCGGAAACGGTGAAATTCAGCTATCCGGCCTGGACCGCAGGCATCGACTATCGGATCGGCCAGGATACCTTCGTCTATCTCAAGACCAGCGGCGCATCCATGTCGGGCGGTTTCAATTCCCGTCCCGTGCCGCCACCCTATTCGACGTCATTCCAGCCTGAAAATGTGCGCGACGTCGAAGCGGGGTTCAAGGGCGAGTTCCTCAACCGGCGTCTGCGCACGAACCTCGCGGCCTTCTACAGCTGGCAAAGCGATGTGCAACGCATCGTGAACGCCGTCGTCTGCAACGGCACCCCGCCGCAATGCGCCACGACCCAGTTCGTAAACAATGCGGGCAAGGTGCATACCTATGGCGTCGAACTGGAAACCACGCTGCTGCCCTGGCGCGGCATGCGCATCGACGCAAGTGCCGCCTATCTCAACGCGAAATATGTCAGCGGCACCCGGTTCGAAGACCAGTTGGTCAACGGTGCGATCCTCAGCGTGGACAGGTCGGGCGAACCTGTGCCTTATGCACCAAAATGGACGGCCGCCTTTGGCGCGACGCAGGATTTCGACATCGGCGCGGACATGCTGTCGCTGCATGCCGACTATTCCTATATCTCGTCGCGTTATTTCGATTTCTTCACCACCGGCGATCCCGCCCAAGCGCCCTCGGTCGCCATCGCCAACGACGCTTCACGCATTCGCGCCTATGGACTGGTGAATGCGGTCGCGACCTATTCTCTGAAAGAGCAGAAGTTCGACGTCGCCCTTTGGGTCAAGAACCTGACGGACAAGGCCTATTTCACCAATGTCTTCAACAGCTACACTGGCTTGGGCGTCACGGCGCAAAATCCCGGGTCGCCACGGACCTATGGCTTTACTGTGACTTACCGCTGGAACTGACTGACCGCACCTGTCTGCCGACGGCCGAGCCTGTCGGCAGACTGGTTCTTCTCTCCTTCGCCGCATTCAAGACTATTGCGCAAAGGAGAGAAGGATGAGCGATAAGAAAACCCGCTCGCTTCAGCGCGTCGTGGACATGGCGGTGGAAGCCTTTCGGTCCGACAGGCTCAGGGACATGTCGATCAATGTCATCGCAAAGGAAGCGCGATGTTCGACGGCCACGATCTACGAAGTTTTCGGCTCCAAATGGCAATTATATCGCATTGCTGCCAAGGCGTCGATCGAGCGCGGCGATCACCCGCGGATCGAGGAGTCGAACCAACAGGGCTCCATCGAAACGCTGTTCGGCTTCTGCGAAGCACGCATCGTGCATCTTGCAAGTCACGAACGGGGAAGAGGGGAGCATTTGCTAAACAGCCGCGCCGACATTTCCGGTGGCGACATGCGGGACTATGTGCAGCGGCAGCTAAGCTATATCCGTGAGGCTGTCGAAGGGCCGGTAAGACGCGCGATCGATGAAGGGTTGCTTCTTCCGTTCGATGTGGCGGCCCATGTCCACGCGATTATTTCGGGCACTGGCTTCGGCCCCATGGTCACCGGCAATTACCAACTCGATCCGGATTGCAACTGGCAAACGACCCTGCGTCTTACATTCGCGCCTTTGCTGACGGCTGAAGGGCAGGTCGCGCTGGAAGCCTTCGTGGCGCGGCGGTGGGCGGAGGCCGTGGATGCAGCCGATGAGGAAAAAGCGCGACTTCATTAATTGGGTTGTCAACACACCTGTTTCTTCTGCAGCGTCGCGCCACAAGAAGGAGAGGTGGCATGAACGAAGCTTTGCTGGACGCATTGCGCCCACTGGTGAGCGGAGACGGGCTGAACCTCGATATTAGGCGGTTCGATCCTATGTCCGGTACACTCAACCTGCGGCTGTTCGAGGGTGAGAATCCGTGTACGCAGTGTCGCATGTCGGCCGATCTGCTGGCTGAAATCGCCTTGCCTGCGGCACAACGGATCGACCGGCGGGTGCGGCGCGTCACGATAGAGGATGATCGGACGGAGGCTTTGCGGTGAGCGGCGCTGGCCCCGGTCAGTTCCAAGGGCGCGTCGCGCTGATCACCGGCTCTGCGGGCGGGCAGGGGAGGGCGGCCGCGCTTGCCTTTGCGCAAGCCGGTGCGACGGTCGTCGGTTGCGACGTCAACGATGCCGGCAATCGCGAGACCGCATCCATGGTGCGGGCAGTCGGCGGCGCGATGATGGAATGGGGCGCGGTCGATCTGGGCGACCCGGCCCAGGCGGAAGCCTGGGTCGAGCGCGCCGTTTCGGAAGCCGGACGGATCGACATTGTCTACAACAATGGATCGGCGGCTCGCTTCGGCGCGATCGACGAGATGAGCGTGGATGACTGGCGCTTCACCATGCGCAACGAGGCCGATCTGGTATTTCACGTCTGTCATTATACGTGGCGGCATCTGAAACAGCGCGGGGGAGTCATCATTAATACGGCGTCCGTTTCGGGCCATGCAGCTTCTCGCGCAGCGCCGCAATGCGCGCATTCCGCGGCCAAGGCGGCGGTGCTCGGGTTGACGCGCCAGTTGGCCCTGGAGGGCGCGCCGCACGGCATTCGCGCCGTCAGCATCAGTCCCGGCGTGATCGAAACGCCGGGCAATGCGGCCTATCTCGCCGATCCGGTCATGCGCAACCAGATGCTGTCCGACGCGATGCTGCAAAGGCCCGGAAAACCCGAAGAGGTGGCGGCGCTCGCGCTGTTCCTGGCTTCCGATGCAGCGGCGTTCATCACGGGGGCCGACTATCTGATCGACGGTGGGCGGCAGGGACTGTGAAGCGGAACGGTCTGACGGCTTGTCGGTGCACGATATACCATGGGGAGCAGATGCATGATTGAGTTGGCGAGCGAGATACGCTGGCAGGACCGCCGGTTCGAGGTGCCGATGGAGCGCATCCTTCTGACCGAAAAACTGGGCTATGACGCGGTGTTCACCGCAGAAGGCTATGGATCGGACAGCCTGACGCCGCTCGCTTATGTCGCGGCGCATACGCGCCATCTGAAACTCGGCACCCGCATCATGGAGGTAACGGCGCGTTCGCCAGCCATGGCGGCGATGAGTTACCAGACGCTCAATCATCTGTCCGGCGGCAATCGCGTCATTGCCGGGCTGGGCAGCGCCTCGCACATGGCGTGCGAAGGTTTCCAGGGGCGTCCATGGGGCAATCCGGTCAGGCGTATGCGCGATTTCGTGACCCTGTTGCGCCAGGGGCTGGAAGGCGCGGCGCTGGATCATCAGGGCGATGAATGGTCGGCCCCCTATCGCGGGCCGGGCGCGGTCGGCATCGAACCGATGACCATCGGTCTTGACGTGCTGGCGCCGACGCCCATCGTCGTTGCTGCGTCGGGCCCCCAGATGATCAGCGTAGCCGCTGAAATCGGCGATGGCTGGATGCCGCCTGGCTGGGCACCTGGTATCATGCCCGTCTTCGCGCCGCTGCTGGAGAAAGGTTTTGCGAAGGCCGGTGGGGGCAAAAGCCTGGATGGCTTTGCCATATGGGGGCATGTCGACATGCTGGTGGACGAGGATGTCAGCAAGGCGATGCGACCGTTCAAGGAATATGTTGTGACATGGGCCGCGTTGCAGCGCCCGTTCATGGAAGCGCGCGGTTACAAGGATTTGGCGGATCGGCTGGCTGAATTGACTGCCGCGGGTGGCGGTGAAGAGGCGGAGGCCCGTGTACAGGCTGGAGGCAACCTGTTGGAGGGCCGCTTGTGGGAAGAAGCGGTCGCCGCCGTGCCCGACGAATATATCGACGATGGTTGGCTTGTCGGGCCGGTGGACCGCATCGGCGAACGATCCAAGGCCTGGTTCGACTGCGGCTTGACCGGGTTGGTCCTGCGCTACGGTCCACAACTCAACCATGACTGTCAGGCAGAGAATCTGGATGCCTTTGCGGCCGTCGCCCGCGCTGCCGGGAAGGCGCCACGCAACCGCTGAAGCCCGATAGATTTTCTGAAGCCTGCCCGTCGATAGGTCTGCCCGCTAACATCAGGGTGGAAAGCCCCATATCGTCTGAAGGCGGCGTGGGCCAGCGGGGAAAGATATCGCTTTTTCCCGCCTGAGCCCTGCGCCACGGTGGCCCAGTGATGGCCATAGCGTTGAGGGAGAGTAGGATCATGGTGAAAGTCGGCACAAGCGAGCGTCCGGATTGGCCCCTGGCGGTCGTCGTCGGAGCAGGTGGGATGGGCATGGCCGTCGCCCGTCGCCTGGGACAAAGTCATCGGATCCTGCTGGCGGATAGGAACCTGGATCATGCGACCGGCATGGCCGAAGCGATGCGAAACGACGGTTACGATGCGCAGGCCGTCGCCTGCGATGTGACAGACCAGGCACAGGTGGACGCGTTGGCGGCGGCGGCCAGGCAGGCGGGCAATATCCGCACGCTGGCCAATGTCGTTGGCCTGTCCCCCAGCATGGGCGATTTTCGCACCGTGATCGCCGTCAACATCGTGGGGGCGACGCGTATTGCCCAAGCCTTCCTGCCGATCATGGAGAGCGGCGGGTGCGCGATCTACATCTCATCGATGGCTGGCCATATGAAGCCGCTGTCGCCAGAGGTTCAGGCGTTGCTCGATGCGCCGCTTGAGGAAGGGATGATCGACCGGCTGGAACAGCTGGTGGGGGCGGAAGAGACGAATTCGTCGAATGCCTATCTCCTCTCGAAGGCATCGCTCAATCGCATGTGCAAGCGCCGGGCCAAGGAGTGGGGTCGGCGCGGCGTGCGGATCGTATCGCTGTCGCCCGGATTGATCGCAACGCCCATGGGCGCGCTGGAATTCGAAAAGCAGCCCATGAAATACAATCTGTTGGCAGCGACCCCGATCGAACGGGAAGGCACCATGCTGGAAATCGCGAATGTCGTGGAGTTCCTGGCGTCCGACAAGGCATCCTTCATTTCGGGCACCGACATTCTGGTCGATGGCGGCCTGACAGGGACTTTGCAACATGGCGACAAGGCGTGAACCCAGCCGCAGGGGCTGAGCAGGTGGCGGATCCTTCAGGTCTGCTGCCCAGTCGCAATCGCCGTTTGGTCGTTCTCGCGCTCACGACGCTCGTCTATTTCTTCTATCTGCTCGATCGCAATGCGATCATCGTCACGCAGGAATTGTTCAAGGCCGAATTCGGGCTGACCGACACGCAGGTCGGACTCGCTACGGGAATTCTCTACGGCGTTGCCTATGCCGTCGTAGGCATCCCGATCGGCTGGATGATCCAGCGGACGCACCGGGTCAGGCTGCTGGCGTCGCTGGTGGCAATCTGGAGCGGCGTGACTGTGTTGTGCGGCATGGCAACGCAGTTCTGGCATCTGGCCGCCGCGCGCGTTCTGGTCGGCGCGGCAGAATCGGGCGGGGCCCCGGTGTCGCTTTCGATCCTGCATCCCCTGTTCGGCAAGGAAAAGCGGGCCACCGTTTCCAGCCTGTTTTTCGCGGGCGCCGGATTGGGCGTGATCGTCAGTTTCATGGCCGGTGGCTACATTGCCACGCAATATGGCTGGCGATCGGTCTTTTTCATTTACGGCGCGCCGGGTCTTGTGCTGGCGCTGGCGATATTGCTGATCATTCCCGAACCGCCGCGTGCGACCGTACCGCAACATGAAGGCGGCGGGATGATGCGCGATGTCTTGGCCGTTTTGAAGGACAGGCGCCTGCGCCCCGTCTATGCCGGCTCCATCCTATTTTCTTCCGTGAATGCGGGGATAGGCGCATGGCTCGTGTCTTTCCTGATGCGGGTGCATGAATTGACCTTGCCGCAGGCGGGTGCCGCCGTGGCGCTGGGACTGGGCGTATTCGGAACGGCTGGCAGTCTTACGCTGGGGGTCATCGCCGACAAGGCAGAAGCGCGTCGGCCAGGCGGATTGCTTCTTGTGATCGCGCTTTGCGCAGTGGCCAACGGGCTGGCGGCCATCGCCGCAGTGACGGCGGGAACGACGCTCGCCGCGATGATTGCGCTCAGCGTCTGGGGCATCACGGCGATCGCTTATTCCGGTCCCAGCAACGCCGCGATCGGGGAAATGGCACCACCGCATCTGACGGGCGTTGCCTTCAGCCTGTTCGCCGTGTTGTGCAATCTGATCGGATCGGGACTGGGGCCGCTGCTGGTAGGCCGGATATCCGACATCTACCTTCCGACCATGGGTTCCGATAGCCTGAGGCCTGCAATGGCCACTCTTGCAGGATTGCAGGTCTTCGCGGCAGCGGCCTATCTCGTTGCGATGGGCCGCTGGCGTCGATCGGTTATCGAAAAAAGCATCTAGAAGGAATAATCATGGCAAAAGAGCTGGACGGTAAAGCCACGCTGATCACGGGCGCGGCAGCGGGAATCGGCAAGGCCGCAGCACAGCTTTTCGCGCAGGAAGGCGCGCGGCTGATGCTGTCGGACGTGAATGGCGATGGCGTCCAGGCGGTCGCCGCCGATTTGCGCAGCCAGGGGTTCGAAGCGCAGGCGATGGCGACGGACGTAACACGGGAGGAGGATATCGCCGCCTTGGTCGCCGCTACGGTCAAGACCTATGGCAGGCTGGATTGCGCCTTCAACAACGCAGGCATCGGCCATACGCCGCTATCCCTGCTCGATGTCGATGCCGCCATGTTCAACCGCTATCTTGCCGTCAACCTGACGGGCGTGCTGTGGTGTATGCAGCATGAAATCCGCCAGATGCTGCAGCAGGGCGGTGGCACGATCGTCAACACGGCGTCTCTGGCCGGTCTTGCCGCCACGCCCAGGATGATCCCCTACACCGCCTCCAAATTCGGCCTGATCGGTATTACCAAAAGCGCGGCGAGCGAATTCGCGGCGAAATCCATCCGCGTCAATGCGGTCTGCCCGACCTCGACCGATACCGAAGGGATGCGGGATTTCATCGCGGATCAGGGTATCGCGCCCGACCGAATGTTCGGGCCGATGGGCCGGATGGGCACGCCACTCGAAATAGCGGAGGCGGCGTTGTGGCTGCTGTCCGACAGGGCGTCCTTCATAACCGGGCAGGCGCTGGTCGCGAGCGGCGGTTCATCGGGACAAACCGCCTGACCCGACCCTGACGGGGTTAGGGTGGTCGCAACGCGAACCGGAAGTCTTTTTGTTTCGAAGCTGCATTGTCAATGCCGTGATCGAGAATGACATAATGGGAGAATGATCCATGAATGATGTGCTCAAGACGGGATATGAAGTTGTCAACGACATGCTGGGCCCGGAAGCCGTAGCGGGCATGAAGGCTGCTGCAGTCAGCGAAGAGTTCGGTGGAGAGATTGGCGAACTGGCGGTGCAATATGCCTTTGGCACTTTGTGGTCGCGGGAAGGACTGGGGCGTAAGGAACGCAGCTTGGTCACGCTGGGAATATTGATTGCCTTGCGGGCCACTGAGGAGCTTCATTATCACTTCCCCATCGCGCTGAAAAATGGCGTGACGCGCAAGGAATTGGAAGAAGTCATCTACCACGCCAGCGGCTATGCGGGCTTTCCCGCGGCAGCCAGCGCCCGTCAGATTGCAAAGCAAATCCTGGACAAGGCGGGCTGAAAAGCGACCTGTTTCCACGCAACGACCTGGCCGGACGACTTCGATCCGATTTTGTTGGGCGCCTGCGCTTTCATAGGCATGGCGTGGTTGTCGCGTGTATCGCTTTGATGGCTGATCGGGCGAGCGGGATAGCGGGGGATATTCCCGCTCTTCCCGCTACGCCCGGGCCGGAGCGCAGCATCCAAGCGGATAGAGGCTGGTTTCCTATCCGCTTAAGCCGACCCGGTTTGTCATTCCCCCAGCAGCTTCCAACTGTTCAGGTCCTCACCCGCTGCGAAAAAGCGTTCGTTCATCGGCAGTCCGTTCTGCCCCCAATGATCCATGTTCGCCACCCATGCCTGGATGCCGTACATGACCCAACGCGGAATCTGTTCGTTCCAGATCGTGTCGACGGCGATGACGTCGGTCGCGCCCTCCCTGATCAGGCAGTCGCGATAGTGGGCGATGAGGTCCCGGTGGTGATGGCGCCGCTCGTCGATCGTCAGCGACCCGACGGTCAAATAGGTAAGGTCGCGCCAGGGACGCCCGCGCCGCCCCAATTGCCAGTCGACCCACATGCGTTCGCCGTTCGGAAGGATGTAGGTATTGCCCTGATGGCAGTCGCCCAGAATGACGCAATAGGGGGCATCGAAAGCCCGTTCGAAGGCCACCAGCCGGTCGAAGGCGCGCCCCACGCGGCGGACATCGTCCAGATAATGGCGCGGTGCGATCGCTCGGAAATTCGGGTCTTTGAGGTTTTCGCCGATCCAGTGCCACATGATGCGCACCTGGTCGTAATCGACGGGCACATGCATGGATGTGGGCAACCAGGGCGCGGCCTCGGGTGCGATCATCGGGCTGTTCCACAGACCGGCATGGAGTTTTGCCAAGTCGGCAAGCGCGCTTGCCACACCGTCTATGCCTGCATGTTGCGTCGAATGACCGAACTTCCCGCCCCGGTCGTTCAGGTCCTCCAGCACGATGACGCCCCTGGCGGACCCGTCATCGTCCCAGTCGGAATAATAGCAGGTGGCCGTATTGGCCGTCAGCTTGTCTGTCAGGAAATGATAGAAGCGCGCCTCCAGCGCGTGAATGTCGACATTGTCGAACATGCCGGACCAGTTCGACTTGATGCACAGGTTGCGCGGCAGCCCGGCGGCCTTTGCCGCGTCGTTCCATTCGACGGCGACGCGCAGCTTGGTCGTATGGCTGTCGAACAGTTGCACCACTTCCATGGATTGGGCGACGGCGCCCGGATATTTATGGGCCATGAGCGTGCCCAGCCATTCCGCGTCAGGCGTGAACCGCCCATGCGGAAGAGGCGTCGTCCGCGCCGGGTAGGGCCGGGGCACGAGATGGCGGTCGACGAAGGAATCGGGTTTGGCTTGGGTGACATTCATCATGGCATTCCTCTCATGAACCCGATCCGGCATTCTTCGACCGTGACGGGTGTGCGGGGTTAGCAGGTCAGTTGCCCGCCATCGACCACCAGCGTCTGTCCGGTGATGTAGGATGCGGCGGGCGAGGCGAGATACAGGACGGCGGCGGCGATGTCGGCTGGCTGGCCGACCCTGCCGACCGGCGGCATGAATTTGGCGATCTGTTCGGGCGGAAAGCTTGGCCCGGTGGAGGACATCTGGCCGGGCGTCTGGGTATTGCCGGGGCAGACTGCATTGACGGTGATCCCCTCCGCAGCCGTCTCTATCGCCACCGACCGTGTCAGGCCCGCGACACCCGCCTTCGACGTGGCGTAGGCGAGCAGGCTGGGCGCCGTCGCATGAAAGGCGCTGTTCGATGCGATGTTGACGATGCGCCCCCTGGTCCCATCGGCCCGCATGATGCGAACCGCCTCTCGGCAGGCAATGAAGGGGCCGCGCAAATTGACATCCATCATGCGATCGAAAAAGGCGCTGCTGGTGTCCTGCAGATAATTGCGATGCTGCAATCCGGCGCAATTCACCAATATGTCGAGCCGCCCCAAATCGGCGCGAGCGGCGTCCAGCCCGGCGATAATCGCCGCTTCGTCAGCCATGTCCATGGGATAGGCCGAAGCGCGCGACCCGGCGGCATTGATCCGGTCTGCTACTGCGCCGACCGCATCCGCCTGAATATCTGTCAGGGCAACGGCCGCGCCCGCATTCGCGAGCATATGGGCGATGCTCTCCCCCATGCCCTGGGCGCCCCCGGTGACGACCGCCACCATTCCCTCCAGCCCGAACAGCGCGGCATAATCCAGCGGCATCACCCTCTCCTTTTTATTGAAACAGATCGGGCCATGACAGGCGCGTCGGCTCACCTGTCGGGCGGTGGGTAAGATCGGGAAGGGCGTCCGCTACCACCGGCAAAAATCAGGAGAGGATTGGATGGTCGGAACACCGGAAGCATCGCTGCGCGCCGAGGAACTGCTGAATGGCTTCCGTCTTTCGGACGAGGTGAGGGAGGGCGCGCGTCCCGGGTTGCTGGCGATGCTGCATGCGCTCGACAGGACGGACGGGCTGACGGCGGACGGACGGGCGCGGGCAGACGCGCTGCTTTCCGACAATCTGCGTCGTCTGGCGGCGGTGGATGCCGACCGTCGGCATTACCCTGAAATAGCCAAAGTGGAGATCGTCCGCCCCGTTTTCATTCTGGGCCTGCCGCGATGCGGGACCAGCCTGTTGCATGCGGTGATCGGCGCCGACCCTGGCGTGCGAACGCCCCTGTCCTGGGAAGTGGCCGATCCGTCGCCGCCGCCCACCGCCGAGGGATTCGCCACCGACCCGCGTGCGAAAGCCTTTGACGATTATGTCGCGGCGGCCTTTACCGGCGAATGGGCGGACATGCTGAAGGCGCACCCGATTGGGGCGTGGATACCGCAGGAAGACGGCATGATCCTGGAGGCGAGCTTCCAGAGCATCAACCCCCTGACGCAATATCGCATGCCGGACTATTATCCCTGGTATCTGTCGCAAGATTCCGCCTTCGCCTATCGCGTGCACCGCATGTTCCTTCAGCATCTGGCGTGGCGGAACCCGCGCGGCCGTTGGGTGTGCAAGGTGCAGGAACATGCCTATCACCTGCCGGCCCTGCTGGCGGAATATCCCGACGCGATGCTGGTCCAGCCGCATCGCGATCCGGTCGCGGTGCAGGCTTCGATCTGCCGCCTGATCGAGGTTTTGCGCAGCCCTGCCTTCGACCGTCAGGACAGGCGTGCGCTGGGACAGGAATTGCTGCATCTGTGGCATGACGGGCAGGAACGGATGATGGCGTTCCGCCGCGCCAATCCCGCCGTTCCGATCCTGGATCTGGCTTATCGCGACCTGGCCGCCGACCCGGTCGATGCCGTCAGGCGGGTCTATGCCTTCGCCGACATTCCCTTCACCGCCGCCACCGAAGCGGGCGCACGAGGATGGCTGGCGGACAACCCGGCGGGCAAACATGGCCAACATGTCTATGCGCTGGAAGATTACGGCCTTTCGGCTGGCGAAGTGCAGGTCGTTTACGCGGATTATATCGCCGCCTATCGGGAGTATCTGTGATGGAGAGGATCATGCTGCCCCAATGGAGCGATCATATCGCGGCGCTGGCGGGGGCGCGCGATGCGTTGGAACCGCTTGCCGACCCACGGGACCCTTTGCTGGAGCAGGGGGCTCTTAAACTTCTGTTTCAGGGGTTGGCGTCGGGCGTCTTTACCGCCTTTGGCGATCCCGATTTCCCCGATTTCGTTCCCGCCATGAACAGCGTGCTGAACGCGGCGATGACCAACCCCGACTTCGTCTATGGCACGGCCATGATCGATGGGGCGGGAACGTACCGGATCAGCGGCGAGCGCGGGGATTCGCTGTTCGTCCTGTTCGACATCGCGGCGGGTGGCCTGGGCGTCATGGAAAAACCGGGGCCGACATGCGGAACGATCGATCTCGACAGTCTGGCGCTCGACGCCGACGGGCGGTTCGAATTGCTTTTGAGTGCCGAGCGGCCGACGGATTGGGCCGGCAACTGGCACCGCCTCGATCCCGCAGCGACCACCATCAACATGCGGGAAGCGCGCTATGACTGGCGCGGGCGCGATGGCCGCTTCGCGATCGATCGGATCGACCGACCGCATGGCGGGCGACCGCGCGACGCAGCAGCGCTGGCGGAACGGCTGGCGGCGCTGGCCCGTTACCCGCAACGCTTTGCAGGCATGTGGGTCGGCGTCGTGCGCGCCATGGCCGCGAAGGGTCTCTGGAACCGGTTCGAGCATGATGATTGGGCGGGGCGCGGCGGCGTGGCGGGCCAGCATTATTATCAGGGCCTGTTCGACATTCCGACGGGCCACATATTATTGCTGGAAACCGAAATCCCTGATCGGGTGCGGTATTGGAATGTGCAATTGGGCGATCTGGTCTGGAACACGGTCGATTGGATGAACCATCAGTCCAGCCTGAATGGCGGGCAGGCGCGGATGGATGCTGACGGCCGTTTCCGGGCGGTGATCGCGCTGGAGGATCCCGGCGTTCCCAACTGGCTGGATCCAGGCGGCAATCGTAAGGGCGCCATCATGCTCCGCTGGACGGAGGGATCGAGCGGGCCCGCGCCGACCTTGCGCGCCGTGCCTTTCGATGCGCTGCGCGATGCCTTGCCCCGCGATACGCCGATGGTCGACGCCATGGAGCGGGAGAAGAGCCTGCGTCAGCGGCGAACCGCGTTCCAGATGCGGCGACGCTGGTAGAACAGCCACGAGAGCGGCGATCTGACTGAATCAGATCGCCGCTCTCAGTCTTTGTTTGCCGCGATTTCTTAACCGTCAAATGATTCTATTTGACTGGAAATCGCTCTGGCGCCGCTGCCAACCGCTTCTTTTCCGGTCAGAAATTAACGCCGAGCGCCGACACGGTGCCAAGGTCCTCGCCCGCGACATAGATGCGCTCGACGATATGCGCGCCTTTCTGGCCCCATTCATCCATGTTTGCGAGCCATGACTGCATAGCATAGGGCGGCCAACGCCGGTAATATTCCCACAGCGTGTCATCGTCCGGCACCCCTTGCGCACCCGTTTCCACGAGGCAGCGGCGATAATGGCGCAGCAATTCGCGGTCGTTGGCGCGCCGTTCCTCGATCGTCAAAGCGCCAAGGATGAAATAGGTGAAGTCGCGGATCGGCCTGCCCCTGCGGACCAGTTGCCAATCGAGCCAGACCCGCTCGCCATTGGGGCGGACATAGCTGTTGCCCTGATGGCTGTCGCCATGGACCAGGCACCATGGGCCCTGTTCCTTCGTCTGCGCGAAATCCACGAGCGCATCGAACACCGTATGCAGCCGGGACAGATCGCTCTTGATCCAGTTCGGCAGGAAGGACTGATATTCAGGCTTTGCATGGTTCTGCTCGGCAAAGCTGTACATCATGTTCAACTGCTGCACATCGACCGGGTTCGCCATGGAGACGGGCAGCCAGTCCGCCGCATGAAGCGTCGGACTGTCCCAGAATGCACCGTGAATCCTGGCAAGGCTGGCAATCGCCCGCGCGGCTTCCTCCACGCCCATATGATCGGTGCTGATGCCGAAATGGCCGCCTTCGATCGACAGGTCTTCCATGACGACCAGCCCCTGGCCGCTATCCTGTCGCGGGTCCCACGCCTCGAAGAAGGACCGGGGCGCGGGAAAGTCGACATGGCGACGGAAATCTTCGTAAAACCGGGCTTCCAGACGGCAGATGCCCTGACTTTCGAATTGCGCCCAATTGGCCTTCAGGCAGACATTGTCCGGAATGCCTGCCGCCTTGCCGACGTCGTTCATGGTCAGCTTGACCTGATATTTCGTCGTATGGCTGTTGCGAAGGAACACTTCCTCCATGGCTTCGATCACGATGCCCGGATAGCGCGCCTGCATGATCTGGGTCAGCCATTGCGGCGTGACATCCTCCAGCCTGGCGGGAATGCCCACCGGGTTCGGCATATTCGACATCAAAAGACCCTTATTTCATCTTCTTGAGTTCGCGCGACGCGCGCTTTGCCGCGATGCGCCCTGCAATGCCGGACACGCCGCCGCCAGGATGTGCGCCCGCTCCGCCGATCAGGAAGCCGGGGAACGGCGGCTTGGGACCGCCGAAGCCGGTTGCCGGACGGTGCACCCCGGACCGCAGCGCGCCGAAGTCGATATGGGTGACGCAGCCGTTGGTGACATTCAGGCGCTTTTCGCGCTCACGCGCGGTTTCCACGAAGCGACCGACCTCGGTGTCGAAGCCATCGTAGAATTCGCCCAAATGATTGAGGATCGAGGACATGGTCTTGTCCTTGAGCGCGGGCGACCAGCCTTCGCGGGCATCGACCGCCATGCCGGGCAGGTAGATATAGGCGAGCGACCCGCCGGGAGGCGCCTGCGTCGGGTCGGAATTGGACAGCGGGATGAGCGATACCGCG
>NZ_QFOA01000064.1 GCF_003248505.1 Sphingobium sp.
GAAGCTCATTCGGTATGGCAGGTTCTTTGCGTCGTGACATAGTGGGACTCCTTGTTGCCCATTATGCCCGGCCACACACGGAAATCCTGACAGTCCCCGTGAGATGGGCCGTGGTGCCCTTTTCCCAGATGGTCAATGCGGGTTTTAGCCGCAACTCAGCGGGTTCGACGCTCTACAGCCGCCAACCCGGATGGTTCAACACCACAGGAACCTACCGTTCGCTCCAGTGCAATCAGAATGGGTGCTGGTTCAACGGCAACAACTCCGTTTCCCACGATTCGAAGTGGATGAACAATAGCTGGGACGGGTGCGTCGAGGAACAAGGCACGAGCAACAGCATCACGTCGACCGCCAGCACGATCCCGACCAACGCTTTCGACATGCGTTACGACACGATCCCGTCATCGGCACCCACACAATGGACCGTGGCCGATCCCGCGCAGGTCGGCCAGTCGCAATATGCATGCCCCAAGTCCATGCTTGAATTGCAGCAACTCGATGCCACGACCTTCAACAACTATTTCTCTTTCAACAGCGGGTTCGTGGCGAACGGCGGCACCTATCTCGACATCGGGCTATTGTGGGCGGCGCGGCTGCTGTCCCCGACCGGCAACTGGGCAAGCGACAATCCCGCAACCTTCAATAGTTTTCCGATCAGCCGCTACGTCATTTTCATGACCGATGGGTTCATGGACACCGGCAATACCGGCTATGGCGCCTATGCGCAGGAATATAGCTGGCGGCGAGTCGCGTCCGACGGCAACAGCACCACGTCCAACACGAATCATACGGCCCGCTGGCTCCTGACGTGCGCGGCGATCAAGAACATGACTAACACGAAAATCTACACTGTCTCGTTCGGCGCGGCATCGGGCCTGACGCCAGACATGATCAGCTGTTCGTCGGGGGGGCAGAACGAGTATGCCTTCGCCGCTGCAAATGCGTCTGATCTCAACGACGTGTTTCGCGACATCGGCGAAAATATCGGATCGCTAAGGCTGACGCAATGATGCGTGCCACTTTCCAAATCGGGGCCGTCGGTCGGGACATACGCGGTCTTGCCGCGCCCGAATTCGCGCTCATCCTGCTGCCGCTATGCCTGCTGCTGTTCGGTGGCCTGGAGATGGGCTACCAACTCTACGTGCGCGCGGTCCTTCAAGGGGCAATGGAGAGAGCGACGCGCCTTACCACGCTTCAAAATGTCGACAGCAACGCTATAGAGGCAGATATCGAAGCGACGGTGAAGCGCGTCGCCCCCAATGCCACGGTCCTGACGACCAAGGGCAGCTTCACCAAGTTCAGTCAGATCAACGCTCTGGAACGGCTGACCCGCGACGTGAACAACAACGGCGTGCTCGACAGCGGCGATTGCTGGGAAGATGTCGACAACGACGGAACGCGGAACATCGCTTCCGATGGCAAGGCGGGCATCGGCGGGGCGGACGATATCGTTCAGTACAAGACACAGGTTTCCTACCCCCGTATCCTGCCGCTTTATCGTTTCATCGGCATCGGCAACACGGCGACCCTGACGGCCACCACCATGACGCGGCGGCAGCCCTACCAACTCCAAAGCGCGATCACGCCGAAATGCAAGCCTTGAACGCTCTCCTCCGCGTCGGGCGACGGATCGGCGGATCGACCGATGGCGTTGCCGCCATGGAATTCGCCCTGGCGCTACCTCTTCTTGTCGGTTTGACCATGTACGGCGCGGAAGCGGCCAACATGGCCTACACTTCGCAGCAACTGGGCGATATCGCGACGATGAGCGCGGACAATATCTCGCGTATCCGGCTCAGCATTTCGAACGGCGATGTGACCGATACGCTGGGCGGGATCAAGATGCTGGGCGACCGCATCGACCTGCGCAACCGGGGCCGCATCATCGTTTCGAGCATCGCGCCGGTGGTCAACGCATCGGGGAGCGTAACGGACCAACGGCTGCGGTGGCAACGATGTACCGGCGCTCTTGTCACATCCTCCGCCTATGCCACAACCGAAGGATCGACCATCGGGGAAGCCGGAATGGGTTCTGCCGGTCGCAAGATCGCGGCGACAAAGGACAGCGAACTGATCTTCGTCGAGGTGTACTACACCTATAAGCCGCTTATCTCGGAAAGTTTTTTCGGAACGCCGCGCATGTCCGCCGTAGCCGCGATGGTCGTTCGCGAGCGTACCGCCAACGATCTTTTGCAGAATGGCGCAAATTCGCCCTGCACCAGCTACTCCGCCTAACCTCGGGAGGAGGCAGCCGACGCCGCCCCCTCCCCGAAGGTCATATTACTTGTAGCAGACCTTCTTGGCGGCCTCGACCACGCGGGCGGCGTCGATCAGGGCGGCCTTTTCGAGGTTTGCGGCGTAGGGCAGCGGAACGTCCTCATTGGTGACGCGCAGCACCGGGGCGTCGAGATCGTCGAAGCCCTTTTCCATCACGATCGCCGCGATTTCCGACGCGATCGAACAGGTGGGCCAGCCTTCCTCGACAACCACGATACGGTTGGTCTTCTTCAGGCTTTCGAGCACGGTGTCGGTGTCGAGCGGGCGCAGCGTGCGCAGATCGACGACCTCCGCCTCGATCCCCTCGCCCGCCAGCGTTTCAGCCGCTTCCAGTGCAACGCCGACGCCGATGGAATAGCTTACCAGCGTCACGTCCTTACCCTCGCGAACGATCCGCGCCTTGCCGATGGGCAGGACATAATCGTCGAGCTGCGGCACATCGAAGCTGCGGCCGTAGACCAGCTCGTTTTCCAGGAAGACGACCGGGTCTTCGGACCGGATCGCGGCCTTGAGCAGGCCCTTGGCGTCTGCCGCGTCATAAGGCGCGATGACGATGAGGCCGGGCACGGACGCGTACCAGGGACCGTAATTCTGGGAATGTTGGGCACCGACGCGGCTGGCCGCGCCGTTGGGACCGCGGAACACGATGGGGCAGCGCATCTGACCGCCGGACATATAGTTGGTCTTGGCCGCCGAATTGATGATGTGGTCGATCGCCTGCATGGCGAAATTGAACGTCATGAATTCTATGACCGGACGCAGGCCGCCCATTGCCGCGCCCGTGCCGACACCTGCGAAACCATATTCGGTGATCGGGGTGTCGATGACCCGCTTCGCGCCGAATTCGTCGAGCAGGCCCTGCGTCACCTTGTAAGCGCCCTGATATTCGGCAACTTCCTCACCCATCACGAAGACGCGCGGATCCTTGCGCATTTCCTCCGCCATCGCGTCGCGCAATGCTTCGCGCACGGTGGTCTTCACATATTCCGTGCCTTCCGGAATCGCGGGGTCCTTGACCGATGCCTTCGTTTCGGCGGTGAGCTTGGCAGTGCCGCTCTCCGCCTTCTTGGGCGCGTCGGGCGCGGCCTCAGCCTTCGAAGGCGGCGCGCTCTCCTCAGCCTTGGGCGCAGGCGCTGCGGCTTCTTCGCCGCCCTCGCCCGCCATTTCGGCGATGACGGTGCCGACCTTCACCCCTTCGGAACCTTCAGGCACCATGATCTTGCCGATCTTGCCTTCATCGACCGCTTCGAATTCCATCGTCGCCTTGTCGGTCTCGATCTCGGCAAGAATATCGCCGGACTTCACATCGTCGCCTTCCTTCACTAGCCACTTGGCCAGCGTGCCTTCTTCCATCGTCGGCGAAAGTGCCGGCATCTTGATTGCGATACCCATCAATATTGCTCCACCAGCACGTCGGTATAGAGTTCGGCCATATCCGGCTCAGGCGAAGTTTCGGCAAAGTCAGCCGCTTCGGCCACGGTCTTGCGGATATCCTGATCGATCTTCTTGATTTCCTCTTCCGACACCCCCGCTTCGGTCAGATATTTTTTCACGCCCTCGATCGGATCGGACTTGTCGCGCATGGCCTGCACCTCCTCGCGCGAACGATATTTGGCCGGATCGGACATGGAGTGGCCGCGATAGCGGTAAGTCTTCATTTCGAGCAGGATCGGGCCGTTACCGTCCTGCACCCACTTGAGCGCTTCTTCGGTCGCGCCGCGCACGGCCAGCACATCCATGCCGTCGACCTGAAGGCCGGGGATACGAAAGCTTTCGCCGCGGCGGTAAAGCTGGTCCTCCGACGAAGCGCGATTTACGCTGGTGCCCATGGCATATTGGTTGTTTTCGATCACGAAGATGATCGGCAGCTTCCACAGTTCGGCCATGTTGAAGGATTCGTAGACCTGGCCCTGGTTGGCCGCACCGTCGCCGAAATAAGCGACGCACACGCCGCCATCCTCGTTATATTTATGCGCAAAGCCAAGGCCTGCGCCGAGCGAAACCTGCGCGCCGACGATGCCATGGCCGCCGTAGAATTTATGCTCGACGCTGAACATGTGCATCGAGCCGCCCTTGCCGCGCGAAATGCCCGCTTCGCGACCGGTCAATTCGGCCATGATCACCTTGGGATCGATGCCGTAGGCGAGCATGTGGCCATGGTCGCGATAGCCGGTGATAACGCTGTCCTTGCCGGGCTCAAGCGCGGACTGGATGCCGACCGCGACCGCTTCCTGGCCGATATAGAGGTGGCAGAAGCCGCCGATGAGGCCCAGGCCGTAGAGTTGGCCCGCCTTTTCCTCGAAGCGTCGGATCAGCACCATCTGGCGATAGAATTCCAGCAATTCTTCCTTGCTGGCCTTGTAGTCGGACGGTGTTTCGGGGCGAGGCCGGTTATGGTCCGCGCCGGCGGCGGGTGCAGCCGCCTTTGCCTTTGCGCGTGTCGGACGCGGCGTCGTTGGTTTCGCCAAGGCTGTTATCCTTTTGCGTGTGGGGTAAGATGGAAGGAACTCCGATATAACCGCCCGGTTGCATATATTGCAACTCGTCAGCCCGCGATATCGCCGCAATTCTCAAGGATTCGGCTGTAATTTGATGTTGCTGTCGGCGCTGGTTTCCGTGCACGGAAAGATAGAGAGCAGCAAAGTTGCGGCGCGCGGTCGGCGCAGGAAACAAGCTTACGCAGCTTCCGAACATCGTCAGTTAAGCGGCACCACCACTTCGTCATGATGTACGACGCCAAGCTGGCGACGAATCAGTTCATCGGCCAGATCGGGATCGACGCGGCGCGGATCCAGCGCCTCGACCCGGTTCTTGAGTTCCCCGCGGGCTTCCTGCGTTTTGCGCAGCTCGACCTTTGCCGTTCTGAGCTGCCGGGAATAGTCGCCCCACGCCAGCACGCCGTTGGAACCGAGCACAACATAACCGGCGAAGAACAAAAGCAGGAGTATGGCGATCGCCGGCCCGAAAGCCGAGAACAGGAGAAGCCGAAGTTTCGCGATATGCGCCATAGATCAGAAGAATCACGAAAAAAGGCTGGCCGCAAGCGAATTCTCAACGCTTGCGGCCAGTGGATTCGTTACGCTCTCAGCGAAAAATCGAACGGCCCGCATAGACGGCGACATCGCCCAGCTCTTCTTCGATGCGGATGAGCTGGTTATATTTGGCAAGCCGGTCGGATCGCGCGAGCGAGCCGGTCTTGATCTGCCCGCAATTGGTGGCGACGGCGAGGTCGGCGATGGTCGCGTCCTCGGTTTCGCCCGAGCGGTGCGACATCACGGCGGTGTAACGCGAGCGGTGCGCCAGATCGACGGCGGCCAGCGTTTCGGTAAGCGTGCCGATCTGGTTCACCTTGACCAGCAGCGAATTGGCCAGCCCCTTGCCGATGCCCATTGAGAGGCGCGCGGGATTGGTGACGAACAGGTCGTCACCCACCAACTGGACCTTACCGCCGATCTTGTCGGTCAGCGCCTTCCAACCTTCGAAATCGTCCTCGCTCATACCGTCCTCGATCGATTTGATCGGGTAGTCGGCGCATAGAGCCGCAAGATAATCGGCCATTTCGACCGGAGAAAGCGACAGGCCCTCCCCCGAAATCTCGTACTTGCCGTTCTTGAAGAATTCGGTCGCGGCGCAATCGAGGGCCAGCACCACGTCGTCGCCCGGCTTGTAGCCCGCCTTCTCGATGCTTGCGAGGATGAAGTCGAGCGCGTCTCGGGTGGACGCGATGTTAGGCGCAAAGCCGCCTTCGTCGCCTACGGACGTGGCCAGCCCCTTGTCGTGCAGTCCCTTCTTGAGGGTATGAAAGATTTCGGACCCGATCCGCACGGCGTCGGCGATGCTTTCCGCACCGACCGGCATGACCATGAATTCCTGGAAATCGATGGGGTTGTCGGCATGTTCACCGCCATTGATGATGTTCATCATCGGCACCGGCAGCACATGCGCGCTCACCCCGCCGACATAGCGATAGAGCGGCAGGCCGCGCGCATCGGCGGCCGCCTTCGCCACAGCGAGCGAAACGCCGAGAATAGCGTTCGCGCCCAGCCGCGATTTGTTCTCCGTGCCGTCGAAGTCGATCATGGCCGCATCGACTTCGGCCTGATCCTCTGCGTCGAGGCCGATGATCTGCTCGGCGATTTCGTCGTTCACGGCGGCAACGGCCTGAAGCACACCCTTGCCAAGATATCTGCTTTTGTCGCCATCGCGCTTTTCCACCGCCTCATAGGCGCCGGTCGAAGCGCCGGAGGGCACGGCGGCGCGGCCGAAGCTGCCATCCTCCAGCATGACATCGACCTCGACCGTGGGATTGCCCCGGCTGTCGAGAATCTGGCGGGCGTGGATATCGAGAATGGCGGTCATGATCGCTCCTGCACTTGGCGTCGTAACGGCGGCTGCGCGGCCTTTTGCGCGCCCCGCTTAGCCAGCGCCCCCCTGCTTGGCAATGCGGGGGCTTGCGCTGCTGCAAAAAATGCCGAAGGTTTCGTGCGGAACTGCATCCGGCGGCAAGCATTGGGGTCATGAGAACGCACTTGGCGTCCGTGACGCCTTGAGAAAGGGAGACAAGATAATCATGGCCGAAACGCCCGACACCCCCGCAAACAAAGACTTTAAATCCGATGCCGATACAGCAGCGAAGGCCAAGGTCGAAAACGTGAAAGCGAGCGTGAGTGGCGCCGCCGACGAGATCAAGGGAACGGTGCGCAGGGCTGCTGAAAAGGCCAATGCCGTGGTGTCCGAGCAAGTTGCGCCGATCAAGGCACAAGCCAGCGAAACAGTGCGCGCCGCTGGCGAAGCGATCAAATCGGTGGACTGGAAGGCCCAGATCGAACCCATCAAGGACCAGGCGGGCAAGACCGCCAAGTCCGCCGCGATCGTAGCTAAGGACAAGACCGGAACGGCGATGCAGAGCCTCGCCAAGTTGATTTCCGACACCGCCAACACTGTCGATGCGAAGCTTGGCCCGCAATATGGCGATTATGCACGCCAGGCGGCAGAGTCGGTTGCGGGCGCAGCCGACACGCTGGACAGCAAGGATGTCGATCAACTGATGGCCGAAGCCCGCGATTTCGTGCGCAAAAGCCCGGCGGTCACCATCGGCGCCGCTGCAATCGTCGGTTATGTGCTGATGCGTCTGGCCAAGGGCTCCGACGAATAAGGTTCGCCCTTTCCACCCTGACGCACAGACCCGCATGGCGGGGCGGAGGCATGACGTGACAAATGAGCCAGCGGAACCGGCGGCCACGCCGCAGGCGAGCGGGCATGGTATCGACGCACCTGAACATGACAGCGTGCGTTCGGTCGTTGCACGATTGATTGAAGACGGTCGCGCCTACGCGTCGGCCGAAGCGGAAAAGCAAAAGCTGCGCGCCGGTATAGTATTGGCGGGCGTACGCAATGCGGCGATCTTCGGCATCATTGCGCTGATTCTTGTCTTTGCTGCTATCGTGGCGCTGATGGTCGGGTTGATCATCGCTCTGGCGCAGAGCATGGCCCCCCTATGGGCCACGCTGATTGTAGTGGGCGGCGCGCTTTGCATCGTAGTTCTGCTTCTTATGCTGGCGAAAGGGAGCATCAGCCGCATGAAAAAGGCTATCGCCCCATGACTGCGCAAACATCCTATCGGGAAGCGGTCGCTCGCGCGGAGATCGCCAAGGCTCAGTTCCGAAAGAGCGCGCAGGATACTAAAGAACGGGTTTCCCCTGCCCGGCTGAAACAGGACGTGAAAGACAAAATCAGCGGCGCTGCCAAACGCGGCGTTACGCGCGTCAGTGACAAGGCGCGGCAGAATCCGGTTGCCGTGGGCGCGGCAGGGACGGCGTTCATTCTGTTTTTGGCGCGCCGTCCGCTGACGGCACTTTTCAAGCGCCTATACGTTCGCTTTACGAATGCCCGTTCGCATGAATTGGAGAATGACAATGGCTGACATCCGCGCTCAAGTTTCCCGCGTTCGCGACGCTGCCAACGACGCCGCCGCGACGACCGCCGACAAAATTAAGGACGGTGCAGACAAGGCACGTGAAGGCGCAGGCGATCTGATCGCTACCGGACGAGACAAAGCGGGCGAAGCCTATAGCGACGCTCGCGACCGCACGCAGCGAGTCGCAGCCCGCGCGAATGAAATCGTTCAGCAGCATCCGATTGCCGCCATCGCTGGCGCGGTAGCGGTGGGTGCCGTCGTCGCATGGATGTTCCCCAAGAGCCGCCGGGCGATGAAAGTCGTTCCCGGTTTCGCATCGACCGCGAGCGCGAAGATCGTCGAGGCCGCCATCGCCGCGCGCGCCGCCGCCGCCGATCAGGCCGAAACGGTGAAGCACAGCGCGACGAAGGCGTTTCATCGCGCGAGCGAAACAGCTGGCGATCTTGCTGCCAGCGCCAAGGACGTCGCCCATAGTGCACGGAACAAGGCGCTGGAAGCGAAGGACGATGTGGCATCCGCTGACCTGTCCGCCAAGGCATCCCGGTTCGCCGACGATGTGGCTTCGGCAGTGGTGGCCAAGGTCGAAGCGCTGACCGATACGATCAAGGCGCGGTTGCCCAAGCACTGACTGCGATTGCGCAAATCGCAACGACGTTTGAACGCCCACTCCTTGGCTGATGATGGCAGCGATGCTACAGCGCCCTCATCAGCCAAAGGAGAAAATACAGGCATGAGCAAGATGCATCTTGTCATGGGCGGTCGCGTCACCAATCCCCAGACCCTGGAGTTCCAGGATCTCAACGCCGTCGATTTGGTCGGCGTCTTTCCAGATTACGCATCGGCTGAAAAAGCATGGCGCGCCGCTGCACAGCGCACCGTCGATGATGCGGAAATGCGTTACGTCATCGTCCACCTGCATCGGCTGCTCGAACCCGAACTGCCTGCTGCCTGACAGCGTGTTGCGGCCACCAGGTCGCCTGCCCTTCGATGGGCAGGCGATCGTCAACGGACGGAATGCGGCTTACGACGGAAACGCCAGTGAAGAAGCGGCCTGGTTAGTGCCAGCCCAGCCAGGAAGCCGCCCACATGCGCGGCGACCGCGATGCGGCCGACATCGGAGAGCCCTACCCCGCCTGCCAAGCCGATCATCACCTGAAGCGTGATCCATGCTGCCGCCAGCCACAGCATCCTCACCAAATTGGCGGACAACGGACCGATGCGCCGAACCTGCTGTTGGCTATAGAGGAGGGCATAGGTCGCGATGATCGCGGAGATCGCGCCGCTCGCGCCCACCATCGGGTCGGTGGAGGAAGGTCCGATGGCCCATTGCGCCACGCAGGCAGCGTAGGCCCCCATGACATACAGGATCATCATTCCCTTCCACCCCAGCACATGCTCGACATGTCGTCCGCAAAAGACGAGCATCAGCATATTGAAGGCAATGTGAAGCCAACCGGCATGGATCACGGTACAGGTAAGCGGCGTCAACCACCATGGGACGGCTGCCATACCGGCAAGCAGATCGGGTTCCGTCACCCGCGCCGGTATGAAACCGCCCATCACCGCAGCATCGTTCACATGCCCCGTCATCGACAGGATCGCGAACAGAGCGGTAATAACCGCTGCCAGAATGTTCGTGCCGCGGCCGGAAGGCAATGTCACGGCGTCAGATGAACTCGATCTGGTTCACGAGATAGAATTTGTCGCCCGACGGGACCGACACCTCAATCTCGTCACCGACTTCCCGACCGATGAGCGCACGTCCGAGTGGACTGTTATAGCTGATCATGCCCGCCTTCGCATCGGCTTCCGCCTGACCGACGATCTGGTAGCGGACCGGCTTGTCATCTTCGTCAAGCAGCGTGACGGTCGCACCGAACACGATCCGATCACCCGAAAGGGTCGTAGGATCGATGACCTGCGCACGCGACAGCTTGTCTTCGAGGTCCGAGATAGTCGCTTCGACCTGACCCTGGCGTTCTTTGGCCGCATGATATTCGGCATTTTCCGAGAGATCGCCATGCGCACGCGCTTCTTCGATGGCGTCCACGATCTGCGGCCGCTCGGCCTTCAGTTCGCGGAGCTGCGCATTGAGCTTGTCATAGCCCACCTGCAGCATCGGCATCTTCTCGACGGTCGCCATTCCCTAAATCCTTCGTCAAAACTTCCCTTAGCGGCCCCATCGGTGGAGTCGCCGCGCAACGTCATTCCTGTGCAGGGGATTAAGCGTGCGACTGCGGATAATAGGACTGGAGCGCCCGCACTTCAAGGGCACGTCCCCGGAGCGCCTCTATCGCATCCGCTGCGGCCACACTCGCCGCCGCCGTGGTGAAGCTCGCGATCTTGGCGCGGAGAGCAGACGTGCGGATCGCCTTGCTGTCCTTGAGCGACTGCCAGCCTTCGGTCGTGTTCAAGATCAGTTGAACGTCACCGTCGGTGATCCGGTCGACGATGTGCGGACGGCCTTCTGCGACCTTGTTCACCCGCTCGATCGCGATCCCCTGCTCTTCAAGATATTTCGCCGTCCCACCGGTCGCGATGATGGTGAAGCCCATCGCGCTCAATTTCTGGACGGCGGGCAGGACGACCGGCTTGTCGCTGTCCTTGACCGACACGAACACGGTGCCTTCCTTCGGCAGAACGGTGCCCGCGCCGATTTGCGCCTTGGCGAAGGCCGTGGCGAAATCGCTGTCTATACCCATGACTTCCCCGGTGCTCTTCATTTCCGGCGAAAGGACGGGATCCACACCAGGGAAGCGGGCGAAGGGGAAGACGGCTTCCTTGACCGCAATATGGTCAATCGCATTGCGGTCGATCCTGGGCAGATCCTTCAGCTTTTCTCCCGCCATGACGCGGCTCGCGATCTTGGCGATGGGCGTGCCGATTGCCTTGGCAACGAAAGGCACGGTCCGGCTGGCGCGCGGATTGACCTCGATCAGATAGACGATGCCATCCTTGACGGCGAACTGGATGTTCATGAGGCCGCACACCGACAGCGCCCGGGCCAGCACATCGGTCTGGCGCTCGATCTCCGCGATGACATCCGCCGACAGGCTGTAGGGAGGGAGCGAGCAGGCGCTGTCGCCCGAATGGACGCCCGCCTCCTCGATATGCTGGAGGACACCCGCGACCACAACGTCGTCGCCATCGCATAGCGCATCCACGTCGACCTCGACCGCATCGCGCAAATATTGATCGATGAGGACCGGCGAATCGCCCGACACCTGAACGGCGGTAGCTATATATTCCTCCAGTTGTGCCTGCCCATCGACGATTTCCATCGCGCGACCGCCCAGCACGTAGGACGGACGCATCAGGACCGGATAGCCGATGCGGTTGGCGACCGCGATCGCTTCCTCACGGCTGCGGGCAATGCCGTTTGCGGGCTGGCGCAGCTTCAGCTTGTCGATGAGCGCGGCAAATCGTTCGCGGTCTTCGGCGAGATCGATGGCGTCGGGGGACGTGCCCAGGATCGGCACGCCCGCATCCTCCAGCGCCTGCGCAAGCTTGAGCGGGGTCTGCCCGCCGAACTGCACGATAACGCCCGCCAGCGTCCCGTTCGACATTTCGACGTTCAGGATTTCGAGCACATCCTCTGCCGTCAGGGGCTCGAAATAGAGGCGGTCCGACGTGTCATAATCGGTGGATACGGTTTCGGGATTGCAGTTGACCATGATCGTTTCATAGCCCGCCTCCGCCAGCGCGAAGCAGGCGTGGACGCAGCAATAATCGAACTCGATACCCTGCCCGATCCGGTTGGGTCCGCCGCCCAGGATCACGACCTTCCGCCGGTCGCTGGGCTGCGCCTCGTTTTCCGCCTCTCCGAACAGCGGCGCTTCGTAAGTGGAATACATGTAGGGCGTCTTCGCCTCGAACTCGGCAGCGCAGGTGTCGATGCGCTTGAAGACGGGGCGGACGCCGAGCTTGTGGCGCAGGGCACGCACTTCCGCTTCGGTAACGCCGCCGGTCATCGCCTTGACCGCTTCATGGATCAGGCCGGAGCCGCGAGCGATGCCGCGTTCCATGCCACGCAGATTGGCGGATTTGAGCGCCAGCCAGGCAAGGCGCCTGTCGGAAAAGCCCATGGATTTAAGGCGGCGCATCCCGTCCGTATCCTGCGGCAGGCCGTTATCCAGCACCTCTGCCTCGGCGTCCACGATTTCCTTAAGGCGATCGAGGAACCATGGGTCGAACTTGGCGATGGCGTGGATTTCCTCGACGCTCAGCCCTTCGCGAAGCGCTTGCGCCGCGATCAGCAGGCGGTCGGGCGTCGGCTGGGCGAGCGCGGCGACGATGTCGTCCTTGGGCGCGCCCTCCAGATGAACGACATTATTGAAGCCCGACAGACCGGTTTCGAGGCCGCGCAGCGCCTTTTGCATCGATTCGTGGATATTACGACCGATCGCCATGACTTCGCCGACCGATTTCATCGCGGTGCCGAGCAATGGCTCGGACCCCTTGAACTTCTCGAACGCAAAGCGCGGGATCTTGGTCACGACATAGTCGATGGTCGGCTCAAACGACGCTGGCGTCGCGCCGGTGATGTCATTCTCGATCTCGTCGAGAGTATAGCCGACGGCGAGCTTCGCTGCGACCTTGGCGATCGGGAAGCCGGTCGCCTTCGACGCCAATGCCGAGGAGCGCGACACGCGCGGGTTCATTTCGATGACGATCAGGCGGCCGTCCTTGGGGTTGACCGCGAACTGCACGTTGGAACCGCCGGTTTCCACGCCGATCTCACGCAGCACCGCAATGGATGCGTTGCGCATGATCTGATATTCCTTGTCGGTCAGCGTCAGCGCGGGCGCGACGGTGATGGAATCGCCGGTATGGACGCCCATCGGATCGACATTCTCGATCGAACAGATGATGATGCAGTTGTCGTTCCGGTCGCGGACCACCTCCATCTCATATTCTTTCCAGCCGAGGAGCGATTCCTCGATCAGGACTTCTGTGGTCGGGGAAGCATCGAGGCCTTCGGCGACGATCCGCTTGAATTCCTCGCGGTTGTAGGCGACCCCGCCGCCCGTCCCGCCGAGAGTGAAGCTGGGGCGGATGATCGAGGGAAGGCCGGTGAACTCCAGCGCTTCGAGCGCTTCGTCCATCGTATGCGCAATGCGCGAGCGAGCGCTTTCCAGACCGATCCGGTCCATCGCGTCGCGGAATTTCAGGCGGTCTTCCGCCTTGTCGATAGCCTGCGCGTCCGCGCCGATCATCTTGACGCCGAATTTATCCAGCGTACCGTCGTTGAACAATGCCAGCGCCGTGTTGAGCGCCGTCTGCCCGCCCATCGTGGGCAGTACCGCGTCGGGCCGTTCCTTCTCGATGATCTTCGCCACGATTTCAGGCGTGATCGGCTCGACATAAGTCGCGTCGGCGAATTCCGGGTCGGTCATGATCGTGGCCGGGTTGGAATTCACCAGGATGATGCGATAGCCCTCTTCCTTGAGCGCCTTCACCGCCTGCGTGCCCGAATAGTCGAACTCGCACGCCTGACCGATGATGATCGGGCCAGCGCCGATGATGAGAATGGAGGAAATGTCGGTGCGTTTGGGCATTGTTATATCGACCGCTTGATAGAATAAGGAATGTTCTTGGCTTGGCCATGCTCGGCAAGGAAGAGAAGCTTCACAGCCTTTCTCTCGCTCTGACGAAGGATCGCAAGCCTTGATGGACAGGTGGGCATGTCGCCCACTGCGCCTGCGATTGATGGTTTGGCGATCTCAATGCACGCCCCCCGTCTGCGCCTCGCACCCCCAGCCGTCATATTCGACACCGCAGAGGATTTCGATCTGGAGGCATTTCTTCGTCAGTGCGCGGATCGAGGCTTCGTCGACCGGCTGCACGCATTCGAGAAAAAGGAAGAGGTCGCCGTCCTCATCCTCTTCCCGGTCCAGTTCGACCATTCCGAACTGGCTGGCGATGGTGAGGACGCGCTCGAAATCCTGCTCGCTGCCCTTGAAACTGACGTCCACGGGCCGCGCCAGGCGGGCGATATCACCATTGGCCGCGAGATTGGCGAGGACTTCCCTGTCCGCCTCCCACTCTGCGGCAAGGCGCGCTTCGTCGACGGGGGGCAGGTTCTGGCTCACGCGCCGACCGGGCCTTTCAGCCCCTCCACGAACCGCTGGAACAGGTAGAAGCTGTCCTGCGGCCCCGGCGATGCCTCAGGGTGATATTGCACCGAAAAAGCGTTGCGGTCCGTCAATTCTATGCCGCAATTGCTGCCGTCGAACAGCGACACGTGGGTCGGGCGGACATTGGCGGGCAGCGTGTCCACATCGACCGCGAAACCGTGGTTCATGCTGGTGATCTCGACCAGACCGTCGGACAGGCGCTTGACCGGATGGTTCGCGCCGCGGTGCCCCTGATGCATCTTGATCGTCTTCGCACCGACCGCCAGCCCCAGCAACTGATGGCCGAGGCAGATGCCGAAGATCGGAATATCCTGCGCCAGCAACGCCGCGATCACCGGCACGGCATAAGCCCCCGTCGCGGCGGGATCGCCCGGACCGTTGGAAAGGAACACCCCGTCGGGCTTCTGTGCCATCACCTGGTCGAACGATGCGGTGGCGGGCAGCACGGTGACGCGCGCGCCGGCCCTTACCAGATTGCGGAAGATATTGTTCTTCGCGCCATAATCGATGGCGACGACATGGGGCCGGTCGTCCGCCGCCTCGCCAAGGTTGTAGCCGAAGCCCAGGCGCCACACGCCGTCTTTCCACAGGCGGCTTTCCTTGCCCGTGACTTCGATGGCGAGGTCCATGCCCTCAAGGCCCGGCCAGCTTGCAGCCTTTTCCGCCAGCGCGGCGATATCGAACGCCCCCTCGGGATCGTTTGCGATCACGACGTTGGGCGCGCCCTTGATACGGATGAGCCGCGTCAGCGCGCGGGTGTCCACGCCGGACACGCCAATGCGGCCATGGGCGCGCATCCACTGGTCGAAGGGTTCGACGTTGCGGAAATTGCTCGGCGCCGTCACGTCCTGCCGCACGATGCAGCCGAGCGCATAGGGATTGCCGGCCTCAACATCGTCAAGATTTGTGCCGACGTTGCCGATATGCGGGAAAGTGAAGTTGATGACCTGACCGGCGTAGGACGGATCGGTCATGATCTCCTGATAGCCGGTAATCGACGTGTTGAAGCAGAGTTCGCCCACCGCTCCGCCGACCGCGCCGAAACCGCGCCCGAACACTGCGCTGCCGTCCGCGAAAACCACGACCCCTGTCGCTCCTTTGGGCACGGTGAGGGTCTTGGCGTCAGCCATGATGCGCGGTTCCTTTATGCTTTTGCGGGAACCCGTCTGATGCGGGTTAAACGGCCGGTCACCTATGCCCCCCTGCTCGCAAGGTCAACGTCTGTTAAAAATCTCTTTTGCCGCTATATCTGCTTCTTTCCGCAAGACACAGGATTTCCTCGCCCATGATTCGCGACACCATCAAGAGCGCTCAGGTCACAGCGATGAAAGCCGGCGACAAGGAACGCCTTGCCGCCGTGCGCCTGATCCTCGCCAAGCTCAAGGATCGCGACATCGAATTGCGCACAGCCTCCAGCGTGCCGGACGACGACTCCGTGGTGGTCGAGGTGCTCCAGAAGATGGTGAAGCAGCGCCGCGAATCGATCGACATGTTCCGCAGCGGCGGGCGCGACGAACTCGCGGCCAAGGAGCAGGCCGAGCTGGATGTGATCGAAGGCTTCCTGCCTCAGCAGTTGAGCGAGGACGAGACGAAGGCCGCAATCGATGCCATCAAGGCCGAAGTCGGCGCAAGCAGCGTCAAGGACATGGGCCGCGTGATGGCGGTGCTGAAGGAACGTCACGGGTCGGTGATCGACATGAGCAAGGCGAGCGGCCTCGTGAAGGCAGCGCTTTCCTGACATGATCGGGCGATGAGCCTTTCCCCGCAATGGCTGGACGAACTGCGCGCCCGCACGTCGCTGTCGACCCTGATCGGCCGAACGGTGAAGGTGCAGAAGGCGGGGCGCGAGTATAAGGCGTGCTGCCCCTTTCATAACGAAAAGACGCCCAGCTTCACGATCAACGACGAGAAGGGCTTCTACCATTGTTTCGGGTGCGGCGCGCATGGTGACGCAATCCGGTGGATGACCGATCATCGCGGCCTTCCCTTCATGGAGGCGGTAAAGGAACTGGCCGCCACCGCCGGGATGGAAGTCCCCGCCCCCGATCCGCGCGCCGCCAAGCGGGCCGAGCAGGCCAGGGGGCTTCACGACGCGATGGCGGCGGCACAGGACTTCTTCGTCGCGCAACTCGGCGGGATTGAGGGCGGGGACGCGCGCGCCTATCTGGACAAGCGCGGCATCGGCGAGTCGACACGGCGCGCATTCGGATTCGGCTTTTCCCCCGATGCGCGCGGTCGCCTGAAAAGCGCGCTCAAGGATTTCGGCGATCCCATGCTGGTGGAGGCGGGGTTGCTGATCGATCCGAACGGTGCAGAACCGGACGGCAGCGGCGGTCGGAAACGCGACAGCTACGACCGGTTTCGCGGTCGATTGATGCTGCCCATCCGCGACATTCGCGGGCGGACGATCGCCTTTGGCGGACGTATCCTGGGCCAGGGCGAGCCCAAATATCTGAACTCACCCGACACACCGCTCTTCGACAAGGGGCGCACGCTCTACAACATCGACCGCGCCTCCCCCGCCAGCCGCCAGACCGGACGGGTCATCGTGGTCGAAGGCTATATGGACGTCATCGCACTGGCGCAGGCGGGGTTCGCCGACGCGGTCGCCCCGCTCGGCACCGCGCTGACCGAACATCAGATCGAACGACTGTGGAAAATGGTGGAGGTGCCGATCCTCTGCTTCGATGGCGACAGCGCGGGGCAAAAGGCGGCGATTCGCGCGGCGACTCGCGCACTCCCCCTGCTGCGCCCCGGCCACAGCCTCTGTTTCGCGACCTTGCCGGCGGGGCAGGATCCCGACGACCTGATCCGCGAGAGCGGCGCTGCCGCCATGGAGCAGGTGCTGGGCCAGGCTCAGCCACTGATCGAGCGACTGTGGAGCCACGAAGTCTCCGCCGCGCCGCTCGACACGCCCGAGCAGAAGGCCGCTCTCAAGCAACGGTTGCGCGCGCTTTCCGGCGCCATCGCCCACCCCGACGTCAAAGCGCATTACGCACATGCATTTCGCGAGCGATACGATAAGCTGTTCTTCGCGCGGCGCGACAATGCCCCTTCGCAGATGCGCACGGGCGGCGGCACGGCAGCACGATGGCAGCGGGACAGGCGCGGCAACTGGAAAGCCCCCATTCCCCCTGCGGGGACGGAAGCGCGCGCAATCGGTTCAGGCGGCCTGGAACAACGATTGCTGAGCGCCGTTCTCGCCAGTCTGCTGCGCCATCCCGACCAGATCGCGCCCCATCGAGAGCCGCTTTCCGCACTGCGGATCGCCGATCCGGTCATGGCCCGACTGCTCGGCACGATGATCCAATGTTCGCTCGGCAAAGAAACAGTTGAAACGCAGGGCCTCCTTACCATATTGGGGCAAGGTGAAGTGTATAATAAGGCCAAGGGGATGCTCCGGGCCGACACGTTTTCACTCACCCCACACAGGATGGTAGCCGATCCAAATCGCGTGGCGCGCGATTTGGAGGAAGCTATCCGGGTGATGGCGCAGGGGCCGGAGCTGGAAGCGGCGCTGGCGGAGGCCACGAAGCGGTTCGAGAAGGATTTCAGCGAAGAAAATTTCGCTGAGCAACAGCGCATCCGCGCGCTGAAGGCCGATCACGAACGCCGACTGGCGGAACTCGTGCAGCCCGAGGATGGTATTTGATTGCGGTCCCTTTTCGGGACATCGCGAAGTGCAAGGCGAAGTAATGGCGACCAAGGCGAACAGCAAGAATAATGGCGCGGGCGACGGTGAGGATGGCGGCGATGCCCCGCTGCTCGACCTCAACGAAGCGTCCGTCAAGAAGCTGATCGCCCGCGCGAAGAAGCGCGGCTACATCACCTATGACGAACTCAACGACGCACTGCCTCAGGACCAGATGTCCTCCGAGCAGATCGAGGACGTGATGTCGGCTCTGAACGACATGGGCGTCAACATCGTTGAGAACGAGGAAGCGAGCGAAGACGGCGACGACAATCGCGACGACGATACCGAGGAAACCACCGACGAGGCTTCGGAGGACGACGGTCCGAAGCTGATGACCGAGAAGAAGAAGGAAACGGTAGATCGCACCGACGATCCCGTTCGCATGTATCTGCGCGAGATGGGCGCTGTCGAACTGCTGAGCCGCGAGGGTGAGATCGCGATCGCCAAGCGAATCGAGGCGGGGCGCGACACCATGATTCTGGGGCTTTGCGAAAGCCCGACGACCTTCAACGCCATCATCGAATGGTCGACCGCGCTCAACAACGGCGAGATGCAGCTGCGCGAGATTCTCGATCTCGATGCCATGCTCTCGAAGGACCCTGCGCCCGAAAATCTGGAAGAGGGCGCGGAGGACGACGACGGCGAAATCAGTGAGAAGACCGCAGGGCCAAGCTTCAAGGAAGAGGAGGAGCCCGAAGAGGAATCTGCCGACTCCGACGAGGATGAGGACGGCCTGACCGAACGCCGCGCCCGCCGGAACGAAGAGGAAGAGGAA
Source organism: Sphingobium sp. (assembly GCF_003248505.1). GTDB lineage: Bacteria > Pseudomonadota > Alphaproteobacteria > Sphingomonadales > Sphingomonadaceae > Sphingobium. Next base: position 18,801 of record NZ_QFOA01000064.1, read on the forward strand.
GAGGACAACACCCTCTCCCTCGCCCAGATGGAAGAAACGCTCAAGCCGATGGCGCTTGAGAAGTTCGCGACCATCACCGAAATCTTTCGCAGCTTTTCCAGGGCGCAGGAAACGCGCATGCTCGCCATGGCGAACGGCGATACGCTGAGCCAGAAGGCCGAGGACGATTATCAGGCGCTGCGCGAAAGTCTGACGGCTGAAGTGGAGAGCGTTCAGTTCCACCAGCAGAAGATCGAATATCTGGTCGATCAGCTTTACGCCTATAACCGTCGCCTGACTGCGCTGGGCGGGCAGATGCTGCGCTTGGCCGAACGCCACAAGGTCAGCCGCAAGGACTTTCTCGACCGTTATGTGAACCATGAGCTGGACGACGCCTGGCTCGACAAGGTTAGCGGCATCGACAAGAAATGGGCGGCCTTCGCAGCAGCCGAAGCCCGCGCGGTCGAGCGGATCCGCAACGAAGTCAGCGAAATCGCGCAGGCGACGGGCATGTCCTTGAGCGAATTCCGCCGCATCGTGAACATGGTGCAGAAGGGCGAGCGCGAGGCACGAATCGCCAAGAAGGAAATGGTCGAGGCGAACCTGCGTCTCGTCATCTCCATCGCGAAAAAGTACACCAATCGCGGCCTGCAGTTCCTCGACCTCATTCAGGAAGGCAATATCGGCCTCATGAAAGCGGTCGATAAGTTCGAATATCGGCGCGGATACAAGTTCAGCACCTATGCGACCTGGTGGATCCGGCAGGCGATCACCCGTTCGATCGCGGATCAGGCACGT
>NZ_QFOA01000065.1 GCF_003248505.1 Sphingobium sp.
CCAGGGTCACCTTGACCGCGTCGGCCAGGATGTCGACGCCGCGCAGGATGCGCTCACGAGCGTCACGCGAAAACTTTACGTCCTTCGCTGCCATGATCTTATACCTCTCGTTGAGAATTTCGAAAACCGCGATGCCTTGCCGTCAAAACGATGGGCATCGCGCCAAAACAAGGAATTCGGTCCCGGATCGATTAGGCGACGATGCCCAGGATGTCCGATTCCTTCATGATCAGCAGGTCTTCACCGTCGACCTTCACTTCGGTGCCCGACCACTTGCCGAACAAGATGCGGTCGCCGGCCTTGACGTCGAGCGGCGTGACCTTGCCGTCTTCGGCCTTGCTGCCGGAACCGACGGCGACGATCTCGCCTTCCTGCGGCTTTTCCTTGGCGGTGTCAGGAATGATGATACCGCCAGCGGTCTTCTCTTCCGCTTCTACGCGGCGGACGAGAACACGGTCGTGCAACGGACGAAATGCCATGTTGATTGCCTTTCCCTAGCTGTCCGGGAAGGAACGGAGGGGCAGAATATCCCACGCCGACCTGTCCTCTTCCCGATGAACCTTCGTTTGTTAGCACTCATCCATAGAGAGTGCTAGCGCCGCAAATATGGCGGTCAAAATGCCATCGTCAAGATTGGTTCCAGAACTTTTTTATCCCGTTGTCGGTCGAACGCGAGAGCGATGCGGCAAAGCGGGCGGAGGAACCGTCCGGCACCTTGCCCGTAAGGTGGCCGCTCCCTACCTGCGCGTCATCGTTTCCCTGCTGAAAGGATCGTGCGTTGAGCGACACCCCCTATACGCCCCCCAAAGTGTGGACTTGGGACAAGGAGAATGGCGGCGCGTTCGCCAATATCAACCGGCCGATCGCCGGACCGACCCATGAGAAAAGCCTGCCGGTCGGCAAGCATCCGCTTCAGCTTTATTCTTTGGCCACGCCGAACGGCCAAAAGGTCAGTATCTTGCTGGAGGAGCTGCTGGCCGCGGGTGTCGCCCAAGCGGAATATGATGCCTGGTTGGTCCGTATCGGCGATGGCGATCAGTTTTCCAGCGGCTTCGTCGACATCAATCCCAACAGCAAGATCCCGGCGCTCGTCGACCATAGCGTGTCGCCGCCGCAGCGTGTCTTCGAATCGGGGTCGATCCTGGTTTATCTGGCGGAGAAATTCGGCAAGTTTCTGCCCACTGACCCCGGCAAACGGACCGAGGCATTGAGCTGGCTGTTCTGGCAAATGGGGGCGGCGCCGATACTGGGCGGCGGGTTCGGCCATTTCTTCGCCTACGCACCCGAGAAATTCGAATATGCGATCAACCGTTACGCCATGGAAGCCAAGCGCCAGCTCGACGTGCTCGACCGGCATCTGACCGATCACGAATATATGGCAGGCGACGAATATAGCATTGCCGATATCGCGATATGGCCCTGGTATGGCGGTGTCGTTCTGGGTCGGACATATGAGGGCGCCGATACCTTCCTCGACGCGACGAGCTACAAGAACCTGACGCGGTGGGCTCGACAGATCGACGCTCGCCCGGCAGTCAAGCGTGGCCGCATCGTCAACAAGCCGAATGGCCCTCTGGAAGAACAGCTGCACGAACGACACGATGCCAGCGACTTCGACACGAGGACGCAGGACAAGCTGCAAGGCGCCGAATGACGCCCCTTTCTATCCTGCGGCCTTGACGATGTCCGCCCAGGCGGCTTCGTCGATCACTTCGATCCCGAGCGCGGCGGCTTGCTTGAGCTTGCTGCCCGCGCCCGGCCCCGCGACGACAAGGTCGGTCTTGGCGCTGACCGACCCGGCAGCCTTCGCCCCCAGCCGCTCCGCCTGAGCCTTGGCCTCGTCGCGGCTCATGGTTTCGAGCTTGCCGGTGAAAACGACGGTCTTGCCGGTTACGACGCTGGCTGTCGTCGCGACCACATAGGGAGGCGGTGCGACTTCGGACAGCAGATCATCCCATGCTTCCACATTATGCGCTTCGTGAAAGAAATCAGCGAGCGCATGGCCGACTGCCGCGCCGACATTCTCCACCCCGATATGATCCGCGATCGCCTTGTCCCGCTTCGCCGGCGTGTCGAACGGCTGGTCACGCAGAGCAATGATCTCTTCGGCCACAGTTCTAATCGCAGGCAGGATAGTGTAACGTTTGAGCAGGTCGCGCGCGGTCACCGCGCCTGTGTGACGGATGCCAAGGCCGAACAGCAACCGCGCCGCATCCGGTTGGCGCTTCGCCTCTATGGCGGCGAGCAGATTGTCGACCGACTTTTCCTTCCACCCCTCCCGGCTCAGCAGATCGGCGCGATGCTTGCGCAGGCGGAAGATGTCGGCGGGTTCGGCGATCCAGCCAAGGTCGAGAAATTCCTGGATCGTCCTTTCCCCCAGCCCCTCGATGTCAAGCGCGGCGCGGCTGACGAAATGCCTCAGCCGCTCGAACCGTTGGGCAGGGCAGATGAGACCGCCGGTGCAGCGCACATCCACCTCGCCGTCCTCGCGAACGGCTTCGGAATGGCATACGGGGCAGCGATCGGGGAAATGGAACGGCTCGCGTGGGGTTTCTCGCGTTAAATTTTCGACGACTTGCGGGATGACGTCACCCGCACGCTGGACGACGACGCGGTCGCCGGGACGAACGCCGAGCCGCGCGATCTCATCGGCGTTGTGCAGCGTGACATTGGACACAACGACCCCGCCTACCGTCACCGGGGTGAGCCGACCGACCGGCGTCAGCTTGCCGGTTCGCCCGACCTGTATATCGATGGCTTCCAACGTTGTCTGTGCGCGTTCGGCCGGAAATTTGTGCGCGATGGCCCATCGCGGTGCCTTGGCGACGAAGCCCAGGCGTTGCTGCCAGTCCAGCCGGTCGACCTTATAGACCACGCCGTCGATATCGAACGGCAGGTCGGCACGTGTGGCCTCGATCACCCGATAATGCGCCATCAGCGCGTCGAGGCATTCGACCCGTACCAGCAGATCGGACACCGGCAGACCCCATCGCCCGATGGCCTGCATCACGCCCATCTGTGTGTCGGCTGGAATCGCGCTGTGCGCGCCCCAGCCGTGAGCGAGGAAACGCAGCGGTCGGCTGGCAGTGACGGCGGCATCCTTCTGCCGCAGCGATCCGGCCGCCGCATTGCGTGGATTGGCGAACTGACGCGCCTTTTCAGGATCGCCCGCGTCCGCGAGCAAACGCCGGTTCAGGGCGACGAAATCGTCCTTTGCCATATAAACCTCACCCCGCACCTCGAACAGGTCGGGGATGTCCCGGCCCGTCAAAGTCTGGGGAATATCGCGGATAGTACGCACATTGGCGGTCACGTCCTCGCCGGTCGCACCGTCCCCACGCGTGGCCGCGAGGACGAGTTCGCCCTTTTCGTAACGAAGCGAACAGGACAAACCGTCGATCTTCGGCTCGGCGGTCAGCGCAACCGCTTCGGCTTCCGGCAGCGCCAGGAAGCGGCGCACGCGGGCGACGAATTCGGCAATGTCGTCGTCCGAAAAGCCATTGTCCAAGCTCATCATGCGGACGGTATGCGGGACCTTCTTCAAAGCCGAAGTGGGCGATGCGCCGACCTGGGCGTTGGGCGAATCGGCCCGGACCAGATGCGGGAAGGCCGCTTCGAGCGCATTGTTCTCGCGGATCAGGGCGTCATAGTCGGCGTCGCTGATTTCGGGCGCATCGCTGTCGTGGTAGAGCCGGTTGTGTCGCGCCACTTCCTTCGCAAGGCGCATCAGGCGATTGGCAGCGTCGGCTTGGGTCATGGTGGCAGGATCGTTCATGAGGATGCTTTAGACACAGTCCCGGGCCCGCCGCTAGACCCGCTCCAACAACCGATCCGCCTGTGCCCTCGCTTCTGCGGTAATTTCCGCGCCTGACAGCATTCTTGCAATTTCCTCGCGGCGTTCCGCATCGCTCAGCGCGTGTACGCCAGTGCGGGTGACCGTTCCGTCGCTCGCCTTGGCGATCAGCATATGGCCTGCCCCACGCGCCGCGACCTGCGGGCTGTGCGTGACGACGAGGATCTGGTTGCTGCGAGCAAGGCGGGCCAGCCGCTCGCCGATCGCGTCGGCGACTGCGCCGCCCACGCCCCGGTCGATCTCGTCGAAGATCAGCGTGTCGGCCCCGCCCTGCTCGGCCAGCGCGACCTTGAGGGCGAGGATGAAGCGCGAAAGCTCGCCGCCCGACGCAATCTTGGCAAGCGGGGCGAAGGGGGCACCGGGGTTGGTCGAGATTTCGAACTCGACACGGTCCATTCCCTGCGCGCTCCACTGCGCTTCATCGAGCGGCGCAACGACGGTGCGAAAGCGCGCAGCATCCAGTTTGAGGGGCGCCAACTCCCCCGCCACCGCAGCGTCGAGACGCCCCGCCCCCATTTGCCGTTCGGCGGACAAAGCCTGCGCAGCAGCCCGATAAGCCGCCGCTTTGCTTGCGACATCTGCCGCCAGTGCAGTCAGATGTTCCTCGCCGCCCTCGATGGCGTCGAGTTTTGCGGTCATTTCGTCCCGCAGTGCCGGGAGGTCGTCGGGCGTCACCTGATGCTTGCGGGCAAGGCCACGCAAATCGAACAAGCGCGTTTCGATCGCATCGAGCCGTGCCGGATCGAAGGACAGCGCTTCAGCGGCTTCGGCAAGCCGATCTTCCGCCTCGCCCGCTTCCACGACCGCCCGGTCCAACGCTTCGAGCACCGCCGTCAGCAACGGTTCGTCGGTCGCAATCCGATCGAGGCGGCGGGCCGCCTGCCGCAACTGGGCAAGGCCACCGTCAGATCCTGTCAGGCAATCGCTGACCGCCGCAAGATCGTCGGACAGGCGCGCGCCTTTCTGCATCGTGGCGCGTTCGGCGGCGAGCATTTCTTCCTCCCCCGCCTCGGGCGCGAATTTGCTCAATTCCTCCACCGCATGCGCGAGATAATCGCGGTCGCGTGCGGCCGTCTCCACGTTGGCTTGCGCTTCGGCAAGCAGGCCGGTGGCCGCTTTCCATCCCGCATAGGCCGCCGCGACCGCAGCCGTATCGCAGCGGCAATAGGCGTCGAGCAGCGCCCGGTGACCACGCGGATTGAGCAGGCCGCGATCGTCGTGCTGCCCATGAATTTCCACCAGCATACCGCCCAGATCGCGGAGCAGCGCGGCAGAGCAGGGCTGATCGTTGACGAACGCGCGGCTGCCGCCATCTGCCTTCAGTGTACGACGGATGAGGAGCGACTCGCCCGGTTCGATTTCGATGCCGTTTTCGGCCAGCAATTCTGCGGCGCGCCCGCCCTTGGCTGGGGGATCGAAGGCGGCGACGACACTGGCCATGGGTTCGCCCGCCCGTACCAGCCCGCTGTCTGCACGCGCGCCCAGCGCAAGACCCAGGGAATCGAGCAGGATCGACTTCCCCGCCCCCGTCTCCCCCGTCAGCACCGAAAGACCGGCCCCGAATTCGAGATCCAGCGCGTCGATCAACACGACGTTGCGGATGGCAAGGCTAGTCAGCATGATACGCTTTTACCTGTCGCCGCACAAAAGGGGAACATGCAATCGGCGTCACGCCTTGGCAGGATGTTCCTTCATGAGCTTGTAGCTGCGCTCATACCATTTGGACCCCGGATAGTTGCGCCCCAGAACCGCTGCCGCTTTCTGCGCTTCGACAGGGATGCCCAGCGACAGATAGGATTCAACCAACCGTTCCAGCGCTTCGGGCGTGTGGGTCGTAGTCTGATATTTGTCGACCACGGTGCGGAAGCGAAGCGTAGCGGCAAGCCACTGGCCGCGACGCTGGTAGAACCGACCGATCTCCATTTCCTTGCCGGCCAGATGGTCGTTCACCAGATCGACCTTCAACCGCGCATCGGCGGCGTAGCGCGTGTCGGGATAGCGGCGGATCAGTTCGCCCAGTGCATCCATCGCCTGCTGCGTGATTTTCTGATCGCGCGTCACATCGGCGATCTGCTCATAGTAGCAGAGTGCGATCAGATAATAGGCGTAGGGCGCATCCTTGTTACCGGTATGGATCGACAGAAAACGCTGCGACGCCGAAATGGATTCGGGATAGTCGCGGTTCATATAATAACTGAATGCCGACATCAGCTGCGCCCGGCGCGCCCAGGGCGAATAGGGATGCTGCCGCTCCACTTCGTCGAACAGGGCGGCGGCAAGCTTGAACTGCCCGCGATCCAGCCGCTCCTTGCCGCTGTTGTAGAGCGTCGACACGTCTCGGGCGACATATTGCGTGTCGGCCTTGTTCTTCGACGTGGCGCACCCGGACAGCAGGGCAGCGAGCAGGACGGGAGCGGCAAGCGCGCCCACGCGCGTCATGGATTTGGTCAGCATGGGGCGGGTCATAGCCGAGCCGGTCGCCCTCGCCAAGCGGCAGAATGCGGCGCGCGTCAGCCTGCCAGCCCTTCCGCCTTCTCCGCGAGTTCCAGCCACCTCTCCTCCGCCGCATCCTTTTCCTCCCGCGCCTTGCCTATGGCGTCGGTCAAAGCTGCAAAACGGCCAGGATCGCGGGTGTAGAGCGCCGGATCCGCCAGTGCTTCCTCGTCACGGGCGATGGCCGCTTCCAGTTCCTCAATCTGTTTCGGCAACAGGTCGAGGTCGCGCTGGTCCTTGTAGGTCAGCTTGGCGGATGCGGGCCGGGGCGGCGACGCGGGCGCGGCTTCCTTCTTCTGCGTTTTCGACGCACGCCGGGGATCGCGCTTGGCGATCCAGTCGGCATAGCCGCCGACGATAACGTCCACCGTGCCTGACCCATCGAGGCCCAGCGTGACAGTCACCGTGCGGTCGAGGAAATCGCGGTCGTGGCTGACGATCAGCACCGTGCCGTCATAATCCGCAATCACTTCCTGAAGCAGGTCGAGCGTTTCCAGATCGAGATCGTTGGTCGGCTCGTCAAGCACGAGAAGGTTGGATTCGCGGGCGAATTCGCGCGCGAACAACAGGCGCGACCGTTCGCCGCCCGACAGCGTCCCGACCTTCGCCTCCGCCAGCGAGGGGTCGAACAGAAAGTCCTTGAGATAACCATGGACATGTTTGCGCACGCCGCGCACGTCGATCCAGTCGCCGCCCTCGGCCAACACGTCGCGGACGCTCTTGTCGCCCTGCATCAGGCTGCGCTGCTGATCGATGAAGATCATGTCGAGCGTCTTTGCCTGGCTGATCTCTCCGCTGTCCGGCGCCAGTTCGCCAGTCAGCAACCTCAACAGCGTCGATTTGCCCGCGCCATTGCCACCGACGATGCCGATCCGGTCGCCGCGCTGCACGCGCAGGGAAAAATCGTCGATGATCGTCCGGTCGCCGAAGGATTTGGAGACATGCTCGGCCTTGATAACGCTTTTCGTCTTGCTGTCGTCGCTGGCGACGGCCAGCTTGGCGGTCCCCTGAGGCCCCTGCATCGCGGCCCGCTGCGCGCGCATTTCCCACAATTTGGCAAGCCGCCCCTGATTGCGCTTGCGCCGCGCCGTGACGCCGCGTTCGAGCCAGTGCGCCTCGATCTTGAGCTTGGCGTCCAGCTTCTCGGCCGCGCGCGCCTCTTCGGCAAAGACCGCTTCCATCCATTGCTCGAAGCTGCCGAAACCGACCTCGTTGCGGCGCATCGCCCCGCGGTCGAGCCAGAGCGTCTGGCGCGTCAGACGGGTCAGGAAAGCGCGGTCGTGGCTGATGACGATGAACGCCCCATTGTAGCGCGCAAGCCAGTTTTCCAGCCAGTCGATCGCGGCGATATCGAGATGGTTGGTCGGTTCGTCGAGCAACAGCAGGTCCGGCTCGCTGGCCAGGGCGCGGGCGATGGCGGCGCGGCGCCGCTCGCCCCCGCTCGCCGTCTTCGCCTCGCGCGATAGATCGATGCCGAGTTGGTCGGCGATCGCTTCGACTTCGTGGGCGGGCGGCGCAAAATCGCCTGCGAGCGCGAAATCGTGCAGCGTGGCGAAGGCCGTCACGTCCGGGTCCTGCTCCAGCGTGATGACGCGGGCACCCGGCTGGACCGCCCTTGTGCCCTCGTCCGCTTCCACCTGTCCGCCCAGCAGTTTCAGAAGCGTCGTCTTGCCTGCGCCGTTGCGACCGATCAGTGCGAGCCTGTCGCGTGCGCCGACATGGATGTCGATGTGTCGGAACAGCCAGTGCGTACCTTGCGAGAGGCCGAGATTTTCGAACGAGAGGATGGGAGCAGCCATGGCGGTGCAGCTAGGCGCTCGGGCGGATGCGGGCAAGTACCATGGAACCACAAAGCTGTCGGACGGCTTTCAACGCAAGACAGCGTCGGTTCATCGCAGGCGTTCCAAATGGATCGTACTACCGCAGAGGAGACCATAACCCATGAAATCCGCTTTCGCCCTAATGGCGCTGGGCGCAGCCGCGCTTCCCATGGCCGCCCTGGCACAGACCAGCGTCACCATCGCCGAAACCGCTCCGGTCGTGACATTGAACGTGACCGAAAGCGTCGAAGCCGCACCCGATGTGGCAACGGTCGGCACGGGCGTGCAGACTCGCGCGCAGACCGCACAGGCGGCGATGCAGCAAAATGCCGCGCAGACAGAAAAGCTGATCGCGGCATTGGCAAAAGCCGGCATCGCCAAGAAGGATATCCAGACGAGCGGCATCAACCTCAACGCCCAATATGACTACAACAATAATAACGGCCAATCGTCGACACCGCGGTTCATCGGCTACGAAGCGTCGAACCAGCTGACCGTCAAGCTGCGCGACATCAAGCGGGTGGGCGCATCGCTCGATGCGATGGTGGCAGCAGGCGCGACCAATCTCTTCGGTCCGAGCTTCTCGATCGACGATCCCTCGCCCCTGCTGGTCCAGGCACGCGGCCAGGCTTTGAAGAGTGCGAAGGCGCAAGCGGATTTCTACGCACAGGCGGCAGGCTATCGCTCGGCGCGGCTGGTTTCGATCAGCGAAAGCAACAGCGGCGGTCAGCCCCCCATGCCGATGATGGTGCGCAGTTTCAAGGCGGACGCGGCACCTGCCACACCGGTGGAGCCGGGCCAGGTCAGCGCATCGGTAACGCTGAGCGTTCAGTACGCCCTCGAAAAATAAGAACTTACGGGCGGCAAGGCGTATCGACTTACCGCCCGTCAATTCATCCGGCTGCCATTCACCACCTGTTCAATGCGGCGCAGCTATGCCATTCCCATGATTATGAAGTGGAAAAGTCTGGCTGCGGCGGTCGGCACAGCGACTGCGATGATTTTCACCGTGCCGGTTGCCGACGCAAGCAACCGACGCGACGAGCAGGACGCCGCTCGCCGCGCCATGCTGGACGGACAGGTCATGCCCTTCGCCATGATCAAACGCCGCGTCGATGCGGCGGTGGGCGGAGCCACCTATGTGGGTAGCGAATTCGACCCGTCCTCCAACCGCTACCGCCTCAAATATGTGAAAGACGGTAAGGTGATGTGGGTTGATGCCGACGGGCGAACAGGCGATATCATCGGCATGGCGCGCTGATCCGCACGCCTGCGTAACGATCGTCATAACAGAAACGGAAAGAGGCCCATGCGTCTGCTGATCATCGAGGATGAACCGAACCTGGGTCAGCAACTCAGGTCAACATTGGAGGGCGCAGGCTATGCCGTCGACCTTGCGACCGACGGCGAGGACGGGCATTTCCTCGGTTCGACCGAAAGCTACGACGCCGTGGTACTGGACCTTGGCCTCCCCACTATCGACGGGCTTACCGTCCTCGACAAGTGGCGCAAAGAAGGGCGCAGCTTTCCCGTCCTGGTGCTGACCGCGCGCGACAGCTGGTCCGACAAGGTCGCGGGGCTCGATGCGGGCGCGGACGATTATCTCGCCAAACCGTTCCAGAGCGAGGAACTGATCGCCCGCCTGCGCGCGCTCATCCGGCGCGCATCGGGCAACGCGTCGAGCGAACTGACTGCCGGTGACGTCCGGCTCGACACGCGGTCGGGCAAGGTGACGCTGAAGGGCGATCCGGTGAAGCTCACGGCGCAGGAATATAAGCTGCTGTCTTACCTGCTGCACCACAAGGGCAAGGTCGTCAGCCGGACGGAGTTGATCGAGCATATCTACGACCAGGATTTCGACCGCGACTCCAATACGATCGAGGTGTTCGTGACGCGCATCCGCAAGAAGCTGGGCGCAGATGTCATCACAACGATCCGGGGCCTTGGCTACAGTCTGGACGAGCCGGGGCGGTAAGCTACCGGCCCTGTCCCGATGGACGTTCCTCCCCCCACGACCGTTCGCTCCACCGGGTCCATCAGTCGGCGGATGATCGGTATCGCGGCGCTGTGGATCAGCGTGCTGCTGATCGGAGGCGGCGTGGCGCTGGACAGGGTTCTGAGCGCCGCCATCACGCGCAATTTCGACGACGGCATGAACTATGTGCTGACCGCGATGATCGCCGCGTCGGAAATCGGCCCGGATGGCGAGGTGTTGTTCAACCGCGAACTGGCCGATCAGCGTTTCCTCGAACCCAATAGCGGCCTTTACTACCAGATCAGCGCGCTAGGCCATGAGGACTGGCGCTCGCGCTCGCTCTGGGATCGGGCCCTTCGCCCCCGGTCCGATCATCGCGACGGGCAGATGCACGTTTATGACAGCAAGCAGTTTCCAGGCGAGGACCTGCGTATCATGGAGCGCACGGTGATCTTGCCGGGGTCCAACACGCGCTGGCTGTTCATGGTCGGCCAAGCGCGCGAGGGACTGGACGTGCAGATCAAGACTCTGCGGTCGACCCTGTTCAAAAGCTTCTCTCTGCTGGCTATCGGGCTGTTCGTATTGGCGAGCCTGCAAACCATCTACGGGCTTCGCCCCTTGCGCAAGGTTCGCCTGGCCATCGTGAGCATGCGCCGCGGCGAGGCGAGCCGCGTGACCGGGCCGATGCCAGCCGAGGTGTTGCCCATGGTGGAGGAACTTAACGCCCTCCTCTCCCACAACGAAAAACAGGCGGAGGAGGCGCGCACCCATGCAGGCAACCTTGCCCATGCGCTCAAGACGCCGCTCACCGTCATCATGAATGCCGCGACCGCTCAGGCGCCCGATCTGGGCGAGACGGTCGTGCGCGAAGCCACGACGATGCGGCGGCAGGTCGACCATCACCTCGCGCGCGCCCGCGCGGTCGGGCGGCGCGGCGCGGCGCATAGTCGCGCAGAAGTGTGGACAAGCCTGACCGCAGTCGAGCGCGCGGTTCAGCGACTCTACCCCGACGCGCGGATCGACATGGACGGCGACAAGAGCGCCGCCGTGCGCGTCGAACGGCAGGATCTCGACGAGATGCTCGGCAACCTTATTGAAAACGCCGCGAAATATGGCGGCGGCAGCGTCTTTGCGACGGTAGGCCGCGCGTCGGGCATGGTCGAGATCATGATCGAGGACGATGGCATGGGCATCCCGGAAGCCGACCGCGTACGCATCTTCGACCGAGGCGTTCGCCTCGATTCGGGAAAACCCGGCACAGGCCTTGGCCTCGCCATCGTGCGCGACGTCGCCGAAATATACGGCGGCACTGTCGCGCTGGAGGAGAGCGAGGATTTAGGCGGATTGCTGGTGCGCCTGCGCTTGCCGACTGCGTGACGATTCAGTAATTCCACTGGAGCTGAGTGCGCAACACGTCGCCTTCGGCACGACCGACCCGCCGCTCGTCCGCTTCGGCACGCTTCATCCTTGCATAGGCGATGGTGAGTTCGAGCGCCTTGATAGGCTGCCATTCGACGCCAAGCTCGATTTCGTCAGTTTCCAGACGCGGCGCGTTGGTCGCGGCCTTCCATCCGCCGCGATACGTCTGCCAACGAACATAGGGCGTCAAGGTGCCCCAATCGTCGTCCGTCAGGTGCAGCATCGTCTGAATGTAGCCACCCTTCACCTTCCTCGATTCGATCGACTGGCTCAGCCGATCGAATTCCGGCCCCTTCCCCCAATTCCATTCCGCCTGGATTCCGAACGGTTGAGGATAGAGTATTGCGTGCAGACCTACCCGATTATCCCGGTAGGCAGCCGTGCTGATGACGCCGCTGCGCAGTTCAGGCTGCACTCTATTGTGCATCGCCGACCCGCCGATCTCCACCACTTGCCCTGCCAATGCGTCGCCCAGCCCATCCAATGCAAAGGGCCAGGTCGCGAACGCGACCTTCATCAGGCCGTCATTCTGTTCCGTCCGATTGGTCCCCTGTCCGTTGAACACACCGAGACCGAAGGCGCCATAGTTGCCGAACAGCTTCTGCCCATCCTTCGCCAACCGATCCCAGATATGCTGGACCGAAAGCGGCGTATAATAGGCGACGATGCCAAGGTCGCGCTCACTGGGCACGGCGCTGTTGATGGCGTCGCTTCGGTCCAGTGGAACGCGGTTGGACGACGACTGCATATTTTCCCAGCCATAGGGCACCTTGGACTGCCCGAACCGCAGCCGCAGCGTTCGATTCTCGTCAGCGAAGACGTCCACATAAGCGTCGCGCAACTGAAGGAAATTCTCGCGCCGTTCGGTGCCGGCCTGATTATTGACGGCCGAGGCGAAATCGGATTGCAGGTAGAGCGATACGCGATCCGATATATCCCCCTGCACTGCAAGGCGCACCCGGCGCAGCGAGAAATTCCCACGCTCGTTCAAGGACGCGTCATGCACCGATCGCAACCGCGCCTGTCCCGCCGGCGCGGTCTTGTCGCCGGACAGGATCGCGTTGTATCGCATCTGGGTGTAACCGCGCAGCGAAAGCCCGTGCGATTTGGACTTGCTCTTGTCCGGCTCTGCCGCTGCCGACACCGGCTGTTGTGGAGCCGCAGCCGTTGAGGCCGTTACGACGGGCGCCGCCCCCGGCGATGCAGGGGCGTTTGTGGTCACGGCAGGCTTGGCGGAGGCCAGTGCTGCGGTCAGCGCCTGAACCTGCGCCTTCAAGTCGTCGATCTGACGCTGGAGTTCGCTGTTGGTTTGCGCACTTGCCGGATCTGGCGATAACGCCAGCGCACTGACGAGATATGCTGCGCTGCGTATAGGTGATCGGATCATGGACGCCCCGTGAAGTTCGGTGACGCGACTATGTCCGTTTGATGAAATACAAATGACTTTTATGCTTCATTTATATGACATCGACCCGTGACTTGCCTTCTACCGCCCGGCCTGCAAAGCGTCGTGACCATGCGGCGGCATCTCTATCTTGTCGGTGGGTTCGTTTCGCTGGGCCTGGGAACGGCAGGGGCCGTCCTCCCGCTACTGCCCACCGTTCCCTTCATGATCCTTGCGGCGTTCTGCTTCGCACGGTCCAATCCGCGCCTCGAAGCGAAGCTGCTCGATCATCCGCACCTCGGCCCGCATATCAGGCGATGGCGCGAACGGGGCGCCATCAGTCGCAGGGGGAAGAAAGCCGCATCGGCCGCATTTGCCTTCAGCGTCGCGCTGGCGTTGCTGTTCTCACCCTGGCCCTGGTGGCTGATTCCGGTTGCTGCCGCACTGATCGGCGGCAGCTGGATCTGGACCCGACCTGAGGGCTGACTAGCTGGCCGCCAGGATCATATTCCGCACCTGCGGGTATATTTGATTTTCCCATTTGCTACCTGAGAATACACCATAATGGCCCACTCCCAGTTGCAGATGATGTCTCTTCAGATGGCTGGGCAAGGCAGAGCAAAGCGCGTGCGCGGCCGAGGTCTGACCAACGGCGCAGATATCGTCGCGCTCACCTTCGACGGTCAGCAGAGCCGTCTTCCTGATTGCACCGGGATTGACGTTGCGCCCGCGCACGGTCAATTCGCCCTTGGACAACAGCGTGCGTTGAAACACCATGTCCACGGTTTCGAGATAAAATTCCTTGGTCAGATCGAGAACGGCAAAATATTCGGCGTAGAAATCCTTGATCTTGTCCGCCTGCTCCGTCTTGCCATCGGCAAGTAACTGATACAGTTCGCGATGCTGTGCGCCATGCCGTTCCATGTTCATTTGAACGAACGCGGCCAGTTGCAGGAAACCGGGATAGACTTCCCGCCCTCGCCCCGCGTGACGGAAGGGCACGACAGAAATCAGGTTGTCCTCGAACCACTGCAGCGAACGCTCGTTTGCCAGATCGTTGACGACGGTCGGCGCGGCATTGGGGTCGATGGGTCCGCCCATCAAAGTCATCGAACGGGGCGTCGCAGGATCGCCATCCTCGGACATCAGGGCCACAGCGGCAAGGGCGGGTACGCAGGGCTGGCACACCGAAACCAGATGCGCGCCCTCCCCTAGTTCCTGAAAGAAATGGATCACATAGTCGACATATTCATCGAACCCAAACCGTCCCGCTTCCACCGGAACGTCGCGAGCGTTCTTCCAATCGGTGATGTAAACGTCGTGATCCTGCAACAATGTCGCAACCGTGCTGCGCAGCAAGGTGGCGAAATGGCCGGACATGGGCGCAACAACCAATACCTTGGGTTGAGGCGCTTCCACATCGTCCTTTACGAAATGAAGCAAATTGCCGAAAGGCATATCCAGCGCTATTTCTTCCCGAACCGCAACCTGCGCGTTCCCGCTCTGCACGGTAGCGATGTCATAGCCCGGTCTTTTATGCGTCAGTCGTACGCCCTGAAAAACGTCCATCAGCGCGAACATCCGGCGCGGCATCGGCCAATCTGCCATCGGGCCCATCCGCTCCCGCAGACCCAGTGCCCATTGCGCGCCCAGCCGGGCAGGTGCCATCATGTCGTTCCAGGCCTGATAGCCGCTGTAAAGCATCCGCATTGCCGAAAACTTGCCCCGTCATTGTACGATCGACCGAATCGGTCCTACACCGAAACCCTATACAAGCAATTTCTATTGCACTGCATCATGAGAAATGTGAGGATCGTACCAGAGCAGGAGGATCGAAATGGCGGTCGCGGAACTCACTCTATCGTCCAAAAACTATTCCTCATGGTCGCTTCGTGGCTGGTTGCTGTGTCGTCTGGCTGGACTTGCGGTATTGGAACGCCCGGTGGCGATCGACGACAAGGACAATCGGGCCGAACTGCTGCTGCTGTCGCCGTCCGTGCTGGTGCCGCGCCTTACGCATGAGGGGGCGAGCGTATGGGACACTTTGGCGATTGCGGAATATCTGCACGAACTTTATCCCAATGCCGGCATGTATCCCGGCGACCGCATCGCACGTGCGCATTGTCGGTCGGTGTCGGGCGAAATTCATTCCGGCTTTACCAATTTGCGCTCCGCCCTGCCGATGAACCTCAAGGCACGCCATTCCCGTTTCCCGATCTTTCCCGGCGCGCGACCCGACATCGAACGGATCGAAACGATCTGGAACGAATGCCTTTCGAGCTATGGCGGGCCCTGGTTGTTTGGCGCGAAGCCGACTGTCGCCGACGCCATGTTCGCACCCGTGGCCCAGCGCTTCCTGTCCTATGCCGTCCCTGTTTCGGTCGTCGCCGCCGCCTATTGCCAGACCATCAACAATTGGCCCCCCATGCGCGAGTGGATCGAAGCGGCGCGTGCAGAACCCGACGAGATCATCGAACTGGAAACGGAATTCTAAGGCCATCTTTTCGTACCGCCCAAGCGCGGCTAAGCCACTGGTCATGACGAAACGCTTCCTCGCCGCCACCCTGGCCGCCGCCACCCTCGCCATCCCCCTGCATGCCCAGACGATCGAGCCCAAGCGGCTGGAGCAATCGGCACGCACTCTTGCGTCCGACCTGTTCGAAGGCCGCGCACCGGGAACGTTGGGGGAGGAACGGACCATCGGATATCTTGTCGCGCGGTTCGAAGCGCTGGGGTTGGAACCGGGCGGCCCGAACGGACAATGGGTGCAAACGGTACCGCTTCTTCACACGAAGCTCGGTGCTCCCCGCACGCTGGGCCTTAAGCAGGCAGGGCGCGAAAACCCGTGGGCCTTCGGCAAGCAGATCTATCTTTCGACGCTTCAGCCCAAGGATGGCGTCACGATCGAGCGGGCACCCCTGGTATTCGTGGGTCATGGTGTGTCCGCACCGGAACGGGGTTGGGACGATTTCAAGGGCGCCGACCTCAAGGGCAAGATCGCGGTCTTCCTCATAAACGACCCGGATTTCGAAGCGACCGACGGCGACGATGCCAAAGGCAAGTTCGGCGGGAGGACCATGACCTATTATGGCCGCTGGACCTACAAGTTCGAAGAGGCCGCGCGTCGCGGAGCCATTGGCGCGCTGATCGTGCACGACACGCCCGGTGCGGGTTATGGCTGGAACGTCGTCGTCAGTCCGGGCGGTGAAAACTACGATCTGGTGCGCCCCGCCGACAAACTCACCAGCCTTCAAATGCAAGGCTGGATTGAGGGCGATGCTGCAAAGGCGATGTTTGCGGGCGCGGGCCTCGACCTTGCGGCTTTGCGCAAACAGGCCCGATCGAACAGCTTCCGCCCGGTCGAATTGAAAGGCACCACCTTCTCCGCCGCCTTCCCCGTCACCCACGAAGTCGTCAACAGCGCCAACGTCCTCGCCCGCATCCCCGGCGTGAAGCATCCCGACGAAACGGTAATGTATGGCGCGCACTGGGATGCCTATGGCAAGGGCGCACCCGATGCTAAGGGGCGTATCTATCGCGCGGGTGCCAACGACGACGCGCTGGGCATTGCCGCGATGCTTGAGATCGCCCGCGCTTTCAAGGCCGGTCCCGCGCCCGATCGCTCCGTGATGTTCGCCGCCTGGACTGCTGAGGAACGCGGGCTTCTCGGTTCCGAACATTACGCCCTCAACCCCGTATGGCCGCTCGATAAGACGGTCGCGAACCTCACCATCGATATTCTTCAGACAGCGGGCAAGGCCAAAGACGTGATCCTCGTCGGTCGGGGACAAGGGACGCTGGAGGACGATCTGGCGCACTTCGCGTCTAAGCAAGGGCGCGTCGTGACGCAGGAAAGCCTGCCGGAGCGTGGCCTCTTCTACCGCGCCGACCATTTTTCGATGGCGAAGCGCGGCGTCCCCGTGCTGCTGATGATGGGTATTGCGGGCGCATCCGATCTGGTCGAAGGCGGGCGCGCGGCGGGGCAGGCGTGGGTCGATGCCTATACCGGCCAATGCTATCATCAGGCATGCGATGCGGTGGACGAAAGCTGGAATCTGGACGGCGCGGCGCAGGATATCGGACTTATGCGCGACATCGGGATGGACCTCGCAAACACGCGTCGCTGGCCCCAATGGAAGCCCGGGTCGGAATTCAAGGCGATCCGTGACGCGAGCGCCGGGGTGCGGCAGCCCTAAAGTCCGGCCAGCCATTCCCCGATCATCGCACGCCCGGCGGCCACCGCTGCCGGGCCGTGCGCCGCGTGATCGCGCCGCAGCGCGTGAGCGCACTGGCTCGCGCTGTTAAGATCGGACCAGAAATGGGTCAGCCATTCCTCGAACCGCGGATCCTCCCCCATCTCGGCGTGGAATTGCAGCGCCAGAAGATTGCGGCCGCGCCGGAATGCCTGATGGGCGTAGCGATCCGTCGATCCTAGCAACTCGACATTGGGGGGCAGGTCGAACGTGTCGCTATGCCAATGCAATACCGGCACATCGTCAAGATGGCGCAGAGGCGATTGAAGACCGCTGGCGTTCAATGTCACCGGCTTGAACCCCAGTTCGGTATGTCCACCGGGATACACCCGCGCGCCAAGCGCCGAAGCGATCATCTGGCTGCCAAGGCAGACGCCCAGCGTGGGGCGATCCGCAGCAAGACGGTCGGCCAGTTTTTCGATCTGGGTCGATATCCAGGGATGAATCTCCGCCTCATAAACCCCCATGGGGCCACCCATCATGATGAGAAGGTCTGGCGCACGCAGGTCGGCATCGGCAAAATCGGGGCTTGCCACATCGATCCGCTCGATCCGGTAGCCTGCAGCCTCCAGCGGCTGAAGATAACCGGCAGCGCCTTCGCGCGGAACATGACGGACGATCAGGGCGGTCTTCATTGCTGATGGGAAGAATAGAGAAAGACGCGCTTTGCCACCAGACTAACCCTTCTTGCCTCCCGCCAACACGAGCTATCGAACGCGCCACCACTGATTTGGAACGGTCCGCCAAAGCGCGCCGTAGCCAATGAGGCTCCCGACGATGCTTCACACTATTGAGGGAATAGCTTGCTGGCACCAAGCGTCCAGCACGAACAAGGCGGCACCGGTGCGTTTATCCACCGAAACGCGATCAACCAACCAGACAGCCGCTCGGGCGATACATCGACATAAACCGTCTGCACGAGCCGCGCACGCGTTCGCCGGACAAACTCCATCCCAACCGCCATGCTGCCGGCACACGAAAAAGGGCCTCTCCCGGTGGGGAGAAGCCCTTCATTCTTATGCCGCTCAGGCTGCGATCAAGCGGCCAGCTTGCGCAGGACGTACTGAAGGATGCCGCCGTTGAGGAAATAATCCAGTTCGTTGACGGTATCGATCCGGCACAGCGCGGTGAAGCTGAAGGTCGACCCATCGGCCCGCGTCACGTTGACGGTCACGTCCTGGCGCGGCTTAAGGTTCGCGACGCCTTCGATCGTGAAGCTGTCGTCGCCCTTGAGACCCAGCGTTTCACGGCTCTCGCCATTCTTGAACTGGAGCGGAAGAACGCCCATGCCGACGAGGTTGGAGCGGTGAATGCGCTCGAAGCTCTCGACGATGACCGCGCGCACGCCAAGCAAGTTCGTGCCCTTGGCCGCCCAGTCGCGCGACGAGCCGGTGCCATATTCCTTGCCGCCGATCACCACGAGGGGCGTGCCATCGGCCTTGTGCTTCATGGCAGCGTCATAGATCGGCATCACCTCACCATTATAGAGCGTCATGCCGCCTTCGACGCCGTCCAGCATCTGGTTCTTGATGCGGATGTTGGCGAAAGTCCCGCGCATCATCACTTCATGATGGCCACGGCGTGCGCCATAGCTGTTGAAGTCGGCCTTGCTGACCTGATGCTCTTGCAGCCACTGACCCGCCGGGCTGTCGACCTTGATCGAACCGGCCGGGGAAATATGGTCGGTGGTGATCGAGTCGCCGAAGATCGCGAGCGGCTTGGCGCCGACGATATCGGTGACAGGCTTGGGCGTCATGGTCAGCCCCTCGAAATAGGGCGGGTTGGCGACATAGGTAGAACCTGCGCGCCAGCTGTAGGTGTCCGATCCCGCAACGTCGATCGCCTGCCAGCGGGCGTCGCCGGTGAACACGGTCGAGTAACGGCTCTCGAACATGGTGCGGGTGAGAGCACCGTCCATTACCGAACGGACTTCGTCGTTCGAAGGCCAGATGTCCTTGAGATATACGTCCTGACCGTCGCTGCCCTGACCGATAGGGGTGTTGACGAAATCCTCCGTCACGGTGCCCTTCAGCGCATAGGCGACGACCAGCGGCGGCGAGGCGAGGAAATTGGCGCGCACGTCGGGCGACACGCGCCCTTCGAAGTTGCGGTTACCC
>NZ_QFOA01000007.1 GCF_003248505.1 Sphingobium sp.
TGGCGGGGAATTCGCCGTTCAGCTTGATGATGTCCATGGTGGCCATGGCCAGGCCAGCGCCGTTCACCATGCAACCGATGTTGCCGTCCAGCTTGATGTAGGCGAGGTCGTACTTCGACGCTTCGACTTCAGCCGCATCCTCTTCGGTCAGGTCGCGCAGTTCGGCGATGTCCTTGTGACGGAACATGGCGTTGCCGTCGAAGCCGACCTTGGCGTCGAGGACGAGGAGGTTGCCCTGCTCGGTCAGCGCCAGCGGGTTGACTTCGATCTGTTCGGCGTCGGTGTCGAGGAACGCGGCGTAGAGCGAGGAAGCGACCTTTGCCGCCTGCTTCGCCTGGTCGCCGGTAAGGCCCAGCGCGGCGGCCACGGCGCGGCCATGATGCGGCTGGAAGCCCGAAGCGGGATCGACCGAGAAGCTGTGGATCTTTTCAGGAGTCGAATGCGCGACTTCCTCGATGTCCATGCCGCCTTCGGTCGACACGACGAAGGCGATCCGGCTGGTGGCGCGGTCGACCAGCAGCGCGAGGTAGAATTCCTTGGCGATGTCCGCGCCGTCGGTGACGTAGAGGCGGTTGACCTGCTTGCCAGCATCGCCGGTCTGGATAGTGACCAGCGTGTTGCCCAGCATGTCGGTCGCATGGGCCTTCACCTCGTCGAGGTTGAAGGCGAGACGCACGCCGCCCTTGGCGTCGGGGCCGAGTTCCTTGAACTTGCCCTTGCCACGGCCACCGGCGTGGATCTGCGACTTCACGACATAGAGCGGGCCGGGCAGTTGCTTGGCGGCTTCGACCGCTTCCTCGACGGTGAAGGCGGCATGGCCGGCGGCAATCGGCGCACCGTATTTCGCCAGCAGTTCCTTGGCCTGATATTCGTGAATATTCATGGGGCTTGCCCGTCCTTGTGCTTTGAAGCGGATAAGCATCGATAAGCATAGCGGGCCGAGCCGCGCCAGCAGATTTCGCAAAATCACTTTGCAAAATTGCAAAACGAAAAGGGTGTGGCCACCCCGACAGCGCCCGGTTTCGGCTCAGAAAGCGCAGCCCGACGCCGCCCACCCGGTGCTCTCGGCAATGCGCAAATCCTGCAAAGCGCGGACCTTCCGAAGGAATTGTCTTGCCGAAAGCGGCCCGTTTTGGGGGTTGCGGACTTGACCCTCCGACCGGGGCTTACCCAGCTGCGCGATGCCGACTGGGCCGTTTGTCGGTTTTGCGATGCAACCCGCCGTCGCGTCGGACGATCCGGTATCGACTGGCTCGGCAAGCACCCGCGATTCGGCTATCGAGCCGACACATGCAGCGGCGCCAGGCACCCCGACGATCACAAAAATCGACCGTCGCCCCGGCCTCCGCAACGATGCCGCGATCCCATCGCGACGGGCGCTGGACCGCCCGCCGCCGATGCCGTTCCGCACCGTTCAAAAGGCGCGGGCCATCAATCTTTCATTTTCGCGGCGATAGGCGACGATCTGATCGGTATAGCCCTTCGCCAGCCCGCTATAGGCGGCACGCACTTCCACGGATCGGCTGGCCTGCGCCAGCGCCATTGCGATCTGCTGCCGATGCAGCAGGTAGTTCACGTCCTTCTCCATGTCGCCCTCCTCCCGTTGCCATGCAAGAGTGTGGTCGATAATCGGGTCTGTCGTCATAGCCCGTGGTCCCGGTATAGCATGTCCGTGCAGCAAGGACGATGCGCGTTCACCCGCCCCGTCCCATTTCGTCCTGCCGAAAGGGCGCCCGGTCGCCAGCGTTAAAATCGGCCGCGCGCACGCCCCGGTGCCGGGATTGCAGCAAAGCTCTTGGAATATGAGGAATAAGCTGTCATCGTCCTGCGTCTGAGGGCAGGGAGACGGGGCTTTTGGGGGAATTTGTGGCGACCGCTCTGGCCGCCGCCTATCACGAACTGCTGCTCTTCGCGGCGGTGGGATTCGCCATCGGTGGGATCGACGATCTGCTGGTCGATCTGCTGTTCCTCGCCCGCAAGCTCTGGCGCGACACGACCGTTTATTCCCGCCATGCGCGCATGACCAGCGACCGCCTGCCGCCGTCTCCGACGCCGGGTTCCGTTGCCGTATTCATCCCCGCCTGGCAGGAAAGCGACGTGATCGGCCCGATGCTGCGCCATGCGCTTCATCGATGGGATGGCGCGGCCTGCACACTCTTCGTCGGCGTCTATCCCAACGATCCGGCAACGGCGCAGGCGGTGGCGGAGGTGGCGGAAACCAGCGACCGCATCATACTGTGCGTGACCCCGCGTCCCGGCCCGACGACGAAGGCCGATTGCCTCAATGCCCTGTGGCGCGCGATGCTGCGGCGCGAGACGCTGAACGGATCGCCGTTTAAGGCGGTGCTGCTGCATGACGCCGAAGATGTCGTCCACCGCGACGAAATCCGCCTGTTCGACTTCATGATCGACCGATTCGACCTCGTCCAGTTGCCGGTGCTGCCGCTGCCGGGGCGCGGCAGCTGGCTGCGCCGCGCCATCGCCGATCATTATGCGGACGAATTCGCCGAAAGCCACGGCAAGTTCCTGACCGTGCGCGAGGCGTTGGGCGCGTCGATCCCGTCCGCCGGGGTCGCCTGCGCCTTTGACCGGCGGATGCTGGGCCGCCTGCACGACACTGCGCATGGCGGCCCGTTCGATCCGTCGTCGCTGACGGAGGATTATGAGGCGGGGCTGCGCCTGGGCGACCTGGGCGGACGGGGCGTGTTCGTGCGGATGCGCGATGCGGACGGCCAACTCGTCGCCACGCGCGAATATTTCCCCGACACGGTGGAAGCCGCCGTCCGCCAGAAAGCGCGCTGGATGGTTGGCATCGCGCTCGCCGGATGGGATCGGCTCGGCTGGCGCGGGGGGCCTGCCGAATGGTGGATGCGCGTGCGCGACCGCCGCTCGACCCTTGCCGCGCTCATCCTCTTCGCCGCCTATGCGACCTTGCCGGTCTGGGCCGCGCTGATGCTGGCGGGCCTCTTCATGGACATCGCTCCGCCTCCCGTCTCTCCCGCCCTGCGCGCGCTGCTGTGGCTCAATCTGGGCCTCATGCTCTGGCGCATGGCGGTGCGGGTGATGTTCGTGGGGGCGTCCTATGGCTGGCGCTACGGCCTGGGCGCGATCCCGCGCACGATGGTCGCCAATTACATCGCGATCCTCGCCGCCCGGCGCGCGCTGTTCCTCTACGCCCGCTCGCTCTGGGGCCAGCCGCTGACCTGGGACAAGACGCAGCACCGCTTCCCCGATCTTGGGACATTGCCGTGACATCCGCGCCCGGTCGCCCGCTGCGTTGCTTCAGCCTCGTGCTGCTCGCATGGATCGCGATCCGGATGGGCAGCCCCGGCGGAACGCCACCGTTCGGCCCGGTCGCACCGCCCGCCCTCATCGCCACGGCCGCCGCGATACCGCCGTTGCAAGCGCTGGAGGCGAACGCCCCCGCCGCCGCCACGCAGCCCCCTCCGCCCCCGATACCGAAGCGCCCGAAGACCGCCCCTCCACCCACCCCCGCAGGCGGCAGCGAAGCCGACCCGCTCGACTTCACCCATCTCGCGGCGGCCTTTGCCCCGCGCCATCGTGCCGGGGAAGAGGACGACCTCGCCAGCTTTCCGCCCGGCACCGGCACCGGCATCGCAGCCACGCCCTGGACGCCGCTGCCTGTCCCGCTGGTCCGCGCGCCCGCGCCCGACCGCTGGCGGGGCAGCGCCTGGATGCTGTGGCGCCCCGATGGCGGCGGCGGCGAAGGCGCGGTGCCCGCCGGGCGGCTCGGCGGATCGCAGGCGGGCGTGCGGGTCGACTATGACCTCACGCCCTCGGCGCGCGGCCGCCTTGCCGCCTACACCCGCGTGACGAGCGCGCTCCAGCGCCCCGCCGCCCCCGAAGCGGCGCTCGGCCTTGCATTCCAGCCCACCCGCACGCTGCCCGTCAGCCTTGCGGTGGAGCGGCGCGCGGCGCTGGGCGACGGAGCGCGCAATGCGACCGCCGCGATGGCCGTCGGCGGCTTCGGCCCGACGCCCGTCGTCCCCGGCGTGGAGGCGCTGGCCTATGCCCAGGCGGGCGTCGTCGGCCTGCGTCGCAAGGACGGATTCATCGACGGCAAACTTTCCCTCGCCGCACCGGTCGCGGGGACGAAGCTGCGCCTCGGCGCTGCCGTCTCCGGCGGCGCGCAGCCCGGCGTCGCGAGCCTCGACATCGGTCCCGAAGCGCGGCTGCGCGTGCCGCTCCCGCGCGTTCCGACGCAGCTTTCGCTCGAATGGCGGCATCGGGTCGGGGGCGATGCGCGGCCCCGTTCGGGCCTTGCCCTCACCCTGGGCGCCGATTTTTGATCCGCATGGCCGCCTCTTCGCTTTATCCCGTCGCCATTTGCCGTTAACCCGGCTGCGCATGGATCTTTACCTGCCCATCGCCAACCTGTCGGTGAACGCGCTCGTCATCATCGCGCTGGGCGGCGTCGTCGGCCTGCTGTCGGGCATGTTCGGCGTGGGCGGCGGGTTCCTGACGACGCCGCTGCTGATCTTCTACGGTATCCCGCCCACCGTCGCCGCCGCATCCGCCGCCAGCCAGGTCACAGGCGCCAGCGTGTCGGGCGTCGTGACGCACATGGCGCGCGGCACGGTCGATTTCCGCATGGGCGGCGTCCTGATCGCAGGCGGCATCATGGGCGCGGGGATCGGCGTCCTGCTTTTCCGCCTGCTCCAGCAACTGGGGCAGATCGACACCGTCATCGGCATCCTCTACGTCCTGATGCTCGGCGGCATCGGCGGCCTCATGGCCAAGGAATCGATCCAGGCGCTCTATTTCCTCAAGACCGGCAAGCGCCCGCCCGCGCGCAAGCGTCGCCATCACCCCCTCGTCGCCGCGCTGCCGATGCGCTGGCGCTTCTATGGCTCGGGGCTCTACATCTCGCCGCTCGCGCCGCTGCTGCTGGGAATGGCGACGGGCATCCTCACGATGCTGCTGGGCGTGGGCGGCGGCTTCATCCTCGTGCCCGCGATGCTGTATCTGCTCGGCATGACGACGCAGTCGGTCGTCGGCACGTCGCTGTTCCAGATCCTGTTCGTCACCATGGCGACGACGATGATGCACGCGATGACGACGAAGGCGGTCGACCTCGTCCTTGCCATGCTGCTCCTCGTGGGCAGCGTGACCGGCGCGCAGATCGGAACGCGCCTGTCGATGTCGATCCGCCCGGAATATCTGCGCATCCTGCTGGCCGCAATCGTGTTGCTCGTCGCGTTCCGCATGGCGCTGGGACTGGGTTGGCGGCCCGACGAAATCTACACGATCGAACTGCACTGATGCGCCGCGCGCTTGCCCTCCTGCCCGCAACCCTCCTGATCGCCGCAGCCCCCGCGCCGCAGCTCGTGCCGGATGTGTCGCAGCGCGAAGTCGTGATCCAGTACAGCTTCACGGGCGCGGATCTGCTGCTGTTCGGCGCGATCGTCTATCCCGGCGGTCGCCGTCCCGAAAAGCCCGCCGACATCGTGGTGGTGCTCAAGGGGCCGGAGCAGTCCATCGTCATGCGCGAAAAACAGAAAGTGGCGGGCATCTGGGTCAATGCCGACACCGCCCGCTTCCGTTCGGCGCCCAGTTTCTATGCGATGGCATCGTCCCGCCCGATCTACAAGATCGTCGACGATCGCACCGCCGCGATCTACGAACTGGGCCTCGACAAGCTGCAACTTTCGCCCTCCTCGCTCAACGACACGGCCGAACTCGACCGTTTCCAGGCGGGCCTCGTCGACCTGCGCGCGCGCGCCGGGCTGTTCGTGGAAAAGCCCGGCACGGTGGAAATCACCGATGGCGTCCTCTATCGCGCCCGCCTGCCCTTGTCGGCGCGCGTGATCGTGGGCGACTATACCGCCGAAACCTTCCTGGTGCAGGACGGTCGCGTCGTCGCCGGCGCGGTGCGCGACATCGTCGTGCGCAAATCGGGCTTCGAACAGTTCATGGCGACCGCGGCGCAGCGCTGGTCCTTCTTCTACGGCCTTGCCGCCATTGCGCTGGCGGTGGGCATGGGCTGGGCCGCCGGAGCCATCGCGAAACGTATCTAGCCCGCGACGATCCCGGCATAGACCGCCGGATCGACATTGCTGCCCGACAACACCACCACGCTCGCTCCCTCGCACGGCGGCGCTCTGTCCGCGAGCATCGCCGCCAGCGCCACCGCCCCGCCCGGCTCGACCACCAGCTTGAGCGTCCCGAACGCAAAACGCATCGCCTCGCGCACCTGATCGTCGCTGACGACAACGCCGCTCGCCCCCAGGTGCCGCAGGATCGGCAGGGTCAGCGCCCCCGGCTTCGGCGACAGCAGCGCGTCGCAGATGCTGCGCGCGTCGCCTGAAACCTGCTCCCGCGCGCCGCTGCGGAGCGAACGCGCCGTATCGTCGAACCCCTGCGGCTCGACCGTCAGGATCGCCGCATCGGGCAGGCTTGCCTTCACCGATGTCGCGATCCCCGCGCTCAGGCCGCCGCCGCCGCAACATATGAGCACCTGACCGACCGCCGCGCCCACCCTCGCCGCCTGCTCCACGATTTCCAGCCCCGCCGTCCCCTGCCCCGCGATGACGAAAGGATCGTCGAACGATGGCACCAGCACCGCGCCGCGCTCCTGCGCCAGCGCCGTCGCAATCGCCTCCCGGCTTTCGCGATGCCGGTCATAGGTCACGACATGGGCACCCATCGCGCGCGTATTGGCCAGCTTGATCGCGGGCGCATCCGCCGGCATCACGATGATGGCGGGCATGTCGAGCAGTTGCGCCGCCGCTGCCACGCCCTGCGCATGATTGCCCGAAGACCAGGCGACGACGCCCGCGCGCCGCTGCTCGACGTCCAGCCGCACGAGCCGGTTGTAGGCGCCCCGAAACTTGAACGACCCCGTCCGCTGCGCGCCCTCGAATTTCAGCAGTACGCGCCGCCCGCACCGGTCGTTGAGAGCCGCGCTCTCCAGAAGCGGCGTGCGCACCGCGACACTGGCGATCCGGCGGGCGGCGTCGTGCACGTCCGCGATGGAAATGGCGAGATCGGGCGTCATGGCAATTCTCCTCTTCCTGCGGCCTAACCCCGCAATGCGCCCGGACAAAGCGCCACGCGCGGAACAGTGGCTTGCCTGCGGCCCGCAAAAACGATATTAATTTGATATCGTAATTTTTTTGAGGATATCGGATCATGTCCCTGCTCCAGGCCACCCGCGAAAGGCCCGTGTCGACGGCGAGCGGCTATGTCATGCTGCTTGTCCTGCTGCTCTGCATTCTGGGCGCGCTGGCGGGCCTCGGGCTGTTGGTCGGGCAAGCGGGCGGCACTGGCGCAACGCTCGTCCTGCTGTCTACATCGCTGTTCGTTTTTACCGTCCCCGGCTTCTATCTGATCCAGCCTAACCAGGCTGCCGCCATCCTCCTCTTCGGCGATTACAAGGGTACCGACAGGCGAGCCGGGCTGCGTTGGGTGCTTCCCTGGCTCACCCGCCAGAAAGTCAGCGTCCGGGCGCACAACGTCACCTCCGAAAAGCTCAAGATCAACGATAAGCGCGGCAATCCGGTGGAGATCGCCGCCAATGTCGTCTGGCGCGTCACCGACACGGCGCAGGCCCTGTTCGACGTCGACGATTACAAGGCCTTCGTCGAAATCCAGATCGAAAGCGCCGTCCGCGCCATCGGGTCACGCTATCCCTATGACGATTTCGAGCATGAGGAAAAGACCCTGCGCGGCGACGGCGCGCATGTCGCGGACGAAATGCAGGCGGAATTGCAGGATCGCGTGGCCATTGCCGGGGTGAGCATCGACGAATGCCGCCTCACCCACCTCGCCTATGCGCCGGAAATCGCGCAGGCGATGCTCCGCCGCCAGCAGGCCGAAGCGGTGATTGCCGCGCGCACCCGGCTGGTCGAAGGGGCCGTCACCATGGTCGAACTGGCGCTGACGCAGCTTTCGGCCAAGAATGTCGTCGAACTGGACGACGAACGCCGCGCCGCCATGGTCAGCAATCTCATGGTCGTCCTGTGCGGCGAACGGGACGCGCAGCCGGTCGTGAACGCAGGCACGCTGTATCAGTAATCGCGCCCATGCCGCCCGCCGATCCCCTCCCGCGCAAGGCGTTCGCCCTCCGCCTTGACCCCGCCCTGCACAGCGCGCTGGAACGGTGCGCCGCAGCGGAATTGCGCAGCGTCAACGCGCAGATCGAAATGCTGCTGCGCGAAGCGTTGGAGCGGCGCGGTGTCTCGGTCGGCGATCCGGCACCGCGCAGGCGCGGGCGGCCACCGATCGCGGACTGAAGGCCGGGTCTCGTCACAGGCGAACACTCTCTACCATGCTCGCTTGAGGCGAAATGGTCGATCACCGGGGCGGGCTGTGATCGCTTCTTTCGATTGCCGGATATGAGAAAACCAATTTCCATCCCGCCTGCCGCCCCCCTACATGGTGCATCGCAACAGCAACTCCACAAAAGGAACTGGACCGCCCATGGCTCTCATCAACTCCCCCCTTCAGCCCTTCAAGGCCACCGCTTTCAAGGAAGGCAAGTTCGTCGACATCACCGACGCCGACGTGAAGGGCAAATGGGCTGTATTCTTCTTCTACCCGGCTGACTTCACTTTCGTCTGCCCGACCGAGCTGGAAGACCTCGCCGACATCTACCCGACGCTCCAGAACATGGGCGTGGAAGTCTATTCGGTGTCGACCGACACGCATTTCTGCCACAAGGCATGGCACGACACCTCGCCTGCCATCGGCAAGATCAACTATTTCATGGTCGGCGACCAGAACCACGACATCTCGAACCAGTTCGGCGTCCTGCGTCCGGGCGTGGGCCTTGCCGACCGCGGCACCTTCGTGCTCGATCCGGAAGGCAATATCCAGCTGGTCGAAATCACGCCCGAGGGCGTTGGCCGCAATGCCGCCGAACTGCTGCGCAAGATCAAGGCGCTGCAATATTGGGTCAGCCACCCGGGCGAAGTCTGCCCGGCCAAGTGGGAAGAGGGCGCAGAAACCCTCGCCCCCTCGCTCGACCTCGTCGGCAAAATCTAAGATACCCGATCCTATCCGCCGGGCCGCGCCCGGCGGATAGCCTTCCCCATTCCTATCGCGCATTGGCCAGTCTTCGGGTCGCACCGGTTGGCAATCGCAGTACCGCGCCCGGCGTACGGGCGCCATCAACGGAGCTACGGATATGTTGGACGCAAACCTCAAGGGTCAGCTCAAGACCTATATGGCGAACATCACGCAGCCCATTGAGCTGGTGGCGTCGCTGGACGATGGCGCAAAGTCGCGCGAGATGCGCGATCTTCTGGACGAAATCGCAGAATTGTCGGACAAGGTGAGCGTCACCGCCGGCAACGCCGACCGCGTGCCCAGCTTCATGATCCGCCGCGTCGGCACCGACATCGGCGTGACTTTCGCGGGCCTGCCGATGGGCCATGAATTCACCTCGCTCGTGCTGGCGCTGCTCCAGGTCGGCGGCCACCCGTCGAAGGCGGCGCAGGACCTGATCCAGCAGATCAGGGACATCGAGGGCGACTATGCCTTCGAAACCTATTTTTCTCTGTCGTGCCAGAATTGCCCCGACGTGGTGCAGGCGCTGAACCTCATGAGCGTGCTCAATCCCCGCATCAGCCACGTCGCCATCGACGGCGCGCTCTTCAAGGAAGAGGTGGACGCGCGCAAGATCATGGCCGTACCGACCGTCTATCTGAATGGGGAGCCGTTCGCGTCGGGCCGCATGGAACTGGAACAGATCGTCGCCAAAATCGACAGCGGCGCCGAAGCCCGCGCGGCTGACAAGATCAAGGCGCAGGATCCGTTCGAAGTGCTGGTGATCGGCGGCGGCCCCGCCGGCGCTGCCGCCGCGATCTACGCGGCGCGCAAGGGCATCCGCACCGGCGTCGCTGCCGAACGCTTCGGCGGCCAGGTGCTCGACACGATGGATATCGAGAATTTCATTTCGGTCAGCCGCACCGAAGGCCCCAAGCTCGCCTCCGCGCTGGAGCAGCATGTCCGCGACTATGATGTCGAGATCATGAACCTGCAACGCGCCGCGAAGCTCATCCCCGCAAGGACCGAAGGCGGCTATCATGAGGTCGTGCTGGAAAACGGCGCGTCGCTCAAGGGGCGCACGCTCATCCTTTCGACCGGCGCGCGCTGGCGGCAGATGGGTGTTCCGGGCGAAGACCAGTATAAGAACAAGGGCGTGGCCTATTGCCCGCATTGCGACGGCCCCCTCTTCAAGGGCAAGCGCGTGGCGGTTATCGGCGGCGGCAACAGCGGCGTCGAAGCGGCGATCGACCTTGCCGGGATCGTCGCTCATGTGACGCTGATCGAATATGACAGCCAGTTGCGCGCCGACGCGGTGCTCCAGCGTAAGCTCGCCAGCCTGCCCAATGTCAGGATCGTCACCTCGGCTCTCACCACCAAGGTGAGCGGGGACGGGGAAAAGGTCACGGGGCTCAGCTACAAGGATCGCAACCACGGCACCGAACATGATGTCGAGCTGGAGGGCATTTTCGTCCAGATCGGCCTTGTCCCCAACACCGAATGGCTGAAGGACGCGATCGCCCTCTCCCCTCGCGGCGAGATCGAGATCGACGCGCGGGGCGAAACCAGCCAACCTGGTATCTTCGCTGCAGGCGACTGCACCACCGTGCCCTACAAACAGATCGTGATCGCGATGGGCGCGGGATCGACGGCCGCACTGTCGGCCTTCGACTATCTGATCCGCCTGCCCGCTGCGGCAGAACAGGCCGAGGCGGCCTGACGGGAGCAGGGGCGGCGTCGACCGAACTGGCCGCCCCCTGTGTCGTTTAGGCCACGGAAACCAGAAATATGCGAGGCGTTGATAACGCGTCGCAATTATAGTTTGATTTAAATAGGAATCATTCGCATTAGCGCTGCCGACAATCGTCAGGGAGCAAAAAAGCAAATGAATCCGAAGTCCGATCGTGCGCCCAGGCTCGCGCCCACTTTCCTCGCGCTGAGCTGCGTTGGCCTCCTCTCCGCCCCAGCCTTCGCGAGCGCGCAGGATCAGGGCACCGCGTCGCAGGGTCCGCGCCTCGGCTCGATGACCGTCACCGATACCGCCATCGACGAGGAAGGCTACAAGGTCGACGCCCCCTCCTCCCCCAAATATACCGCCCCCCTGCTCGACACGCCCAAAAGCATCAGCATCATTCCCTCGCAACTGATCCGCGATACGGCGTCCGCCTCGCTCGTCGAAGCGCTGCGTACGGTGCCGGGCATCACTCTGGGCGCGGGCGAAGGCGGCAATCCGCTGGGCGACCGTCCGTTCATTCGCGGCTTCGACAGCCAGGCCAGCACCTATCTCGACGGCGTGCGCGACGTGGGCGCGCAAAGCCGCGAGATCTTCGCCATCGAACAGATCGAAGTCGTCAAGGGATCGGACAGCAGCATGGGCGGCCGGGGCAATGCCGGCGGCTCGATCAACCTGGTCAGCAAGGTGCCGACCGCCGACCGCTTCATCGCCGCGAGCGCGGCGGCGGGCAACGCCGACTACAAGCGCGCGACCCTCGACATCAACCAGCCGATCAACGATTTCGTGGGCGTCCGCCTGGCCGCCATGTGGCACGATCAGGACGTTGCGGGCCGCGACGCGCTTTTTCAGAAGCGCTGGGGCGTCGCGCCGTCGATCAAGCTCGGCCTCACCGGCCCGACCAGCCTGACCGTTAGCTATTATCATCTTGAAACGGACGAACTGCCCGACAGCGGCATTCCCTACCTCTACACCATATCCAACGCGCCTGCAGGCGTCACCGAAACCGGTCCCGCGCGCCGCTTCACCAATCCGGCGGGACAGTCCTTCTCCGTGCCGCGCGGTGCCTATTACGGCCTTGCCGACCGCGACTTCCGCAAGACGAACGTCAACAATTTGACCGCCCGCTTCGAACATGATTTCGGCGGAGTAAAGCTGCGCAATACCACCCGTTACGGCAGCAGCAGCCAGGGCTATCTCTGGACCCAGCCCGACGACAGCCAGGGCAATGTCCTGAACGGCCTTGTCTGGCGGCGCGCCAACAGCCGCTACAGCAAGACCTGGGGCCTGCTGAACCAGACCGACCTGTCGGGCGATTTCGAGATCGGCGGGGTGCGCAACAGCTTCGCCGCCAGCGTCGAATTCAGCCAGGAAGTCGCGCACAACGGCAATTATGTCTCGAACGCGGCGACCGGCACGGCGGTGCAGACGGGGTCGAGCGCAGTGGGCGGACGTTGCGGCCCGGCGTCGACGGCGCGCTTCAACTGCACCAGCCTCGTGAACCCCAACCCCTACGATCCCTGGGTCAGCTACGCCAGCGATGCTTCGAACACCGTGTCGCCCATCGTCCGCAGCGCGGGCAAGACCTGGACCCGGTCGGCCACCTCGACCAAGGCCGCGTCCTTCTTCGACACGATCCACTTCAGCGATGCGCTGCTGCTCAACATCGGCGGGCGCTACGACCGCTACGAAACCCGCGTGACGCCGGGCCTTGCCGCAACCGTTACGACCGGCGGCCGCCCCACCTTCCGCCGCAACGACGACCTTTGGACCTATAATGTCGGTCTGGTCTTCAAGCCGGCGGAGAACGGCAGCCTCTACATCTCGACCGCGACCGCCGCGACGCCCCCCGGCTCCTTCATCGCCAACGGCACCGAAAGCAATGCGCTCAACGTCACGTCGCAGGCGCTGACCGACGCGCTCAAGGTCGAAAAGACGCGCTCCTACGAAGTCGGGACCAAGTGGAACCTGCTGGGCGACAGCCTCGCCCTGACGCTGGCGGCGTTCCGCACCGAAACGAAGAACGCGCGCGTGACCGATGCCTTCGGCGTGGTCGATTTCATCGGCGAGCGCCGGATCGAGGGGATCGAATTCAGCTTCAACGGCAATATCACGCCCGACTGGAGCATCTTTGGCGGCTATACCTTCATGGACTCCAAGGTTGTGGACGGCGGTTTCACCGCCACCACCGTCGGGGGCGTCACCCGCTTCGCGCCTGCCGCGGCGACCGGTCGCTGGTTCCCCAACACCCCCCGCCACAGCGGCACGCTGTTCACTACCTACAAGGTGACGCCAGCCCTTTCCGTGGGCGGTGGCGCGATCTACATGGGCAAGGTCTATGGCGGCTATGCCGACAGCCGGACCATCGCCAACGATGCGGTGGTCATCACCAAGCAACTGGCCCGCTTCGCGCCCAGCTATTGGCGTTTCGACGCCAATGCCGCGATCAATCTGACCGATGCGATCCAGTTCCAGGTCAACGTGCTGAACGTCGCGAACAAGCGCTATTACGACAAGGCGTTCGCATCCCACTATGCCAGCCAGGCACCGGGCCGCACCGCGATCGCCACGCTCAACATCAAATATTGACAGGGGCGGGAGGGGGCTCGCCTCCTCCCCCCGCTCACGGCCGCTGGAGGCGCATCCCGAAAATGGCGGGATCGATCTCCAGCATCGGCGCGCCTGCGTCCGCCGGTGCGGGCAGAACGGCGGGCGCCCCGGTTGCCGGGCCGAAGCTCACGACCCGGCTCCCCGGATCGGCAAGCACCAGCGGATCGAGCTTCAGCGCCGCCGTCAGACGCGCCTGTGTCACCGCCACCATCGTGCCGACCCGGGTCATCGCGAACAGCTGCCGCGCAAAGGCGTAGGGCAGGCGGATGCAGCCATGGCTCGCGGGATAACCCGGATTGTGCCCGGCATGAAGCGCGATGCCGTCCCAGGTCAGCCGCTGCATGAACGGCATGGGCGCGTTGCTGTAGAGGTTGGAGCGGTGCCATTGCCGCTTCTGGAGGATCGGATAGTCGCCGGTCGGGGTGCGATGCCCCTTCATGCCGGTGGACACCGCCGCAATGCCGATCAGCCGGTCCCCGTCATAGACGTGGATGCGCTGCTTCTCGATACTGATGACCATGTAGATCGGGCCGTTCCACGGTCCCTGCTCCATCCACCGATAGGCGCCCGGCGCGACCGGCGGCAGGTCGCCCGACGCCCGCGTCGGACTGGCCGCAGCGCTGGCGAACAGCAAAGTAGACAGCAACAACAGGGGGCGAAGCCGGGGGCGATCCATAACCGTCTTTTAACCATGTCCCCGCCAAGCGCCACCCCGCTCGCGCCGCCAGTCCCGAAGCGGGACGGCTCCGCTCTGCGGCAACAAAATGACGCTTCGGCTGTCTACTTCGTTGTCGCAAGCTCGATGAGGCCGCCCGACAGGAATAATATGTTTCCCCCCGCTGCCCGGGCCTGTAGAGGGACGGCTTACCCCAGCCCGCAAGGATATGCGTCATGCCCGCCTACCGTTCCCGCACCACCACCCATGGCCGCAACATGGCGGGCGCACGGGGACTATGGCGCGCGACGGGCATGAAGGACGAGGATTTCGGTAAGCCGATCATCGCCATCGCCAACAGCTTCACCCAGTTCGTCCCCGGCCATGTTCACCTGAAGGACCTTGGCCAGCTCGTCGCACGGGAAATCGAGGCGGCAGGCGGGGTCGCCAAGGAATTCAATACTATCGCGGTCGATGACGGAATCGCCATGGGCCATGGCGGCATGCTCTATTCGCTGCCCAGCCGCGACCTTATCGCCGACAGCGTCGAATATATGGTGAACGCCCATTGCGCCGACGCGATCGTGTGCATTTCCAATTGCGACAAGATCACGCCGGGGATGCTTATGGCTGCGATGCGGCTCAACATCCCGGTCGTGTTCGTGTCGGGCGGCCCGATGGAAGCGGGCAAGACCGTCGTGCGCGGCAAGAAGGTTGCGCTCGACCTCGTCGATGCGATGGTGGTCGCCGCCGACGAAAGCTACACCGACGAGGAAGTCAAAACCATCGAACGGTCCGCCTGCCCCACCTGCGGCAGCTGTTCGGGCATGTTCACCGCAAATTCGATGAATTGCCTGACAGAAGCGCTGGGGCTGTCGCTGCCGGGCAACGGATCGACGCTGGCCACCCACGCCGACCGCGAGCGGCTGTTCCGCGAAGCGGGCCATGTCATCGTCGACCTTGCCAAGCGCTATTACGAGCAGGACGACGAAAGCGTCCTGCCCCGCTCCATCGCCAGCTTCACCGCGTTCGAAAATGCGATGAGCCTCGACATCGCGATGGGCGGTTCCACCAACACGGTGCTCCATCTGCTCGCCGCCGCTTACGAAGGCGGGGTCGATTTCACGATGGCCGATATCGACCGCCTGTCCCGCCGCGTGCCGTGCCTGTGCAAGGTCGCGCCCGCCAAGCAGGACGTGCATATGGAGGATGTCCATCGCGCAGGCGGCATCATGGCGATCCTGGGCGAACTGGAGCGTGCCGGCTTGGTCGACGCGTCGCTGCCGACCGTCCATTCGCCCACCCTCGCCGCCGCGCTCGCCCGCTGGGACATCGGGCGGACGAACAGCGAGGAAGTCCGCAACTTCTACCGTGCGGCCCCCGGCGGCGTCCCGACGCAGGTCGCCTTCTCGCAAAGCGAACGCTGGGAGGAACTGGACACCGACCGCGAACAGGGCGTGATCCGGTCCGCCGAACATCCTTTCTCGAAGGATGGCGGCCTGGCAGTGCTGTTTGGCAACCTCGCGCCCGAAGGCTGCATCGTGAAGACGGCGGGCGTCGACGACAGCATCCTTGTCTTCCACGGAACCGCACGCGTCTATGAAAGCCAGGACGCAGCCGTCGCGGGTATCCTGGGCAACGAAGTCAAGGAAGGCGACGTCGTCGTCATCCGTTACGAAGGACCCAAGGGCGGGCCGGGCATGCAGGAAATGCTCTATCCCACCAGCTACCTCAAGTCCAAGGGGCTGGGCAAAGCGTGCGCGCTCATCACCGACGGGCGCTTTTCGGGCGGCACGTCGGGCCTGTCGATCGGCCATGTCTCGCCAGAAGCGGCGGAGGGTGGCCTCATCGCGCTCGTCGAGACGGGCGACCCCATCGTGATCGACATCCCCGCACGCGTCATCAAGGTCGACCTGGACGATGCGCTCCTCGCTGCGCGCAAGGCGGAGATGGAAGCGCGGGGGGCCAAGGCGTGGAAACCGTTCGGGCGCAAGCGGGACGTGTCGCCCGCGCTGCGCGCCTATGCCGCTATGACCACCAACGCCGCCAAGGGCGCGGTCCGGGACGTGAGCCAGATCGAACGCTAAAAAGCGGCGCGGGTCAGCGCGCGGGCGCTTCGCCCTCGCCGGTGGTGAAGAAGCGCTCGATCACCTCGCGCGCCAGCCGCGCGGGGCGTAGCGTGCCCGCGTCGATGCAGCACCAACTCGACTTGACCTCCGCCAGCACGTCCTCGCCCCTGCGGATGACGGTTTCATAGAAAGCGCGCGCGCCCTGCACCTTTTCGAGCAGGACGGTCGCGATCACCTCATCGTCTAGGAAGGTCGGCTTGCGATAGGTGATCTCATGCTTGAGCGCGACCCAGAGATGCTGGGCCACCGCGTCGGACGGCGCAAGCGCGCGCCAGTGGTCCAGCACGGCGTTCTGCACCCACTTCAGATAGCTGGCGTTATTGACATGACCCATGAAGTCGATGTCGTCGGGATCGATGCCGATGGCATAATCGTGGGGAATCGCGTTACTCACATCGCTGTAAATACCACTCCCGCAGCTCTTCCGATAGGGCGGCCAAAGAAAAAGGGGCCGGATGGCTCCGACCCCTTCCTCCTCGCAGGAAAGCAAACGCGTTAGAAACGCACGCCCACGCTCGCCACCACCTGATGCCGGTCGGTATCGATGTCGAAACGCTCGCTGGTCGCGCCGTTCGGGAAATCGAGCTTGCCGTCGGTATAGTTGGAATAGCGATATTCCAGCTTGGCGAAGGTATTGGTGTTGATCGCCCGCTCGACACCCGCGCCGATACGCCAACCGTCGAGCTTGAACGAGGTGTCGGTCGTTTCGTTCGTGTTGCCCGCCAGCACGTTGAGCTTGCTGTTGGTATAGCCGCCCTTCACGTAGATGAGGGTCATCGGATTGGCGAGGATACCCGCCCGCGCACCCACATAAAGGTCGCGGCCCTGGCTCACGCGTCCGAAGCCGAACTGGTCGGTCGGGTCGTAACGGTTGCTCTTGGCGGTGGAGTCGGTCCATTCGCCCTCGATGCCGACGACCGCGCTGCCGAGGTTCACGTCATAGCCCGCCCCGATACCATAGAGCAGCCCGTCGATCGACTGATCGTCGCGACCGTTGTCGTTGTCGAAATCGCTGCCGGCACCGACATGGTCATAGCCCAGGATCGCTTCGACGCGCGGGCCGGTGAAGGTAGGGTTCACATCCTGCGCCATCGCAGGAGCGGCGAAGGTGGCGCCAGCCAAAACGGTTGCGGCCATCAACTTACGCATAACGGATACTCCAATTGTCATTCTCATATCCCCTGTCAGGGGTGAGACGCCAAAGCCGGAGCGGAGCCGTTTTGTTTCATGAACCTCAGATAAACGTCTGAAACTGTTGCAGTTATGGCACGATCAAAACTCGACCCATCCCTGGATCGAGCGTTTCAGGGGACAAGCCGACTCAGCATTCGACCACGTTGACCGCCAATCCGCCGAGCGAGGTTTCCTTGTAGCGGCTTGCCATGTCCTCGCCCGTCTGACGCATCGTCTCGATCACCGCGTCCAGGCTGACGATGTGCCGCCCGTCGCCCTGTAGCGCCAGATAGGCCGCGTTGATCGCCTTGACCGCGCCCATCGTGTTGCGTTCGATACAGGGGATCTGGACGAGGCCGCCGATGGGATCGCAGGTGAGGCCGAGATTATGTTCCATCCCGATCTCGGCGGCGTTTTCCACCTGCCCGTTGGTTCCGCCCAGCACCGCGGCCAGTCCCGCCGCCGCCATCGAACAGGCGACGCCGACTTCGCCCTGGCATCCCATTTCGGCAGCGGAGATCGAGGCGCGCTTCTTGTACAGAAAGCCGATGGCGGCGGCGGTGAGGAGGAAGCGCCGCTCCCCCTCCCGGTCCGCGCCGGGCACGAAGCGGCGATAATAATGGAGCACGGCAGGGATCACGCCCGCAGCGCCGTTGGTAGGCGCGGTGACGACGCGGCCGCCCGCCGCATTCTCCTCATTGACGGCAAGCGCGAAAAGGCTGACCCATTCGAAAATCTGCGCCGGGCCGAGCGCGTCCTGCTGAAGCCGCAATCGTTGGTGAATGGCGCGGGCGCGACGGCGGACCTTCAGCCCGCCGGGCAGCAGGCCTTCCTGCTCCAGCCCCCGGTCGATCGAGGCGGACATGGCGTCGATCACTGCGTCGAGAAAAGCGTCGGTTTCCTGCTGCGATCGCCATGCGCCTTCGTTGCGCAGCACAAGCGTGGCGATGGAAAGGCCGCTCTCCTCCCCCTGCACCAACAGCTCCGCGCCGGAGGAGAAGGGGTGCGGCTGGACCACATTGTGTCCGAGCGGCGCGTCGTCGCTGACCGGCGCGTCGCCCGGTAACACCGCGCCGCCTCCGATGGAATAATAGTCGCGCACCAGCGGTTCGGCCTGCCCGTCATACCAAGCGGAAAAGCGCATGCCGTTGCTGTGCGCTTCCAGAAAATCGCCCATGCGGAACAGCAGATCGCTTTCCTCGGTGAAAGGCACATGGCTGTCGGGCGTGCTGCCGAAGCGGATGCGTCCGTCCGCGCGGATCGCGGCGAGGATCGCGGGGATAGCGTCGGGGTCGACGCTTTCGGGGCGATAGCCCGACAGGCCGAGCAGCACGGCGCTGTCGGTCGCATGGCCCCGCCCCGTCAGCGCCAGCGATCCGAACAGTTCGCACCGGACGCGGACAGGCACGGCGGTGAGCGAGTCCATGAACATCAGTGCGGCGCGCATCGGACCGACCGTGTGGGAACTGGAAGGCCCGATACCGATGGTGAAAAGGTCCGTGACGCTGATCGCCGTGGCGGCGTCGATACGGCAATGTGACACGTCAATAATCCTTGGAAATCCGCACGTTCGCGCTTTCGCGGCCGAGGGTGGAGATGGCGGCGAGCAGCGAAAGCCAGCGCGTCACCTGATATTCGATGCGAGTGGCGCTATAGCCCTGTCCATCGGTGATGAGTTCAACATAGGTCTTGCGCGTCAGATATTTGCCCGCCGCGATAGACGTGCCCTGCCCCTGGCTGGGATCGGCGGCGATGATGCGCAGCCGGTCCAGCCCCGCCGCCTTGCGCACCGCATTGATCGGGTCGAGGCCGCCCTGCCCTTGAAGCGATCCCACGGCGGACGCCAGTTGCAGCGCTTCGGGCGCGGACAGGTTGGTGATCGACGTGCCGAACAGGATGCGGGACAGAAGTTCGTCCTGCGGCAAAGCGGGCGTGCTGGTGAAGGTGATCTCGGGCTTGAGGCCGGTGCCGCCGACATGAATGGTGGCGTTGAGTTCGCTGACATTGGCTTCGGCGCTGATGTCCAGCGTAGGGTTGGTCGGCACCTTTCCATCGAAGAGGATATTGCCTTCGCGCAGGTCGAAGCGGCGACCGGCAAATTCATAATTGCCCCGCACCAGTTGCGCGCGACCCGCGATGGCGGGGTTAGTGACGTTGCCGCCGATGTCGAGGTCAGCCCGCCATTCGCTGTCGAGGCCGAGACCCGTCACCATCAGGCGGTTGCGCGCCCGCGCCTTGACGGCGAGCGTCCAGGGCACGGCGGTGCGGGGACGCTCGATCTCCTCGCCCCGGCGGTTGATTTCGATCACCTTGAGTTCGGGGATTTGCGCCACGGCGGCGGCGCGGCCCATGGTGAAGCGGCTGCGGTTGAGGACCAGATCGCCCGCGATGCTGCCGCCGACGCCATCGGACCGCAGGGCGATCGGTCCGGTGACGGTGGCGGCGATATCGTCCCGTTCGAGCAGCGCGGCATTGTCCGCCTGAAGCGAAAGATCCATGCCGACGCCCGCAATGCCGTTGAAGGTGAAGCGCCCCGTGCCGGTCACCGCGCCACCGTTGCGCGCGGTGGCCGTGAAACTGGAAAAGACGAGTTGCGCACCCGAAAAACGCCCGCGCGCCTGCACGTCGCGCAGCCTCATGCCCGTCACCGGGCTGACGATGGTGGCGCTGTCGGTCGAAAGCGTGCCGGTAATGACAGGCTGGCCCAGCGTGCCGTGCATGTCGGCGGAAACCGCAACCGGCCCGCCGATATCGACGATCTCCACCCCGGTCAGGCGCCAGAGCGTGTCGGCGGTGCCGTTGTAGCGCAGTTGCGCGAGGAACGGCGCGCGGTTCAGCCGGTCGACGAGGTTCGCGCCTGCGGGCAGAGGATGGATCAGCGCCTGCGCCCGCCCAATGGTCGCGCCGTTGGCAACGAAGACCATGCGCGTCGCCAGACGATCCGGCGTCAGGACCGCATTGACGCCGACATCCACCGGACGGCTGCTGAGCGACAGGCCGGAGCGCGACAGGCCCCGAATCCGCAGTTCCGCCTTGCCGGTAGGCATGGAGCCGTCACGCGGCTTCACATAGCTGAGCGATCCGGTGGCCAGGCCGCCCAGCCCCAGATTGTCATAGCCGATATCGAGCAGAGAGAGCGGAAGCCGCTGCATCCGCGCTTCCACATGGGTGGACGCAGCGCCCAGCTCGCCCCCCAATTGAAGCGACCCGCCCGCATAGGCGACGGTCGCAGGCGAAAGCCGCCACCCGTCCGACGTGCGGGTGAACAGCGCGGGACGATCCAGCCTTATCGCGCGATTGTCGATGGTGCCCTGCGCCGACAGGCGGATACGGTCGGGCGCGACCTGCGCCTCACCCTGTATGTCGAAGATGCGCCCGCGCTGACCGGACAGGCTCCCCTTGATCGTACCGCTACCGTCGGTCATCTGCGCATTGGCGGCAAAGCGTCCGAGCAGGACCCCGCCCACCCGCAGCCCACGCGCCTGCGCGGTCGCATTGACGGTCGTGCCAGACGGGTCGAGCAGGATCGTGCCATCGAGGCTGCCGCGGCGCACCGCGATGACGGTAGGGCCGTCGAAGCTCGCGTCGCTGGCGTTGAGTTTCAGCTGGATTTGCTGGACGCCCTCGACAGGGCGGAAGCCGATATAGCCGGTGACCGGCCCCATGACGCTCAACTGCCCATCCAGCCCGGCAGTGACGGGGCGAATGTCTCCGCTCGCCGTAACACCCGAAACGGTGAGGTTGGCGACATGCACCACCGCCTGCCCGCCCGGCGGCAACAGGATGGCACCGCGCCCGGTGAACGGTCCCAGCGTCGATCCGCCATTGGCGGTGTAGCTGTATCCGCTCGCGTCGGGGACAAGGTGCGCCCGCACCTCGCGAAGACCCAGCGCGTCGAGCGGGCGGGCGAGCGTCACGTCGATTTCGGGCTTTTCGATCAACCCGTCGAGCGTCAGGACGAGCGGCCCGTAGCGACCGTGCCGTCCGCTGCCCTCCAAGTGGACCGAGCCGTCGCGATGCCGCACGCCCCGCCCGGTCATCGCCATCAGCGGCGCGTTGAGCCGCATGTTCGTCAGCGCCAGTTCGCCGTTGGGCATCAGTTCCAGCCCGCTCCGCGCCGTGGGCAGGCCGCCGCCCAGCGACAGGAGAAAGCTGTTGTCGAGCCGGCGCAGCCGCGCGAATGCGGTTCCACTGAGGCCGAAGCTCCGGTCGGCGCGGGGGACGGCGCGCAGGCGGGATGTCAGGTCGACGACGCCCAGCCCCTTGATGAAAAGTCCATTGATCTGCCCGTCGAGGCCAAGGTCGTATCGTCCGCTCTCCAGGTCGACGATCATCGTCAATCGCCCTCGCAGCTTGTCGGAGCGGAACGGCATGG
Organism: Sphingobium sp.; assembly: GCF_003248505.1. GTDB lineage: Bacteria > Pseudomonadota > Alphaproteobacteria > Sphingomonadales > Sphingomonadaceae > Sphingobium. The sequence continues at coordinate 21,684 of NZ_QFOA01000007.1, forward strand.
GGTTGCTGACGATCTGCTGCCCCTTGATTTGCAGCACGCCGTCGATCTGGAAATTGCGCGCGATTCCGGCGAGCAGATCGCCCTGCCCGTCGAGGCGCGTGGCGCGCAGGCTGAGTGGCACGAGCACGGGGCCGCGCCCGGTGCGGCCCTTGCCCTGCGCGCGCACGTCCCGGATCACCGTCTTGTCGAAGGCGATGTCCTTGGCGGTCAGCAGATATTCGTATCCCAGCGCGTCGAACGCGCCGTCGAGGCGAAGCTTTGCCGTCACGTCCCGGCCGCGCATGGTCTTGACCAGTGCCTGCGGCCGCGCGAGCCGTAGCGTCAGAAGCATGTTGTCGAGCGCGTTGTTGCGAAGATCGATGGCTCCGTCCGCGTCGAGGTCGAAGGCAGCGGAGCGGAGCGTGGCGCGTCCGTCGATCACCCGATCCACCAGCGTCCCGCTCGCTCGCACGGCAAGCCGCGGGTCGGCCATGCGCCGCAGGAGGCCGTTGCCCGCCATCGCCTTCCCCTCGACCGATCCGCGCGCGGAATAGGCGCCGCTGCGGGCCGCCAGAACGAAGTCGGCGGCGGGTACGGCGTCGAGCGTGGCGGAAAGGCGACCGTCCCAGCGCGTCCAGCTGCCCTTGCCCTCGATGCGCAGATTGGCGGCCTGTCGAAGGCCCGCCATTGTCCCCAGCACGCCGCCCTTGGGGGCATTGACCGTCACGTCGAGCGAGAAGCGATCGTCGTCCGGGCGGCTGTCGAGCGCTATGGCCAGCAGGTCGCCTCCGCCCACGGTACGAGCCGTCAGGTCGATGACCGCCCTGCCGCCGCGAATGTCCGCGTCGCCCGCCATGGTGACGGTCTGTGCCCTGCCGGTGATGGCAGGCGCGATGCTAAGCCGCCCGACCGAAAACTGCATCAGGCGGATGTCGAATCCGGGCAGGATCGGCCCGCGCCGCTGCGTGGGATTGAGCCTGGGCAGTTTGTGGAGCGTGGCGCTCGGTATGGCCAGCCGGTCGATGTCGAGCCGGTTGGACGCCCAGGCGAAGGGAAACCAGTCCAACTCGACACGCGGGGCGTCGAAGAACAGCCCCTTGGGATCGGAAAGCGTCAGGTTGCGCAGCACTGCCCGGCGATAGATGCTGCCTTCGATGCTGCCGACCGTGATGCGCAGGCCAGAGGGGGACTTGATCGTGGCGACGCGGCTGGCGAGGAAGCGATGCCCCGGCGCGGTGTCGAGCCAGACGAGCGCGCCGACGACGATGACCAGCAACGCCGCCAGGATCGCCGCCACCCAGCGTTGCCAGCGCCCATCCCACGCGCGGCGCGGCTTTACGACGGGCGCGGGCGGCGGCGGGACGGGCGGGTTCACCTCTTCGTCCATCAGAAGGCCTGCCCCAGCGAAACATAGACCGCGACCTTGGGATCGCCCGACTGAGGATTGATCGGCGTGCCCACATCGACGCGGATCGGGCCGAAGCTGCTGTAATAGCGCACGCCGAGCCCCGCGCCCACGCGCAAATCCCTGAAGCGCGGCAGGAAGGTGGTGGAGATATTGCCCGCGTCGATGAAAGGCACGACGCCGAAATTGCCGAACTTGACCCGCGCCTCCAGCGAGAATTCGGCGAGGCTCTTGCCGCCCACCGGATTGTCGTTGGGGCCAAAGCGCGGGCCGATCGCCTGATAGCCGTAGCCGCGCACCGATGCGCCCCCCCCTGCGTAGAAGCGCCGCGACGGCGCGATCTGGTCGACGGTCGAACCCAGGATCGTGCCGAAGCGGGTACGGGCGGCGATGACGGTGCGATCGTTCACCGGCTGGTAGATGCTGCCGTCGAGTTGCACTCTTGTATAGCCGAATGTCTTGTTCTGGAATGACAGTTCGGGGCTGATGCGACCGCCGAGGCGAAAGCCGCTGCTGGGGTTGAGCAGGTCGTCGCTACCGTCGTAGGTCAGGCTGACGGGCGCCGCGGCGATCAGGAACGTGCGGCGCGCGCCGCCCGAAAAGGCATCCGCTTCGTCTGAGGCGATGAGTTCGCCGCCGATGCGCCACACCCACTTCTTCTGGAAGAGAATGTTCGTCTGCCGCTCCAGAAATCCCGACAGGTTGATGGTCCGCGCGTCATAGGCGTCGCGGCGAATGTTGCTGATCGACAGCAGGCCGGTCAACACATTGTCGCGCCGTTTGAAATTGCTGCGGCGGTAGGTGAAGGAAGCGGTCTGCTCCTGCGTGCCGACGACACCGCGCAGGGTCACGGCGCCTTCGGGCGGGAAGAGGTTGCGATGCTGCCAGCTGACTGCCGCGCGGTAGCCTTCGCCCGTCCCATAGCCCAGTTCGCCCGCCACCGTGCGCAGGGGAGCCGGGCGCATCGCCACGTCGAGGTCGACATGGTCGCCATCGCCCGCCTCGACAGGCTTGAGGCTGACCGATGACACGAGCCCGGTCGCGACGATGGCGCGGCGCAGGTCCTCCACGTCCGAGGCGGTATAGGTATCGCCCGATTTGAAACGGGCGATTTCCTGCACATGATGGGCGTCGAAAAGCTGGTCGTCGGCCAGTCGGATCGCGCCGAACCGGCGGAAGCCGCCGGGGGCCACGATCATATCGAGGTCGCCCTTGCGCTCCTCATGGTCGATGCGCACTTCCGGTTCGTCGACGCGGGCGAAGGGGAAACCGCTGTCGGCGAGCTTGTCGGAAAGCGCATCGCGGCCCGCAAGGATCGCATCCGCATCGACCGGATCGCCGACCTTGGGCGGGAAGGCCGCGCGCAGAGCCGCTTCGCGATCCCCGGTTTCGGCAAGCCCGATGATGTCGACGGACTCGAGCAGATATTGCGTACCGGGCACCACGTCGAAGCGGACGGCCAGCCGGTCGCCCGACGGCGTCACCGCGCTGCGGATGCGTGCGGCATAATAGCCCTTCGCCCGCAACAACCGCTCCAGCAGATCGCGGTCTTCGGCGACGCGGCGGTTGATCTGGGCAAGGTTGGCGGTCTTGCCCTGCCCGGCCTTGAGCGCGGAAAGCTGGTCGAAGCGCGAGGAAAACTGCGCGTCTGCGATGGCGTCGATGCCGGCAAGCTGCACGCCATAGCGTCGTTCCTCGCCGGCATCGGTCGGGGCCGGATCGGCGGTCGATGCAGGGGCCGCTTCGGCGGGCGAGAACGGATCGGCGCCCGCCTGCTGGACCGGGGCGCTATCGGGCGCGGACGGGGCCTGAACCTGCGTGTCGGCGGGATCGGGCGGCAGCGGTGCAACGGTGTCGGGCTGCCCCATGTCGGGCCAGTCGACACCGATGTCGGGCATGGCGTCGAGCGGCTGGTCAGTCGACGGCGCGGCTCCCCGGACCGCCCCGCTTTGCAAGACCGGGGCCTGTTGCGCGGACGCAGCGCAGGGCACGCCCAGCAGCAGCGGCGCGATCAGGAGCCGGGCGGGATGCGGTCGGCCAGAGAAGCGGCGTCGGGTCCGCACACCATCGGTCATCGCGCCGGTCTAGTGCGAATCGAGGCCGGAGGAAATATCTGTCGACACGGCAAACGCGGCAAAACGCGCTCAGAAAGACTGGTTGAGACGGTCGAGCAGCGCGCGCGCGGGACTGGCGTCGGGCGCATCCCCCTCGCACATCATCCGGTCCAGGCGATCCTGAAGCCGCGCGACCCGGTCATAGAGATCCTGGCTGCCGTCGATCAGGGCGCGGGCGGCAAAGGCAAATCCCTCGGACTGGGCCGGTTCGGTCAGCGCCGCGCGGCCCAACCGGTATTTTTCGCACGACAGGTCGGCATCGCCGATCTCGCCCCGCTGCCAGGCGCGCTGGCTGAGCAGCCAGGCGATGACATGCATGAGACGGGTCGTGACCTTGAGGGATTCGCAAGCGAAGGCGACACGGCGCAGCGGGTCCCCCGCTCCTTCGTCACCGCGGCTGCCCTTGTCGAAATAGGTCCGCGCTTCTTCCGCCATCAGCATCGCCTCGCCATAAAGGCTATCGACAAGCCGACGATGAAGGCCGCGATCGAGAAAGGCTGCGTTGGGCATGATCGTCCAGATGCCACAGTCCGCGTCGTCTGTCAGGTGTGCGCGCCCAGCCTTTTACGCGCTGTCCCATTTGGGATCGCTATCGACAACCCACTGCCATGACGCTTCGTTCAGGCGATGATGTCCGGGACCAGCGCGTCTTCCAACATGGCGATTTCGTCGCGCAGCCGCAGCTTGCGCTTCTTGAGCCGGGCGATCTGCATCTGGTCGCTGGAACCCGCATCCGCGAGGGCGGCAATCGCGCTGTCGAGGTCGCGATGCTCGACCCGCAGCAGTTCGAGGCGGCGCATGATTTCTTCCTGGCTCATCGCGCCCCTTCACGTCGCTTGGCTTTGCCCGTCCCGTTGATAGCGGCGCGATCGCAAGCGGACCATCGCAAATTTCAGGGCAGCCCGCCGCAAAGCGCGATTCGTCGCGAGACAGCGAGCGCGAATCATGATCTATTTCGTCATCCATCACCCTCGTAAGGAGAATGTCATGGAAAACAGCCACGTTTCAGCCCTTTCAGCCAAGCATGCCGGCCTCGATGCCCGAATCAAGGCGGAGACGAGTCGTCCCATGCCCGACGCCCTGTTGGTCGCATCGCTCAAGAAGCAGAAATTGCGGCTTAAGGAAGAGATGTCGGCGCAGCACTGACGCTCATCAGATACAGCGCGGCGACGATCGGACCGGATGGGGTCCGACGCCGTCCGTGCGGCGCGGACCCGCCATACGGGACGCATTAAAGCCCCGGACCGAACGTATCGGCGGGGCTTTTTCACGAAATGAACGAAAAGTGGGCTCAGCGGCGCCTGGCGCGCATGTCCAATATTCTCAGATAATCCGGCATCATGGGCTGGGTGCTGTTGCCGACCGGCTTGCGGGCGAGTTGCGGGTCGATGGGCTCGTCGAAGGCGACGCCGATCTTTTCCTCCCGCGCCCAGGCGACGGTTCCGGCCACCTGCCCGACGCCACGCAGATCGCAGCGGATACGGACATCGGCGGGGATCGCCCGTTCGCAATCGGCCATCAGGCCGGTCGCGGACAGGTTGCGCACCCGCGCCCTGCCCAGCGATACGCCTTCGGGCGTGGAAATGGTGGTCAGCAAAAACAGGCTGTCGCGCGGCGCGGACCGTGCCGGACCCCGATCGGAAATATCGTCCTCGTCGCTCATTTACGTCGCCTGCCGTTGCTACCCATTATATTTGGGCCGCAATCTAGGACGACGATGTCGACAAAGGGTTAATCGTCGCGGGAAATCTTTTCCTGCCGTTCGTGCCGTTCCTGCGCCTCGACAGTCATGGTCGCGATGGGACGGGCTTCGAGGCGACCGAGCGAAATGGGCTCGCCGGTCACTTCGCAATAGCCATATTCGCCCTCGTCGATGCGGCGCAGGGCGGCGTCGATCTTGGAAATGAGCTTGCGCTGGCGGTCGCGGGTGCGCAGTTCGATCGACCAGTCGGTCTCGCTCGATGCGCGGTCGTTGAGATCGGGTTCGCGCAGCGGCTCGTTCTGGAGGACGGCGAGCGTGCCTTCCGCTTCTGCGAGGATCTGCTTCTTCCAGTCCCAGAGACGCTGGCGAAAATATTCCAGCTGCAACGGGTTCATGAAGTCTTCGTCAGCCGACGGGCGGTAATCAGCCGGAAGAGTGACGGTCGATTTGGGCGGCTTTTCACCGTCTTTATCGGAATTCAGCACCGATGCCATCTGGCTCTCCGACTCGAAGGGCTTCCCGGCGCTTGATGTGTCCGGGCGCCCATGACTTGATTGTGCGCGCCTCATAGCCATCGCCGGGGGACGACACAAGCGGGCAATCCACTGTTTGCACAGGGGTTCGCAGGATGCTGGCGAGTCCCCCGTCGGGCAACAGGCTTAACGCCGTCCTACCGCGCCGTGCCATAACGGGACGTTAACCATATCGCTTGAGCAGAAACGCCGAAACCGCTCGACTTCGACCGTCGATTCAGAGTTAACGGCATTGCAGTTAACGCTTTCTTTTGCGTTCTTACGCATAGGCAAATCCCTATCAGTAATCGCTTCGCTTTTTACGTGGCGATTACTGAGGGGCAACAAGACAAGAGTGGACCCTATGTCGGTACGGATGGCCTTGGCAAAATTATGCGCCTGCACCTGCGGCGGCGCGATCATCGGCGGTGGGGCGGTGCATGTCGCGGAAAGCGCGCGACCGGCAGTGGTCCACAGTTCGAAGGCCAGCACCAAGGCGGCGCCGCGCAAGCGCTATGCCGTCCGCACCGTGAAACGCAAGGTGGTGAGGACCGTGGCGACCTGCGCGCCGCAGACGGTGACGGTCACCAGCCAGCCCGGCCCTGTCCCCCTCCCCGCGCCCATGGCCGCCCCGGAAATGCCGGTCGTGTCCGGTGGCGGCGCAGTGCCGGTGGTGCTGGGCGGCGGGGGCTTCGGCGGATTGGGCGGCGGCGGGTTCGTCGGCGGCTTCTTCGGTGGCGGCGGGGGCAGCGGCGGCGGATCGGTCGTGATTTCCTCCACCAGCAGTTCGACCGGCGGCATCAGCAGTTCGACCAGTTCCACCACGGGCGGCGTATCGACATCCACCGGCGGGGTTTCCACGTCCACCGGCGGCGTGTCGACGTCGAGCGGGAACGTCTCCACCTCGTCTGGTAACGTCTCGACATCCTCGGGCAATGTGTCGACCTCTTCGGGCGTCAGCTCCAGTTCCTCGTCCTCTTCCAGCTCCAGCTCGTCCTCATCCTCCAGTTCCTCTTCGTCGAGCAGTTCGGGTGGCGGGAAGCCGGGTCACGGGTCGAGCGGTAGCAGCGGATCGAGCGGCAGTTCGTCATCCTCCAGCGGCAGTTCCTCGTCGGGCGGATCGTCCAGCTTCGGCAGCAGCGGATCGACGGGCAGCACATCGTCATCGTCTTCGTCGAGCAGTTCCTCCTCCTCTTCATCGTCCAGCAGTTCGAGCGGCGGGCCTCCGACGAGCACGGGGGGCACCGACGTTCCCGCGCCGCCGATGGTGCTGCTGTTCGGGGCAGCCGCCGCAGCGCTCGTCGCACGCCGCCGCTTTGCCGAGCGAAAGGCGAAGTCCGTCGCCTGAAGCGTTATGGCAGGCGCATGAAAAAGGGCGGCTTCCTTCAAAAGGAGCCGCCCATTTTCGTTGTTACGCCGATCAACTGGCCGCGATCAGCTTCTCGATCTCGGGCACCGGATGGTTGGTCAGGTCCTTGGCGATCTCCCCCACCAGCCGGGCCTGCACTTCCTTGTGCAGATGCTTGCGCATTTCGCCGAGCGCGGTCGGCGGCGCGACGATGATGAGCTTTTCATAGTCGTTGGCGAAGGCGCGGCGTTTCAGCAGGTCGGCGGCTTGCGCGGCGAAGCGCTGTTCGGCCTGTTCGTGAAAGTCGTTTTCCCCCATCGTACCGGACTGGGTTCCGGTGCTGGAGGATTGGCCCGCCCGGTCCGACGCCTGGTCGAGATGGGAGGGATTATCCTGCTGCTGCACCGCTTCGGCTTCGAGGTTGGGATAGTCGCCGTCGCCCTTGTTGCGGAAGAACAACAGCTTGCGCCCGTCCGCCACCAGCACCATCGCGTCATGATCGATCCGCATCGTCCGTCTCCTTGTTATCGCGGGATGAAAGCGACCAACGGGCCAGCGGGCGCAGGGTTGCGTGGGATCGTGCGGAACGGCATAGGGCGCAACCATGCACGACATCCGTTTCATCCGGGAAAACCCCGCCGCTTTCGATGCCGCCCTCGCTCGCCGGGGGCTCGACCCGCTGTCGGTGGAAATCCTGGCGATCGATGAGAAGAGCCGGGGGATCAAGACCGAATTGCAGCAGGGTCAGGCACGCCGGAACGAGGCGAGCAAGCTGATCGGGCAGGCGATGGCGGCCAAGGACAGCGCGACCGCCGACGCGCTGAAGGCTGAGGTCGCGGCATTGAAGGACCGGCTCCCCGTGCTGGAGGCGGAGGACCGGGAGACGGGCGAAGCGCTGACCGCGATGCTGGCGGCGATCCCCAACCTGCCCGCCGACGATGTGCCGCAGGGCGCGGACGAGGCGGGCAATGTCGAGCTGAGCCGCTGGGGCGAGATGCGCACGTTCGATTTTACGCCGCAGGACCATGCCGATTTCGGCCCAGCGCTGGGACTGGATTTCGAAGGCGGGGCCGCGCTGTCGGGCGCGCGCTTTACGGCGCTGCGCGGACAGATGGCGCGGCTGCACCGCGCATTGGCGCAATTTATGCTCGATACGCAAACCGGCACGAACGGCTATGAGGAAACCGCCGTGCCGCTGCTGGTGCGGGACGAAGCGCTGTTCGGGACGGGGCAGTTGCCCAAGTTCGCGGACGACCTGTTCAGGACCACCGACGGGCGCTGGCTGATCCCCACCGCCGAAGTCTCGCTCACCAATCTCGTTGCGCAGCAGATCGTGGCGACGGAGAGCCTGCCGATGCGGCTGACGGCGCTGACGCCCTGCTTCCGGTCGGAAGCGGGATCGGCGGGGCGCGATACGCGCGGCTTCATCCGGCAGCATCAGTTCGAGAAGGTCGAGCTGATCGCGATCTGCGCACCCGAGCAGTCGGAGGCCGAGCATGAGCGGATGTGCGCGGCGGCGGAGGGCATCCTCCAGGCGTTGAAGCTGCCCTATCGCAAGATGCTGCTGTGCACGGGCGACATGGGCTTTGGCGCGCGCAAGACCTACGACCTCGAAGTCTGGCTGCCGAGCCAGAATTGCTATCGCGAGATCAGTTCGGTGTCCAACTGCGGCGACTTCCAGGCGCGGCGGATGAATGCGCGCTACAAGCCCGAGGGGGAGAAGGCGACGCGGTTCCTGCACACCCTTAACGGATCGGGCCTTGCGGTGGGGCGGACGCTGGTCGCGGTGCTGGAGAATTACCAGCAGGCCGACGGCAGCGTCGCCGTGCCCGAAATACTGGTCCCCTATATGGGTGGAGCGACGGCCTTGACGCCGCGCTGAGACAGCGAAGTAGACAGTTGAACGCAGTTTCGCGGAAGCACTCTTAGTTAGCTAACTAACGGTTCGGGAAAGCGCTGGAATGCAGGGACGGTTGGGGTAGAAGAAGCGCGATGCCGTCCTTGCGCCTTTCGTTATTGCCGGTGGGGCCATTGATGCTGGCCGCCTGCATTCCCGCCGAAACCGAGCGGGCGACGCCGCCCCCTGCCCCGGCGCCGCGATCTGTCGCTCCTGCCCCCGCTCCGGCCCCCGCCCCCGCTCCGCTTCCTGTCTCCGCACCGGCCGTGGGCGCGTCCGGCGCGACGCTGGCGGAGCCGGAGCCGGTGTGGCAGGCGCAAAGGGTGGTACGAACCGCGCGGCGGGTGGAGCCGTCCACGCATGTCGTGCAGCAAGGCGAAACGGTGCGCATCGTCGCCGAGCGCACGGGCGCGGGGTTAGAGGCGATTGCGCGAGCCAATGGCCTAACCCCGCCCTACACGCTGCGGCCCGGTCAGCGACTGGCCATTCCGGGCGGGCGCTATCATCCGGTGGCGGCGGGCGAGACGGGAATTGCCATAGCCGCAGCCTATGGCGTGCCGTGGCGTGCCATCGTGGACGCGAACGGGTTGGCCGAACCTTATATACTGCGCCGGGGCCAGCGGCTGTTGCTGCCCGAAGCGGCGACCGGGCGAGCGCAGAGCATCGAGCAGCGCGCCGCCGCCTTCCGCATCGATATCGACGATGTGCTGACCGGGGGGCAGCCCGCCCTGTCCGAAGCGACGCCCCGGATCGCAGCGAAGGCGAGCGCGCGGCCCCTGCCCGCCGATATGCCCATCGTCGAACCCGCGCGCTTCGCCGGGAGCTTCGGCTGGCCGGCGAGCGGGCCGATCCTGTCGCGCTTCGGGCCGGGCGAAGGCGGGGCGAAGAACAACGGCATCGACATCGCGGTGACGCAGGGCACGCCGTTCCGCGCGGCGGCGGACGGGGTGGTCGCCTATGCCGGGGACAGGGTGGCGGTGTTCGGCGGGCTGGTGCTCATCAACCATGGCGGCGGCTGGGTCAGCGCCTACGGCCATGCGAGCCGCGTCGACGTGGTGCGCGGGCAGAAGGTGACCAAGGGGCAGGCGATCGGCCTGACCGGCGACACCGGCTATGCCGCGCGGCCCAAGCTGCATTTCGAATTGCGCAAGGACCGGGTTCCGGTCGATCCGCTCACCCGGCTGCCGCCCCTGTGAGGATCGACGATGCCCAAAGGCGGCCCGACATGGCCGGGTTCCTGCGGCGGCGGTCCTCGCTGCCGCTATGGGCGGACCTCGCCTGGCGGCTGGCGCTGGTCACCGGGCTCATCACGCTGGTGCTGGCGCTGCACTGGATCGGGCGCGCGGGGCTGAAGGACAATTACGACGACCAGATCAGCTTCATCGACGTGCTGTACTTCACCACCGTGACGGTCACCACCGTGGGCTATGGCGACATCGTGCCGGTGACGCCGGAAGCGCGGCTGTTCGAGGCGATCTTCGTGACGCCGATCCGCCTGTTCGTCTGGATCATCTTCCTCGGCACGGCCTATAACCTCTTTTTCCGCAATATCTTTTACAGGTGGCGCATGGCGCGTATTCAGGCCGATCTGCAAAATCACATCGTCGTCACCGGGTTCGGCACCAGCGGGCAGGAAGCGGTGGGCGAATTGCTGGCGCGCGGCACCGACCCGCGCAAGATCGTCGTGATCGACGGCAGCGACACGGCGCTCGCCCGCGCGGAGGAACTGGGCTGCAACATCCTGTGCGGCGATTCGACGCGGGACCGCACGCTCAAGGACGTGGCGATCCACCGGGCGAACAGCATGATCGTATCGGCGGGACGGGACGACACGTCGATCCTCATCACCTTGACCGCCCGGCATCTGGCGCCGCGCCTGCCCATCAGCATCGTCGTGCGCAACGAGGACAACGAACTGCCCGCGCGACAGGCAGGCGCGACCACGGTCATCAATCCCGTCAGCTTTGCCGGGCTGCTGCTGGCCGGGAGCACGAGCGGGCGGCATATCGCCGACTATATGGCGGATCTGGCCGCGTCGGGCGGGCGCGTGAAGCTCAACGAACGGATGGTCCTGCCCGAAGAGATCGGCGGGCCGCTGTCGGCGATCCGCACCGGACTTGGCGTGCGCATCTATCGTGAGGACCGGCCCATCGGCTTCTGGGAGCCGGAGGCGCAGACGCTGCGCACCGGCGACTGCATCATCGAAATCGCGAACGGGGAACCGCCGCCACGGGACTGACGCAAACGGCCCCCGTGACATTGCGCGCAAAAAACCCTATGTGCGCGCCGATCATGGCAACCAAAATCCCCGAACCGCCGAAAGTCGGCATGGTGTCGCTCGGCTGTCCGAAGAATCTGGTCGATTCCGAACGCATCCTCACCAAGCTGCGATCCGACGGCTACCAGATGTCCGCCGATTATGCCGGCGCGGACGTGGTGCTGGTCAACACCTGCGGCTTCCTCGATTCGGCAAAGGAAGAATCGCTCGAAGCCATCGGCGAAGCCATCGCGGAGAACGGCCGCGTCATCGTGACCGGGTGCATGGGGGACGAGGCGGACGTGATCCGCGCGAAATTCCCGCAGGTGCTGGCCGTCACCGGCGCGCATCAATATGAGCAGGTGGTCAACGCGGTGCACGACGCATCGCCGCCCGTGCCCAACGCCTTCGTCGACCTGGTGCCCGAAGGGGGCCTGAAGCTGACGCCGCGCCATTACAGCTATCTCAAGATTTCCGAGGGCTGCAACCATCGTTGCTCCTTCTGCATCATCCCCTCGATCCGCGGCGACCTGGTGTCGCGGCGCATCGACGCGGTGCTGCGCGAGGCGGAAAAGCTGGTCGCGGCGGGCACGCGGGAATTGCTGGTCATCAGCCAGGACACGTCTGCCTACGGCGTCGACGTGCGGCACGAACCGCGCCAGTGGAAGGGGCAGGAGGTGCGCACGCACATGACCGACCTTGCCCGCGCGCTGGGCCAATTGCGCACGGCGGAGGGACGCGCGCCATGGGTGCGGCTGCACTATGTCTACCCCTACCCCCATGTCGATCATGTCGTGCCGCTGATGGCCGACGGGCTGTTGACCCCCTATCTCGACATTCCGTTCCAGCACGCGGCGCCGAGTGTGCTCAAGGCGATGAAGCGGCCCGCGAACGAGGCGAAGGTGCTGGATCGCATCCGCAAATGGCGCGGCATCTGCCCCGACATCGCGATCCGGTCGAGCTTCGTGGTGGGCTTCCCCGGCGAAACGGAAGCGGACTTCCAGTATCTGCTCGACTGGCTGGACGAAGCGCAGCTCGACCGCGTGGGTGCGTTCCGCTTCGAACCGGTGGAAGGCGCGGCGGCCAACCTGCTCGATGGCGCGGTGCCCGATGAGGTCAAGGAAGAACGCTACCAGCGTATCATGGAAAAGACCGCCGCGATCAGCGCCGCCAAGCTCGCCGCCAAGGTGGGCCGCGTACTGCCGGTCATCGTCGACGAGGTGGGCGAACCGGACGAGGAAGACGGTTCGGTCGGCGCGACCGCGCGCAGCCAGGCCGATGCGCCGGAGATCGACGGCAACGTCTTCCTGCGCGATGTCGGCGCGGGCCTGAAACAGGGCGACATGATCGACGTAGAGATCGAGGATGCGGACGAGCACGACCTTTATGGCGTGCCCGTCGCGCCCTGATCATCCGCCGACGAAGGCGTCCTGATATTCGGTCTTGATCGCCTTGCGCAGGGCAGCGTCGATGGGGACGACGACATCGTAGGCCCCTTCCGAATAGGGCCCGGCATTATAGGGACCGACGACTACGGTGAAGCTGTCGACCAGCTTGCCGTCCTTCGACGTGGGGACAAGCACCTGCTCCATGGGATTGATGCAGGCGTCGAACGGGTCGTCGCTGGGCACGACCGGCGCTCCGCGCTTTTCGGCGCGCTGGCGGTCGAGTTCGGCGCAGAAGGGCTTGGTGATGGCGTCCTTGAACGCCTGGGGCGAGGTCATCAGCGCCTTGACCGCCGTTTCGCGCTGACGCTCCTTGTCCCAGAGCAGCACGTCATAGCCGGTCATCCCGTGCGCGCCGCCGGTATAGGCGTAGTTTTGCGACTGGAGCGCGAGGAAACGGGGCGTGTCGGCAGAGGCGGTCCAGATGATGCTGAGATCGTGCCCGCGGAACGGGAAGCCCGAGGATTTGGCTGCCGCGCTGTCCTCCTTCGCCATCTTGAGCGCGTCGGCCTTCGCGCTGTCCATCTGCCGGCGGAACTTGTCCACCAGCGTCGGGATGGCGGCGGCGGAAGCGGGATAGGCGAAGGAAAATTCCAGGAATTCGCCCTTGTCCTCGACCTTGAACGCCTTGGCCGGGGGCGCGGGCGGCGGGGTGCCGGTCATGCGTTCCGCCAGATGCCGCGCGGCGGCGTTGTCCGCCGCGTTGCCGGTGGGCGCGTCCTGCCTCTGCGAACAGGCCGCGACGCTCAGCGCCAGTGCGGCGGTCGCCGCGCACCCCGCCAGACGCATCAGTGGGCCTGCGCCGCGCGGCAACGCTCGGCAATCGCCTTGCGCGCATAGTCGCTGTCGAGCGCGCGGCCCACATTGGACCAGCCCTCCGCGATCAGCGCCTGCTGCACCGCGTGGCTGTTATCGAACGCGCCGCTTTCCGCGAGCGCATAGGCGCGCGCGCGAGCGGCCTGAAGGCTACGATCGTCACCGGTCATCATCGTCCATCTCCTTGGGTCTTATGGTTGCCAAGCTAGGACGGCGGGGCGCCGCGCGCAAAGGGAGATTTGGCTGTCCGTGCATCGCGCGAGACAAAAACTTTGCGCTTTCCACGGGCAGCCGCTTGCTCCTACACCCGTCGGCATGATCGATCCCGCCGACCTGCTCAAAGCCGATAACCAGCAACCAGCCCATATGATCCACCTCGTCGATGCCACGCACCTCGACGCTTGGATCGGCGCTCAGCCGGACGGAGTGCGCGCGCTGGTCGCGGCGCAGAAATTCCGGGGCAAGGCGCATGAACATGCGATCCTGCCGGGCGACACGGCGGAGCATTGGGCGGTGGTCGCAGGCGTCGCGGATCGCGAAGCGCTCGGCCCATGGTGCCTCGCGCGGCTGGCCGAAACGCTGCCCGAGGGTGCGTATCGGCTGGCGGAAGGATCGCCCGGCGCGGCGGCGCTCGGCTGGCTGACGGGGCAATATCGGTTCGGGCGCTACCGCAAGGAGGATCACCCGGTCGGGCCGCGCGTGCTGCTGACCGGGGACGTCGCGCGGATCGACCCGACCGTGCAGCTGGCGCGGGCGGTGGCGACGGTGCGCGACCTCGTCAACACGCCCGCCGCCGACATGGGGCCGCCCGATTTGCAGGCGGCGGTGGAAAAGCTGGCGGCCGCATTCGGCGCGACCGTCACAGTGACGCAGGGCGATGCGCTGGAGCAGGGCTATCCCATGATCCACGCCGTCGGGCGGGCCGCCGACCGGGCGTTCGCCCCGCGCCTCATCGAACTCCATTGGGGCGAGGACGACCATCCGCGCCTGGCCCTGGTCGGCAAGGGCATCTGTTTCGACAGCGGCGGGCTGGACATCAAGCCGTCCGCCGGGATGCGTCTCATGAAAAAGGACATGGGCGGCGCGGCCCATGCGCTGGCGCTGGCCCAGCTCGTCATGGCAGCGGGGCTGCCGGTGCAGCTCCACCTCGCCATCGCGGCGGCGGAAAATGCGATAAGCGGCAACGCCTTCCGCCCCGGCGACGTGCTGCACACGCGCAAGGGGATCACGGTCGAGATCGGCAATACCGATGCCGAAGGGCGGCTGGTGCTGGGCGACGCGCTGACCAAAGTGGGCGAGGATGCGCCCGACCTGGTGATCGATTTCGCGACGCTGACCGGCGCGGCGCGCGTGGCGGTGGGGCCGGACCTGCCTGCCCTCTTCGCCAACGACGACGCGCTCGCGGCGCAGGTCGCGGCGGCGGGGACCGAAGTCGACGACCCGACATGGCGGCTGCCGCTGTGGGACGGCTATGCCGAAATGCTGAAGTCCGACATCGCCGACATCAGCAATGCAGGCGAAGGCGGGTTCGCAGGCGCGATCACGGCGGCGCTGTTCCTGAAGCGCTTCGTGCCCGAAGGAACGCCCTGGTTGCACCTCGACACATTCGCATGGCGACCGACAGCGAAGCCGGGGCGGCCCAAGGGGGGCGAAGCGTTGGGGCTGAGGGCCGTTTTTAGATTGCTGCAGCAACGTTACGGCAGAAAAGGATAAGCAGTCGCAATACCGCCTGTCCGTTACGCAACCGGATTGGCAATGGCGCGTTAAGCCGCACATGAACGCGCAGACCGCTACCATCGAAATCGAGCGACCGGGCATCCAGCCTCTGGGCCAGTGGATGCGTACGCTGGTCGATTATGTCCGATCGGGCAAGCCCGACCTTACCAACCGGCAGATGGCCCTCATGATGACGGTCTATATCGGTTCCGGACCGCACACCGTGCGTGGCCTGGCCGAGGAACTGCATGTATCCAAACCGGTCATCACCCGAGCGCTGAACAAGCTGTCGGCGCTCGGCTATCTTCGACGGGAAAGGGATGCGGCGGATCGCCGCAATATTTTCATCACCCGGACGAGCAAGGGGGCGGAATTCCTTGACGCCTTTCACCATTTCATCGCAGGAACCGCGCGCGATGAAAGGCAATCAAGACCCGCTGCGGACCGCTCCGCCTGAAAGAACCCGTTTCCACCTCGATGGCCGGTCGGTAGCGCTCGACCGCCGGGTTCATGCGGCGCGCGGCGACCTTGCCGACCTGTCGCTCGCGGGCACGCTTTTCTCCGCCCATTATGCGCGCGCCGTCCCGCTGACCTGCGTCGCGGCAGGAACGCCGCTATTGTCCTCCACATCGCCCACCGCCGAAGCCGTCAGCGAATTGCTGCGCGGGGAAAGCTTTCACGCGCTCGACGTGACGACCGACTGGGCCTGGGGCTTTTGCGGTCATGACGGCTATGTGGGCTATGTGCGGCGCGAGGCGCTGGACGTGTGGGAGACGACGACCCACCGCGTGACCGCGCAGACCGCGCCGCTGTTCCGCGCGCCCGATATCAAGGCGCCCGTCGCCGACTACTGGCCGCGCGGTGCGCAGGTATCGGGCGAAGCGGAGGGCGATTTCCTCGCCTGCGCCGAAGGATGGCTGCACATGCGGCATATCGCGCCGGTCGATAGCATCGCAAAGGACTGGGTAGCGGTGGCGCAATCCTATGGCGGGATGCCCTATGTCTGGGGCGGGCGCGGGCATCGCGGCATCGATTGCTCCGGCCTCGTGCAGGTCGCGCTGGCAAGCGCGGGCATCGCCGCGCCGCGCGACACCGACCTGCAATGCGAAGGGATCGGATCGCCCATCGACAGCGAAGCCGGGTTGCAGCGGGGCGACATCCTGTTCTTCCCCGGCCATGTCGGAATCATGATCGACGGCGCGACGCTGCTCCACGCCAACGCGCACTGGATGGCGGTGGTCGAGGAATCTCTGGCCGACGTCGTCGCGCGACTGGCGGGCACCCATGCGCAACCGGTCATTGCGCGGCGGAGGATAGGCGCATGACGACGAAGGTCTTTATCGACGGCGGGCACGGAACCACCGGCATCGAAATTGCCGAGCGGCTGGCGGGGCGGCCCGAACTGTCGATCATCACCGTGCCGCAGGAGCGCCGCCGCGATGCGGGCGCGCGGGCCGAAGCGCTCAACGGCGCGAATATCGTCATCCTGTGCCTGCCCGACGATGCCGCGCGGGAAGCCGTGGCGCTGATCGACAACGGCACCACGCGGGTGATCGACGCATCCACCGCACATCGGGTAAGCGAGGGGTGGACCTATGGCTTTCCCGAACTGGAGCCGGGCCATCGCGAACGGCTGGCGCAGAGCCGCCTCGTCGCCAATCCGGGCTGTTGGCCCACCGGTTTCCTGGCGCTGGTGCGCCCGCTGGTGATGGCGGGCCTGCTGCCCGAAGACCTGCCGGTGACGGTATCCGGCGCATCGGGCTATTCGGGCGGCGGCAAGGCGATGATCGCCGATTATGAAGCGGTCGACGCCGATGCCAGCGCGTTTCGCCCCTATGGCCTGACGCTGGCTCACAAGCATCTGCCCGAAATGCAGCGTCATTCGGGCCTTGCCCATGCGCCGATCTTCGCCCCTGCGGTCGCGAACACGTATCGCGGGATGATCGTCGAAGTGCCGCTGCACCTCCACGCCCTGCCCGGCGCGCCTTCGGTCGAACAGGTGCATGACGCGCTGGCGGCGGCCTATGCCGGGTCGCCCATAGTTGCGGTCGCCCCGATGGAGGATAGCGCCGCAATGACCGGCGTCGCCATCGAGCATGTCGGCGCGACCGACCGGCTGGAGCTTTTCGTGTTCGGCAACGCGCAGAGCGGCCAGGTGCGGCTGGTGGCGGCGCTCGACAATCTGGGCAAGGGCGCGGCGGGCGCGGCGGTACAGAACCTCAACATTCTGGCGGGATTGCCGGAGACGGCGGGACTGCGCCTGTAGCGCGCCGGGCGGTGGGATTGGCTGCAAAGCCTGTCCGGTGCTAAGGCTGGCGCGATGATCGTCGCCGTCCTCTCCGCCCTGTTCGTCCTGACGATAGCCGGCCTCGCGGTGCGCGCCAACCGGCGCCTGCGCCATCACGACAGCCTGCCGATGCAATGGTCGCTCGGCGGCGAGGTCAACTGGACCGCGCCGCGCGCCGTGGCGCTCAGCTTGATGCCGGTGCTGGCGGCCGGGATGATGGGGTTCGTCACGGTCATGGCGCTGACGATGGGGCCAAGGCCGGGGCAGGAGAATCAGGTGCTGCCTGTCACCGTCCTCATCGGCACGATGCTGGTCGCGGCGCAATGGCTTCACCTGTGGCTGATCGGGAAGACGTGGGACAAGACCGACGACTAACGTCGGGCGCGTGCCCACCGATCAATGCACCGTGCCGACCGCTTCCCGGCACGCGAGCACGACGATCAGACGCTCGATCTGGCGCCAGTGGCAGAAGGTGATGTGGTTGCCGAGGTCGAGGCTTTTGTCCGCACGGGCCGCCGCCTCGTAACCCGCATTGGCACCGAATTGTGCCATGAGATCGGCAGCGTCCTCGAAGCTGCGGCGATCCGCGACATAAGGCAAATACATGCAAACCCCGCTCTCGTGGCGTCGCCCCACCGCGACCCTGCCAGCGCCGCACCTGCATCAATTTTCATGCCAGATCAAGCGTTTGGCGGCCAAAGCCGGATACGAAAGTGAAGGCGCGGTTAGCCATGTCCCGCGCAGGGACGCACTGTCCTGCATCGGGACCGCCCGTCCCGCTCCGGCACGGCGCGCAAGCCCCTTGCGCGCGCGCGGGGCGGCGTGGCAAGGCCGCAGCATGAAGGGCAAAGACAGCAAGAATCCCACCGGCGCGGGCGCGATCATCGCGCTGTCGATCATCGCGGGCACCATCGTCGGCGGCCTGATGGGACAACCGAGCATCGGCCTGTTGACCGGCACTGCGCTGGGCGTGGCCATCGCCGTGCTGCTGTGGTTGCGCGAACGCAACGGGTAGCGCGCGCTGCCGCTTGCCGCGTGCCCCCGCGACGCATAGATAGGCGGCATGAAGAAGCATTTCATCGCCCTGCCGCTCATTGCGATCGCCCTTGCCGGGGGCGCTTTCCTCTATCTGGCGCAGGGCGACACCGCCCAGTTGCCGCCGGGCGCGGACACGGGGCCGGAGCCGGTGTTCACCGCGCCGCGCAGCGAGATGCTGCCCACGGTCAACATCGCCGAGGTAAAGCCATGGGGTGCGAACGCCAAACCGGTAGCGGCCAAGGGGCTGACCGTCGCCCGCTTTGCCGACGGGCTGGCGCATCCGCGCGCGATGCTGAAACTGCCCAACGGCGATATCCTCGTCGCCGAAACGAACAGCCCGCCCCGGCCCGAAAAGGGTATCGTCGACCGGGTGATGGCCTATTTCATGAAGAAGGCGGGCGCAGGCGTGCCGTCAGCCAATCGCATCACGCTGCTGCGCGATGCCGATGGCGACGGCCGGGCGGAGGTGAAGAGCGTGTTCCTCACCGGACTGCGCTCTCCTTACGGCATGGCTCTGATCGGCGATACGCTCTACGTCGCGAACACCGATTCGCTGATGGCCTTCCCCTATAAGGAGGGCGAGACGAAGATTGAGGGCAAGGGCCGCAAGATCATCGACCTGCCCGCGCAGGGACCCAATTATCACTGGACCAAGAGCCTCGCGGCCAGCCCCGAGGGGCTGCTCTATGTCGGGGTCGGATCGAACAGCAACATCGCCGAAAACGGGCTGGAGATGGAGCGCGGGCGCGCCCTGGTGCTGGAAGTCAATCCGAAGACGGGGTATAAACGCATCTTCGCATCCGGGCTGCGCAATCCCGTCGGCCTTGCCTTCGAACCCAAGAGCGGCGCGTTGTGGGGCGTGGTCAACGAACGCGACATGCTGGGCGGCGACCTCGTCCCCGACTATCTGACGCGGGTGGAGTTCGGCGCGTTCTATGGATGGCCGTGGAATTACTGGGGCGGTTACGAGGATCGCCGGGTCCAGCCGCAGCGCCCCGAAATCCGCGAATATACCAAGCGGCCCGACTATGCGCTGGGCAACCATGTCGCCGCGCTGGGCCTTGCCTTCACCGACAAGGTGCAGTTGGGCGCGCCCTACACCGACGGTGCGTTCGTCGGCCTGCACGGCAGCTGGAACCGCAAGCCCGCGGCGGGATACAAGGTCGTCTATGTCGGCTTTACCGATGGCGAGACCGGGAAGGCGAAGCCCGTCGACATCCTGACCGGCTTCCTCGACAAGGACGGCAACGCGCAGGGACGCCCGGTCGACGTAACCGGCGACGCGAAGGGCGCGCTGCTGGTCAGCGACGATGTGGGCAACACGATCTGGCGCGTGACGAAAGCGCGTTAGACCGAAAGGCCGTTCCGCCCCGCCAGTTCGACCACATATTGCCACGCGACGCGGCCCGAGCGGCTGCCCCGCTGCGTCGCCCATCGGATCGCCTCGAGCGGATCGAAGGCAAGACCGAGGCGGTCGGCATAGCCGCGCACGATGGCGACATAGGCGTCCTGGTCGATGGCGTGGAAGCCGAGGCTGAGGCCGAAGCGGTCGGACAGCGCCATCTTGTCGTCGATTACATCGCGCGGATTGATGGGATCGTCCTGTTCGGCCAGATTCCGGGGGACGATGTGACGGCGGTTGGACGTGACGTAGAGCCGGACATTGGCCGGACGCGCCGCCGTGCCGCCCTGAAGCAGCGAACGGAGCGCGCGCGCCTGCCCCCCGCCCTCCCCGTCGAAACCGAGATCGTCGAGGAAGAGGATGAAAGGCCGCGCGGTGGTGCGCAGCAGGGTGAAGAGCGCGGGCAGGCTGGCGAGTTCGTCGATCGCGCACTGCATCAGCGCGATGTCCTGCCCCTGCCCCTGCACATGGCCGACGACCGCCGCCACCGCCGCCGACTTGCCCGTGCCCCGCGCCCCCCACAGCAGCGCGTCATGGGCGGCGTGGCCCGCGGCATGGCGGCGGGTGTTGTCCAGCAGCGCCTGTTTCTGCGCGTCGATGCCCGACAGCAGCGCATAGTCGACCGGCGCGAACGGATCGACCGCACGCACGCTGCGCCCGTCCCAGACATAGGCGGGCGCGGCGGCAAGATCGGCGGGCGCAGGCGGGGGCGGCGCGATACGGTCCAGAGCGTCTGCGATGCGGGCGAGAAGAGCGTCGGTCATGGCAAAGGGGCTTAGGGCCGCCGCCCGGCCCCGGCAAGGTCGCACGCCTGTCACGGTCGTGACGCAATGCACTTTTACTGCGGACGACCGGGGGCTATATCGCGAGGATCGTGACCATCGCTCAATCGACCTTTTCCACCAGATCCTGCCGCTATGGCGCCGAGGCGCTGCGCGAGGCGGCGCTGCTGATCCGGGCGGGAGAGCCCGTCGCCGTCCCCACCGAAACCGTCTATGGCCTGGCCGCCGACGCGACCGACAGCAGCGCGGTCGCCGCGATCTACAGCGCCAAGGGGCGTCCCAGTTTCAACCCGCTGATCGTGCATGTCGCCGACCGGGCGATGGCCGAGCGGCTGGCGCATGTGTCGCCGACGGCGGCGCTGCTGGCCGACCGGTTCTGGCCGGGGCCGCTGACGCTGGTGCTGCCGGTGCGGGACGATAGCGGCCTGTCGCCGCTGGTGACGGCGGGCCTGCCCACCGTCGCGCTGCGCCTGCCCGCACATCCCGCGATGCGCGCTCTGATCCGCGAAAGCGGCTGCCCGCTCGCTGCGCCTTCCGCCAACCGCAGCGGGTCGATCAGCCCGACACGGGCCGAGCATGTGCTTGCCAGCCTGAACGGCAAGATCCGCATGATCCTGGACGAAGGGCCGACCAGCGAGGGGCTGGAATCCACCATCGCCGCGCCCGAAAGCCACCGCATGCGCCTGTTGCGCCCTGGCCCTGTCACGGCGATGATGATGGAGGAGGCGAGCGGCCTGCCCGTGGTCGAGGGCGCAGGCGGACGGATCGAGGCGCCCGGCCAGCTCGAAAGCCATTATGCCCCGTCCAAGCCCGTGCGGCTGAACGCCACGCGGGGGGAGCGGGACGAATATCTGATCGGGTTCGGCCTGATGCCCTGCCACATGAACCTGAGCGTCGAGGCGGATTTGCGCGAAGCGGCGGCGGCGCTGTTCGCGGCGCTCCATGTGGCAGACGCAAGCGCGGCGGCGCGCATCGCGGTGGCGCCCGTCCCTATGGAGGGGATCGGCGTCGCGATCAACGACCGGCTGCGGCGGGCTGCGGCTTGAGCCATGGCTATGTCCGGCGACGCATGACGCGCTAGTCGCAGTCGCGATAGCCCGCTTCGCGACACTGGCGGCGGCGTTCCTTGGCCTGCCGCTTCATCTCACGACCCTCGCGCGCCTCCTGCTTGCGCATCTTGCGTCCGTAGTTGCGATCGGCCTCTTCCTGGCTGGTGGTGGTCCAGTCGATCACCTTGCCCGTCGCGCGCACGGGCGCGGTGACGACACTGGCGACGGTGCGGACGCAGCCGGGCAGCGCCAGCAGCAGGACCGGCGCGGCAAGAATGAGCTTCATCTTCATGGGCATGGTCCCCCGACCGTGTGGCAACAGGGGCCATTCCTAGCACAGCGACCGTGAACCGCTCACTAACGATGATATGAGCGGATCCGGTCGGCCGGCCGCACGCTAGGCGTCGATGCGGTCTGCAAAGCCCTTGCGCAGCTTGGCGAGTTTGGGCGGGATCACAGCCATGCAATAGGGATTGCGGTCGCCGACCCGGTCCCAATATTTCTGGTGATAATCCTCCGCCGGATACCAGGGAGCGTCCGGTTCGATCGCGGTGACGATGGGGGACGACCGATCCGCCTGCGCCCGATCGATCCCGGCACGCGCCTGCGCCTCCTGCTCGGGCGAATGGGGGAAGATCGCCGAGCGATATTGCGTGCCGACATCGTTGCCCTGACGGTTGAGCGTCGTCGGATCGTGCGTCGCGAAGAAGATGTCGAGCAGGTCGCCGTAGGAAATCACATCGGGATCGAACGCGATGCGGATCGCTTCGGCATGGCCGGTATTGCCCGAACATACCTGCTCATAGGTGGGGTCAGGCTGCGCCCCGCCGATATAGCCGCTCTCGACGGACGATACACCCTTCAGGTTCTGGTACACGGCCTCCGTGCACCAGAAACATCCGCCGGCGAGGGTTGCGACTTCTTGCGCCATGATCGGCTCCTTATATCTGGTCTTGTCGCACAGATAGGAACGGTCAGGCGACGGTTCCAGCCTCCGCCATCGCCGCTTCCGCCTTGGCGCGCTCCTCGGCCACCAGTTCCTTGCGCGACAGCTTGCCCACCAGCGTCCGGGGCAGGTTGAGGCGCACTTCGACATCGCACACCCGCTCATGCTTGCCGAGTTGGGGATTGAGCCAGTCCTTGAGCGTCGCGCCGTCCGTTTCGAACCCTTCGTTCAGGGTCACGAACGCCTTGGGCTGTTCCCCGCGATAGCGGTCGGGCACGCCGATCACGAGCGCCTCCTTGACCGCGGGATTGTGATAGAGGACCTGTTCGACCTGGCTCGGAAACACCTTGAAACCGCCGACGGCGATCATGTCCTTCAACCGGTCGACGATCTTCACATAACCGTCTTCGTCGACGATCCCGACGTCGCCCGTGCGGACATAGTCGCCGACGAACACTTCGGCATCGGCGTCCGGGCGGTTCCAGTATCCCTTCATGATCTGCGGCCCGGCAAAGAGCAGTTCGCCCGGCTCGCCTTCGGGCGGGGGCCTGGTCGGGTCGTCCCGGTCGACGAGCCTGACGCGCGTGCCGGGAACCGGCTGTCCCACGGTGCCGCTCTTGTTCAACCCCTCATAGGGATTGGAGCAGACGATCGGGCTGGTTTCGGTGAGGCCATAGCCTTCGATCAGTTGCGCGCCCGTTGCCGCCTCGAACCGCTGCTTGAGTTCGAGCGGGAGCGGCGCGCCGCCCGATATGCAGGCGCGCAGGCAGGAAAAGTCGATGTTGCGGATCGCGGGATGATCGAGCAGCGCCTGGAACATCGTCGGCACGCCGGGCAGCGAGGTCGCCTTCACCCGCTGGACGGCGGCCAGCACCTGCGCCGCGTCGAAGCGCGGCAGCATCACCATCTCGCCCCCGTTCACCACGGTGCGATTGAGCGTGCAGGTATTGGCGAAGACGTGGAAGAAGGGCAGCACCGCGATGATGCGGTCCTGTTCATGCTGGTGCGGGTCGATTGCCTGGGCCTGCCGCGCGTTGGCGGTCAGGTTCTGGTGGGTCAGCATCGCGCCCTTGGGCGTGCCGGTAGTGCCGCCGGTATATTGCAGCAGCGCGATGTCGTTGACAGGATCGATATCCGCCACGACGCAATCCCCGCGATTGGCGACCAGCCGGTCGTAGCGCAGCACGCGCGGATCGTCCGGGATGGGCGTGCTCTCGCTCGCCTTGAACCAGCGGAACAGCAGGGATTTGACCGGCGAGAGCATCTCCGCCACCGACCCGACGACCAGCTTTTCGAGGCTGCTATGTTCCAGCACTTCGAGCGCGGTGGGCAGCAGCGCCCTGGCCGACAGGGTAAAGAGGATCTTCGTGCCGCTATCCTCGACCTGATGCTCCAGTTCGGCGGCGGTGTAGAGGGGGGAGAAGTTGACGACGATGGCGCCCGCCATCAACGCGCCATAATAGGCCGCGACATAATGCGGCGTGTTGGGGAGGTAGAGGCCGACCCGGTCGCCCTTCCCCACGCCCATCGCCTGAAGCCCGCAGGCGATCCGGCGGATCTGGACGAACATATCGCCATAGGTGAATTTGCGCCCCAGGAAATCGACCATGAAGGCGTCAGGATGCGCGGTCGCGCTTTCCGTCACCATTTCGCCCATCGATTTGGGGGGGAATGTCTGGTCCCAGGCCGTGGGGTGCTGGTACCGTTCTCGCCAGATTTTTTCTACGCTCTCCATGGCGGCGAGTGTATGGGGGCGTCGCACTTTACGCAAGCGTCAACAAACGCAAAAAGGCCGCGCCCCCATGTAGCGCGGCCCCGGATTATTGCCGCTTTATGGCAATTTTCGATGCAGCGTCGGATGACGCTACGGCATTATACCTCGCCCTTGTTGCTGCTGAACGGATCGAGGATCGTGGCTGCGCCCGAAATGAATTCGGACTCGGTCTTGAGCGCTTCCTCCGCACGGCGGGTGGCGTCCTCGCGCTCGCGGCGCAGTTCCTCGATCAGCGCTTCGCGGTCGCCGTCCAGGCGCGAATCGGTGGGCGCTTCGATGCCTGCCTTCTTCGCGGCGCGGACGACCAGCGCGTCCAGTTCCCGCTGCGAGCAAAGGCCGAGCGTCACCGGATCTTTGGGCACGATGTTGGAGATGTTCCAGTGCGTGCGGTCGCGGATCGCGGCGATGGTGGTGCGGGTGGTGCCGATGAGCTTGCCGATGGCGCCGTCCGAGACTTCGGGATGGTTGCGCAGGATCCAGGCGATGCCGTCGGGCTTGTCCTGCCGCTTGCTGACCGGCGTGTAGCGCGGCCCCTTCGTGCGGCGGACGGGTTCGGGGCCCTTCAGCATCTTGAGCTTGTAGTCGGGGTTGGTTTCGCCCTTGTGGATTTCGTCCATCGTGATTTCATGTGCGCGGACGGGATCGCGACCGGTATATTTGATGCTGGCGGTATCGTCGGCGATGGCCTGCACCTCAAGGATGTGGAGCCCGCAGAATTCCGCGATCTGGTCGAAGCTGAGCGCGGTATTGTCGACCAGCCAGCTGGCGGTCGCGTGGGGCATCAGGGGCTGGGACACGGGGACTCTCTCCGGCGTAAAAACGATAAGGGCCGCCCAAGCAGGGCGGCCACGGCGGATCAGAGATAGAACATCCTTGCACCAGCGGCAAGAAAAAGCGTCAGGCCGCGCTTTCCATCACATCGGGGTCGATGGCGTGGAGGCCGGACAGAAATTCGCGCGCGCTGCGGTCCCAGCTGAAGCTGCGGCCATAAGCGGCGCAGGCCCCCCGGTCCTTCGTCAGGGCAGAGGCGATGGCGGCGGACAGGTCTTCGCCCAGCGCGCCGGTTTCGGGCGTCACGATGTCGACCGGCCCGGTGACGGGATAGGCCGCGACCGGCGTGCCGCAGGCGAGCGCCTCGATCATGACGAGACCGAACGTATCGGTGCGGCTGGGGAAGACGAACGCGTCCGCCCCGGCATAGGCCCCGGCCAGGTCCGCGCCGAACAGAGGCCCCAGGAACCGCGCATCGGGATGCGCCTTCTCCAGCGCGGCGCGGGCGGGGCCGTCGCCCACCACCACCTTCGATCCGGGATGGTCGGCGGCGAGGAAGGCGGCGATATTCTTTTCCACCGCGACCCGCCCGACATAGAGCAGGATCGGGCGCGCAAGACCCGCGAAGGCGGCGGGCGCGGGGGCCTGCGGCGTGAAGGCGGCAAGGTCGACGCCCCGGCCCCATGGGCGCACGTTGGGAAGGCCGTGGGCGCGCAGTTGATCGCGCACCGACCGGGTCGAAACCAGCACCGCCTGCGCAGGACCGTGGAACCAGCGGATATAGCGCCAGAACCAGGCGGCGGGCAGGCCGGTGCGCTGCGCCACATAATCGGGGAAATGGGTGTGATAGGCGGTGGTGAAGGGCACCTTCGCGCGCAGGCACCAGCGGCGCGCCGCGAGGCACAGCGGCCCTTCGGTCGCGAGATGCACGGCGTCCGGGCGGAAGGCGGCGATCGCCTGCCCCACCACGCTCGCACGGACCAGCGCCAGCCGGATTTCAGGATAGGTCGGACAGGGAATAGAGCCGTAGAGATCGGGGGATATCACCTCGACCGGATGCCCCATGTTTTCGAGCTCAGCGCGGATGGTCTGGAGCGTGCGGACGACGCCGTTCACCTGCGGGGTCCAGGCGTCGGTGACGATGGCGATGCGCATGACGGGCGATCCTTCGGATCAGGCAGCGAGCTGCGCGCGCGAGGGCGCCTTGCCCGCTTCGCGCTTCGCGATCTCATCGGCCCAGTGGAGCACCTCCATCGTGCCGTCGCGATGCTCGACCAGCGCGGTGCAGCCTTCGACCCAGTCGCCGTCGTTATAATAATCGACGCCCGCGATCCGGCGCATCTCGGCATTGTGGATATGGCCGCACACCACCCCGTCGACACCGCGCGCGCCCGCTTCGTGCGCCACCACCTCCTCGAACCGGGAGATGAAGGAGACCGCGTTCTTGACCTTGTGCTTGGCCATCTTGGACAGCGACCAGTAGGGCAGGCCCATGCGGCGGCGCACCGCGTTCACCACGACGTTGAGGCGCATCAGCATGGTGTAGGCGGCGTCGCCCACGAAGGCGAGCCAGCGATGGGCCAGCATGATGGTGTCGAATTCGTCGCCGTGCAGCACCAGCAGCTTGCGCCCGTCCGCCGTCTCGTGAATCGCCTTGCGCCGGATTTCCACGCCGCCGAAGCTCATGCCGGTGAACTGGCGGAACATTTCGTCATGGTTGCCAGGGATGTAGACGACGCGGGTGCCGCGCTTGGCGCGTTTCATGAGGCGCCAGACCACGTCGTTGTGACTGGCGGGCCAGTAGAAACGCTTTTTCAGGCGCCAGCCGTCGATGATGTCGCCGACGAGGTAAATGGTGTCGCTGTCCACGCTATCGAGGAAGTCGATCAGCATCGTCGCGTTGCAGCCGCGCGTGCCAAGGTGAATGTCCGATATCCAGATGCTGCGATAGCGGCGGCGCTGCCCTTCGCGTTCGGGTATGTGGAAGCGGTCGTCTGCGATATCCTCGACATCGCTCAGGAAAGGCAGGCGCGTGATGGCGTTCATATGTCGTCCCCAAAGACCTTCATCCTCGGGAACGATTCCTTACGCGGACTATGTTACAATCCCGCGCCGGATATGACGGAAATGCGACGGTTTCACGCCCTCATAAGAGCGTCAGACGATCAGCACGATCTTCCCGAAATGCTCGCCCGCGTCCATGCGCGCATGGGCCTGCGCCGCGTCGGCAAGGGCGAAGCGACGGTCCATCGCGGGGCGCAGCCGGCCTTCGCCGACGAACGGCCATACGGTGCGCATCAGTTCGTCGGCGACCAGGCTCTTGAACCCCACCGACCGCGCGCGCAGCGTCGATCCGGTCAGCGTCAGGCGGCGCTGCATGATCGCGGGGATGAAGACTTCCGCCTTCGCACCCCCCAGCGTCGCGATGGAGACGTGACGGCCATCCTCGGCCAGGCAATCGACGTTGCGGGGCAGATAATCGCCGCCGACCATATCGAGCACCGCCTGCACCCCCTGCCCGTCGGTGATGCGCTTCACTTCCTCGACGAAGTCCTGCGTGCGGTAGTTGATCGCATGGTCCGCCCCCCACCTGCGGGCCTGGGAACATTTGTCGTCCGACCCGCAGGTGACGGCGATCCGGATATCGAACAGGTTGCAGAGGCGGATCGCCATGGTGCCGATGCCGCTGGTTCCGCCATGGACGAGCACCGTGTCGCCCGCGACCACATAGGCCCGTTCGAACAGGTTGGTCCACACGGTGAAGAGCGTTTCGGGAAGCGCGGCGGCCTCCGCCATGTCATAGCCTTCGGGCACGGGCAGGCACTGGCCCGCGGGCGCCACGGCATATTGCGCATAGCCCCCGCCTGCGACCAGCGCGCAGACATTTTGCCCCATCGGCATGTCCACGCCGCTGCCCGGCGCGACGACGACGCCCGATATTTCGAGGCCCGGAATGTCGGACGCGCCGGGCGGTGGCGGATATTTCCCCTGCCGTTGCAGCACGTCGGGCCGGTTGACCCCCGCCGCCGTTACGCGGATCAGCACCTCGCCGGGGCCGGGCACGGGAACGGCACGGGTTTCCGGCACCAGCGCTTCGGGTCCGCCGGGCGTCGCAATGCCGATCGCCGTCATCTCATCCGGGATCGTAAATCCGTCTGCCATTGCCCGCCCCTCTTATGCTGCGCCGCGTCAGAAATCGACGGACTGCACGCGCGCCCTTATTGACAGAGTGGGGATCAGGGTCAACATTGCCCGTCATGGACATGGACGAGTATCTGCCGCGCAAGGGCGACGATCCTCTGACCCGCCTGATGACACAGGATCTGGGGCCATTGTCCGTTGCCGAACTGGACGCCCGCATCGCCGCCCTGGAAGCGGAGATCGTGCGGACCAGAGCGAAGAAAGACAGCGCCGTTAACCATAAGGCAAGTGCCGAGGCGCTATTCAGGCGATGAACCCGCGCCCCGCCCCTGTCGCCCGTCAGGGCTTCTCCGGGCTTGGGCAGTCAGGCAATTCCGCTGGTCGGGGGCAGGCCCTTGATCCCGCGTCGAGCAATGCCGACATCCGGTTCTGTACCGCCCCTCACCGGGGCCAGGAGTAGAACGACAATGCCATCTTTCGCACCCGCTCTCGAAACCACGCTGCACAACGCGCTGACCCATGCGTCGGAGCGCAGGCACGAATATGCGACGCTGGAGCATCTGCTGCTGGCGCTGATCGACGACGAACATGCATCGAAGGTGATGCAGGCGTGCGGCGTCGAGCTGGGCGAACTGGGCGATGCCGTCACCCACTATCTCGACACCGAACTCGACAGCCTGAAGGTGGAGGGTGCGTCCGACCCCTCCCCCACCAGCGGTTTCCAGCGCGTCGTTCAGCGCGCGATCCTGCATGTCCAATCCTCCGGCAAGGATGAGGTCACGGGCGCCAATGTGCTGGTCGCGCTGTTTTCCGAGCGCGAATCCTATGCCGTCTATTTCCTGCAACAGCAGGACATGAGCCGTCTCGATGCCGTCAGCTTCATCAGCCACGGCGTCGGCAAGGGCACGCCCCAGCCCGAGCGTCAGGAAAGCAAGGGCACCGCCGAGGAGGAAAAGAAGGTGCAGGACGGCAAGGGCAAGAAGGACAGCGCGCTCGACCAGTTTACGGTCAACCTCAACGAAAAGGCGGGCCGGGGCAAGGTCGATCCGCTGATCGGCCGGTCCGCCGAAGTCGACCGCACCGTCCAAATCCTCTGCCGCCGGTCGAAGAACAATCCGCTCTATGTCGGCGATCCGGGCGTGGGCAAGACCGCGATTGCGGAAGGTCTGGCGCGCAAGATCGTCGAGGGCGACGTGCCCGAAGTGCTCAAGGAAGCGGTGATCTATTCGCTCGACATGGGCGCTCTGCTGGCGGGCACCCGCTATCGCGGCGATTTCGAGGAGCGGCTGAAGGCAGTCGTCACCGAACTGGAAAAGATGCCGCACGCGGTGCTGTTCATCGACGAAATCCACACGGTGATCGGGGCTGGCGCGACCAGCGGCGGGGCCATGGATGCGTCCAACCTGCTCAAACCCGCCCTGTCGGGCGGGACGATCCGCTGCATCGGCTCCACCACCTACAAGGAGTTCCGCAATCATTTCGAAAAGGACCGCGCACTGCTGCGCCGGTTCCAGAAGATCGACGTGAACGAGCCTTCGGTCGAGGATACGATCAAGATCCTCGCGGGCCTGCGCTCCGCGTTCGAGGAGCATCACCACGTCAAATACACGCCCGACGCGATCAAGGCCGCGGTGGAACTGTCGGCCCGTTACATCAACGACCGCAAGCTGCCCGACAAGGCGATCGACGTGATCGACGAGGTCGGCGCGATGCAGATGCTGGTGATCCCGTCCAAGCGCAAGAAGACGATCACCCCCAAGGAGATCGAACAGGTCATCGCGACGATGGCGCGCATCCCGCCCAAGACCGTGTCGTCGGACGACAAGAGCGTGCTGGAATCGCTGACCACCGACCTCAAGCGCGTCGTCTTCGGCCAGGACAAGGCAATCGAGGTGCTGTCCAGCGCGATCAAGCTGAGCCGGGCGGGCCTGCGCGATCCGGACAAGCCCATCGGCAATTACCTGTTTTCCGGGCCCACCGGCGTCGGCAAGACGGAAGTCGCGCGCCAGCTGGCCACGTTGCTCGGCATTCCGCTCCAGCGGTTCGACATGTCGGAATATATGGAGCGCCATTCGGTCAGCCGCCTGATCGGCGCGCCTCCGGGCTATGTCGGTTACGACCAGGGCGGGCTTTTGACCGATGCGGTCGACCAGAACCCGCACAGCGTCCTGCTGCTGGACGAGATCGAGAAGGCGCATCCCGACCTG
Source organism: Sphingobium sp. (assembly GCF_003248505.1). Classification (GTDB taxonomy): domain Bacteria; phylum Pseudomonadota; class Alphaproteobacteria; order Sphingomonadales; family Sphingomonadaceae; genus Sphingobium. Next base: position 52,272 of record NZ_QFOA01000007.1, read on the forward strand.
TTCAACATCCTGTTGCAGGTGATGGATAACGGACGCCTGACCGATCACCACGGCAAGACGGTCGATTTCCGCAACACCATCGTCATCATGACCACCAATGCCGGTGCGTCGGACATGGCGAAGGAAAGCATCGGTTTCGGCGAGTTGTCGCGCGACGATGTGCAGGAGGATGCGGTGAAGAAGCTCTTCACCCCGGAATTCCGCAACCGCCTCGACGCCATCGTGCCGTTCGGCTATCTGCCGACCGAGATCGTAGCGCGCGTGATCGACAAGTTCGTCCTCCAGCTGGAACTGCAGCTGGCCGACCGCGACGTACACATCACGCTGGACGATGCCGCGAAGGAATGGCTGACCGCCAAGGGCTATGACAAGCTTTACGGCGCGCGTCCGATGGGCCGCCTGATCCAGGAAAAGATCAAGCAGCCGCTGGCCGAGGAACTGCTCTTCGGCAAGCTGGTCCATGGCGGCGAAGTCCATGTCCACATGAAGGAGGATGCCGGCGGCGGATCGGCGCTGGCCTTCGAAATCACGCCCGCCGCGCCCAAAAAGGGCAAGAAGGGCGGCAAGGCGAAGGCGGCGGAAGGCACCAAATAAGCCTTTGCTCACTGCATTTTGCGAAAGGGGCGGCCTGCGTAAGGGTCGCCCCTTTTTCGTAGGCCAGGCAAAAATTTCCGCGCAACGCGCTACCTTTTGCCGGTTTGACGGGTTAGGCTTCCTCCATGGAGCACCACGCCCTCGTCTTCGCGCTGATCGGCATTTTGGGTATCGGCGCGCAATGGATCGCCTGGCGAACGGGCTGGCCCGCCATCGCGCTGATGCTCGCCGCCGGCGTGGTCGCGGGTCCCATTACCGGCCTTATCGAACCGGAACACACGTTCGGCGAACTGCTCGAACCGATGATATCGGTCGCGGTGGCGCTGATCCTGTTCGAAGGCGGCCTCAGCCTCAATTTCCGGGAATTGCGCAAGACCGAAGGCGCGGTCGCGCGGCTGATGCTGATCGGCATTCCGCTGGGATGGGTGTTGGGCGCGATGGCCTGCTATTATGTCGCGGGCTTGGTGTGGCCGGTCGCGATCCTGTTCGCGGGCATCCTGATCGTCACCGGGCCGACGGTCGTCATCCCGCTGCTGCGCCAGAGCAACGTTGCCCCCCGCCCCCGCGCGATCCTGAAATGGGAAGCGATCGTCAACGATCCTTTCGGCGCGCTGTGCGCGGTCATCACGTATGAATATCTGCGGCGTGTCGACGAAGGCGCGACGCTGGTCGCGGTGGTGGCGTCGCTGCTGGGCGCGGCGGTGGTCGCGGGCCTCATCGGCTATGGCGCGGCGCGGGCGGTAGCCTGGGCCTTCCCGCGTGGGCATGTGCCCGAATATCTGAAAGCCCCCGTGCTGCTGGTCGCGGTGATCGGTACCTTCGTGCTGTCGAACGTCATCCAGCAGGAAACCGGACTGCTGGCGGTCACGGTGATGGGAATCGCGATCGCCAACATGCGGGTGGATTCGCTCCGCGACATCCAGCCGTTCAAGGAGAATGTGACGGTCCTGCTCATATCCGGCGTGTTCGTGCTGCTGTCCGCATCGCTGGATTTCGACGTGTTGCGCCAGTTCGAGTGGCGTTTCCTCGCTTTCCTGCTGGCGTTGCTGTTCCTCGTGCGGCCCGCGACGGTGCTGGTGTCGCTGGCGTTCAGCAAGATCCCGTGGAACGAACGGCTGCTGGTCGCGTGGATCGCGCCGCGCGGTGTCGTCGCGGTTGCGGTGTCGGGGCTGTTCGCGCTGCGCCTCGACCAGCTGGGTTATGGCGATGGCGGCATCCTTGTCACGCTGTCCTTTGCGGTGGTGGTGGCGACCATCGTCGCCCATGGGTTCAGCATCCGCCATGTGGCGCGATGGCTCAAGGTCACGGGCGCGACGCAGAAGGGGCTGCTGATCGTCGGCAGCACGCCGTGGAGCCTGTCGCTGGCGCGGCAGGTGCGGGCGCTCGACCTGCCGGTGACGATTGCCGATACGAGCTGGCAGCTGCTGTCGGCGGCGCGGCAGGCGGGGATCGCAACCTATCATGGCGAAATCCTGGCCGAAGCGACCGAGGACCGGCTGGACCTGACCCAGTTCCAGGTGCTGATCGCCACGACGGAGAACGAAGCCTATAACGCACTGGTGTGCAGCGAATTCGCACCGGAAATCGGCCGCGACCTCGTCTACCAGCTGGGCGGCCATGGCGACGACGAGGATCATCGCAGCCTGCCCGAGGCATTGCGCGGGCGGGCTTTGTTCACGTCCGGCCATGGCGTGGAGGACATTCGCGCACGTGAGGCGGCGGGCTGGACCTTCCGCAAGACGCGCATCAGCGAGCAGTTCGATTTCGCCGACGCGCAATCGGCCCTGCCCGACGAGGCGGACATGCTGTTCGTGCTGAAGAAGGACGGTCGCATCCGCTTCTTCACGCACGCGTCGCGCCCCTCGCCGCAGCCGGGCGATCTGGTTATTTCCTATGGCCCTTCGCGCCACGCGGATGCGGAACAATCGCGCCGTGCCATCATGAAGGAGGCGAGCCTGTGAAAGTCCCGTTCCATCGCGCAGCGACGTTGGCGACCGTGAGCCTGAGCCTGGTTGCGCTGGCGGCCTGCAAACCGGACGAACAGCCCGTAGCGGCCCCCGACAATGTCGCCAACGCCGCCAACACGGCCGCATCCGCCGACAAGGAGCCGGAGAAGAAATCGATCATCCGCCCGGACGTGGACGTCGCCCCCGAACCTGCGCCCACGCCCGAGCCGACCACGCTCGTGGTGCCGTTTCCGGCCAGCGGCGCGCAGCCCGACGATGCCGGGAAAGCGCTGATCGACGGGCTGATCGCCGGGGAACTCTTCCGGGCGGGCGGGCCGATCACCATCTGGGGCCACAGCGATTCGCGCGGCTCCGACGCGCAGAATCTGGCGGCCTCGCGCCGACGGGCGGAAGCCGTCAAAACCTATCTGGAAGAAAAGGGCGTCCCCGCGTCGCGCATCACCGTGATCCCACTGGGCGAAGCACGGCCCATCGCGCCCAATCGCAAACTCGACGGCACCGAAGATCCCGAAGGTCAGGCACGCAATCGCCGGGTGGAAATTCGTGTCGATGTGCCGCCGCCGCCGGTCGAGGATAAAGCGCCGGACGGCAAAATCGAAAAACGCTGACGCATCGTGTGCCGCGTCCGACTATTTTATTTTCAGCCCCGTGCCGTGCCGCCAAGGGGTGATGAGGTCGTGAGGTCCGACCCTGTTTGGGATAAGCAGACAAGCGGCGGCGGCACCGTCAAGGTCTCTCGCGATTCCTCCGATGTCTGCGATGCTGCGGACATCAGCCATTATCCTGCCTTCGCCGGATCGCCCTCCCCCTTCGACGAGGCATTCGGCGTCCCTCGCTTCGGCAAAGACCGGGCCGGGATCGTGCGGTCGTGACCGCCGAACCCTTGCTGGCCGGTGTGGAGCTGGGCGGCACCAAGGTGTTCGTTCTGCGGGCGCGGGGGCGCACGATCGTCGACCGCGTGTCGATCCCGACGAGGGGGCCGGACGAAACACTGGGCGAGGCCGCATCGACGCTCAAGCGCTGGTATGCCGAGGAGCCGTTCGCCGCGCTCGGTATCGCGTCGTTCGGGCCGCTGCGGCTGGACACGGCGGCATCCGATTTCGGCGTGATGCTCCCGACGCCCAAACCCGGTTGGTCCGGGGCGGACATCGCCGGCGCGCTGACCGACGGGCTCGACTGCCCGTTCGCCGTCGACACCGATGTGAACGGCGCGGCGCTGGCGGAATGGCGCTGGGGAGCGGGCGCGCAGGGGGAACGACCGAGCGACTCGCTTTGCTACATCACCATCGGGACCGGGGTGGGTGGCGGTCTGGTCGTGAACGGACGACCGCTGCACGGGGCGATGCATCCCGAAATCGGCCATATCATGGTGCGCCGCGCGCCGGGGGACAGCTTTGCCGGAACCTGCCCTTTTCACGGCGACTGTATCGAGGGGCTGGTGAGCGGCCCGGCTTTGGCCGCGCGCTTCGGGATGCCAGGCAACCGGATCGCCGACGACGCGCCGGGATGGGACAATGTGGCGAGCGACATCGCGCAGCTTGTCGCCAGCGTCCTGCTCACCACCGCCGCGCGGCAGGTGTTAATAGGCGGGGGGATCGGCATGGGGCGACCGCACCTGATCCCCATGGTCCGCGCGAAGCTGCTCGGCGTGCTCGACGGCTACCTCCCCTTCGTGGACGAGGCGAGCGTGGAGCGCATCGTTCGCACGCCCGCACTGGGCGATCAGGCAGGGCCGCTGGGCGCGGTCGCGCTCGCGCTGGACGCGCTGGCCTGACGCGCCGCACGCATGCCCGCCCACCGATGACGCTCTCGATAGAGCGCAGGTCACCGCCCCGTCGCAGGCGACAGAAGCGCCATCCGTGCAATCGGTTGCGTCTCACCACGCGGCGGCGCCTGCACTGCGACGGAATAGATCGCCGCCCGGCCTCGTAAAGGATCGAGACTGAATGCGGGTGGGACAGAGTGAGGACCGGATCATATCATCTATGTCGGGCGTGGATGCGCCTGACGGTGGCGGCTCTGGCTGTCGGCGTGAGCGGGCATGGACGGGCGAGCGACTATCCCGCCGTGCCCGAACCGATGATATTCGACATGATGCGCCCGCTCGGCGCGCGGCGCGGCGAGCTGGAGGCGAACATACTCGCCACCGCTCCGCTTTCCGGGCCGGACCGCCCGCTCAGTTGGGCGCCGGAGGTCGAATATGCGCTGGCCGACGGCTTTGCCATAGAGGGGGAGCTGCCGTTCGAAAACGGGCGACCGGTCGAATATAAGCTGGGCTTACAGGCCGCGTTCGGGAGCTTCGACGGCGGACGGAGCGCGCATGGCGTGCAGTATCTTGGCATCTACGACCGGCATGAGCAGCGCTATTCCAGCAGCCTTGCCTATATGGTGGTCCATCGGTTTTCCGACCGGTGGAGCGGCGTCAGCATGGCCGGGCTGTGGGATATCGACACCAAACGCCGCACCGGGCGCAATGCTGCAATCGTCAACCAGTCGCTGTTCTACGACGCGTCGGACGCGAGCGTGATCGGCCTGGAAATCAACTATCTGGGCGGACAGGAAGGCCATATGCTCATCATGCCGCAGCTTCACCTGACGATGACAGAGGCGATGGGCGTTCAGGCGGGCCTGGGCTTCCACAAGGATCGCGGCAAAAAGGGGCGGCCTCACGCCGGGCTGCGTGTGATCCGGCAGTTCTAGAACAGGATGGCTTCGCTCGCCGTCAGGACCAGGACCGGTTGAGCTGTTCGGCTGTCCGGTCGATCGCGCGGGGATCGTCGTCCCCGGTCAGCGCGTAGGACATGTCGCCGCGACGCCAGTAGGCAACGGACTCCGCACCCTCCCGCACGGCGTCGGGAATGGCGGGCGCATCGCTTTTCTCGCGCGTGGCGAAGATCGACAGCCGCTTGCCCGCCGCCGTCTTCACCGCGACCAGCAGCGCGGGGCTGCCGCCGGTAGGGAAAAGCTGAACGTCGGTCACATGCCAGTCTCCGGGCAGCGCAGGCAGGTCGATATGCGTGCGCGATAGGATTTCGCGGTGGTCGAGCGCCAGCGCTTCGACCTGCGACACCATGCGGGCGCGCATCATCGCCACGCGATGCGACGCCACCGCCATGTCGACATAGCCCGGCGGCGTGGGCTTTGCGACCAGCGCCAACAGCAGAGCGGCGGCGACACCCAGTCCGGCGACGGGTGCTGCCCTGCGCCAGAAGGGCCGAAAGCCGGGCGAGGCGAGCGCCGCCGCCGCGTTCGACAATGGCCCCGGCGCATCCTCCGCCCGGCGGGCGAGCAGGCGCAGGCCGGTGCGCGCGCTCATGTCGCCCATCACCTGCGCTGCGAGTTCGGGATGATCGGCCAGATGGCTTTCGACCGCGAACCGGCGCAAGTCGTCCAGTTCGTTGTCCACATAGGCGTGCAGTTCCTGATCGGCGGGCGTTTCAGTCATCCTGTCCTCCAACCACGCGCAGCATCCTTTCGCCCGATCCGCCCTGCCGGTCCCGCAGCGCCGTTCGCGCACGTGCGAGCCGCGACATGACCGTGCCGACCGGAACGTCGAGAATATCCGCCGCTTCCCTGTAGGTCATGCCTTCCACCGCCACCAGATGCAGCACCGAGCGGTGCTGGTCGCTGAGCGCTGCGAAAGCCTGCGCCAACTGAGCGAGCCGGGCACGATCCTCCTGATCGGCGTCGACATGGGACAACATGGTTTGGGCGAAACGGGCATCGCGCCGGGCCTCCGCCGCTTCCCTCCGCTTGGCCGACACGAAGACGTTGTGCACGATGGCGAGCAGCCATTGCCGCCGCCCGCGCCCCGGCTGGAATGTCCCCTGCCGCTCGATGGCGCGGACGAGCGCGTCCTGCACGACATCGTCGGCATCCTGATCGTCGCGCGCCAGCGACCGGGCATAACGGCGCATGACGACAAGGTCGTCGCCGATTGCGTCGCCCCTGCCCGGTTTCAGCCAGCGCACGATGTCAGCTCTTCGGCTGTGGCGGACGTGGGCGGATCGCCGAGGCAATCGACATAGGATCGGTAGACCTGCGACAATATCTCGCCCCAGTCATAGCGATCCGCCTGTGCACTGGCCATCGCGCTCATCCAGCGGCGGCGGTGCGGCTGGCGAATCGACTGCTCGACCGCATCGGCGTAGGCCGCAGCGTCGGTCGGGTCCACCAGCAGCCCCGTGCGTCCGTGCGTCACGAGCGCTGACGCGCTCGGCACATTGGCCGACACGACGCAAAGACCGCTGGCCATGGCCTCCAGATTGACGTTGCCGAACGCTTCGGTGACGCTGGGGTTGACGAGGATGTCCGCGCTGGCGATTGCGCGGCCCAGCTCTTCCCCCTCCAGGTGGCCGGTGAAGGTCGCGTTAGGCAGCCGCTGCGCCAGCCAACCGCGCGCCGGGCCTTCGCCCACGATCAGCGGACGCAACCTGTGGCCCCGCGCCCGCAACGACGCGATGGTCTCGGCGAACAGGTCCAGCCCCTTTTCGAGCACCAGCCGCCCGAAGAAAAGCGGCACGACATCGTCGCCGTCATATCCATGGCTTGCGCGCCATGCGTCGGACCGCAGGGCGGGATGGAAGCGCGCGCGATCCACGCCCCGGCCCCAGATGCCGACGCGATCCTCGCCATGGACCCGCGCCAGATCTTCGGCGATGGAGCGCGTCGGGGCGAGGATGCGGTCGCACCGGCCATAGAAACGGTCGAGATAGCGTTCGATGACAGGACGCAGAAAGGACAATCGGTAATAATCGGCATAGGTTTCGAAGCGGGTGTGCAGGCTGGCAACGGCGGGGATACCCATGCGGCGGGCATAGCCCAGTGCCTGCCACCCCAGCCAGTCGGGCGCGGACAGATGGACGATGTCGGGCGAAAAACCGTCGAGATCGGCACGCGTCGCACGGGGCAACCCCAGGGCGAGCCGATATTCGGGCCGTCCCGGCAGGCCGAGCGAGCGCACCGCGCGAATATCGCCTTCCGCCGCGAAAGCGGGGATGCGGGCGCGGGGAGAATAGACGCGCACGGTCGCACGATGCTTTGATTCCAGATGATGGACCAGCTTGTTCAGTGCCTGATTGGCACCGTCCCGCACGCAGTCGTAATTGCCCGAAAACAACGCGACGCGGAGCGGACGATCCGCTTTGCGGGGCGAAGGCGAGGAGAGGATCGATCGTGTTCGGTGGAAATGCGATGCCATGACGGGGTGCTTACGCCCCCCGGCGGCCATCTATTCCCTCGACATTTTGCGTCGATCAGCGTTCCCGCATGACGGGATAAAGACCGTGATAGGGGCTGCGGCCCGGCAAGCGGTCGGAAAGCCAGTTCAACCGGGAGTCGGCGTCCGCCGCGAAGGCGGGGTCGGCGGCCAGCTTCGCCTCGAACGCGGCTTTGACTTGCGGGTCGCGCGCCAGCAGCGCATCGGCCAGCGGGGCGCGGACGAAATCCTCGTCCCCCGGAGGCGCGGCGAGGATTTCGGGGAAGAAGCCCCAGGCCAGGAAACTATCCTGGCTTTCGGGTTCCAGCAACGCTGCGGCAAGAAGGCCGAGCGGCTGGTCGGCGGGCACGCGCACCGACCCGGCGGGCAGCGTTTCGGTCACGTCCTCGTGCCGCACCTTCGTTTCCAGCGGAATGCGCGCGTCGCGCGGGGAAGACAGCTTGGGATCGATCAGGCGGGCCCGGTCGAGCGTCAGCGTGCGCGGCGCGTTCAGCCGTTCGAAGCGGATACCGTGCAACGTCAGGCGATCGATCACCGCGTCCTGCCCAGCCGGAACCCACCACGCCTGGGGCAGCGTGACGGTTTCGACCGGTTCCTGGCCGATGATCGGCATCCGCCAGGTCACGGGGCGGCCCAGCCACCGCTGCTCCCTGCGCCCGCTGGCGGGGGAGGCATAGGTGTCGAAGGCGACGCCCCGGAACCGCTCGACCCAGCCGATCGGCTGGGCGGCGGGCTTCCAGCGCGTAAGCATGTCCGTCGGACGCGATGCGCGGTCGCGGGCCTTGGCATCGGCGATGACGGCGGCATCCTGCCCCGCCAGCTTCAGCGCGGCTTCGAGCAGGACGTAAGTGCCCAACACGCGTTGGCGATAGGGTTTGAGCATGTGGTTTTCGACCAGCACGGTCGGCACGCCGATAAAGTCGCCATAGCCTGTCGAATAACGCGGTCCTTCGGACGCCTGGCGGATGCCCTTGGTCGGATCGCGCGTGTCGATCGGGCTGGGGTAGCTGGTGGGGATATGCCCTGCTGCTTCCAATGCGGCGGTCACGCCCGGGCCGAAGCGGCCTTGCAGCCAGTCGGCGGTCGCACGACGATAGGCATAGCGCCCCCACCCCGCATAGGTGAAGGTGATGACATACTGCATGTCGAACCCTTCGCTGACATGGCAATCGACATAGAGGATGGGGTCGAGCCGCCGCAGCAGCGCGATCATCGCACGGGTTTCAGGTGCGTCGGCCTTCGCATAGTCGCGATTGAGGTTGATGTTGCGGCTGGTGCCGACATAGCCCTTTTCCGCAGGGCCGCGCAGCGCGGGGAAATGCCACCGGCTCATCCGTTCGTGCCCGTCGATGTTGTAGACCGGCACGAAAACGAGATCGACCTTGTCCAGCAGCCCGTCCTTGCCGCGCAACGCAATGTCGCGCAACAGCATGAGCCCCGCGTCCTTGCCGTCGATCTCCCCGGCATGGATACCCGCCTGCACCAGCACCACAGGCTTCGCCGCGCCCCCCGCATCGCCGCCCTTGCTGGCGCGCACGAGCAGCATGTCCCGCCCCTCCCCGGTGCGACCGAACGGCTCGACGCGGATGAGGGGCGATGCGGCGGCCAGCCGCTCGATCCAGGCGGCGACATCGGCATAGCGCGGCGTGGTGGCGAACCCGGCTTGCTCGGCAGGCGTGATCCAGGGATCGTCCTTGCGCGCGACCAGCTTTTCGCTGGCGCCGCTCCACGGCAGGGCGGGCGGCAGCACCGCCCCTGGCAGTCCGTCGAGCGGAGCCGGGGACGTGGCGACGGACGGCGCGGCAAGGCAGAGCGCGGTGGCGGCGATGAGGCGCGAAGGGATGCGGATCATGGGGGCCTTTCTCCAGGTCAGAACCGACCGCGCACACCGACGGTGGCGGTGCGCGGCGTGCCCGGCTGGACCCAGAGCGCGGTATAGCTGCTCGCGAACCAGCGTTCGTTGAAAAGGTTGCTGACCGTCCCGAACAGTTCCACCCCCTCGGTCAGTCCGACATTGCCGAACAGGCGGACGAGCGTGTGCGCGGGCAGCATGAAGTCGGTGCCGGTCTCGCCGGATCGCCGGCCGACATATTGCAGCCCCGCTCCCAGCTGAGCCTCCCGGTCGCCCAGCTTCATATGTTTGGCGACCTGCATGTTCAGATTATGTTTGGGAATGTTGATGAGCGGATCGCCCGGATTAATGCGGAACGAATAATTGGGGTCGAGCACGCTCGATCGCGCTTCCGCGTCGGTATAGGCGTAGCTCAGCATCACATCGACATCGCCGGGCAGATGGCCGTTGAGGTCGAGTTCGATGCCCCGGCTGCGTGCCTTGCCGATGGCGACCGAGAAGCCCGGATTGTTCGCGTCGCTCGCCAGCACATTGGCCTTTGTCAGCTGATAGACCGCAAGCGTGCCGGTAAGCGCGCCGCCGAAAGTCGAAAGCTTGGCCCCGGCCTCGATCGATTCGCTGGTTTCGGGATCGAAGATCCGGTTGAGCACGTCCGCGCCGACATTGGCGCGGTAGCCCTGCCCATAGGCCGCGTAGAGCGTGACGGGATCGCTCAGCCGGTAGACGATGCCCGCCTGCGGACTGAAACGATCCACCTTCCGCTCGGTATAGCGCAGCGCGGTGGCCAGCAGGCGATTGTCGACCTTCAGCGTCAGATTGTCGTATCGGCCGCCGATGCGCACCTGAAGCCGGTCGGTCAGTTCGATCTGATCCTGCACATAGAAGCCGTAGCTGCGCTGCGTGTCCAGCCGATTGGTCGTCACCGTCGTCACGGGCAGCGGGAAGCGACCGTAGACGCGATTGTCGATGTCGATCACATAGGCCGCCCGATCGCTCGGCGCGCTGCTGACCAGCGGGGGGCGGAAGCGGGTGAAATAATTGTCATAGGTAAACCGGTCGAAGTCACCGCCGAACAGCACGCGATGTCGCAGCGCCCCGGTCGCGAACGCGCCCGCGATTTCGGCGCGCAGCACGCTATGTTCCGCGTCATAACGGCGCGAGCGCCGCTGGCGGGAAAGCGACCGCCCATCCCGGAACAGCGTCTGTCGCGACGCGACCGTTTCGGCATCGGACGAAAATCCGGTCAGCAGCGTGTCGCGGTGGCTGGCGCCCACCAGCAGGCTCCAGTCGTCGCTGAACTGGTGTTCGAGGCGCAACTGGTGGCCGGTCGCGCGCGCCACGGTGTCGCCATCCCCCGGCTCGCCCAGGAAACGGGAGCGCGGAACGGTATCGAAATCGCCCCGCAGGACGACGATTCCCCGGTCGAACGGCACTTCGACGCGGGTCCATTCGAAATCGTAGGTGAGGCGCGTCCGGTCACCCAGCGCCACGCCCACCGAAGGGAGGAAACCCCAGCGTTTCTGCTCCACCGTGTCGCGGAACGTGTCGCCCTTTTCATAATAGCCGATAAGGCGCGCGGTAATGCCGCCCGTCAGCGCCAGATTGGCGTCCGCGTCGGCCCGAAACCGGTCGTAGCTGCCATATTGGAGCGTGCCGCTGCCGAAGGTCCGCCCGATCCGCGCCTGCTTGGTGACGATGTTGATCGTGCCGCCCGGCTCGCCCCGCCCGATCAGCGCCGCCGCCGGACCTTTCAACACCTCGATCCGTTCGATCCCCGCGACATCGCGCTGACCGCCGAAACCGCGCCCGGCATTGAACCCGTTGACGAGATAGCCGCTGGGCAGATTTTCGTCGCCCGCAAACCCTCGAATGGCAAAGGCGTCCCACAGTCCGCCCAGCGTATTCTGGCGCGCGACCGAAGCGTTCATATCGAGCGCGTCGGTCAGGCGCAGGATGTTGTTCTGTTGAAGCGTCTCGCTGCCGATCTCCGCGATGGACTGGGGAATTTCCTGCATCGCAAAATCGCCCCGATAGGCCTGGCGCACGCCGGTCACCGTGATTGCGCCCTCCCCTTCATTTGCGTGGTGGACCGCGTCGCCGGTCTGGGCATATGCCGGAAAGCAGGCGACGCTCAGCATCGGCATGGCAAGCGCGAGACGGCGCAGGACGGCGAGCGCACGGCGCGTGCGCTTTACAAGACGGATCGGCATATGTTCCCCTGACCAAGATGAGACAGAATCTCATTTGAGGGGGCACCTAGCGACGTGAGCGCGGAATCGTCAACAAAGATGTTACGTTATCTCATGGGACGCACCGCTGGGATTAGGGATATCGAACAGGCGTCATTTCGCCCATCCCAACGGCAAACCGGGCGTTCGTTGCAATCAGGTTATTAAATGTTGCAGGGCAGCATTGTTAACTTGTGCAAGTCCACGGCCTTTTCGTAAAGGCGCAACCGGCAAACGAAGAGGTCGAACGGTGGCTGGGGAGCGTTTTGGTCTGCGGCAAGCTGCCGCCTGGCTTCAGGAGATTGTCGGCCCGGACAGGGGCTATGTGAACGTCGGCATTGTCTACACGCTGGCGATCACGCTGCTATCTCTGGCGACGCCGATTTCAGTGCAACTGCTCATCAATTCAGTGGCGCGCACGGCGCTGGTCGCGCCCTTGTGGATCCTGTCGGGCGTGCTGCTGGCGCTGCTGCTTCTCGTCGCGTGCCTGAGCGCGCTGCGCGTCTATCTTCTGGCGGTGTTCGAACGTCGCATCTTTGCGCGGGTCGTGGCGGAAGTCACGGTGCGGGCTGTCCATGCGCAGAACCCCTTTTTCGCCGATGACAGCCGCGGCAGCCTGTTCAACCGCTATTTCGACATGGTGGTCGTGCAGAAATCGGTGCCCAGCCTCGTCATCGGCGCTTTCACGATCGTGCTCCAGGGGGTCGTCGGCCTCGTCGTCACGAGTTTCTACCACCCCTTCTTCCTTGCGTTCAACATCGTCCTCGTGGCGACATGTCTGCTCATCTGGATAGTCTGGCGGCACGGAGCGATCACCGGCGCGGTCGGCGTTTCCCACGCCAAACATGCCGCCGCGCACTGGCTGGAAAGCGTGGGCGCGTCGAACGGGTTCTACAAGTCCGCGCGGCACCTCGATTTCGCGATGGACCGTTCGGAGACGGTGACGGCGGACTATATCCGCGCGCATCGCCATTATTTCCGCTACAGCTTCGCGCAGGCGCTGGGCTATTTCCTGGTCTATGCGTTCGCCGCCGCCGCGCTGCTCGCGCTGGGGGGCAACCTCATCCTGGCGGGGCAGCTGTCGATCGGACAGCTCGTCGCGGCGGAGCTGATCCTGTCCGGGGTCTTCTACGGCATCTCGCAGCTGGGATGGTATCTCGACACATTCTACGATCTGGTGGCGAGTTCGGAGGAATTGTCGCAGATTTTCGCGATCCCGCAGGAGCCGGCCGGGCTAAGCGGGCAAGCGCCGCCTAACGGATCGGTGCGATTCCGCAATGTCGAACTGGACGACGCCCGCTTCGATTTCGCCATCGACAGCGGCGAGCAAACGGTGGTGCTGGCGGAACCCGGAGTCGAAAGCCAGATCGCGTTGCTGCTGAAACGCCATGCCCATCCCGACCGGGGGCTCTTAACGATCGGCGGGAGCGATCTGGGCAGTTTCGACATGTATCTGCTGCGATCCGCCGTGATGGTGTTGAACCGCCCCACGATCGTCGATGTCACGATCCGCGAATATCTGAACCTTGCGGCGGGGGGCAATGCGGACAATGCCATGATCCTCGCCATGCTGGAGGTGGTCGGCCTTGCCGCGCGCATTTCCAGCCTCCCCCACGGGCTGGATACGCAATTGGCGAGTTCCGGGTCGCCCCTGTCCATCGTGGAGGTGATGCAACTGAAAGCCGCGACCGCGCTCATCAGCCGCCCCCGGCTTTTGCTGCTGTCGCAACTCTACGACATGATGCCTGCCGAACCGCTGCACGCGACGCTGGCCATGTTGCGCGACCATGGAACCACCGTCCTGCTCTTTAGCGGTCGTCCCGAGACGCTGCATCTCGACAGCATCTTCTGGGTCGGGACGCGCGAGCAGCATCGATTTGCGGACCAGGCGGAGCTGGCCCGCTTCCTGTCGGGCAAGGAGGCGGAGGCGTGACGATCAATACCGCGCAACTGACGCATTTCCGTTCCCTCGCCAGCCTCAATCCGCCGCGCGTGGCTGTCGTCTTGGCATGGTTGATCCTGGCCGGCATCTGCCTTTCCGTCGCCATCCTCTTCGTGCCTTGGCGGCAGACGGCGCAGGGTCGCGGGCAGGTGATCTCGCTCGACCCCGACGATCGTCCGCAGCAGGTGTCCTCGCTGGTCGACGGTCGGGTGCAGCGCTTTTTCGTGCAGGATGGGCAGTTGGTGAAGGCCGGCGATCCGATCGTGCAGGTGGTCGATGTGGACCCCAATTTCCTCGAAAGGCTGGCCGCGGAAAAGGCGGAAGTCGAAGCCCAGATCGCCGCCATCGAGCAATCGCGCGCGGTCGCCTCCATCGACGTGGGCCGTACGGGCCAGCTGTTCGCCGAGGGTCTCGCCGCGCGGCGCGATTATGAGCAGACGCAGATCAAGGTCGCCGAAGCCAACGCGAAACTCGCCGAAGCGAAAGCGAAGCTTAAGCAGATCGAGGTTCGGCAAATGCGGCAATCCGCGCAGATCGTCTCCGCCCCCCGCAGCGGCCGGGTGCAGGAATTGAACGCGGCGGCGGGCGGTGCGCTGATTTCCGCCGGTACGGTGCTGGCGCTGATCGCACCCGAACAGATCGAGCGCGCGGTCGAGCTTTATGTCGACGGCAGGGACATTCCCCTGGTCGATCAGGGGCGTCCGGTGCGCCTGGAGTTCGAAGGCTTCCCCGCATTCCAGTTCAGCGGCTGGCCAGCCTTCGCGCTCGGCATCTATGATGGGCAGGTGCGGTCGGTCGATCCCACGCCGCGCCCGGACGGCCTGTTCCGCGTGCTGGTCGAACCCAAACCCGGCACGCCCGCCTGGCCATCGGCGCGCTTCGTGCGGCAGGGCGGCAAGGTGCTGGGCTGGATACAGGGCGACAATGTCACGGTCGGGTACGAACTGTGGCGGCAACTCAACGATTTCCCCCTCAATTTCGGGCAGGATCAGGTCGCTCAGAAAACACAGGAGAAGACCGAGAAAAGCTCGATCGAAAAGAAGAAGAAATAGCGATGCGCATCGTGATCGGCATGAGCGCGCTGCTGGTCTTTGCCGCGCCGCCTGCGGCATGGGGACAGGCAGACAGAGCCCCTCCATCGGCGACAGGACCGAACGCGCCCCTGACGTTGCGCGAAGTACTGCAATCGTCGGCCCGGTCGGCGCCCGACATCATCGCGGCACTGGCCCGCAACCGGCAGGCCGAAGCCCGCGCGCTGTCGGCACAGGGTGCGTTCGACACTGTCTTCGCCGTGGAAGCGCGCAGCCGGGTCGCAGGCTATTATGACGGCACGGAATTTGCTGGAAAGACCGAGCAGCCGTTCACCGGCAACGGCGGATATGTCTACGGACAATATCGCGCGTCGCGCGGGGATTTCCCCGTCTATGAGGACAAGGCCTATACCAACCGCCTGGGCGAGGTTAAGGTCGGCGCGTTATATTCCCTGCTGCGCGACCGCCTGATCGATGCGAGGCGGTCGGACTTTCGGCTGGCGAACAACGATATCGACATTGCGCGATTCGAAACGAAAGCGACCGGCATCGGCGTGCAGGCGCGCGCCGCAGAGGCTTACCAGAAATGGGTTGCCGCCGGATTGAAGCTCAAAATCTACCAGTCGCTGCTTGCGTTAGCGCAGGACCGGACGAACGGGATCGAACGCCAGGTGCAACTGGGTGCCAAGCCGTCCATCCTGCTGACCGAGAATGAGGCGAACCTGGTCAAGCGGCAGGCCTTCGTGGTCGAGGCGCAGCAGGATTTTCGCGCGGCGGCGGTGAAGCTGTCGCTTTACTATCGCGATGCCGATGGCGCGCCGGTCGTCGTAGACGAAGCGCGGCTGCCCGGCGATGCCACGGCGCTGGGCGGGATGAGGACGGACCCCGCCTTCAACCTGGAAGGCCGCCCCGACTTCGCCATCATGCTGGAGGAAATCGACAAGGCGACGGTCCGGCTGGCGCTGGCGCGCAACGACATGCGCCCTCGGCTCGATCTGTCCGGCGAAGTCGCGAAGGATGTCGGCCCCGAAGGACTAGGCGGAGCCAGTCGCACCCCGCTGGAGATGATCGTGGGCGTGACGTTCAAGATCCCGCTCCAGAATCGCAAAGCCAGCGGTAAGCTCGCCGAAACGCAGGCGAAGATAGACGAACTGACGGTCAAGCAGCGGTTCCTGGCGGAAAAGATACGCGCCGAAGTGACGCAGATCGGCATCGAGGTGGAGACTGCCGGGCAGCTGATCGGGACGACGGAGCGGGAACTGGCACTGGCCCAGCGGCTCGCATCTGCCGAGCGCCGTCGATTCGACCTGGGGTCGAGCGACTTTTTCCTCGTCAACCAGCGCGAGGAAAGCGAGACGAACGCGGCGGTGAAGCTGATCGAAGCGCAGGCCCGCGTCGCTGCGGCCCGGACGGAACTCGCGGCAGCGACGGCGGACGAGGATGCCCTGGGGCTGAACATCCCCTCCGCATTGCCGTGAGCGCAGAGTTCACAAAAGGCGGGATAGCAGCCCGGCATTGGTCTTGCCGAGTTCCAGCACCTCGTCGCCCCGCCCGCTGATGATCGCCTTCGCCATGTAGAGAGTGAAGCCCTTCATCTGTTCGAGCGTGATCTTGGGCGGCATGGACAATTCGGTTCGCGCCGTGACCGCGTCGAGCAAGGCGGGGCCGGGATGGGCCAGAACCTCCCGCACCCCTGCCTCGACCTCGCCGGGGTCGGTGACACGCACGCCGTGTAGACCGATGGCGCGCGCCATCGCGGCGAAATCGGGGTTGTCGAGCGCGACGCCGGTTTCGATGAGACCGGCGGCCTTCATTTCCATTTCCACAAAGCCGAGCGTTCCGTTGTTGAAGACGATGATCTTGACCGGCAGGCCAAGCTGCCGGACCGTCAGCAATTCGCCCATCAGCATCGCAAGGCCGCCGTCGCCCGACAGCGTGACGACTTGCCGGGCGGGAAATGCCGCCTGTGCGCCGATCCCCTGCGGCAGCGCATTGGCCATCGATCCGTGATTGAACGATCCCAACAGCCTGCGACGTCCGTTCATCTTCAGATAGCGCGCCGCCCAGATGGTGGGCGTTCCCACGTCGCACGTGAACACCGCGTCATCGGCAGCAAGCTCGCTGACGACCCGTGCGACCTGCTGGGGATGGACGACACCGCTCCCCGGCTTGCCATGGGCCAGATCGTCCAGCCCTTCTCGCGCCTTGGCGTAGTTTTTGCGCGCCTCCTGCAGGAACGCCCCGTCGCGATCTGCCCGGAGCAGCGGCAGCAGGGCGTCGATCGTCGCGCCCACATCGCCCACCAGCCCGATGTCTATCGCCGTGCGACGGCCCAGATTTTCCGGGCGAAGGTCGATCTGCGCGACCTTCGCCTCGGTCGGATAGAATTGGCGATAGGGAAAGTCGGTGCCGAGCATCAGCAACGTATCGCAGCCCATCATCGCGTCGTAGCCGCTCGAAAAACCGATGAGGCCTGTCATGCCGACATCGTAAGGATTGTCATATTCCACGAACTCCTTGCCGCCCAGGGCGTGGACGACCGGTGCCTGAAGACGCTCCGCCACGCGGATAAGCTGGGCATGAGCGAGGCGGCAACCGCGTCCTGCCAAAATGGTGACGCGTCCTGCATCGTTCAGTAGCGTCGCAAGGGAATGAAGATCGTCGCCCGACGGCACGACGATGGCGGGCGGCGGCAGTAGCGCCGCCGACGACCGGGCCGGAAGCCCCTCTGCCGGACGCAACGCGACATCGCCCGGCATGGACACGACCGACACGCCGCGATGCCCAACCGCCGCGCGGATCGCGGTATCGAGCGTTCGCGGCATCTGGTCCGCATCGGAGACGGTTTCGCAATAGACGCTGCATTCGCGAAACAGCGCTTCGGGCCGCGTCTCCTGAAAATATTGGGAGCCTATCTCGCCGCTCGGTATCTGCGCGGCGATTGCCAGCACCGGCGCACGGGAGCGGTTGCAGTCGTAAAGACCGTTGATGAGGTGCATGTTGCCCGGCCCGCACGATCCCGCGCATACCGCCAGCTTGCCCGTCAGTTGCGCTTCGGCGCCAGCCGCGAAGGCCGCAGCCTCCTCATTACGGACATGGACCCATTCGATCTTGCCTTGTCGGCGCAGGCTGTCGGTAAGGCCATTGAGGCTGTCGCCCACGACCCCGTAGATCCGTTCGACCCCGGCGAGATGGAGGGTGTGGGCGAACAGGTCGGCGATGGTGGTTTTGGGCACGATGGTCTCCACGAATGGGTGGGCGTTGACAGATCACGGTCTGGCCCCCTGCAAACGCATCGCGTCCATCGAAGCTCCCGTCGGGATGCGGCTGGGGAACCGCAGGCGGTTTCGATCATCTCATTTCCTGCCGGAACCTTACAGAAAGAGCCTATCCCGTGGCCCAACCCGATCTGTCCCGCTTCGTCGAAGCTCAAAACGGCGTGTTCGAGACGGCGTTGGCCGAAATCGCGTCGGGGCGGAAACGAACGCACTGGATGTGGTTCATCTTTCCGCAGTTACGCGGCCTAGGTCATAGCGCGATGGCGCAGCATTACGGAATCGCGTCTCTTGAGGAAGCCCGCCTTTATCTCGACCATGTTCTGCTCGGAGCCCGTTACAGGTCGTGCGTTGCCGCACTTAACGAACTTGCGCCCGCCGATGCTGTGGATGTGTTCGGCGCGACGGACGCCATGAAATTGAGATCGTCGCTTACCCTGTTCGACGCGGTCGAACCGTCGACTATGTTCCAGGAAGCGCTGGCGCGGTTTTTTCATGGAAAGCGCGATGAAGCCACCCTTCGAATATTGTCGGGCGGCTAGCGGCATGGGGGTATCGCGACGGCTGCCCCTGGTCGGCAGCCGTCGCGATTTGCAGGTCAGGCCAATATTCTGACGCCCGGTTCGCGGTCGTAGAAGCGCCGGGCGGCCGCTTTCACAAAGGCATCGTCCAGACCGACGACGCCTTCATCCGGTTCGACGCCCGCCTTGTCGAGCAGCGGCTGCGCCGCGTCGCTCGCGCCGATGGCCTTAAGATGTCCAAAGGCGTTCATCACGAATTCGACAGCGGCGCTTTCCTTCAGCAGCATATCGCAGCCATCGGGCGACAGGATAACCGCGATCGCGTCGAAAAGCTGGCTCGGCGATCCAGCGAGTTGCCCGTCCGCCTTGCGCTGCGTTCCGTCCGACAGTTTCGCGCCGCCGACCTTGGGCGCGACCAGGAACGGCTTCCCCTTGGCTTTTTCCACCGCCTTCACGACCTTGTCGAGGACGGCGGCGTCGGTGCCGTCCGCGATGAGGATGCCGACGGTCCTGCCCTCGATCGTCGCCTTCATATTCTTGTGGATGGACAAGGCGTCCGAAGGCGGCATGTCGATGGGCTTTTTCGCCGCAGCCGACTTGGCTGGCAATTCGAGACCCAGACCGTCTGCCACACGCTGCGCCAGGTCTTCGTCTACGTTGCGAAGGTTGGCGAGCATCCGCACAGGCACCTGATCGAGCGAACTGACCTTCGACAGTTCGAACACGAAGGAGGAGGCGATGTGCGCTTGCTCATGCGCATCCTGCGAGCGATAAAAGAGCCGCGCCTGGCTGTAATGGTCGGCAAAGCTTTCAGAACGCACGCGCAGCTTGTCACCCGTCTCGTCCGGGCCGGTTTCGAGATTGGTGGTCACGAAGCCCTGTTTCGGGCTTTCGCGCGGTCCGCCATCCTCGCCATGGTCGGCCAAGCTGTTGGGCTCGTAATTGGCGCGCCCCTTGGGAACCAGCGTCTGCATCTTGCCGTCGCGCTGCATATTGGCGAAGGGGCAGCGTGGCGCGTTGATGGGAATCTGATGAAAGTTGGTGGTTCCGAGGCGCGAATTCTGCGTGTCGAGATAGCTGAACAGCCGCCCCTGCAGCAGCGGATCGTTCGAGAAGTCGATGCCCGGCACGATGTTCGACGGCAGGAACGCCACCTGTTCGGTTTCGGCGAAGAAATTGTCGGCGTTCCGGTTCAACGTCATCGTGCCGATGAGGCGGACGGGCACGTCCTCCTCCGGGATCAGCTTCGTCGCATCGAGCACGTCATAAGGCTGCGCGTCGGCGAAGGCCTGATCGAACACCTGGATGCCCAGATCCCATTGCGGGAAATCGCCGCCGTCAATCGCCTCGAACAGGTCGCGACGCTGATAGTCGTTGTCGGCGGCCTGCAATTTGAGCGCTTCGTCCCAAATGGTCGATTGCAGACCCAGACGCGGCTTCCAGTGGAACTTGACGAACTGCGCCTTGCCTTCGGCGTTCACCAGCTTGAACGTGTGGACGCCAAACCCCTCCATCATGCGGAAGCTGCGCGGCAGGGTGCGGTCGGACATCGCCCACATCAGCATGTGGGTCGTTTCCGGCATCAAGCTGGCCCAATCCCAGAACGTGTCGTGCGCGCTGCCCGCCTGCGGATAACCCCGGTCCGCCTCCATTTTAACAGCATGGACGAGATCTGGGAACTTGATCGCGTCCTGGATGAAGAAAACGGGGATGTTGTTGCCGACCAGATCCCAATTGCCTTCGCTCGTATAGAATTTGACGGCGAAGCCGCGCACGTCGCGCGGCGTATCGACCGAACCGGCTCCACCCGCCACGGTGGAAAAGCGGACGAAAACTTCCGTCTTCTCGCCCTTGCGAAACACCGCAGCCTTGGACAGGTCGGATATGTCGTCCGTCGCCTCGAACACGCCGTGTGCGCCGCTGCCACGAGCGTGGACGATACGCTCGGGAATACGTTCGTGATCGAAGTGGAAGATTTTCTCGCGCAGGACGAAGTCTTCGAGCAGGGTCGGGCCGCGTGCCCCGCTCTTGAGACTGTTTTGATTGTCGCTGATCGCCACGCCGTGGTTGGTGGTGAGCACGGATGTGCCTTCGCCGTCGGCGACCTGATGGGTCTCGCCGCCGGAGCCGGTGTTCATGGGGTCATTTTGCTGGGTCATCGAGAAACCTCTGGGTCCGAGTAGGACGACGCACATCGCGCCAATCCCTTACCCAACGCCTCAACAGCGATTTCGTCGCGAAGCCCCGCCATATTCGTGCCAAAGCCTCACATAGGGCAGGAATGGCCCCTGCCATGAGGCGCGCCCACTGTGCAGGGGCGTCGTCCACCAGCAACGCGGCATAACGCGACCCGACCGACGCAAGAGTGGACCGGCGGTGGCGAGCGGGATAGGGCGACTTCAACCGGACGACATTCAGCCAGGAGCCCCCCAACCGTGACAGCCCCCGCCAATGGCGAGGATCGCAATATGCTGCGTCGATCCGCCCTCACCCTGTCGATGGCGGCAGCGACCGGCATCGCGGTCGCCAATATCTATTACAACCAGCCGATGCTGGGCATCATGGAGCGGGATCTGGCAAGCCCTATGGCCAGCTTCGTGCCGACCGTCACACAATTAGGATATGCGGTAGGCCTGTTCATGCTGGTTCCGCTGGGCGACCTTATCGAACGAAAACGCCTGATCATGCTCCAGTTCTGCGGCCTGGCCATCGCATTGGCGATGACTGCCGCAGCCCCGGGTGCGGCGATGGTGCTTCTGGGATCGCTGCTGGTCGGCATCCTGTCGACGGTCGCGCAGCAGGTCGTTCCGCTGGCCGCCCATCTTGCTCCGCCGGAGAAGCGCGGCGCGACGGTCGGGACGGTCATGGCGGGCCTCCTTTGCGGCATTCTGCTAAGCCGCACGCTGTCCGGCTTCGTCGCGACACATGCAGGCTGGCGGGAGATGTTCTGGCTCGGCGTGCCGATGGCGCTGGGGGCCGGAGCGCTGATGGCGGTGATGCTGCCCGCAAGCAGGCCTGACACCACGCACAGCTACGGTTCGTTGATCCGATCGCTCGGCGGACTGTGGCTGGAGTTCGGGAGCCTGCGCAAGGCGGCGATCACGCAGGGCCTTTTATTCGCCGGGTTCAGCGCGTTCTGGACCATCCTGGCGCTGCACCTGCAAGAGCCGCGATTTGCGCTGGGCGCGGACGTCGCCGGACTGTTCGGCATCGTCGGCGCCGTAGGCATACTCGCCGCGCCGATGGCCGGGCGGATCGCCGACCGGCGCGGGCCTCATCTCGTCATCCTGATGGGGAGCGGCCTGACGCTGGCGGCATGGGCCGTGTTCGGCGGCATCGCCAGCGTGACGGGCCTGATCGTCGGCGTAATCCTGCTCGATTTCGGCGTACAGAGCGCACTCGTGTCGAACCAGCACATCGTCTACGCGCTCCGCCCCGAAGCCCGCGCGCGATTGAACACCATCTTCATGGGCACGATGTTCCTGGGCGGCACGACCGGGTCGGCAACGGCAACCGTCGCCTGGAACGTCGGCGGCTGGAGCGCCGTGGCATGCCTTGGCGTCATATTTTCCGCGCTGGCCACCGCGATCCAGTTGAACGGCCTCGGGGGCTTGCGGCGCGAAAAGCCCCGTCCGTAGCGACGGGTCGCTGCGGGCGGCGATGTGCAAAGCTGCTCCTCTTGCCTTGCCGGGGCCCGGCCACGCCCCGCCACGGCGAGGGTTGCAAAGCCCGCCCGCCCCTTTCTAAGGATGCCTTATTGCAGGAAATTTGGGAGTTGAAGGTTGGAGACCGTTTCCATCGTGCTGTTTCTGCTGCTGGCCGTCGTGGTCAGCGGGGCGGTTTCTCGCATGTTGCCTGTCTCCGTTCCCACGCCGCTCGTCCAGATCCTGCTCGGCGCGGTCATCGGCCTGTCCTCCTCCCACCGCGTCAGCCTCGACCCCGAACTGTTTCTGTTCCTGTTCCTGCCGCCGCTGTTGTTCCTCGACGGGTGGCGCATCCCCAAGGACGAATTGTTCAAGGATATCGGGACGGTTTTCGAACTGGCGCTAGGCCTTGTGCTGCTGACGGTGATCGGCATGGGTTTCTTCATCCACTGGATGATACCCGCGATGCCGCTGACCGTCGCTTTCGCGCTGGCCGCCGTAGTGTCCCCGACCGATCCGATCGCGGTGTCCGCCATCGCCGCGCGCGTGCCGATCCCCAAACGAATGATGCACATTCTCGAAGGCGAATCGCTGCTCAATGACGCGTCGGGCCTCGTCTGCCTGCGTTTCGCCATCGCGGCGGCGCTGACCGGCAGCTTCTCCGCCGGAGAAGCCGCGCTGAATTTCCTTTGGGTCGCGGGCGCGGGCCTCTTCATCGGCGTGGCGACGACCCTCTGCATCACGCGGGCCAAGGCCGCCGTGACGAAGCGCTGGGGCGAGGACACAGGGTCGCAGATCCTGGTCAGCCTGCTCATCCCCTTCGCGTCCTACATCCTTGCCGAGCATGTCCATGCGTCCGGCATATTGGCCGCCGTCGGCGCCGGCCTTACCATGACCTATGCCGAAATCTCTCGTCAGACGCTGGCGGTCACGCGGATGCGGCGCAATTCGGTGTGGGACACGATCCAGTTTACCCTTAACGGCATCATCTTCGTGCTGCTGGGCGAGCAATTGCCCGCAATCGTGCAGGGAGCGAAATCCACCGTCGCGCTGACGGGCCATGTATCGCCCTGGTGGCTGGCGGTCTATGTCGTCGCCATCGTCGCGGGCCTCGTCGCCCTGCGCTTTTCATGGGTGTGGCTGTCGTTGCGCCTCACCATCCTGCGGCAGGCGCCGCGCGGCGGCGGCATGACAAGCCCGAGCTGGCGGCTGGTCGCGGCGACATCCTTTGCCGGCGTGCGCGGTGCCATCACGCTCGCGGGTGTGCTGACGCTTCCGCTGGCGATGACGGACGGCACGCCCTTTCCGGCGCGCGACCTTGCCATTTTTCTTGCGGCGGGCGTGATCGTCCTTTCGCTCATCATCGCCAGCCTGACGCTCCCCGTCCTGCTCCGGAACCTGACCATGCCGCCGGAGCCTTCGCGGCAGGCGGAGGAAGACAGTTCGCGGATCGCCACCGCCACCGCCGCGATCCAGGCCATCGAGCGTCACCAGCATGTCCTTGCCGAACGGCATGGCGAAGCGGACATCTATGTGACTGCGGGCGGCAGCGTGATGGATCGCTATCGCGAACGCATCGAGGGGCTGCGCGGCAAGCAGACGGAAGAAATGACGACCGGCCATGTCCTCATGCGGGAGTTCGCGCTGGTCGGTCTTCAGGCCGAGCGCAGCGCGCTCGCCGCGCTGGTCCGCAGCCGCAAGATCACCAGCGCCGTCGCCCAGAAGATGACGCGCGAACTGGATCTGGCGGAAGCCCGCTATCGCGGCTGATCGTCCGTATTCCGGGCTTCATCTGGAAATGCATGGTGCGCCCAACAGGATTCGAACCTGTGGCCTTCGGATTAGGAATCCGACGCTCTATCCTGCTGAGCTATGGGCGCACGCCGTTCAGCGCTCTATTGCGCATGATCCTGTCGGTCAATTCTTGACATGGGGGGGCACCACCGGGAACGGCAGGGGAGCGACCTCTACGCCTTCCTCAATCAGCGCCTTGGCTTCGGCGGGCGCGACTTCGCCGTGGATGCTGCCGCGATCCTGTTCGCCATAGTGCATTGCCCGCGCCTGTTCGGCAAAGCCGCGCCCGACCCATGTCGATCCTTCGAGAACCTTGGCCTGCGCGGTGCGCAGCGCTTCCATCATCGCGTGCAGCCTAGCGGGGTCGGGGGCATTGGCCATGGCGGGCGCTGCATCGGCCTGTTCGCGGGGCGCGATGGCGCGGCTGTTGCCCTTGGGCGCGACGGCGGGTGCCATCACCGCCTTGGCGACGGCAGTGTCGTTGCAAAAGGGGCAGGCAATAAGGCCGCGCTCCTTCTGCTGCTCATAGTCCGCGCTGGAGCCGAACCAGGCTTCGAACACATGGCCATGGGCGCTGCATTTCAAGTCGAACACGATCACGAGATGACGACATCCTTGGGGATGGGGCGGCGATTGGCGATGGCTGGCACGCGGCTGCGCACATCCTCTACGCTCGCAAGGTCGAGATCGGCAAGGCCCAGCCCCGCGCCCTCCCCCATGTCGAGCCGCACCTCGCCCCAGGGATCGACGATCAGGCTGTGGCCATAGGTCGTCCGTCCGTCCTCATGCGTGCCGCTCTGAGCAGCGGCGATGACGAAGCAGCCCGCCTCGATCGCCCGGGCGCGGAGCAGCACATGCCAATGCGCCTGGCCTGTCGGAACCGTGAAGGCGGCAGGCGCGAGCAGGATCGTCGCGCCCGCATCGGTGAGCGCGCGATAGAGGTCGGGGAAACGCATGTCGTAACAGATGGAAAAGCCCATCCGCCCCCATGGCGTGTCGGCGGCCACCACCCGCTCCCCCGGACCGTAGACCGCCGATTCGCGCCAACTCTCTCCGGTCGCAAGATCGACATCGAACAGGTGGATCTTGTCATAGCGCGCGCGGATTTCGCCGCTGTCGTCGATCAGGAAGCTGCGGTTGGCGAGGCGGCCGTCCGCCGGCTCGTCCTTGAGCGGCAGGGACCCGAGATGGATCCAGAGCTTTTCGCGCGCCGCCGCTTCGCGCACCGCAGCGAGCACGGGGTCTTCGGCCTCACGCCGCAAATTGCCCGCCGCCCGTGCCCGGTCGCGGTCGAGGCAGCCCGCCATTTCGGGCGTGAAGAGCATATCCGCCCCCTCGCCCCTCGCGCGCGCCGCCATGTCCACGATGGCGGCGGCATTGCGGGCAGGATCGACTCCGCTCGTCATCTGGAAGATCGCGGCGCGCATCGTCGTCACTGGCCGAGCAGTTCGTCCAGCTTGCCGTCGCGGTCGAGCTGCATCAGGTCGTCGCTGCCACCGATATGGCGACCGTCGATGAAAATCTGGGGCACGGTGGTGCGACCGGGCGCGCGCTCCAGCATCTCCTCCCGCTTGGGGCCGCCCATCGTGATGTCATATTCCTGATATTCGACACCCTTGCCGTCGAGCAGCTTTCTGGCGCGGGCGCAGTATCCGCACCACGCCTTGGTATAGATTTCGACATTCGCCATGATGTGCTCCTTCGGTCGGCAAATTGGGTGAACGCGCCGCTTTGTCAATCGGCCCCGTGATCGTCGGGCATGACCCGCGCCCAACACAATAGGTGGACGGCGCGCACCTGCCCCTGCCGCAACACGCGTGCGCAGGCGGCGGCGGTGGCGCCGCTGGTGTGCACATCGTCGATCAGCAACACCGGGCGCCCGGACAAGGAGTGGCCCTGCCGCAGCGCGAACGCGTCTTTCACAGCGCGAGCGCGGGCGGCGGGTTTCATGGCGCGCAGGGGCTTCGTGCGGCGGGTGCGAAGGAGAGCGTGCTTGTCCACGGGCCAGCCCGTCAGCCGCCCGAGATGGTCGGCGATCAGCGCCGCCTGGTTGAACCCGCGCCACCACAGCCGCCAGCGGTGCAGCGGCACGGGAACGATCACCGGCGCGTCCGCGCCCTCGAACCGACCGACATGGCGCTGCATCTGTCGTGCGATGAGACCGGCGAGCGCGACGCGCCGCCCGTATTTCAGACGCAGCGCAACCATGCGCGCGACATCGCCATAGGCCAGCACGGCGCGCGCGCTGTCCCAGGGCGGGGGATCGGCAAGGCAGGCATCGCATGGCGCGCCCTCCCCCATATCGTGCTGAAAAGGAATGCCGCACCGTGCGCAGCAGGGCTCGCCCAGAAATGCCATGCCGCTCCAGCAGTCGAGGCAGAAGGCGTGGTCTTCCCCGACGATCACGCCGCATCCGGGGCAGCGGGGCGGCAGCGCATAATCGAGCGCGGGGCGCAGTGCGGCCTTGAGAAGCGGAGCGAGAGGCATCATCTGCCTTGTCCCCGCTTCCCGCCTTCTGCACAAGGCCCGCCATGGACGACCACCCCGACATATTCGACCGCGCCCGCCGCGCCCGCCAGCGCGACCGGATGATGCCGCGCTTTGCCGCGCACGACTTCCTGTATCGCGCGATGCTGGACGAACTGCTCGACCGGCTGGGCGACGTGCAGCGCCCCCTGCCCGAAGCGCTGGTGATCGGAACGCCCGACGGCAGCGCGCGAGCGGCGCTGGAGGCGATGGGCAAGCGAGTGGCGTGCGCCGATCCGGGCTTTCTGGCGGCCCGGACGAACGGCGGGATGCAGGTCGATGAAGACGCGCTGCCCTTTGCCGACGAGAGTTTCGACCTGATCGTCGCCTGCGGCACGCTGGACAGCGTCAACGATCTGCCCGGCGCGCTTATCCTGATGCAGCGCATCCTGCGGCCCGACGGGTTGATGCTGGCGGCGTTCAGCGGCGCTGGCAGCCTGTCCCGGCTCAAGAGCGCGCTGCTGGCGGCGGAGGGCGATCGGCCGGGCCAGCATGCGCACCCACAGGTCGACGTGCGGTCGGCGGGCGACCTGCTCGGCCGGGCGGGCTTTGCCATGCCGGTGGCGGACGGGGACGTGCTGACCATCCGCTATGGCGACGTGTTGCGGCTGATGCACGACCTTCGCGGCATGGGGTCGGGCAATGTGTTGTCGACGCGCGCGCCGTCGCTTACCCGCACCACGATCATGCGCGCGGCGGCGCATTTTGCCGAGGCAGCCGACCCGGACGGACGGACGGCGGAACAGATGGCGGTGGTCTATCTGTCCGGATGGAAGCCTGACGCCAGCCAAGCCAAACCCGCCCGGCGGGGAAGCGCCACGGTTTCGCTGGCCGCCGCGCTCAAGACCAAAGGCTAGGCACGGGCATGGTGCGCCGCTGAGGAGCCGACCGTGGGTGGATCGATCATGTCGCGGTGGCCCCAGTCCACGCCGTGGCGGCAATATTCGACATGGCTCGCGCGGCGGAAGGCGTTGCCGTCCCAGACGATGACCTGCAACTCCATCCGGTTGTTGCGGCGGACATGCAACCAGTTGAAGCTTTGCGGTTCCTCGTTGCGAAGACGCGTCGAGGTGGCGGTGCCCGCCTGGATCACCAGCGCGCCGCCGCTGTGATCGACCATCTTTTCCGCCGCTTCCGCATAGGTGCGATGGAAATGCCCCGCAAGCGCGACATGCACCCCCGCCTCGCACACCGCCTTGATGGCGTCGTCATGCCGACCGACCGCTTCGCTCAGTTCGTTGCCCTTGCCGATGGGCATCGCGAAGAGCGGATGGTGGGTGACGAGGATACGGGTCTTGTCCCGAGCGACGGGCGCGAACCGTTCACGGAGCAGATCGAGCTGGTCGTGGTTGATTCGCCCGTCCTTGATCGTCAGCGAGCGGGCCGTGTTGAGGCCCAGGATTGCAACCTCGTCATCCTCATACCAGGGACAAAGGACGTTGCTGATATAGCGTTCGTAGCGGTCAAGCGGAGCGACGAAGCGTCGGACCACATCGTAGAGCGGGATGTCGTGATTGCCCGGCACGACCAGCGTGCGCAGCCCCGAAGCGCGCAACCGGTTGAGCCAGCCGGACGCGGCGCGAAACTGGCCGACCCGCGCCCGCTGCGTGAAATCGCCGCTGATGACGACGAGGTCGGGACGCCGTTCCTCCAGCCAGGCGGTGGCGGCGTCGACGATGCGGGGATCGTTCGCGCCGAAGTGGATGTCGGACAGATGAGCGATGCGGACCATGGGTAAGGAAACGAATCCTTCGCCGATGGTTTCCACGCGGACCTTAATCCGGGCGCCCGTGTTATTGCGGCATGGAAACGAAGCCACTTCCCAAGGACGCCGTGCTGATCGTCAATGCGCACAGTCGGCGCGGCCAGGATCATTTCGAGCAGGCGCGCGACAAGCTGGAGGCGGCGGGCGTGCGCCTGATCGCGGCCCACGCAGTCGACGACCCCGAACAGATGGCATCGACGGTGGCAAAGGCAGTGGCCGACGGCGCGCCGATGGTGATCGTGGGCGGCGGCGACGGTTCGTTGTCCGGCACGGTCGACGAACTGGTCGGCAAGGATTGCGTGTTCGGCGTGCTGCCGCTCGGCACCGCGAACAGCTTTGCCCGGACGTTGGGCCTGCCGCTGGACATCGACGGCGCGGTCAAGGCCATCGCGACCGGCAAGCGGCGGCGCGTGGACCTGGGCATGATCGACCGCGACTATTTCGTGAATGCCGCATCGCTCGGCCTGTCGCCCATCATCGGGCGGACGGTGCCGCATAAGCTGAAGCGCTATCTGGGGAGAGTGGGCTATCTGCTCTGGGCGGTGAAATGCTCGGTCGGGTTCCGCGCCTTTCGCCTGGTCATCGACGATGGCGAGAAGGAACGCCGGATGTGGTCGACCGAAGTCCGCGTCCTCAACGGCCCCTATCATGGCGGCGTCGAATTGTCCGATTCGGCGGCGGTCGATACGGGGAAGATCGTCATCCAGGCGGTCGTAGGCCGCAGCAAGCCTCGTCTCGCCTGGGACTGGTACGCAAAGTTCGTGAAGCTGCGGGACAAGAACAGCCATACCGAGGAGTTTCACGGCACCTGCTTCCGCATCGATACCAAGCCCCGCCAACGCATCTCCATCGACGGGGAAGTGCTGGCGAAGACACCCGCGACGGTGAAGATCGCGGCGGGCGCGGTGGAGGTGGCGGTGCCGCAGGACGCCGGTTCCGAGACAACGAAGTAGACAGCTGAACGCATATTTTCAGGACAACAAAAAAGGGGCCGGATAACCGGCCCCTTTTTTGTAACGGTATCGAAACGATCAGCGCTTCGAGAACTGGAAGCTGCGGCGGGCCTTCGCCTTGCCGTACTTCTTACGTTCGACGACGCGGCTGTCGCGGGTCAGGAAGCCTTCGGCCTTGACCGCGCTGCGCAGCGCCGGCTCATATTTGCTGAGCGCCTGGGCGATGCCGTGCTTGACCGCGCCGGCCTGACCCGAAAGGCCACCGCCCTTGACGGTGCAGATCACGTCATACTGGCCTTCGCGCTCGGTCACGCCGAACGGCTGGTTGATGACGAGACGCAGGGTCGGACGGGCGAAATAGATTTCCTGATCGCGACCGTTGACCGTGATCTTGCCGGTGCCGGGCTTTACCCAGACGCGGGCGACGGCGTCCTTGCGGCGGCCGGTGGCATAGGCGCGACCGAGGCCGTCGATTTCCTGCGCGCGCAGCGGGGCGGAGGGCTGAACCGGAGCGGCAGGCGCTTCGCCGCCTTCGACGGGCGCGGCAGCCGGTGCGTCGGCAGCGGCGGCAGGAGCGGGAGCGTTGGCGGTCAGCGACGCGAGGTCGGACAGGGACTGGCGGTTATCGGACATTATGCACCCACCTTGTTCTTGCGGTTGCGCGACGCGAAGTCGAGCACTTCGGGGTTCTGGGCTTCATGGACATGGTCGGCACCGGCGAAGATACGCAGGTTGCGCATCTGCTGGCGACCCAGCGGACCGCGGGGGATCATACGCTCGACGGCCTTTTCCAGGACGCGCTCGGGAAAGCGGCCTTCCAGGATCTTGGCAGGCGTCGTTTCCTTGATGCCGCCGGCATAGCCGGTGTGCTTGTAATAGACCTTGTCGGTCAGCTTGCGGCCCGTGAACTTCACCTTTGCCGCGTTGATGATGATGACATTGTCACCGCAATCGACATGGGGGGTGAAGGACGTCTTGTGCTTGCCGCGCAGGATGTTTGCGACGGTCGAGGCGAGGCGGCCGACGACGAGACCTTCCGCGTCGATCAGGATCCACTTCTTTTCGACCGTGGCCGGGGTCGCCGGCTTGGTGGTCTTCATCAGCGCCTTCATGGTGCTTATGCTCCAAACGATAAAAAGGAACCTGGCGTCGTTGCCGACACCCGGAAGTGGGGCGCTGATGATGGAGATGGCCATGGAAGTCAAGAGATTCGGGGCGATTGGCGACGGGTAAAATAATACCTTCGGCTAATCGGCGGGTGTAAGGGTGCGGTTTTCGGTCAAGGTCCGGGGCCCTGCCGCAAGCGTGCGGTCCTGCCGTTCGACAAGGCCCGTGACGGTGGAAAGGCGATAGCGGACGCCCAGTTCCACCCCCTGCCCGGCCAGCTTTTCCTCCAGGTCGAGCGCGTCGGGAGCACGCCCGGTGACGCGCAGCGTGCCTTCGACCGGCACCGGGCGGGCTAGCGGGCTGCCGGCGACGGTGCGCACGCCCCGGCCCGGTCCGTCCTCCACGCCGGAGCCGGCAAAGAGGAACAGCGGCTGATATTCCCCGGCAAGCAGCGCGATGCGCCCTTCCGCTCCCAGGCTGTCGAACAGCGCCCTGACGCGAAGCGCGGCGGCGCGGTCCTCGCTCTTTTCCGGCAGGGTGCGCAACATGTCGGCAAGGCCGCCCGTCACCTTCGCCCACACCGCGTCGCCGTCGCGCAGCGAAGCGATCCGCCCGGCAGGATCGAGAACGAAGCGCATCTCGACCCCGGTCAGCGGCTGCAACGCGGCGCGATAGGGCGCGGCCTGCGCGGACGGCGCATCGGTGTCGAGCCGGCGCAAGGTCGCGACGAGGAGGAGGACATCGCCCTCCTTCTCGAACCGCACATCCCGGTCGGTTACGAAATGGAAGGGCCGGTCGGCGAGCGCGCGGTGCTGGTCGATGCGGTAGTGCAACGCCTTGCCCAGCGGCGGCGCGAAGGGGATCGCGACGGTTTCGGCGAAAGCCGTTGCCGGAACCGCAAGCGCCGCCAGCGCCAGGAGCGCGCGGATCATGCGCGCCGCGTGCCCACCGCATGGGCGGCGAAGGCGGCGGAGGCCACCACCAGCGCGCCGACCGCCTGGTGCAGCACCGCGAGCGGCAGGGCGATGCCGCTTACCACCGTGGCGATGCCGAGCGCGATCTGCGTGCCGACGCTGGCGTGGACGGCGATCGCGGCGCGACGCTCCCCCGCCCGCTTCGCGCGCGCGGCGAGCAGGAACAGGCCCGCCGCCGCGACCCACGCCCACCAGCGATGGAGGAAGTGGACGAGATAGGGGTCGCTCGACACCGTGGTCCAGAGCGATCCCATCCAGCTGATCCCTTCGGGCACGAGACGGTCGTTCATCAGCGGCCAGCTGTTCGACACATAGCCCGCGTCCAGCCCGGCGGTGAATGCGCCCAGCATCAGCTGGACCGCGAGCAGCAGCAGAACGACCAGCGCGACGGGCCGAAGGCGCGCAGGGCGGGCGGAGGGCGAACGAGCGAGCGCGAAAAGGTCGAGCGCGGTCCAGATGAGTCCGCCCATGATGAACAGAGCGGTGAGGAGATGGACGGCGAGGCGATAGTGGCTGACATCCGTACGGACCGACAGGCCCGACTTCACCATCCACCAACCGATGGCTCCCTGCAATCCGCCCAGCGCCAGCAGCGCGACGAGGCGCGGGCCATAGCCCCGCGGGATCGCCCGCGTCCACGCGAACCAGATGAGCGGCACCGCGAACGCCAGTCCGATGACGCGACCGAGCAGGCGGTGAAGCCATTCCCAGAAAAAGATGAACTGGAAATCGGACAGGCTCATGCCCCGGTTGATCTCCCGATATTCGGGGATCTGCTGGTAGAGGCGAAAGGCATCCATCCACTGGTCGTGGGTGAGCGGCGGGATCGCGCCTGTGATCGGCTTCCATTGCGTGATCGACAGGCCGGATTCGGTCAGGCGGGTGATGCCGCCCACCACGACCATGCAAAAAACGAGGGCGGCGACGCCGAGCAGCCAGCGGCCAATGGCCTGCGGGCGCGGCGCGGAAAAGCGGGATGCGCGGGTCATGCCGGGTCCATGCGCCCAACCCCGCGCCTTTTCAAGCGGGCCGAATGGGTCAGTTCGTCCCACCTGTGCGATGGGCGGGAAACCAATTGGGTCGGGAAGACGTATGAAGAGCATGAAGAGGATGCCGAAACACAGGGACTTCCCATGACGGACCGAACGGCGGACACCGCCGCGATGATGGCGACACAGGGGCCGCTGGGCGCCCTGACCGCTGCGATCGACAAGTCGTCGCCGCTCGGCCCCGTGGCCGGATGGTCTCCCGCGCTCGTTTCGACGGTGCGGCTTCTTCTGTCGTCGCGCGCGGAGATCGTGTTGTTCTGGGGGCCGGATCTGTGCGCGCTCTATAACGAAGCCTATGCCCCGACCATCGGCGACAAGCACCCGCGCGCGCTGGGCCGACCGGCGCGCGAAGGCTGGGCGGAATTGTGGGACGACCTCGAGCCGCTGCTGCGGTCCGTGCTGGAAAAGGGCGAGACGATCCATGCCAAGGACCGGCCCTTCTATATCGAGCGGGACGGCGGACAGGGCGAGGAGGTCTTCTTCGACATCAGCTATTCGCCCGTCTACGAAGCGGACGGGTCCATCGGCGGCGTGCTTTGCATCGTCAGCGAAACGACGCAGCGGGTGCGGGGCGAACGCGCGATGCGCGCCGACCGCAACCGGCTCTGGGCACTGGCGCGGGACCCGTTCCTGATCGCCGATGCGGCGGGCGTGTGGCTGGCGGTCAGTCCGGCCTGGACGGAACTGCTCGGGTGGAGCGAGGCGGAGCTTGTCGGTCGAACGTCGGAATGG
This sequence comes from Sphingobium sp., assembly GCF_003248505.1. GTDB lineage: Bacteria > Pseudomonadota > Alphaproteobacteria > Sphingomonadales > Sphingomonadaceae > Sphingobium. Next base: position 85,444 of record NZ_QFOA01000007.1, read on the forward strand.
ATGGAGCATCCCGACGACCGGGCCGACACCCGCGAGCAGATCGAGAGCCTTTCCGCCGGCATCCCCGTCCTGCGCTTCGACAACCGGTTCCGCACCAAGTCGGGCGATTATCGCACGTTCAGCTGGACGGCGGTGCCGGAAGGCGACCTGCTCTATTGCGTTGCGCGCGACGTGACCGAGCAGCGCGACCATGCCCACAAGCTCGCCGAAGCCGAAGCGGCGCTGCGGCAGGCGCAGAAGATGGAGACGCTGGGCCAGCTGACCGGCGGTGTCGCGCATGATTTCAACAATCTGCTTCAGGTGGTGTGCGGCAACCTTGACCTGTTGCGGCGGGGATTGCCGTCCGATGCCGTGCGATTGCGCGCCATGGTGGAACGGGCGATGGCGGGTGCGGACAAGGCGGCGGTGCTGACGCAGCGGCTGCTTGCCTTTTCGCGTCGCCAGCCGCTCGACCCGCGCCGGGCCGACCCCAACCGGCTGGTCGCGGGCATGTCCGAACTGCTGCGCCGGACGCTGGGCGAGACGATCGCAGTGCACACGGTCGAGGCACCGGACGCCTGGCCGGTGGAGGTCGATGTCAACCAGATGGAAAATGCGCTGCTGAACCTTGCGGTCAACGCGAGGGATGCGATGCCCGAAGGCGGCGCGCTGACCATCCGGGTCGAAAATTGCCACGTCGAGGCGCGCGAAGACGATAATGGAGAGACCATCGCACCCGGTCCCCATGTGCTAATCGAAGTCGCGGACACGGGCGAGGGCATGGATGCGCAGACGCTGGCTCACGCCATCGAGCCGTTTTTCACCACCAAGGAAGTAGGGCGCGGCACCGGGCTCGGCCTGTCGATGGTCTATGGCTTCATCCGCCAGTCGGGCGGGCAGATGCAGGTGGCGTCGGAACCGGGGCATGGCACCAGCGTGCGCCTGTACCTGCCGCGCCACGCCGATGGAGCCGACATGCCGCCGCTCTCTCCCGCAGGGACCGCCGACACGCCGCCGCAGGGGCATGAGGTGATCCTGCTGTGCGAAGATGACGAGGCGGTGCGCGCCTATTCGGTCGAGGTGCTGAGCGAACTGGGATACCGGGTGCTGCCGGCGGAAGACGGGCCGTCCGCGCTCGCCGAACTGGAAAAGGCGCAGGAGGAGATCGACCTGCTGTTCACGGACGTGGTGCTGCCGGGCGGGATGACCGGCGCCGACCTGGCCGACGCGGTCCATGCACGCCGGCCCGACCTCAAGGTGCTGTTCACCAGCGGCTACGCCCGCGATGCCATCGTCCATGACGGTCGGCTGGACGCGGGGATCGACTTGTTGCCCAAGCCGTTCACCTATGCCGATCTGGCCGCGCGAGTGCGGGCGCTGCTCGACCGTCCCATCGCCGAGCCGGAAGGCGCGGAGTAAGGCCGCCCGCCCCTGCCATGTTTCAGCCGAGCGTGCGCCACGCCGAGACGAGCGCACGGGCGCGCTCGCCCACCAGTTCAGCGTCGTCCCCGGCACGGTAGAGCGCGCCGCCGACGCCAATGCCCTCGCATCCCGCCTCCAGCCATGCGCCGACAGTGTCCGCGCCCGTGCCCCCCACCGCCCAGACACCGACATCGCGCGGCAAGACGTCGCGCACCGCCTTCACATAATCGCCGCCCAGCCGCGCTGCGGGAAACAGCTTGATCCGGCGCGCCCCGGCGGCGATGGCGGCGAAGGCTTCGCTTGGCGTCATGAAACCGGGCAGCAGATCGAGGCCCAGCGCCGCGCCCCGCGCGATGACGGCGGGATCGGTGTTGGGCGTCACCATGATGCGTCCGCCCGCGCCATGGAGCGCCTCGACCGCTGCGACGCTCAACACCGTGCCCCCGCCGATCAGCGCGCGATCGCCGAAGGCGTCCTGCATCGCGGCGATGCTGGCAAGCGGATCGGGCGAATTGAGGGGCACTTCGAGAATATGGATGCCCGCAGAGATCAGGGCCGCGCCTATGTCGAGCGCTTCGTGCGGGCGGATGCCGCGCAGGATGGCGCAGACCGGCGGCGCACCGTCGGCAAGCAACTGGTCGAGCGTCATGCATATTCTCCTGCCGATTGAAGGCCTGCCAGCGCGCAGGCGTCGCCATCCATCGTCCGAGCCGGGCGACCCGCCGCGCCCAGCGCGCGAGCGTAGCGCCCGGTCAGGCTTTCGTCACCGATGAGCGTGATATCGTCCGCCTCCCCCAGCATCGCCAGCATATCTGCAACCTCGCAGCCGATGAGGATGCCCGACAGATAGCCCGCCGCCCAGTCGTCGGGCCGCCCGGCCCGAAGGCGCATGGCGCGGGCGGCGAACAGCGAAGGCAACAGCTTGCCCGCGCCTGCGCGCTCGAGCCCCTCGGCAAAGCCATCCTCCTGCGCGACGGGATCGGACACCGCGCCCGACGGCGGCGCGAGCGTCGAACGGTGGCGCAGGAGCGCGAAGAGTTCGCCGGTCGGCACGGTGCGGAAGGACAGCAGGCGGCCATCCTCCATCGCGCACCATTTGTTGTGCGTACCCGGCAGGATGAGGGTGCGCCGTCCGTGCGCCAGCGCCGGGTCGATCCGGCAGGCGCCGAATATCTGCGTTTCCTCGCCGCGCATCACGTCGGGAAGGCCGTCGACGCCCTCGCACGCAAGGCCCGCCAGGATCGCCACCCGCATGCCGCGCCAGTCGAAGCGCACGGCCTGCCCCGCCCATGCCGCAGCGTCGGCGGGGCATGGGGCGTAGGGCGCTTCGTGCCAACCGTCGCGCGCGCCCGCCATGCCGCAAAGCGTCAGCCCGCTCGCCCCCCCCCGCTCCATCCACGGTTCGAGCGCCGCAGCCAGCGCCGCTTCCGCCGCGCCGCCGACCTGGCCGATGCCCGGACCCGTTACGCGGTCCACGACACGCCCCTCCTCCACCCGGAACAAGCGCAGCCGGGTGGTGCCCCAGTCGCCGAGGATGGCGAAGCGGATTGCAGGATCGGTCGGGGGAGAAAAATCGTCGGTGCGGCGCGCCATGGCGTTTCCGGTCCTTGAAATGGAATATGTATGAGTATATCGGAATGGCGAGCGCGTCCATGCGCCCCTATTTTCTGCGTCAGGAAGCCCCATGAGCGATTCGTCCAAGCCCGCCCCCAAATTGCGCAGCCGTGCCTGGTTCGACAACCCAGACAATATTGACATGACCGCGCTGTATCTGGAGCGCTACCTGAATTTCGGCCTCAGCCTGGACGAACTGCGCAGCGGCAAGCCGATCATCGGCATCGCCCAGACCGGCAGCGACCTGTCTCCGTGCAACCGCCACCATCTGGCACTGGCGGAACGGATGCGCGACGGCATTCGCGAAATGGGCGGCATCGCGCTGGAATTCCCGGTCCACCCGATCCAGGAAACGGGCAAGCGCCCGACCGCAGGGCTCGACCGCAATCTCGCCTATCTCGGCCTTGTCGAGGCGATGTACGGCTATCCGCTCGACGGCGTCATCCTGACGACCGGGTGCGACAAGACGACGCCGGCGCTGCTGATGGCGGCGGCGACGGTCAACATTCCGGCCATCGCCCTTTCGGTCGGTCCGATGCTGAACGGCTGGTTCAAGGGGGAGCGCACGGGATCGGGCACCATCGTGTGGCACGCGCGCCAGTTGCTGGCGGCGGGCAAGATCGACGACGAAGGCTTCATCAAGCTCGTCGCGTCGTCCGCGCCGTCGACCGGCTATTGCAACACGATGGGCACGGCGAGCACGATGAACAGCCTCGCCGAAGCGCTGGGCATGATGCTGCCCGGCTCCGCCGCCATCCCCGCGCCCTATCGCGACCGGCAGGAAGCGGCCTATCTGACCGGCAAGCGCATCGTCGAAATGGTGCATGAAGACCTCAAGCCTTCCGACATCATGACGGTGGACGCGTTCCACAATGCCATCGCGGTCAACAGCGCCATCGGCGGATCGACCAACGCGCCCATCCACCTGACCGCGATCGCACGCCATATGGGCGTGGACGTGCCGCTCAAGGACTGGGAAACGGTCGGTCACAAAATCCCGCTGCTGGTGAACCTCCAGCCCGCAGGCGAATATCTGGCGGAGGATTATTACCGCGCGGGTGGCGTGCCCGCCGTGGTGGCCCAGCTGATCGATCAGGGCCTGATTCGCGAGGGCGCGATGACGGTCAACGGCAAGACCATGGGCGACAATTGCCGGGGCGTGGAGATCGGCGACGAAAAGGTCATCCGTCCCTTCGTCCAGCCGCTGATGGAGGACGCGGGGTTCCTGGTCCTCACGGGCAATCTGTTCGACGCCGCCGTCATGAAGACCAGCGTCATCAGCGCCGAATTCCGCGATCGCTACCTTTCCAACCCCGACGATCCCGACGCGTTCGAAGGGCAGGCGATCGTGTTCGACGGGCCGGAGGATTATCACCGCCGCATCGACGATCCGGCCACCGGCATTACGCCCGACACCCTGATGTTCATGCGCGGCGCGGGACCCATCGGCTATCCGGGCGCGGCGGAAGTCGTCAACATGCGCCCGCCCGCCTACCTCATCACCGAAGGCGTGTCGGCGCTGCCGTGCATCGGCGACGGGCGCCAGTCGGGCACGAGCGGAAGCCCCTCCATCCTCAACGCCTCCCCCGAAGCGGCAGCGATGGGCGGCCTTGCCCTGTTGAAGGACGGCGACCGGGTTCGCATGGACCTCAAGGCCGGGGAAGTGAACGTCCTCATCCCCGATGCGGAACTGGACGCCCGCCGCGCCGCGCTGGTGGCCGAGGGCGGCTATCGCTATCCCGCCTCGCAGACTCCCTGGCAGGAAATTCAGCGCTCGGTCGTCGGACAGCTCGACACCGGCGCGATCCTGGAGGGCGCGGAGAAATATCAGCGGATCGCGCAGACCATGGGCCTGCCCCGCGACAATCATTGATAGCGCTACCGTCATTCTATTGAAAGGCGGGGAGCGGCGGGCCATCTGATGCCCGACCCCGCCTTTTCCGATCCCCCATCAGGAGACAGCCATGTTCAACGGAGCCATCCTCATCGGCGCGAGCGAGCGCCATAGCGGAACGCCTTTCCACGCCATCAACCCGGCGACAGGCGAAAAGGGCGAGGTCGCCTTTTCGAGCGCGATGCCCGCCGAGGTCGAGGAAGCCGCCGCGCTGGCCGACGCCGCGTTCGACAGCTTTTCGACCCTGTCGCCCGACGCGCGCGCGACCTTCATCGAAACCGTCGCCGACAATATCGTCGGCATCGGCGACCTGCTGATCGAAACCGCGATGGCCGAAAGCGGCCTGCCGCGTGCGCGCCTGGAAGGCGAGCGGGGCCGCACGGTGGGGCAGTTGCGCCTCTTTGCGTCCTATGTGCGCCTGGGCGACTGGCTCGACGCCACCGTCGACCGCGCGATGCCCGATCGCCAGCCGCTGCCTCGCGCGGACCTGCGCCGGGTCAACCATTCGGTCGGCCCGGTCGCGGTGTTCGGCGCGTCCAACTTCCCCCTCGCCTTCTCCGTCGCGGGCGGCGACACGGCGGCGGCCTTCGCGGCGGGATCGCCGGTGATCGTCAAGGGACACAGCGCCCACCCCGGCACCGGCGAGCTGGTCGCGCGCGCGATTCAGGCTGCGGTCGCGGCGTGCGGCCTGCATGAAGGCGTCTTTTCCTACCTGCCCGGCAACGACCGCGCGCTGGGCGGCGCGCTGGTCGCCGATCCCCGCGTCAAGGCGGTGGGCTTCACCGGCTCGCGCGGGGGCGGCACCGCGCTCATGAAGATCGCGGCGGAACGCAAGGAACCGATCCCGGTCTATGCCGAAATGTCGTCGATCAATCCGGTCGTGCTGCTGCCCGGCGCGCTTCAGGACCGGGCCGAAGCGATGGGCACGGCGTTCGTCGGTTCGCTGACGATGGGCGCAGGCCAGTTCTGCACCAACCCCGGCCTCGTCATCGCACTCGACGGTCCCGATCTCGACACGTTCATCGCGGCCGCCGCGCAGGCGATGGCGGGCGCCGCGCCGCAGGTCATGCTGACGCCGGGCATCCACGAAGCCTATGAAAAGGGCGTGGCGGCGCTGGCGGGCGCGGACGGCGTCACCACCGTCGCGCGCGGCACGGAAGCGGACGGCGTCAATCGCGGCCAGGCGGCGTTCTTCGCCACCGATCGCGCGACGTTCGAAGGCAATGCGGTGCTGGCGGAGGAAGTGTTCGGATCGTCTTCCGTCCTCATCCGCTGCGGCAGCATCGAGGAAGTGATCGCGACCATCGCGGGCCTCGAAGGCCAGCTGACCGCCACGCTCCAGATCGGATCGGGCGACGAGGCGCATGCCGCCGCGTTGCTGCCCACATTGTCGCGCAAGGTCGGTCGCATCCTCACCAACGGCTGGCCCACCGGCGTCGAGGTGACGCACGCGATGGTGCATGGCGGCCCCTTCCCGTCCACCGCCGACGGGCGCTCGACTTCGGTCGGCACGCTGGCGATGATGCGTTTCCTGCGGCCGGTCTGTTACCAGGACGTGCCCGACGCGCTGCTGCCGCCCGCGCTTCAGGAAGCCAATCCCTGGGGCCTGACGCGCCGCGTCGAAGGCAAGCTGAGCGTCGCCGCATGACGATCCGGGCAGGGCTCGTCGGCCTCGGCAAGATCGCGCGCGACCAGCATCTGCCCGCGATCGAACGCACGGGCGGGATCGAACTGGTCGCCGTCGCCAGCCGCAACGCGCAAGGGGACGGGGTAGCGAACTACCCCGACCTCGGCGCGATGCTGGCGGGCGAGGCGGATCTGGACGCCGTCATCCTGTGCCAGCCGCCGCAGGCGCGCTATCATGCGGCGCGGCAGGCGTTGCTGGCGGGCAAGCATGTGTTCATGGAAAAACCGCCGGGCGCGACCGTATCGGAAGTCGACGCGCTCGTATCGCTGGCGCAGCAGCAGGGCGTGACGCTCTATGCCAGCTGGCACAGCCGCTACGCCGCCGCCGTCGCCCAGGCGAAGGACTGGATCGGCGAGCGGACGGTCGAGAGCATCGATATACAATGGCGTGAGGATGTGCGGCACTGGCACCCCGGCCAGCCGTGGATCTGGGAAGCGGGCGGCTTCGGCGTGTTCGACCCCGGCATCAACGCGTTGTCGATTCTGACCGAGATCGTGGCGGAACCCGTGACGATGCTGTCGGCGATGCTGGAAGTCCCGCAGAACAAGGACGCGCCCATCGGTGCGGAAATCCGGATGGCGACGGCGTCGGGCGCGCCGATTGCGGCGGTGTTCGACTGGCGGCAGACCGGCCCGCAAACGTGGGACATTGCGGTCGAGACCGACCGGGGCAGCCTGCTCCTGTCCGAGGGCGGCAACATGCTGCGGCTCGACGGCGCGGTGCAGGTGAAAGCGCCGGACGAGGAATATCCCGCCATGTATCGCCGCTTCGTCGATCTGGTGGCGGATCGCGCCATCGACGTGGACCTTGCGCCGCTGCGTCTGGTGGCGGACGCCTTCCTTTGCGGGCGGCATTGCCCTACGGCTGCGTTCGAGGATTGAGGGAGCGGGGACACAGGCCATGACGAGCGCGCGCAAAGACGGACCGGAAGAAGGCGCGCTCCGCATCCATCAGGCGATTGCCCGCGATCTGGGCACCGCCATTCTCACCGGGCGGCACCGCCCCGGCGACCTGTTCGAAGGCGAGATCGAAGCGTCGGAGCGCCTGGGCGTGTCACGCACTGCCTATCGCGAGGCGGTGCGCATCCTCGTTTCCAAGGGAATGCTGGAAAGCCGCCCCAAGGCGGGCACCCGCGTGCTGCCGCGATATCGCTGGAATGTGCTTGACCCCGAAATGCTGGCGTGGATGTTCGCGGGCGAGCCGGATGCGGATTTCATCCGCGACCTGTTCGAACTGCGCGGCGTCATCGAACCGGCGGCGGCGGAATTTGCAGCGCGGCGGCGCACCGAGGATCAACTGGCGGTGATGGACGCCGCGCTCGACGACATGGGGCGGGCCGGCCTGTCGACGGCGGAGGGACGCGCGGCGGACCAGCGCTTTCACCATGCGGTGCTGGCCGCGACGCATAACGACGCGCTGGCGGCGCTGGCGAGTTCGGTGGGCGCGGCGGTCAGCTGGACCACCAAGTTCAAGCATCGCAAGCAGATGATGCCGCGCGACCCCCTGCCCGACCATCGCGCCGTATTGCAGGCGATTGCGGCGCGGGACACGGCGGCGGCGCGGAACGCCATGACCGAACTGCTGCGCCTCGCGCTTGCGGACATGGAGATCGGCGAGCCGGAAAGCGGGGGATAGGCGGCGCCAACGATATTCGACCGGGCGGTCGGCACCGCGAGCATCCCTGCGGCAGTCGCAAGTCCTTAAGCCATCCGCCCGCCCGACCGGGCCTTTATCCCAATATGAAATCCACCCCCGCCTTCGCGTGAATGCCGGTGCAGTCGTAGATGGGCAGAATGTTCGCCTTCACATCGACGATGCGTTCCAGTTCGGTGCAGGCAAGGACGACGGCCTGCACGTCCTGCTTGGCGATGTCGGTCAGTTCCGACTTCATGAAACGTTCCGATTCGCGACTGACCTTCCCCACGGTCAATTCGTCGTAGACGATGCGGTCGATCCGTTCGGCAAGCTCCATGTCGGCGGGCAGCAGCGAGACGCCGTGCGCGACGAGGCGCTGGCGATAGAATTTTTCCATCATGACGTTGCGCGTACCGATGAGCGCCGCCTTTTCGACGCCGTCCGCCTGCATTTGGGCGCCCACGACTTCGGCGATATGGACGATGGGCACGCCGATTTGCGCCTGCACCTGATCGTAGACGCGGTGCATGGAGTTGGCGCAGATGAGCAGGCCTTGCGCCCCCGCCTGCTCCAGACGCCGCGCCGAGGCGATGAGCTGTTCCGCCGCGCAGTCCCAGTCGTTCTGGGTGGCGCATCCGGCGACATCGGCGAAGTCGAGGCTTTCGATCAGCAGCGGCGCACTGTGCTGTCCACCCTTCGCGCGGTGCACGGCCTGGTTGATGATCTGGTAATAGCGCGCGGTCGAGATCCAGCTGAGACCGCCGATCAGGCCGAGTTTGCGCATGATGCCCCTGTGCCCCCTGAAAAATGAAAAGGGACGGCGCAGCGCGTCGCTCCGCCGTCCCGGTCATGGTTAGGGGAAGCCCGGCTCAGTGGGCAAGCCCCTTGACGATTTCCTCGACCATCTTCTTCGCGTCGGCCAGCAGCATCATGGTGTTGTCCATGTAGAAGACTTCGTTGTCGACACCGGCATAGCCCGCCCCGCCCATGGAGCGCTTGACGAACAGGACCGACTTGGCGTTGGCGACGTCCAGGATCGGCATCCCGTAGATAGGCGATGTCTTGTCGGTCTTGGCCGCCGGGTTGGTGACGTCGTTCGCGCCGATGACGAAGGCGACATCGGCCTGACCGAATTCGCTGTTGATGTCCTCCAGTTCGAACACTTCGTCATAGGGGACGTTGGCTTCGGCCAGCAGCACGTTCATGTGGCCCGGCATCCGGCCCGCGACCGGGTGGATGGCATATTTGACGGATACGCCTTCCTTCTTGAGCAGGTCGCCCATTTCCCGCAGCGCGTGCTGCGCCTGCGATACGGCCATGCCGTAGCCGGGCACGATGATGACGCTGTCCGCCTGCTTCATCAGGAATGCCGCATCCTCCGCGCTGCCGCGCTTGTAGGGGCGGTCGACCGCTGCCGCGCCGCCGCCCGAAGGCCCGGCTTCTGCGCCGAAGCCGCCCGCGATGACGCTGATGAAGCTGCGGTTCATCGCCTTGCACATGATGTAGGAGAGGATCGCGCCGGAAGACCCGACCAGCGCGCCGGTGATGATCATCGCGCTGTTGCCGAGCGTGAAGCCCATGGCGGCGGCGGCCCAGCCCGAATAGCTGTTCAGCATCGACACCACGACCGGCATGTCCGCGCCGCCGATGGGGATGATGAGCAGGAAACCGATGATAAAGCTCAAGGCCGTCACGGTCCAGAACACCCACGGGCTCTGGTCGGTCACGAAATAGGCAACCAGTCCCAGAATGGCGGCGAGCGTGGCAAGGTTGATGAGGTGGCGGCCCGGCAGCATGATCGGCTTGCCCGACATGTTGCCGTTCAGCTTGAGGAAGGCGATGATCGACCCGGAAAAGGTGATCGCGCCGATCGCGACGCCCAGGCCCATTTCGACCCGGCTGGCGTTGTGGATTTCGTCCGTCAGCGGATCGAGAATGCCGAATGCGCCGGGATTGAGATAGGCGGCTGCGCCCACCAGCACGGCAGCGAGGCCCACGAGGCTGTGGAACGCCGCCACGAGTTGCGGCATCGCGGTCATTTCGATCCGGCGGGCGATCACGAAACCGATGCCGCCGCCCACGACGATGGCGCCGACGATCTCGGGCAGGCTCACCACGTCATGGGTATAGAGCGTGGTGGCGACGGCGATGCCCATGCCGACCATGCCCATGCGATTGCCGCGACGGCTGGTCGCGGGGCTGGACAGCCCGCGCAGCGCAAGGATGAAAAGGACGCCCGCGACCAGATAGGCGAGCGCGACGAAGGGTGAGACGGGCGCGAGTTCGTGCATCACTTGCGCTCCTTCTTCTTGTACATCGCCAGCATGCGTTCGGTGACCGCAAAGCCGCCGAAGATGTTGACCGACGCAAGCACGACCGCAAGCAGGCCCAGTATCTTGGCCGCGATGCTGCCCGCTTCCGCCGACGCGACCAGCGCGCCCACGATGATGACCGACGAAATGGCGTTGGTGACCGCCATCAGCGGCGTGTGGAGCGCCGGGGTGACCGACCACACCACATAATAGCCGACGAAACACGCCAGCACGAAAATCGACAGGATGGAGATGAAGTCCATCGTTCCTACTCCCCGTTTGGTCCGGGCGTTCGCGCGGAACCGCTATCGCGCGCCCCCACCCCCTTGGCAGGCGCGCGCCCTTGTCATGCAGGCGTCAGCCCAGCAGGCGTTCGTTGACGATCCTGCCGCCCTGCGTCAGGCGGATGGCGTTGCCGATTTCGTCGTCCAGCACCGGCGCGTTCTTTTCCTTGTCCCAGAAAGCGGACAGGAAATTGTAGAGATTGCGCGAAAACAGCGCCGATGCGTCGGTGGCGAGGCGCGAGGGCACGTTGCGATGGCCGACGATCCTGACGCCGTGGCGTTCGACCACTTCGCCCGCGACCGCGCCTTCGACATTGCCGCCCTGTTCGACCGCGAGGTCGACGATCACGCTGCCCGGCTTCATCGTCGCGATCTGCGCATCGGTGACGAGGCGCGGCGCGGCGCGGCCCGGGATGAGCGCGGTCGTGATGACGATGTCCTGCTTGGCGATGTGGGCGGAAACGAGTTCGGCCTGCGCGGCCTTGTATTCGTCCGACATTTCGGTGGCGTAGCCGCCCGACCCTTCACCCTCGATGCCCGCGACCTTTTCCACGAAGATCGCCTTGGCGCCGAGCGATTCGATCTGCTCCTTCGTCGCCGAACGCACGTCGGTCGCGCTGACCTGCGCGCCCAGGCGGCGCGCGGTCGCGATCGCCTGAAGCCCCGCGACGCCCACGCCCATGACGAAGGCCTTCGCCGCCGAGACGGTACCCGCGGCGGTCATCATCATCGGAAACGCCTTGCCATATTCTGCCGCGGCGTCGAGCACCGCCTTGTAGCCCGACAGGTTCGATTGCGAGGAAAGGATGTCCATCGACTGCGCGCGGGTGATGCGCGGCATGAATTCCATCGCCAGCGCTTCCAGCCCCGCCGCCGCATAGGCGTCGATCCGTGCGCGATCTCCGAACGGGTTGAGGCCCGCGACGATCCATGCGCCCGGCTTCACCCCGGCCAGGCTTTCGGGCGCGGGCCCCTGAATGCCAAGGACGATGTCCGCCCCGGCGAGCGTGGCCGCGCGGTCGGCGACGACAGCGCCCGCCGCCGCATAATCGGCGTCGGCGACCGAGGCGGTGAGGCCCGATCCGGCCTCCACTGCCACGTCCGCGCCCAGCGCCTTGAATTTCTTGACCGTTTCCGGCGTCGCGGCAACGCGCCTTTCGCCCGCCGCCTGTTCCTTTACCACCGCTATTTTCATTATCGCGGCCCCCTCCCCGTTAAATTGTCGAGCAGCCTAGCTCGAGATCAGCAGCACCACCACGGCAGCCACCGCCACGCTGGCGATCGTGCCCCACTTCACCAGGCCGACGAACCCGGAATAGGTCTGGTTCGCGCTTTTCATGTCGTTGGACGCCATAATGCTTCCCCTCATGCGGTCGTTGAGCGCCAACCCTTATCGGCAAGGGGGCTTCCCCTCAACCCAAGGGAGCGCAAGAAAATCTTGGGTGGGTTAAGCGGGCCTTTACCCGCCGCCGCTACGCTCGGTCCCCTGTCATTTAAGAGGGGTCCGGATGACGCGCGACGGCGTACCGATGCTGATGCTGATCGACGACGAACCGGCACAACGCCGATTGGTGTCGGCGCTTGCCACGCGTGCGGGCTGGCGCACCGTCTTCGAGTCGGACGGGGAAACCGCGATCGCGACGCTCGGCACGCAGGACGGGATGCAGCTCGATGCGATCCTGCTCGACCAGTGGAGCCCGGACTATGAGCCCGCCGGCCTCATCCGCGAAATCCGCGCGCGCCGCCCGGCGCTGCCGATCCTGGTGCTGACCGCGCACAACAATGTCGCGGTCGCGGTAGACGCGATGCGGGCGGGAGCGACC
>NZ_QFOA01000161.1 GCF_003248505.1 Sphingobium sp.
AAAACGTCCCTTTGGGCACTCTGCCCGTGCGCGAATTGCGCAGGGCTGTCGCTGAAATGATCGATTGACGTCCGTCGCAACGACATCCAACTCGCAGGACAAAGCATCGCAGTGCTGACGGCTGAGTGGATCGATTGAGGGGCATTGAGCGGCTGAAGGGCCGGCTCCCATAAATGGAACCAGCCCTGCCAACACAAGCACATCATTCGAGCGACCCCAAGCGGATGATGGCATGCCCTTGATCGGGCCGCCTTCGCTAGCGAACCGAAACCAGCCCGCCATCGACCGCAAGCATCTGGCCGGTAATGAAACGCGACGCGTCGCTCGCGAGAAACACCAGTACAGGCGCCAGATCCTTGTCAGGGTCTCCGAACTTTCCCCCAAGCGGAATGGCAGTTTGGACCTCATGGTCATGTCGTGCGAGCGCTTCCGGCGACAAAGCGTCCCGGAATTTCTGATACATGGGCGTGACGACATAGGGGAGTACCGCGTTGACCCGGATCCCGTCTGGCCCCCACTGTCGGGCAACCGATCGTGTCCACGTATGGACCGCGCCCTTGGTCGCGCCATAGACAGCATTGTCCGGCTCGCCCGTCAGACCTGACTCCGAACCGAAGTTTATGATCGCCCCATTACCGCTAGGCTTCATCGCGAGATAGGCGGCGCCATTCGTATTCATGGTGCCCAGAACATTTATGTCGAACAGGCGGCGGTACGCGGCTTCGTCGACCTGGATGACGTCAACGAAGGATTGCACGCCCGCGACATTTACCATCACGTCCAGGCCGCCCAATCGCGCAGTGGCTTCCTCAAAAGCCTTGTCTACCGCGCTGCGGTTCGTGACATCGAGCAGTTGAAAGGTTGCTTGACCTGGCCCGTGCTCACTCGCCTCAGCCGCCGTTCGATGTCCGAGTTCCTCCTGCAGGTCCATTGCGACGGTCGTTGCGCCGGCGGCGACGTAGGCCCGCACGATCGCTGCACCGATCCCCTGTGCGCCGCCAGTGACGATTATCTTCTTGCCAGCGAGGTCCATTCCAAAACTCCTGATTAAGTCCGCGATGGGCGGGAGAGGGTAGTCAAAGCTCTGTCCCGCGCCGACGAGAGGCGGTCGGCGCGAGATAGGTTTTTCGTCTGCCTCGAAGCCCGTCAGTCCGACCCGCTGGTTCCGCGTCGCGCGTTGGGTTTACCAGCGGAACGGTTCTGCAAATCTGGACGAAGAGGTTCGAAAGCTGCATCAAGAGCGGTGGACGCCGTCTTCTTGATGGAGATGTCACGCGTCAGGCAGGAACGACGCTCCCACTTTTGGCATGACCTCTTGCGCAAAGCGCTGGAGCGACTCATTTGCGGGGGCCATGTCGTCAATATTGTCATGCGAATTGATGCACAGCATGCCCCATGGCCCGACCTTGTCGACAAGCGCCTCGATCTTTTGTGTCACGGTTTCGCTCGAACCGCAGAGCCACACGTGCTCGGCAAGGAAATCCATGTCGACTTCATCAGCGCTGATATCGACCCCAGAATCCTTGATGATCCCGTCGAGCAGCTTGAACTTCTTGTAGATCGGCAGGAGATAATGCTCCCAGCTGTAGCCAAGGCCGCCAGAGATCGCACGGCGCTTCGCTTCCGCATCATTATCCGCGACGAACACCTCGCGACAGACGCGAAGCCGCTCCCGTTCCGGCGTAAAGCCCGCTTCTCGCATGGCGGTCGACCAGGTTTCCCAGTGCGATATCATCTGATCGACACCACCAAAAAACGAGATCGGACTGTAATTCCGCTCACCGGCGAACTTCATCGAGTTCGAATTGGCCGAGAGCGCGGTGACGGCGATTTCGAACGGCGACTCTTTCCATAATCCGTTCTTGGCGATGGTCACGTCATAGCCGGGCATATCGTCAGGACCTGGAAATCCTGCTCTGTAGAAATCGCCTGCGAAGCGGAACGGCTCTTCCTGCCAGACCTTCTCCATGATCGTGAGCGCCTCAATCTGCCGTGCGGGTAATTGCGACAGATTCTCGAAGCCGTGCAGGATCGCGTCGGTATGGTGACCGCCTGGGCCGACGCCGAGATAATAGCGTCCTTCGAGCACCTGACTGAGCCAGCCGATGCGGATCGCGAGCGTTGCAGGGTCATGATAGGGGAGAAGGTGCGCCATCGGCGCGAACCGGAGCTTTTCCGTCACCATC
>NZ_QFOA01000066.1 GCF_003248505.1 Sphingobium sp.
AAGCATGTCGCCCGCGTGTCCAAGCCTGGCCGCCGCGTCTATTCGGGTTCCAAGGAACTGCCGATCGTGCGCAATGGCCTTGGCATCACCATAGTCTCGACGCCCAAGGGCGTTCTGTCCGACGCCGAAGCGCGCGAACAGAATGTCGGCGGCGAAGTGCTCGCGGAGGTGTTCTGATGAGCCGCACCGGTAAGAAGCCGGTCACCGTGCCTTCGGGCGTGACCGCATCCATCGCTGACGGGCAGCTGTCGGTGAAGGGGCCCAAGGGCACCCTCGCCATGCCGCTGGCCGACGAAGTCAGCTACAGCGTCGAGGAGGGCAAAATTGCCCTTCAGCCCGCCAACGACACCAAGCGCGCGCGTGCGTTCTGGGGCATGCAGCGTACGCTGGTTCAGAACCTCATCACCGGCGTGACCGAGGGCTTCTCTAAGAAGCTGCTCATCACCGGCGTGGGCTACCGCGCCAATGCGCAGGGCAAGACGCTCAAGCTGCAGCTTGGCTATTCGCACGACGTCGATTTCGCAGTGCCGGAAGGCATCGAGATCAAGACCCCGGATAACACCACGGTCGAGATCAGCGGCATCGACAAGCAGCAGGTAGGCCAGGTGGCCGCCGAAATCCGTCGCTGGCGTAAGCCCGAACCCTATAAGGGCAAGGGCATCAAGTATGACGGCGAGTTCATCTTCCGCAAGGAAGGGAAGAAGAAGTAAGATGGCAAAGCTCTCCCTCTTCGCGCGGCGTCGTCGCCGCGTCCGCACCGCACTCAAGGCGGTCGCCGGTCACAAGCCACGCCTTAGCGTTCACCGCTCGGGTCGTCACATCTACGCCCAGGTCATCGATGACGCCGCCGGCAAGACCGTCGCTGCTGCATCGACCTTGGAAAAGGATGTGCGCGGCAAGACCGGTGCGACTGCCGAAGCTGCTGCCGAAGTCGGCAAGCGCGTCGCCGCTGCGGCGACTGCTGCCGGCGTCACCAAGGTCGTGTTCGACCGCGGTGGCTTCCTGTTCCATGGCCGCGTGAAAGCGCTTGCCGATGCCGCCCGCGAAGGCGGGCTGGAGTTCTGATCATGGCTGACGAAAACGAAATCCAGTCGCAGGCGGGTGCACCCGCAGCCGTCGAAGGCGGCGAGCAGACCGAAAATCGTGGTCCCGGCCGTGGCCGTGGCAACCGCGGTGGCGGCGATCGCAATCGTGGCGAGCGGGGCGGCCGTGGCCGTCGCGACGACCGTCGCGGTGGAAACCGTGACGAGGAGCAGGGCGAGGAGCTGATCGAGAAGCTGGTTCACATCAACCGCGTCTCGAAGACCGTCAAGGGCGGTAAGCGCTTCGGCTTCGCCGCTCTGGTCGTCGTGGGTGACGGCAAGGGTCGGGTCGGCTTTGGTCATGGCAAGGCGCGTGAAGTGCCCGAAGCGATCAGCAAGGCGACCGCTTCGGCCAAGAAGGCGATGGTTCGAGTTCCCCTGAAGGAAGGCCGCACCCTGCACCATGATGGCCTTGGCCACTTCGGTGCGGGCAAGGTGACCGTGCGGTCGGCTCCGGCCGGTACGGGCATCATCGCGGGCGGTCCGATGCGCGCCGTGTTCGAAAGCCTCGGCGTCGCGGACGTCGTGACGAAGTCGAACGGCACGTCGAACCCCTATAACATGATCCGTGCGACCTTTGCGGCACTGGGCGAGCAGACCAGCCCGAAGTCGGTGGCGCAGCGTCGCGGCAAGAAGGTCGCCGACCTTCTGCGCCGCGGCGGGGCCGCTGCCGACGTCGCGCAGGCCGACGCCGAAGCGATTGCGGAGTAACAGGACATGGCAACCATCAAGATCAAGCAGATCGGCTCGCCGATCCGTCGTCCCGAAAGCCAGAAGAAGATTCTGATCGGCCTCGGCCTTGGCAAGATGCACCGCGTGGTGGAGCTCGAAGACACGGCGGAAGTCCGCGGTGCGATCAAGAAGCTGCCGCATATGGTGGAAGTGGTAGAAGGCTAAGCCTTCCTCCCACGAATGAACAGGCGGAAGAGGGGGCAACCCCTCTTTCGTTTTTTAGGGGACGGGGATAAGCCACCGTTCCGTTTCCAGTCGCCCCGGCAAGGGGCTGCGCGAACATAGCGAAAGCGAGTGCACATCATGAAGCTCAACGAACTCAACGACAATGCCGGTGCCCGCAAGGGCCGGATGCGCGTGGGCCGCGGTATCGGCTCGGGCAAAGGCAAGACCGCCGGTCGCGGCCAGAAGGGTGCCAAGGCACGTTCGGGCGTCAGCATCAACGGCTTCGAGGGTGGCCAGATGCCGCTCCACATGCGTCTGCCGAAGCGCGGCTTCAACAACATCTTTGCCAAGGATTACGCCATCGTGAACCTGGGCGCCGTCCAGAAGGCGATCGACGCCGGCAAGCTGGACGCGAACGCCACCATCGACCATGCGGCTCTCAAGGCTGCCGCTCTTGCCCGTGGCGGCAAGGACGGCGTGCGTCTGCTGGGCAAGGGCGAACTGACCGCGAAGGTGAACCTGCTCGTCTCCGGTGCGTCTAAGGGCGCGATCGAAGCGGTCGAGAAGACCGGTGGCAAGGTCGAGGTGATCGCCGTCGTCCCCGCCGCTGAAAAGGCCGCCGCCAAGAAGGGCAGCGCCAAGGCCGCCAAGAAGGCGTAAGGCGCCTGCACGACTTGCAAGCATGGCCCCGCTGCCCGATATGGGTCGGCGGGGTCTTGTGTTTCGGGGGCAAACCTCTTGTCGCTTCTGTGACAACTCCCGTTCGACAGGACCGATCCACCCCGCTAAGGGGGTGAGCGATTCCGGCCAGCAGACCCGTTTCTGCGGCATGTGTGATTTGAAGGGCAGCCACCATGGCATCGAGAGCCGACCAGCTCGCATCCAATCTCAGCCTCGCCAAGTTCAGCCAGGCCACCGACCTCAAGAAGCGCCTGTGGTTTACGCTCGGCGCGCTGATCGTGTTCCGCTTCCTCAGCTTCGTGCCGCTGCCCGGCGTCGATCCGACTGCCCTTTCGCAGCTTTACAGCCAGACGAATGGCGGCATCCTCGACATCTTCAATACTTTCTCGGGCGGTTCGCTCTCGCGCATGAGCCTCATCGCGCTCGGCGTGATGCCCTACATCACGGCCTCGATCGTGGTGCAGCTTGGCGCCAGCCTGTCGCCGCAGCTTGCCGCGATCAAGAAGGAAGGCGAAAGCGGGCGCAAGAAGCTCAACCAATATACCCGGTACGGGACGGTGGGCCTGACTGCGGTGCAGGGCTATTTCATCGCGGTCGGGCTTGAAGGCTTCGGTGCGCAACAGGGGCTTCAGGCGGTCGTCGATCCCGGCCTGCTGTTCCGCATAACCGCCGTGATCTCGCTGATCGGCGGCACGATGTTCCTGATGTGGCTGGGCGAGCAGATCACCTCGCGCGGGATCGGCAACGGCACATCGCTCATCATCATGGCGGGCATCGTCGCACAGCTGCCGGTAACGCTGAGCAATCTTTTCAAGTCCGGTAGCGAAGGGTCGATCTCCGGCCTGCTCATCATGCTCGTCATCATCATGGCATTGGGCCTGATCCTGCTGATCTGCTTCATGGAGCGCGCACAGCGCCGGGTCCTGATCCAGTATCCCAAGCGGCAGACCCGACAGGGGCTGATGCAGGCGGACCGCAGCCATCTGCCGCTCAAGGTGAACACTGCCGGCGTCATTCCTCCGATCTTCGCCAGTTCGCTGTTGTTGATGCCGCTGACCATCTCCCAATTTGCGGGTCGCACCGTCGCGGGCGAAAGCCGGATGGGCGATTTCGTGCTGACGCTGAACCAGTATTTGTCGCACGGCAGCCCGGTCTATATGGGCCTCTACGGACTCGGCATCGTCTTCTTCTGCTTTTTCTACACGGCTGTGGTGTTCAATCCCGAAGAGACGGCGGACAACCTCAAGCGCAACGGTGGCTTCATCCCCGGCATTCGTCCGGGCAAGAACACCGAGAATTACCTCGATTATGTGCTGACGCGCATCACGGTGATCGGCGCGGCCTATCTGGCGTTCATCTGCCTTGTGCCGGAATTCGCCATCGCACGGGCGGGCATTCCCTTCTACCTGGGAGGGACGAGCCTGCTCATCGTGGTCAACGTGACGGTCGATACCGTGACGCAGATTCAAAGCCACCTGCTCGCGCATCAATATGGCGATCTCATCCGCAAGGCGAAGCTCAAGGGTCGACTTCGCTAAAGGCGGGCTTACACAAAGCGCAAGCTAAAGGGGAGAATGCGCGCAATGAACATCATCTTGCTTGGCCCTCCGGGTGCCGGGAAGGGCACGCAGGCGACACGTTTGGTGGACACACGTGGCATGGTGCAACTGTCGACCGGCGACATGCTGCGCGCGGCGGTCAAGGCGGGCACGCCCGTGGGTCTCAAGGCCAAGGCGGTGATGGAAGCGGGCGAACTGGTGTCCGACGAGATCGTGTCGGGCATTATTGGCGAGGCGCTCGACGCGCTGGATGCTGGCACCGGGGGTATCTTCGATGGCTATCCCCGCACCGAAGCGCAGGCGCATTCCCTCGACACGATCCTGTCCGCACGCGGGCGCACGCTCGATCATGTGATCGAATTGGAAGTCGACGAAGACGCGCTGGTGGAACGCATCACCGGGCGTTTCACCTGCGCCAACTGCGGCGCAGGTTATCATGACCGCTTCAAACTGCCCGCGAAAGAGGGCGAATGCGACAAGTGCCACGGGCATGAGTTCAAGCGTCGACCTGACGACAACGAGGAAACCGTGCGCACTCGCATGGCCGAATATCGTGCCAAGACAGCGCCGATCCTTCCGATCTACGAATCGCGCGGCATCGTGTCGCGGGTTGACGGCATGGCCGACATGGAAGACGTGGCGGCTGCGATTGCTGCCGTTCTTGACGGCCCGACCGCTTGACCCTTAATATAGCGATCGGCGTTCCGAATATGCCGATCGCTTCATATCGAGGCCGATCTTAACCCTTTCGTTGCCCGCAGGATGCTAAGGGAGCGTCGATGGTCGCATCGCCGCATTCCCGAGGCCGGTTGACGGAACTGGACGCCCTGCGCGGCATCGGTGCGTTATGCGCGCTCGTCTTCCATTATTCGACTCGCTTCCACGAACTGTTTCCGCAGGCGGCGCACGTTCCCTTCAGCTTTCCCGGCGGCAATTACCGGGTGCTGCTGTTCTTCACCATTTCCGGTTTCGCGATCTTCTTCACGCTGGACCGGATCGGCTCGCTTGCCGATTTCATCGTCAATCGGTTTGCGCGGCTTTATCCCGCCTATCTGGTCGCGATGCTGGTGACGCTGGCGGTCGAATATGCGGACCACGCCACGCGCTTGCTGATCGGGCCGCTCGCCATCCTCGCCAATGTGACGATGCTTCAGGGGTTCGCGTTCATTCCTGAAGTCGATGGCGCTTATTGGACGCTGACGGTTGAGATTGCCTTTTATGTCTGCATGGCGGCGATCTGGACCTGCGGCGGTACTCGCCGCCTGGAGCCGGTGCTGGCGGGATGGCTGGCCTTGCGCTGGCTCTGGTGGCTGTGGCCCGACATGCCCGAGCGCATCGTCATGCTGCTGGCGTTGCGTTATGTGCCTTTTTTCGTGCTGGGGATGCTCGCCCACCGGGTCTGGTCGGGGCAGAGGCGCCTGATGCAGCAGGTCCCGGTCGCTCTGCTGGCGATCCTTTCCATCGCCATCGTCGATACGGTCGATATCGTGGCGATGGGGCTGCTCATGGTGGCTCTGTTCGTGGCGATGATCCACGGGCGGCTGCGCTTCCTGGCGCTGCGCCCGCTGGTTTGGATGGGCGGGATCAGCTATTCTTTCTACCTGATCCACCAGCATATCGGCTTCGTCGTCATGCTGGAGATGGCGCGGGCCGGATACAGCCCATGGGTCGCCTTCTTCGCGGCTTTTCTTATTGCCCTGACGCTGGGGACGGTCATCAACCGCCTTGTCGAACGCCCCGCCGCCGAAGCGATTCTGGTATGGTGGAAGGGACGACGGCGCGGAGCCGCAGCGTCATTCGGCAGCGGCCTCGCGCACTGAGAGGGGGCGGACGCCTTGGCACCCGCCCCATATGTCGGTCTTATTTCGCGACCGGGGCCGCCGCCGCCGCATTCTGCGGCAATCCCCCGAGTTGGGTTACAAGCTTGCGATAGGCGTCGAGGTAGGCGAGCACGATCACCTGTCCGATTTCGGTGTTCTGGTAGCCGCTGCCACCCGCCGCCGCGAAGCCGCCCCACCAGCCACCGCCCGCGCCGCCGCCAAAGCCGATGTCGGTCTTGCGCGCATAGCCTTCGGTGAGCGCTTCCTCTTCGGTCGTGCGTGCGTTCACGATCGAGAGCGTGACGTTCGCTTCCTTCTTCTTGATGTTGAGGCCGCCCAGGATCGCGCCGCCAAAGCCGCCCATCAGGCCGCCCAGCGCGCCGCCGATGCCGCCGCCGCCCGAATTGCGGTTGGACGAAACAATGTCCGGCTCCAGATAATAATCCGCCGCCTTGACCTGACCTTTGCCCAGGTTCGATCCTGCTTGAAGCTCGCCCGAATCCGCCATCGCGCGCTCCATGGCGCGGCTTTGCATCGCGCGACCTCGATTGACCATGCGGAAGCAGCCCGACTGTTGGATGAAGACTTTGAGGATCGCTTCCGGGCTGCCCAGATTGAGTTCGCGCCACCACTGGTTATCAGGTTCGACGATGGCGACGGTGCCCAAATTGCGCGTGCAGACCGGAATTTCCTGCGTCGCGCGTTCCTGATCGCGCCGACCCGAGGACGCGCCCTTGGTCGTGCCGTCCTTGTAGGTCTTGCCCGACGAACTCATGTTCGTCTGCGCGATGGTCGCGGCAGGCACAGCCGTCACCGCCACCGTCGCCAGCAGCGCGGAAACCGTCTTCATCATTGATTCAAATCCCCATTCTTTGCAGTTGCGTGTCCGTTCATCAGCCGGTGATGTGACCATGCTGTTACGCATGCGTCATAGCATGGCGCCAATGCCGATTCCACCGTACTGACAAGCGTGCAAAGCCCTGCTATCGGCGCGCGATGACCGATCTTTCGCATATCCGCAATTTTTCCATCATCGCGCATATCGACCATGGCAAATCGACCCTGGCCGACCGCCTGATCCAGCGCACCGGGGGCCTTACCGATCGCGAAATGAGTGCGCAGGTGCTCGACAACATGGATATCGAAAAGGAGCGCGGCATCACCATCAAGGCGCAGACCGTGCGCCTCGATTATGTCGCGAAGAACGGCGAAACCTACGAACTCAACCTCATGGACACGCCGGGGCACGTCGATTTCGCCTATGAGGTGAGCCGGTCGCTCGCCGCCTGCGAGGGCGCGTTGCTGGTCGTTGACGCAGCGCAGGGGGTCGAGGCGCAGACACTCGCCAACGTCTACCAGTCGATCGAGCACGATCATGAGATCGTGCCTGTCCTCAACAAGATCGACCTGCCCGCAGCGGAGCCTGAAAAGGTGCGCGCCGAGATCGAGGAGGTGATCGGGCTCGACGCATCGCAGGCGGTGCTGGCGTCGGCGAAATCGGGCATCGGCATCGACGAGGTGCTGGAAGACATCGTCGCCCGGATTCCGCCGCCCAAGGGCGACCGCGACGCCCCGCTCGAAGCGATGCTGGTCGACAGCTGGTACGACCCCTATCTGGGCGTCGTCATTCTGGTGCGCGTGATGAACGGCGTCATCAGGAAGGGCCAGAACATCAAGTTCATGGTCGGCGGCACCGAGCATTTGATCGACCGCGTGGGCTGTATGCGGCCCAAGATCGAGGCGTTGCCGGAACTGGGGCCGGGCGAGATCGGCTTCATCACAGCGCAGATCAAGGACATCAGCCAGACCCGCGTCGGCGACACCATCACCACGGTCAAGAACCCGGCGAAGGCGCCGTTGCCCGGCTTCAAGGAAGTGCAGCCGGTGGTGTTCTGCGGCCTTTTCCCGGTCGACGCCAACGACTTCGAGAAACTGCGCGATTCGATCAGCAAGCTGCGGCTCAACGACGCCAGCTTCTCGTTCGAGATGGAAACGTCGGCGGCGCTGGGCTTCGGCTTCCGCTGCGGATTCCTGGGCCTTCTTCATCTGGAGATCATCCAGGAACGGCTGACCCGCGAATATGACCTCGACCTTATCACCACCGCGCCGTCGGTCGTGTACGACATGCATATGCGGGACGGATCGGTCAGGCATCTGCACAATCCTGCCGACATGCCCGATCCCAATCATATCGAGATGATCGAGGAACCCTGGATCGAGGCGGTGATCTATTGCCCCGACGAATATCTGGGATCGATCCTCAAGCTCTGCCAGGACCGGCGCGGCATCCAGAAGAACCTGACCTATGTAGGCGGCCGCGCACAGGTGACATACGAACTGCCGCTGAACGAAGTCGTGTTCGACTTCTACGACCGGCTGAAGTCGATCAGCCGCGGCTATGCGAGCTTCGACTATCATCAGATCGGCACGCGCGAGGGCGACCTCGTCAAGATGAGCATTCTCGTCAACAACGAGCCGGTCGATGCGCTCAGCATGATCGTCCACCGATCCGCCGCCGAGGCGCGCGGGCGGCATATGTGCGAGCGGCTGAAGGATCTCATCCCCCGGCACCTGTTCAAGATTCCGATCCAGGCGGCGATCGGCGGCAAGGTGATCGCGCGCGAAACCATCGCGGCGATGCGCAAGGACGTGACCGCCAAATGCTATGGCGGCGACATCAGCCGCAAGAAGAAGCTGCTCGACAAGCAGAAGGAAGGCAAGAAGCGGATGCGCGAATATGGCAGCGTGCAGATCCCGCAGGAGGCTTTCATCGCCGCGCTGCGCATGGGTGACGAGAATTGAACGCAGCTTCGTTCGGCGCTCACAATCTGTAACCTTCGCACTGTCGAGCGAAAGGGGGGCGGACATGCGGGTCATGGTGCTGGTCAAGGCGACGCAGGGCAGCGAGGCAGGCGGGACCGTCGACGCTGCCATGATGGCGGCAATGGGCCGCTTCAACGATGCGCTGAAAGCGGCTGGCGTGCTGGTCGCGGCCGATGGTCTGAAACCCACATCCCTGGCCAAACGCATCGCGTTCGACGGTATAGAGCGATGCGTGATCGACGGCCCGTTCCTGCCGGCAGGCGCACAGGTCGCGGGCTACTGGATATGGAATGTCGCCGACATGGACGAGGCCGTCGCCTGGGCCCGGCGCTGCCCCAATCCCATGCCCGGCCCCAGCGCCAGCGAGATCGAGATACGCCCCTTCTACGAAGCAGACGATCTTTCCTGAACCTGGCCGCGCGGCTTGACGCCCCGGCAGGGGCGTGATGATAGTCGCGACCTGTGGCGCGCAACAAGGGAGGCGGCGTGAGCGATATCTGGCTGTATGACGAACATCCCGCGATGTTCCGCGCCAATCCGCTGTTGTTCCTGCTGTTGCTCGTGTCGGTCGTGGGCATCCTGGCCATCGCGGTCTGGTGGCTTCGGTGCAAGGGCGAGCGGCTTGCGCTGTCCGACCGCGAGGTGCTGATGGAGCGCGGTATCCTGTCCAAGCAGCGGACCGAAATCGCTCTGTCCTCGATCCGGTCGGTGCGGATCACCCAGACCCTGTCGCAGCGCCTGTTCGGGGTCGGCCATGTCGAGTTGTTCAGCGCGGGCGATATGGCTGAAATCGCCATTCGCAACATGCCGCGGCCCGACCGCATCCGTGCGCTCGCGGCATCGCGCAACCTCGATCTGCTGCCCCAGCGTTAGACAATTTCTCCGCGCCCCTTGACAGCGGGCCATTTATTTCAACGATATGTATGCAGGGGGTCGGTCGAGCCCCCCACACGCAAGAGGACGCCATGTCAGGACCGTTCGTTCACAAAGGTGTGGACGGCGCTGAAAAGGGGTGTCGCCATGGTTGGCTTGCGAGTGATGCCGTCCCTGCCCGATTTGACGGCGGAGGAACGTGCGGCGATCCGTCAGGCCTGCGGCTTTGCCTGCGTGCGCTGCGGTGTGACCATTTACCGCTATCTCGGCCTGCCGGACGGGCCGGACGGGACATTGCTATGTCCTACCTGTCACGGCCTGGTCGAGGAGGGGCGGCTGACCGCGACGCAGGTACACAGCTTCCACGCCAACCCGGTGGTGCGCCAGCGTCATTTCGCGCGCGATCGACTGCCCTTTTCGGCAGAGCTGCCGCACCTTGTCATCGGGGGGTCGCGGTTGCTGCGCGATACGCCGATTCCGATCACGCTGGAAGGTGAGCCGATCCTGATCTTCGCGCCGCCCCGCCGCACCAATGGCGCGACACGTATCAGCGTCAGGCTGGGTGGGATCGACGGTCAGCCCGAACAGATCGTGGACGGCAACGAATGGATGCCCAACGGCAGCTGGCATTTCCTGCTGCGGGGCGACCGCTATTCGATGATGGCGACGCGCGGCGATGGCTTGTGCGTCCTGCGCGTCGTCGCGCGCAACCGCATCGCGGTGGAGCATCTGCGCACGACGATGAAAGGGCGAAGGCTCGAAATCACGCCCGACTGGCTGGAAATCGACGGCAAACGCTATATCGATCGGATCGGCAGCGGGACGCTGATCGGGCTGGAGCTTTAACGCCTCACCCTGATCTCGAACAGCTTGGGCCAGTATTTGCCGGTCACGAAGACGCGATCGCTCGCCGCGTCGTAGGCGATGCCGTTCGCCACCGCTTCGCTGTCGCTGGCGCCCGCCGCCTTCTTGAGCGCGGCGATGTCGATCCAGTCGATCACGGCCCCGGTCCCCGGATCGATCCGGGCGATCTTCGTGTCGTACCAGATATTGGCCCACACCTCGCCGCGCACATATTCCAGTTCGTTGAGGCGGTCGACCGGACGCCCGTTCCATGTCACGGTGATGCGCCGCGTTTCCGCCAGCGTATCGGGATCGAGGAAGCGTAGCTGCGCCGTCCCGTCGCTCATGATGATATGCCGCCCGTCCTGCGTCAGCGCCCATCCTTCGCCTTCGTACCGGAAGCCGGACAAAGGACGGAAACCGGCCAGCGACCAGACGAACCCCTGCCGGTGCCGCCAGGTAAGGCTGACGATGCGGTCCTTCCAGTTGACGATCCCCTCCCCGAAATAACGGCTGTCGAGCGCGCGCCGCTCAAGCACCTTGCCGGTTTTCAGAGCGACCTTGCGGATGTCGGACCGCCCCTCCAGCCCCGTGCTTTCGTAGAGCGCGCCGTCGAGATAGAAGAGTCCCTCGGTAAAAGCGCCCGGATCGTGCGGATAGGTCTTTACCAGAGTCCACGGCGTATCGGCATGGGCCGGCGCGGCAAGGCCAAAGATGCACGCGATCGCGAGCAGCGCCCGCTTCATTCCGCCACCGACGCTGCGAGGGCAGGCGCAAGCCAAGCAGGGGCGCTGGCCGGGTCGAGCGTGTCGACGCGGCGCAATTCGATGGACAGGCCAAGGTCGGGCAGGGCGGCGCGTTGCCGTTTTTCGTCTGCCCGCTCCAACGGAACGGCCACCAGCCGCCGGCTCACCTTGTTGCGGTAATGCATCCGCGCAGTATTCTCTTGCCCGACATAGCAGCCCTTGTCGTAATCGACGCCGTGCAGTTCCTCGGCATTGGCCTCCAGCCACAATATTGCGTCCTGTCCCAGTTCGCCGACACCCTCGAACACACCCAGCGCCAGTCGGTGCGCGCGGAAGGCGGGTGACGCGTCGCCGTCGCCGGGCGCATCCAGCCAGCGATGGCCGAGCGAGGAAAGGCGCGGATCGAACGGCTTCCCGTCCGCATCGGAGGACCAGTGCACCGCCAAGGCGTCGTCCCTTGCGATCGTCACCTTGCGCCGCAGACGGTAGAGCGTCAGCCTTTTCGCCAGCAGGTCGGCCTGCGCCGCCTCGCAATCGACAAGCACGTCGTCACCGTCGGCCCACAGGATGAAGTCGAACAGCGCCTTGCCCTGCGGTGTCAGCAATCCCGCCCAACGCGGCTGCCCTTCCGCCAGCGTCAGCACGTCGCGTGTCAACAATCCTTGGAGGAAGGGTCGCGCCTCCTCGCCAGAAATTCGTAGGATCGCGCGGTCGGTGAGGGTGGTGCCGGTCATCGCCTTTAGGTAGGACAGCGGCACGCATTCGCCAAGTCGCCAGCCGCACAGGAGTTCCGCCATGCCCCAGACCTTCGACCTTGTCCTGAGGAACGGCACCGTCCACACGCCCGGCGGCGCGGAAAGCGTGGATGTGGGCGTACGCGGCGGCCGGATCGTCGCCATCGGCGCGGGACTGGGCGATGCGGGTGAAGCGATCGACTGCACGGGCCTCGACGTGCTGCCGGGCTGCATCGACAGCCAGGTTCATTTCCGCGAACCGGGCCTTGAGCATAAGGAGGACCTGGAATCGGGCAGCCGTGCCGCGGTTCTGGGCGGCATCACAGCCGTGTTCGAAATGCCCAACACCAATCCCAATACCGACACGGCGGAGCGCGTCCATGACAAGCTCGCCCGTGCGCATCATCGCATGTGGTGCGATCATGCCTTTTATGTCGGGGCAACGGCGGACAATGCCGAACAGTTGAGGGAGCTGGAGCGCATTCCCGGAACGTCGGGCGTCAAGATTTTCATGGGTGCGTCGACCGGCAGCTTGCTGGTCGACGATGACGACGCGCTGTCCCGCGTCCTGGCATCGGGAACCCGCCGCGTCGCCATCCATGCCGAGGACGAAGCGCGGATGAACGCGCGCAAGGATTTGCGAGTCGATGGCGATCCAGCGTCCCATCCTGTCTGGCGCGACGACGAAAGCGCGATGATCGCGACGAAACGCATCATCGCGCTGGCGCGCAAGGCACGCCGCCGCATCCACATCCTGCACATCACGACGCCCGCCGAATTGGACTATATCGGCCAAAACAAGGACATCGCCACGTGTGAGGTGACGCCGCAACATCTGACGCTCGCGGGGGAGGACGCCTATCCGCGCCTTGGCACCTTTGCCCAGATGAACCCGCCGATCCGCAGCGGCGCGCATCGCGACGGCCTGTGGTTCTGGCTGAACCAGGGTGTACCCGACGTACTGGGCAGCGACCATGCGCCGCACACTCTCGAGGAAAAGGCCAAGCCCTATCCCGGATCGCCCAGCGGTATGCCGGGCGTCCAGACGCTCGTCCCGCTGCTGCTCAACCATGTGGCGGAGGGGCGGCTGACGCTGCGCCGTTTCATCGAACTCACTTCTTCGGGCCCGCAGCGCGTGTTCGGCCTGACGGGGAAGGGGCGCATCGCCATCGGTTACGACGCCGACTTCACGGTCGTCGACCTCAAGAAACGATGGACCGTGGGCAAGGACTGGCTCGCCTCGCGGTGCGACTGGTCGCCGTTCGACGGGATGGACCTGACCGGCAAGGCGGTGGGCACCATCATTCGGGGGCACAAGGTCATGTGGGAAGACACGCTCGCACCCGCCGCCATCGGTGAGCCGGTGCGGTTCGAAGCCACGCAGTTCAGCTAGGCGCGGGCCATCCGCTTGCGGCGGGCGACGGCGATCCCGTCGCCTGCAAAGAAGATGAGGCCCAGCCAGATGAGGCCGAAACTCACCATCTGACCGGTTCCCAGCGTCTCCCCGAGCAGCAGCACGCCGCACAGAAACTGGAGCGTAGGCGCCAGATATTGCAGCAGCCCCAGCGTCGACATGGGCAACCGCTGCGCCGCGACTGCGAACAGGACCAGCGGCACCGTGGTGACCGCACCCGCCAGCACCAGCAGGCTGCTGGTCGCCACGTCCTGTCCGAAACCGATACCGCCATGTGCCGCCTCCCAGAAGAGATAGGCGATGGCAGGCGGCGTCAACAGCGCGGTTTCGACGCCCAGCCCGGTCATCGGCGCGACCGGCGTCAGCTTGCGCACCAGCCCGTAGAAGGCGAAGCTGAACGCCAGCGTCAGACTGATCCACAGCGTCGTCAGGGCCGATGCGGCAAGGATGGCGACGCCTACCGCCGCCACTGCGATGGCCGCGACCTGCCGATGGCGCAGCTTCTCCTTCAGGACGATCACGCCCAGCGTCACATTGACCATCGGGTTGAGGAAGTAGCCCAGGCTCGCCGCTACCACATGGTCCTTGTTGACCGCCCAGACGTAGGTCAGCCAGTTGATTGCGATCAACGCCGCCGACAGCGCCAGGCGAAGGACGAGCTTGCGGTCTAAGAGCACGATGAAAAAAGGCCGCAGGGCGTTGCGCGCGGCGAGGATCGCGACGATCAGCAGCAGCGACCAGATGACGCGCTGGGTCACGATTTCGGTCGGATCGACGTGATGGAGCAGGCGGAAGAAAAGCGGGAGCAGACCCCACAGCCCATAGGCCGCGACGCCTGCGATCATCCCCTTGCGCGTCTGGTCCTCCGCGTCGGTCAGATGATCCCCCCGCCCAGGAACAGGCGCAGCGCGCCGAACGCGGCGACCAGCAGGCAAAAATTCTGGCCGCTCGTCCTGGAGGAGATGAGGCCGACCAAAGCGCCGAACAGCGCCATGGGCACCAGGATCCAGTTGAGTGCGCCCAGCAGCGGGAACACCGCCGGGATCATCAGGATCAGCGTGACGAGGCCGATGAGGATGGACAGGATGTTGAACATAACGGACTAGATGGCCGCTTCGCATCGGCAGGGCAAGCCGACGCGGCGGGCCAGTGCGCCGGAACTGGACCGCCGCTCGATAAAAAGGCATCGATTCACCACATTTCCTAACGCAAAATTAAGGGTTGTTCTTCATCGCTTGTTTACGAAGGAGTGAAGGATGGCGGATTTCCGGTCTGGTTCGGTCTTGGCCCTGCTGCTGGCGCTCGCCGCATGCGGGAAGGGTGACAAGGATGCCAATCTCGCGGCGCTCGATGCGCAGCTGACGAACAACAGTGCCGACCCTGCGGTCAAGGGCGCGCTTGCCGAACCCATCGTCGTCGATCCGCAACTCGTCGGCCAATCCGACCGCAATGCCGTGCGCTCGACGCCGCGCTTGCCGGGCGGGGGCGTCCCGGTCCTGCCGCAGGACGTGCGCGCGGCGCAGGCGCAGGCGGCCAAAAATGCGGGCGGCAAGTTGCTGCCCGCGCCGCCGCCGACCAATGCCGAAGCGCTCGATTCGACAGCGACGCTGGGCGCGCTCGCCCGCAACAGCGGCAACGCGGGTTGTGCGAAAAAGCTGGTCTACGGCGCGCAATGGGCCACGCGCCTGCCCGAACCCTTCGGCGCCTATCCCGGCGCACAGCTCAGCGAAGCGGCGGGCGCGGAAAGCGACGGCTGCACGCTACGCGCCGCCAGCTTCGTGACGGCAGCACCCCGGCAGGCGGTGATGGACTATTATTATACCGTTGCCCGGCGCGCGGGCTATGACGGCCAGCATCGGGTGATGGGGGGCGACCATGTGCTGGGCGGCACGCGCGGTTCGGACGGCGCAGCCTATTTCATCCTGTTCACCGACGCGCCCGGTGGCCGCACCAGCGTCGACATCGTCGCCGACAAGGGGCGTTAGAGCGGCAACGGATTGCGGCCTTTCGCCCCGCGCCGATTCGCGATAGGGGCTGATGCCATGACCAATTTGTTTCTCGTGATGGGCGGCGGAGCCGTAGGGGCAGCGCTGCGCTATCAGATGGGGCGGTTCGCCGGCCACATGATGCCCGGCGCTGCCTGGCCGTGGGGCACGTTCGCCGTCAACATCCTCGGCGGGTTCGCCATGGGCTTGCTTGCCGGATGGCTGGCGCGCGGATCGTCGGCGGGAGGGGAGCCGATGCGGTTGCTGCTGGCCGTCGGCGTGCTCGGCGGCTTCACCACTTTTTCATCCTTCAGCCTCGAAACCATGATGATGATCGAGCGCGGGGACGCCATGTTGGCGCTTGCCTATGTGCTCGCCTCGGTCGTCGGCGCGATTGCCGCGCTGGCGCTGGGCCTTACCGTGATGCGGAGCGTGGCGCTGTGAAGGGGCGTCCCCCCGGTCGGGGCAGCGCGCCGCGCAAGGACGCGCCCGCCCGCAAGTCCGCCGGTCCGCGCAAGGACGGCAAGCCTGGTGGCCCCCGTAAGGAGGGCCATGCCACAGGTCCGCGCAAGGATGGCAAGCCCGCCTTCAAGCCGCGTGCGCCCGTTGCCGCCAAATCCGCCGCAAAGACCGCGCCCGCCAAGTCGGCGCCTCCCAAGGCTGCGCCGGCGAAATCCAACCCCGCCAAGGGCGTCTCGCTCGATGTCCGGCAATTCCGCGTCGGCGCGGACGACGACGGCATCCGCCTCGACCGCTGGTTCCAGCGGCATCTGCCCGATGTCGGCTTCAACCTCGTCTCGCGCTGGTCGCGCACCGGGCAACTGCGCGTCGACGGCGCGCGCGCTGCGCCGGGCGACCGCATCGCCGAAGGGCAGACGATCCGCGTGCCCCCCGCCGAGCAGAAACCCGAAGCGGCCGAAAAGCCCAAGCGCGTTCGCATTGTCGATCTGACACCGGACGAGATCGCCTATGCGCAGGAAATGGTGGTCCACCGCGACGGTCAGGCCATCGTCATCAACAAGCCGCCCGGCCTCGCCACGCAGGGCGGGACCAAAACCGACGAGCATGTCGACAAGCTGCTCGACGCGCTGCTCTACGATCTCGAAAGCCGTCCCAAGCTGGTTCATCGGCTGGACAAGGACACGTCCGGCGCGCTGCTGCTCGCCCGCACCAGCCGCGCCGCCGCGCATTTCGCCAAGGCTTTTTCCAGCCGCACCGCGCGCAAGGTCTACTGGGCTCTGGTGATGGGCGTGCCCAGCATCGCGGATGGCATGATCGAACTGCCCATCGCCAAGCAACCCGGCACCGGCGGCGAAAAGATGCACGTCGATCAGGAGGAGGGGCTGCCCTCCCGCTCGCGCTATCGCGTGATCGAACGGGCGGGCAATCGAGCCGCCTGGGTCGAGCTGCAACCCTACACCGGGCGAACCCATCAGCTTCGTGTCCATATGGCGGCGATCGGCCATCCTATCGTGGGCGACGGCAAATATGGCGGCAAGGAAGCGTTCCTTTCCGGCACGATCAGCCGCAAGATGCACCTGCACGCCCGCCGCATTCGGGTCGACCATCCCGACGGCGGTCGCGTCGACGTGACCGCCGATCTGCCCGCGCATTTCGCCAACAGTCTTGCCGACCTCGGCTTCGACCTTGCGCTGGGCGACATGCCGCTCGACGACGAGATCGACCGCACGCCCACGCGCGAGGACGAAAAGAAGGCCGCGCGTCAGCACGCCAAGCAGATTCGCAAGGATCGCAAGGGCGAACGCCGCACGCGGGGTGGCGCGCGCAAGGCATGACCAACCGGCTGGTCGTTTTCGACTGCGACGGGACGCTGGTCGACAGTCAGCATGGCATCTGCACCGCGATGGTCCGCACCTTCGAGGAAGCGAAGCTGCCGCCGCCCGACCGGCTGGCGATCCTGTCGGTGGTGGGCCTGTCGCTGCCCCATGCCATCGCGCGGCTGCTGCCCGATGCCGACAGCGACGATCATCATCGTCTTGCCGATCGCTACAAGCTCGCCTTCCAGGCGATGCGGCGGGAGGAGGGCGTTCAGGAACCGCTCTATCCCGGCATTGCCGATCTGATCGCGGCGCTGGATGCCGAAGGATGGCTGCTGGGCGTTGCGACGGGCAAGTCCGATAGGGGGCTCGGCCTTTGTCTGGAGCATCATGGCCTGACGCATCGTTTCGTGACGCTCCAGACCGCCGACCGGCATCCATCGAAACCGCACCCCTCCATGCTGCACGCGGCGATGGCCGAGGCGGGCGCGGCTCCTGAAACCACGGTCATGATCGGCGACACCAGCTTCGACGTCGCCATGGCTCTGGCGGCGGGCACGCGTGCGCTCGGGGTCGGCTGGGGCTATCATTCGCCCGCCGAACTGGTCGATGCGGGTGCGCATTCCGTGGCGATGGACAGCGCGCAACTGCGCGGCCATATCGGCGCGGCATGACCGACCGACATCCCCCGCCACCTGTCGACCCCGACAAGGTCGCGCGCCAGCGGCACTTCGCGATTTCGCTCTTCCGCCTGTCGGGCGCGTTCCTCGTCATGTTCGGCTTCGTCGCCATCGCGCAGCGCTTTTCCTGGGTGCAGGGCAACAAGGCGAAGGCGTTCGGCACGATCATGGTGCTAACCGGTCTGTTCCAGTTCGTCGTCGTGCCGCGCCTGCTGCTCGCGCTGTTCCGCAAAAGGCCACCGCAATGAAGCGTTTCTACACGGATGTCGCGGTGGCGCGCGAGGAGGACGGCTGGTTGATCGCGCTGGACGCCCGCCCGGTGCGGACTCCTGCGCGCGCGCTGCTGACGTTGCCAACGCCCATGCTGGCGGAAGCGGTGGCGCAGGAATGGCGCGGGCAGGGGGACAGCGTCGATCCCGGTTCCATGCCGATGACCGGCCTTGCCAATGCGGCGATCGACCATGTGGCGACCGATCCTGCTGCCTTCGCCGCGTCCGTCGCTCGCTATGCGCAAAGCGACCTTCTCTGCTATCGCGCCGACATGCCCGATGCGCTGGTCGCGCGGCAGGCGGCGGCGTGGGACCCGCTGCTCGACTGGGCGCGGCAACGCTACGATGTCGCGTTCGCGGGAACACAGGGGGTCATTCCCGTGGCGCAGCCCGAAGAAACCCTCTCACGTCTGGCCGCCGCTGTGCTGGCACTCGACCCGTTCACCTTGGCCGGTCTGTCGACGCTCGTCACCATCGGCGGTTCGCTGATCGGCGGTCTTGCCGTCGTCGAGGGCGACCATGACGCCCAAAGCGTCTGGCACGCGACCGAAGTCGACGAAGCCTGGCAGGTCGAACAATGGGGCGAAGATGCGCAGGCCGCTGCCCGATCCGCGCGCCGCCAGGCCGACTTTGCGACTGCCGCCCAATTCTGCACGCTCTGCCGCAACCGAAACGACTAGGAACCTGCCTGCATCTTCGTGCATTATGGAGCGGAAGGGACGCGCGCCGCATCCCCCTTT
>NZ_QFOA01000067.1 GCF_003248505.1 Sphingobium sp.
GTAGCCAGCACGGCCCTGTCTCCGGGGGGGCGACATCATCTCGGAACGAAGGGGCGCAATCATCTCGGAAACGAGGGGCGGCTTCATCGGAATCGGCACCTCAAGGCGTTTCTCGATCAGATGGGTCTCGGCGAGGCGGTGAATGGCGCCTTGGAGCAGGGCAAGAAGAGCATGTCTGGTGTCATCTCAAGCGTGGGACCTTACATGCTCGCGGTGGGGAACGGCCTTACCAACCTCGTCCTCGTCATATTCGCTGCGATCTTTCTCGCCGCCGATCCTGACGTCTACCGCCGCGGCTTCCTACACCTCGTTCCGGAAAAGGCCATCAATGTCGCGGAAGCCAGTCTCGGTGACGCGTGGAGAGGTCTGAATGGCTGGATGAAGGGACAGGCGGTCTCCTCGGTTGTCGTGGCTGGGCTCACCTGGGCCGGTCTGGCCGTCCTCGGTGTTCCATCCGCCGGCGGCCTGGGGGTGATCGCGGGACTTCTCGATGTCATCCCGATGATCGGTCCGGTCATCGCGGGTGTTCCAGCAGTCTTGTTGGCGTTCACTCATTCCCCAATGACCGCGTTTTGGACTGTCGTCCTTTTCCTCCTGGTTCAGCAGCTGCAGGGCAATTTCCTACAGCCCATGATCCAGAAGCAAGCTGTGGACGTGCCGCCTGCGCTGCTTCTCTTCTCAGTCCTTGCCGCTGGCATGCTGTTCGGTCCGCTCGGTGTTCTGCTCGCGGCGCCGCTGACGATCGTCCTGTTTGTCCTCACGAAGCGCATCTACGTTCGGTCTCTTCTAGGTAAGGACGTGAAGATCGACGGGGAATGATCTGAGGAATGAGCGTTGGCTCGGGAGATTGATTGAACCCTGCCTGACATATGTCAGGCCGTCCTGATCGGCCAGCAGGGTAGCTTGATCGCGCGTCAGTGAGTGGATCCAATCCTGTGCCGCCTCTCCAGCACGGGAACCGCGCACTGGCGCTTCGTTCACCACAGGAAAGGAGCATTGGCGTGGAAGTCTCGATTAGCAAAGTGACTATCGACGAGCGGGGCGAACTGCTGCCCGGCTTCGGCACGATGAGCCGCAACTGGAAGTGGATCGTCCTGAGAGGCGTGCTCGCGCTCGGGCTCGGCCTAGTGTGCTTCCTGTTTCCAGTCAGCGCGCTTTTCGCGTTCACCATGGTTTTCGCGGTCTATGCAGCCGTCGATGGCATCCTGTCCCTCGTGGCGGCAGTCAACGGCGCGCGGCACAAGGAGGATCGCTGGTGGGTCTACATCCTGCGCGGGGTGATCGGCATCGCAGTTGCAGCACTGTTCGTGATGATGCCCATAGGCATGACGATCGGCTACGCGCTCATGACATTGGTGATGCTGTCGGTATGGGCGATCATGACCGGCGCATTGGAGATCGCAGCCGCTATCCGACTTCGGAAGGAAATCGAAGGAGAGTGGCTGATGGGTCTTTCGGGCCTGCTATCGCTACTCCTCGGAACGAGCATTGCAGTCCTTTTGTTCGTCGACCCGCTCGCGACGTTGCCATCCGCTGCGTGGGTGATCGGCACCTATGCGATCATCGCAGGTGTCGTCCTGCTGAGCCTCGGCCTGCGCCTGCGGAAGGCTTGAACTTAGTTCGTAGCTAAGCCCGGCCGCTCAACCTGCTGGGGCAGAGCCTTGGCTAGCGCCACATTCAAAATCTGGAGGAATAGCGAAATGTCAGATGCGAGGAAGACGAAGGAAGATAGCGAGCCAGCGTCCACCAACACGGCGAGACAAGAGCAGAAAGGCACTGCAACCCCGACGGATAATGTCGGGTTGGAGGTCGATCCGGTCGATGAAGCAATCGACGAATCCTTCCCGGCTAGCGACCCTCCAAGTTGGACCCTGGGCGGTTCCTATTAGGTTTACCTAGGTTGGAAGCAATCGAAGCTCCGGATTGAGTTCGGCCCGGATCGAGCGGATCTTGTCCATGGCTTCAGCTGGCGGCACACCTAGGGACATAAGTGCCTGTGCCGCCAGCCCCAGCCCAGATGCATAGTTTTCAGGGAAGATGTGCGAGGCTCCTGCCTCCACAAGCTCCGCTAGGTGCGTATCGTCGCGGAGGCTCGCGATGATCTGAAGCGAAGGATTCAGGCGTCGAGCCTCCCGAATGATCTTCGTGGATCGGTGCCAGTCGTTCACGAGAATGACCATCGCCCGAGCCCGGACGACGCCAGCAGCGTCGAGGATGCCCGGGCGGGTGGCGTCACCAAACACGACCTTGTGACCGTCGGCTTGTGCACGACGTAGGCGATCCACGTTACGTTCAATCCCAAGATATCTGATGTCGGCGTTTTCGAGCGTCACTGCGACCAAGCGCCCTACTGGACCACAACCAGCCAGAATGACGTGCTTGTCCAATCCTCCGCCAGCGGCGTGCACATCACTTTCAGCATGATCAAGGTCGTCCTTATCGGTCGGAACGTTCAGCGAATTGATGGCACGGTCTCCCAACTGGGCGAGCATAGGACCTGTCAGCATGCTAATTGCGACTGCCCCGAGTATTGGCTGTCCGACTGCGGGTGAAAGCAATGAACCCTCAAGGCACCGTTCGATCACGAGGAGCCCGAGTTCGCCGGCGTGTGCGAGTAGCAGCCCGGCCTTCAGGGCGCTACCTGAGCCCATCCCGGAGACCATGCTTACGAGGAAAACGACAGCGAACTTCACAACGATGATGGTTGCGAAGATAGCCATCGTCAGGCCGGGGGCGGCGCTGATCTCTGCCCAGTCCACTGACATCCCGACAGTGATGAAGAAGACTCCGAGCAATAGGTCCCTGAAGGGCCTGATCTCGTCCTCAAGCTGATGACGGAAGTCACTTTCCGCCACCATCATTCCCACGATGAACGCGCCGAGCGGCAAGGACAGGCCCACCGACTGTGCGGCGAGAGAGGCGCCGACCACCATCGTGAGGACGGCAAGCAGGAATACCTCGTTGACCTTTGAACGGGCGACCCACCCAAGCAAGCGGCCGAGCGTCCGCCGCGCGAGCAACGCCACGACAGCAAACGCGACCAGGCTAACCGCGAGCTTGCCTAGGACGTGCTCCATCTCATCTGATCCGGTAGCGCCGTGGAGGGCCGATACGAGGGCGATCAGTGCAAGGGCGACGAGGTCCTCGAACAGCACGATGCCTGTCGCTGCCAAGCCGTGTCGGCTTGCAGTCTCGTCGGTATCGATGAGGTGCTTGTGGACGATGGCGGTCGAGGACATGGCCACGGCGCCGCCTATGATCGCGGACTGCAGGAAGGGTATTCCGCACAGATGGTGGGCGAGGGCGGTGACGACAGCGCCAGTGCCGGCAAGCGTGGCAGCGCCTAGAAAGAGGACCGACTTCCCAGCTGCCATGAGCCGTGGGAGCGAGAATTCGAGCCCTATCACGAACATCAGCAAAGCAATGCCCAGTTCCCCGAAGAAGTGGGTCGCGTCGGCATGATGGGAGATGACCCCAAGGCCGGTTGGGCCAAGTAGGAGGCCGGCAGCGAGATAGCCCACGATGGGGGAGAGGCGTAGCCGGGTCAGTAGGGCAACGGCGACAAATGCCGCGCTGATCAGCAGGAATGTCTGGACTAGAGCTTCTTCCACGCGACTTGGCTCCTTAGTTTGGCTGGCGTGGGCGGATCGTGCGTTTTCGGTGGCGGCGGCGGAACGGCAAGCACCTGTCGCCCCCGGCCGCCGCAGTTCAGCGCTTGCGGAGGACGGCTCGGGGAAGGTGCAGAATGACCCGAGTCCCGCGACCCACGGCGCTCTCGATGACAACGTCGCCGCCATGCTGTTCGGCGAACCTGCGGACCTGGCCAAGTCCCAGGCCGGTGCCCCTGGCCCGATCCTTCGTGGTGAAGAAAGGTTCGAAGACGCGTGCGAGGGTCTCGGGTGGGATTCCCGTTCCCGTGTCCGAGACAACGATGCGGACGAAGTCGCCCACACCGCCAGGAAGGTTGCTCTTTCCTCGGAAGGCATTCGAAGCCTCGACGGTGACCACCCCGCCATTCGGCATCGCGTCGGATGCGTTGACGAGGAGGTTGAGCAGAGCGAACTCGAGATACGTCCGCACGACCTTGATGGGCCAAAGATCGGGAGGCAACTTCCTCTGCAGCACCACTCCGTGTCCGAAGGATCGTTCGACAAGCAGGGAGAGCCCATCAATGGTCGATGGCAGTGTCGTCACTTCCGGCGCTTGGCCATGATCGCCCGAGATCGAGACGATGCTCTTGGCAAGAACGGCGGCATTCCCGATAGCCCTATGCATTCCCTCGAAGATCATCTCCCGTTTGGGATGGTTCCCCTCTCGCTCCAGCAAAACAACGCCGGAAGAAATGACCGCGAGCATGTTCTTCAGGTCGTGCGCCATGCCGCGCATCAGAAGGTCGGGTGTGACGGCGTTCGTGCTCGGAGCCACGACGCTTTCCGCTACGATAATTTCCACTGCTACGCCTCCGCTGTTCGAGTTCAGATGGCGAGGCGGCATCTGTCGAAGCCGCTTGCCCTGAAGTCGTAGCTGATCGGCAAAGGCGGAGACTGAGGTATGTCAGGTGGGGGACAGAGAATTCGCGGACGCTGAGGCCTTGGCGAAGTTTCCGGCCTTGCGATCGTGTAGGAATGGAAGCCCCATATTGATCAACCTCGTCGGCTCAGGCCTGAACGAGGCGAATCGTCGTCGCCGTCCGGACCTGGCATTTCAGTGGCCTCCGCGACCAAAGTCCTTATTGTCGCGATGAAAGCATCCTCTGCGATGGGTTCGATCATCGGACGCTCAGAACTTCCGAGACGCGTAGGAATATAGAGAGTGGTTGGCCCGATCAGCCACAGCGCGGTGACATAGACTTCAGGTAGCGAGAGCCATCGAACGGTATAATGCCGATCATCGTCTTCAAAACCTTGAGCGATACGAAGGGCTGCTGCCATTGCTCCAGCGGCGTCACCACCACGGAATCCGTATGAAGGCGTTTCAAGCTCACCTTTGAATACGTCGACCACTGCGAGGGGGGCGTCGCCATTGACGATCAGCCCTCTCCATCCATCTGGTGATGCCTCACGCTGTTGGACGAAATCTCGAGGATCAGCGGAATAGGAGGTGAAGGGGCCTAGCAGATTAGTGGCCTCGGCAAGCAGCCCCTCTGCGAACTGCGGGTCTAGCACTGGCAGCGCTGCCAATAGTGCTTCTTCCAGCCCCGGAAGTTCCCCATCGAAGATTTCGGACGATATTGCCATCAGGGGTTCAACACATAGGTATCGGTCCAACGACCGCCGGCTACTTGGTAACCTCCGTTGACGAGGGCACCTCCAGCAATAGCGCTCTGACCGTAGATAGGATCGGTCAACCAGACCTGTATGTTGCCACCCCCCAAATCTTGCATGCCGTAGATTGCAAGGAAGTGGTATCCGCGATTGCGCCATTGGACGCAGATCGGGATGGGATTTCGTGCGACCAGTTCCCTCGCGATGTCTTCCGGGTTAAGCCAACCGCCTGCTCTAGCCCGGAAGTGACCGACTTGAATGAGCGGCGCGTCCAACGTCCAAGTTCTGTTGCATGGTCGCGGAGATCGACAGCAGTCGGATTGGAGTTCGCCACTCGCTACCTCGCACATACTTTTTGATGGCGGACGGGGATAGAAGCGGGAGACGCTCGCAGACACGGCAGCCCAGCACCAGTTCGTCATTCCACCTTGTGGCTCGACGATAAAGCCGACTGAAATCGGATCCGTGGCGTCTAGTCCACGAATACCGAGTGCCACCGCCCGGTGCGGGAAGCTGCCGCGAAGTTCTTTCATTAGCAGCCTGTGGGTTTTGTCTCAGGGACAATAGGTCCGTTGCTCGTAAAATAGGTCAGTGGGCAGAGGCCAATGAGATTGCCATTGTTGCCGTATCTGAGATCATACATACCTGGACGAAGGATGGAACTTGTGTCCGTAGCAGCTGCGGGATCCAGACCACCGCCTTTCGCTGACTCCGTTGCTGCGGCTGGACCCTTCGCTGCGGTGACAAGGGAGGCGATTGAGGCCAGCATCTCTGAAGCCTTGCTGTCGGCTGATGCGTCGAAGCCAGTCAGCATCCATCCATTCTGCAGCGTAGGTTTAAGGCTTGCGGTCCCGAAGCCGGCATGAACAGATAATCGCATCGGACGGCTGCGGTCAGGAACGTAAACCAGCTTTAGGGTATAGCCCGGCACCGCAACTGAAAAGCTCTGGTCGCCGCCGCCACCTGCCGGCGCAGCTGCCGACTCTTTCGGTTTCTCTTCGTCCGCGCCTCCGACCGGCGCTGCTCCCCATCCTCCAGCATGCCCAGGGACGGCTGGCCCAGGCGCGGGAGGAGGCGCGCCCGGTGCAGCTTTTGCTGGTGCCGGTGCAGGTGCTGGCGGGGGGACTGCTCCTGGGCCGGCGACATCTCCGCCAACCGATGCGAGCTTAGGATCGGCGGTCACGATAAGTATGGGTTTTGGAAGGTAGTAGACTGCGCCCTGCGGCGCAGACTTGGCAGATAGGTCTGGGTTCAATTGGTTGAACGAGACGCCAGCGCAACCTGACAGTGCAAGCGGAAGCACGAATATCGAGTATCTCACAAGAGGCCCCCTAACCCAAATCGTAAGTAATGATGCGGGAGCCTGATGAGTTATTCAATAGGATGGGGATGCGGTGTGATGGATTTTAGATAGAATGGAGGGTGCTCAACCCCTTATCTGCGTTTTTCGCGATGAAATCACGGAAGAATATTTTTGTGGTCCGTCCAGAGATATCTATCCGGTGACATAGAGCTAAAGCAGCAGCCGCTGGTGCTCAGCTTCCCCAATAACGTAGCCCGATAGCTTGGCCATGGTCGCTCGGTTACGGATGACCAGGGAATTGGCGCCAATAGTGGCGAGATCGTCTCGTCGTAGCTCCGTCATCGACCGGCTGACATGGGTGTCGGAGAGTCCCAGGAGGTCAGCAAGATGGCGCCGCTGGAGAGGGAAGTAGCTCATGGAATCATTGCCGAGCCCGAGCGGCTGGAGGCGATCCACGAGTTCGAGCAGGAAGTAGGCAAGACGCTCGGGGCCGCTCTGCTTCGCTACCATCTCAATGCGACGGTCTGCACGACGCTCGTCCTCCATGAGGGCGAACACCATCGCACTCGACAGCTTGCTATGGTCGTCGAACATGTCGTTAAGCGACCGTCCCTGTAGAACGCACAGTGTCACCGGTGTGAGGCTCTCCACGCCGCTGTCGGAGGCGCCCAGGACGAGCTGTTGAAGTCCGATAAGACTGCCAGGCAAAAGGATATCGATAATCTGTCGAAGACCGGACGGTCCCACACGATACCTGTATGCCCACCCGGAGAAGAGTGTGAAAAGCTGGCCATCATACTTGCCAGGCTCGATGATGATCGTCCGGGGAGGGAGTTCGACCTGCCCGCTCTTGAGCGAACTGACATAGCTGAGTTCGGGCGTCGTGAACTGCTTGAAAGGCGCCATCTTCCGCAGGGCGCAATCCTCGCACGGGATAAACT
Organism: Sphingobium sp.; assembly: GCF_003248505.1. Lineage (GTDB taxonomy): Bacteria > Pseudomonadota > Alphaproteobacteria > Sphingomonadales > Sphingomonadaceae > Sphingobium. The sequence continues at coordinate 7,509 of NZ_QFOA01000067.1, forward strand.
TCATATGCCTCCGGTCCCTAACACGCGTGCGCGATAGCAGAGAGCGGATCACATGTCACACGGACTGACCGAAGTTAGTTTGCATCATGCCGTGAAAATTGCCGATGCGAGGCGCATCAGTCCGTTGGGATCCTTGATCTCCACGTGACGGCCATCGACCTCGATGAAACGCTGGCGCTGGAACATTGTGAAAGTCCGCGTCACGGTTTCACTGGTGAGGCCGAGGTGATCACCGATCTCCGCGCGGGACATCAGTAGGTGCATCTTCGGACGGCCTTCGAGACGCTGCATCAGATCGATCAGGAAGAAGGAGAGCTTCTCCGCGGCATTCGACCTGCCTAGGAGGAATCCAGTCCTGAGCGACGCCCGGTTCGCCTTAAGGAACCATGAGCAGATCGTCCCGCAGGTGAAGTCATCGAACTCCGTCAGGTTCTCCAGAACCTTGCGGTCCGTCATGATCAGGGAGGTGTTGCACAGCGCCTGCGCGAACTGGCTGTGCACCACGTCGCGTTCGATCCATATGAACTCACCCGGCAGATGAAATCCGCCTATCCATCGCCGTCCGTCCTCAGAGATCACGCTCGTCTGCACGGCACCGGACAACACCCAGTAGAGACCGTCTGATCCTGAGTTGGTCGGCAACTCCTGTCTCTCGCCCAGCATTATCAGCTTCGAGTTGAAGCCGTTTCCGAGGGGCGGCGGGACAACCCGACGCCCACGGTTCATCGAAGTCCCTCCTGCAGGCATATCCATAGTTTGTAACTCATATAATGCTATGTGACATATGTCACATGCAGTTTCAAGCCCCACCACCATGAACCACAAGAAGATTCACCTGGGGCTGACGTATGTCAGAGTGGCAATTTGGGACTGCTGCGATCTCTCGGGCTCCAGCGAAGGAGCAGAGATGTGAACCTCATCCCAAAATCGGATTGGACGCAGTATCTCAATCGCATAGCCCGCAGCCTCGAAGGACTGAGGGCAGAAATTGAGGTCGCTTCACTTGAACTTGGCGATCAGATCGCCGCCGATCACGTGCCGATTTCCGGCATTTTCTACGACCACAAGGACGACATAGTCGGGGTGATTCTCGACGGACTCGACCACTTCATTCGCCATCCGGAGGCGATCTACGTCGAGGAGGGAGATGATGGTCTCTCAGCCCTCGCAGTGATCGACCGCGATGGAACGAACCATCTTATCAAGCTGACGCGTCCGCTGGCGCTGCCAGCGCCCACAAACTAAGGGACCGGAGGAATTGCAATGAAGCGCAATCTGCTTGCCACTGCGGCACTCTCGACTCTCCTGCTCGCTACGGCGTGCGACAAGAAGGCCGGCGATGGGCCGTCGAACAATTCGGCGACGGTGGTCGACAGCAAGGCAGCACCTACATCGCCAGCGCCGGTCCAAGGAAACCGGGACGAGCTCCTCAAAGATGCTGTGAGTGCACTCCAGGAGACGGAGAACGCCATAGCTGCACTTGATGCGAAGGATGCAGCGGGAGCGAAGGAGGCGCTCGCGAACGCGACAGGTAAGCTCGAGATCGTTCTCGCCCAGAATCCTGACCTAGCGTTGGCGCCTGTCGATGTATCAGTCGCGAGTCATGACCTTCTTGCGTCGGTTGATGCGGTGAAGGCCTTGCGGGAGTCCGCTGAGGATGCGCTCGAGGATGGTCGCGTCCAGGACGCACGCCACCTGATCGAGGGGCTCGCGAGCGAAAGCGTCGTGAGCATCAGCAATCTCCCGCTGGCTACCTATCCTGCAGCGATCAAGTCGGCGGCTGCCTTGGTAGCCCAGAACAAACTTGCCGAAGCAAGGGCTACGCTGGTGACCGCTCTCGGCACGATCGTGGTGCACGACGTCATCCATCCGCTGCCTCTGATCCGCGCCAGCGCCGCAATCGAGGAAGCGCGAAAGCTGGCAGCTGTCAGCACGAGGAGCGCCGCGGACGACGCTAAGATCAAGCAGCTTCTCTCAACTGCGCGTGACCAGCTCAAGCTCGGCCAGGCGCTTGGATACGCCACGAAGGACGAGATGAAGGAACTGCTGAAGACCGTGGACGAGATCGAAGAGGGTGTGAAGGACAAGAAGTCCGGCGTCGGAATCTTCGATCGCATCCGTGCCATGTTCGGCAAGGCGAATGAGTCGAGCCAGCCGAAGAAAAATTGAAGGCGGCGGCGGCCTAGCCGTCGCCGCAGGGGGATCAGGACGTGGGGCGCCGATCAATATCACCATCGAAAGGAGACTGCCGTGCGAACTGTAAACTTCCTCGACCTTGCGCCGTTTCGCCGTTCCACCGTTGGGTTCGACCGACTTTTCGACCTCATGAATGCGACGACGCAGGACCCGTCCGAAGCGTATCCACCCTTCGATCTCCAGAAGCTCGACGACAGCCACTTCAAGATCACCCTGGCGGTCGCTGGCTTCCGCCCGGAGGAGATCGAGATCGTCTCCCAGCAGAACATGCTCACCGTCAGCGGACGGAAGGTGGATCAGCCTACCGACGACAAGTTCGTGCATCGCGGGATCATGATCCGTTCGTTCGAGCGGCATTTCCAAATCGCCGATTTCGTGGTCGTCGAGAACGCAACCTTCGACAACGGCCTTCTCACCGTCACCTTGCGTCGCGAGGTGCCCGAGGCGATGCAGCCCAAGAAGGTCGAGATCTCCGTCGCGCCAGCCGCAATTACCGAGCAGCCCGCTAAGGAAGCGGAAAACGACGAGGCGACGGATGACGAGAAGGAGGCTGCGGCATAGCCCTGCCGCACCTCTGAAGTTCGTAAGGGAGGAGACTGATGCGAAAGAGGTTGGGTTCCGAACGGCGTGCGGACGCTGGGGAGCGGAAGGATCTCGATACCTCGATCGAGGACTACGCTCCTCCCGCTCACGGGCGGAACACGCCGGATGATAGTTGGTGGCTGAGGTATCTCTCGTCCTTACCGGAGGATGCCGTCGGCATAATCGAGCCGCTTGATTCCGGGCCGCCGCATGGCGGACTAGCTAGGCGACACGAATGGCGGCTCCGTTTTGCTCCTAGAGCGAAGCCGATCGTCGATCCGCTGACAGGCTGGACTGGGAGCGAAGACGCTTTGAACAATCTGGACATTCGGTTTCCCTCGCAGGAGGCTGCGGTGGACTACTGCCAACGGATCGCGCTTCGCTTCGAAGTGCACGATCCCGGCTCGCACACCTGCAAACCGGTCAATCAGCAACGTTTCCAGCTGGATCCGCCTGTGCGTCTGAACGATCTCGACCACGATAAGGACTGAACACGACCCACGCGCAAGGTGGGAATGGCGTTTCTAATCTCGATCTGATTTCGAGCGGCTGATCCGATAGGGGCCGGACCGCACGGGTAGCGGCGTTCCCTTCCAAGAAAGCTCAATTGCCCCTCGCTTTAGCAGTTCGTCGACGGCCTCGTGGACAACGGGCATCAGATCTCGCCACTCTTCCGTGTTCGACGCTGCGAGTGACCTAGCCACTTCACTGGGGCATACGGTAGCAGACGCTGAGCGTTGCGCGAGCGCGGCGAGGACTGCACGCGACACGTCTTGCTGGGACATGCGTTCAGTCATGACGCACGCCGCTTCCTGGCATTGCCCGCTCGGTCGTTGATGGTCTCCCTTTTCCTGGGCTTCCCGTCGAGTTCGATCCACATCGGTGCGTGGTCGCTTGTCTTCTCCCACCCTCGAGGTGTCGTATCGACACCGGCGGCTGATAGGCGTGCGAGCGCCTTATCATTGAGCAAGGCATGGTCGATCCTAAGACCCGCGTTCCGCTCGAAGGCGCCACGCCAGTATTTCCAGAAGGTATAGATCGCCTCGTCGGGATGAAGATGCCGCAGGGCGTCGGTCCATCCTTGCTTGAGAAGGCGCGCGAAGGCGGCTCTCACCTCCGGTGCGAATAACGCGTCTTCTCGCCATCGATCCGGAGCGTAGACGTCGAGATCGACCGGCATAACGTTGAAGTCCCCGAGGCAGATCACTGGTGCGTCCAGATCGAATAAGCTCAGTAGATGGGATTCCAGTCTTTCGAACCACTTCAATTTGAAGTCGAATTTCGGACCGGGGCGGGGATTGCCGTTCGGCAGATAGAGTCCGCAGATCAAGATGCCGTTGACGGCGGCCTCGATGTATCGGCTCTGGTCATCTATCGGGTCGCCGGGGAGGCTGCGCCGAGTTTCGTGCATCTCGCCCTCCCTACTGAGGATGGCGACGCCATTCCAGCGACTCTGTCCATGCCAGATCGCCTGATATCCCGCCGCTTGGACTTCGTTTTCGGGAAACTTGTCGTCCGGCGCCTTCAGCTCCTGAAGGCATACGATGTCCGGCTCTTCCATTTCGAGCCAACGGAGGAGCACCGGCAGTCTCCCGTTGATCCCGTTCACGTTGTAGGTCGCGATCTTCATGGAACTGTAATCCGGCGAGCGACGAAGTCGTTCCTCCGGCGTTACGCCCTTCATGGCCAAACGACCTCTCAAGGTATTCCGAACGTCAGCCGGGTTCCAAGATGCGTATGTCGCCGCGACGAGCAGGAAGGCTGCTCTGGAGGCTTGGGGCGCCCGGACCGATCTGTTCGCTAGTGGGATCGCCGAGCAGGTCACAGATCCCAAGCTGACCAAGGCGGCCTTGGCGGAGCCCGGGAAGGTCATTCGGTTGTCAAAAGGAACGGCTGCTCAGCACCTCGCTGCAGCGGGCAAAGGGCGGAAGGCTACGGAATCTAAGCAATCGCGAACCCTTGAAGAGGATGCAGCCAAGGTTGCACCCTCGAAGCCTGAACCTCGCAAGAGGAAACAGCCCAAGCCAAGTCGGCGAAAGCTGGAACGGGCGGATGCCGAACTCGATCGCCGGACAGAAGAATTCGCCGATGCTGTTAAGGCGCTCGATCGAGAGATCGAGGTGCTCAGGAAGAAGCGGGATGATCTTCGACGTGAGCGCGATGAGACCCTGAAGGGGCTCGGAGATCGGCGCGATGCCGAGGAAGAAGCCTACCGCGCGGCACTTGAGGACTGGCAAAGCCAATCAGATTAGTTGGCGCTCTGACATCATACGGCTGCTTGTAACTTACTGTGGCAAGTAGCCAAGAGCTTGTATGCCGCGATGATGCTCCTTCTGTGATGCAGAGGTCGCGAGCTAAGTCGCCTAGGTCCGTCGGCGCTCGGCTTCTGCTAGCCGGCGAAGCTCAGCAAGGCCCAGTCCTGGCTTTCTACCAATCAGGAAGGATGTAGCAAATTGATCGATCAGGGCCTGACTGGGCTTCAGCGCGATTTTGATGCGCCGCCTCTCCTTGCGAAGTTCGTGACGGTTTCCCGAGATGCCCCTATTTGCGAGCGAGCGCGTGACCAAGCCTTCCGAACGTTGGGCCACTGCCTTAGCGCTTCCGTAAGTCGCGACATAGCGTGCCAGCGAGCGAGCGAACAGACCCTGGCAATTAAATAGCTGTAGCTCGGGCGAAAATGTCTCGGCATGCGCCTGCGTGATGTTACCTGACGCCTCGACAGCCTCATAGAAGCGACGGGTCTTGGTCTGAAGCGTTTCAAGCGTGACCTCGCCTTCGGGCGCGATCATTAGATACCAAGGTGTTGGTCGACTCAATGTGAGCGTCTTGCCGAGGTGCAGGCCAAAACATGTGGCAAAGACGCAGACCAAATTGTTGCCGGTAGCCACGTTTATTCCGCGAAGGGCTTCGGCAAGCTCATCCCATCCAAGGGTTTCGCCATTCGCGAGGGCAAGTCCGTCATCGGCAGACCCGTGACAATCGAAATGTAGGATCGGGCGCAGTCCCTCGGACGCGCGTTCAGCCAGCGCGTGGAGCAGGCTAAGAAGCATGTCGCGGCCATCTACGGAAACTTCCTCGAACTCGGTCCCGCCTCCAACCGCCAGCATGGCTAGGTCCTCTGCCATGCGCAGCGAGGGGCCAAGCTCGCTTTCAACGAGCGAACGTATCCAGACAATTCGGTTCACGTAGAGCGTGTCGATGATGTGGAGCGCGTCCATGACAGGTCTGTCTATGCCAGCCATCTCTGTCTACCTGCAATGGCTGGGGTTAGCTGAGCCATGTTACTTTTGCGGATAAATGGGGACCTATGGAACTGAACGACTTGCTAAGGGCGGCGGCTATCGATCCGAAGCGCACATTCGTCCTGCGACATCGGCCAACTGAGCCGAGTTTCCGTAGAACGTTGCCATTGCTTGCAGGCGTAAGGCTCGACCTGTTCGAGGCCTATCAGTCCTATCAAGGACCCCAGATGGAGCTTTCGTTCACAAAGCGGCTAGGAGGCCATCTCGCGTCCTTCATCGAGTATGAGCCCGGCAAGGCGGTCTTCGTCGCGCTATATGCCGTTGCCGATGCCAAGCTAATCACAAGAGAGCAATTTTGGGCGATGCCCGAACAGATTGAGCTTCACGGGCTCGGAAATCCAGGCTGGACCGAGGCGGAGAGACGGGAGGAGAGACTCCACTTCGATCTGCGGCGCCTTCCAAACTACGAAGACTGGCGCGGCAAACTCATCATCGAGTGGCCGCCGCATCGCTCGTGGGGACGCAGGGCTAGCGAGACACCGTTACCGGTGCTCGCGATCCGCGAGGACAGCGCATTCGCGGGCGAACTCCCGCCGTGGGACCAATTGGACTATAGCTGGGCGGAGTTGCAGATCCTGCCGACCCGCATGAAGGCGGCTCTGGAGCAATGGCGTGGGATCTACCTCATCTGGGACGAGCGGGACGGAAGATCCTACGTCGGCTCGGCTTATGGCAGCACCAATTTGCTTGGCCGGTGGCTAAACTATGCTGCAAGCGGTCACGGGGGCAACAAGCGCCTGCAAGGTTGAGACCCCTCGACCTTTCGTTTCACTATCCTACAGCGGGTTTCTCCAGACTTGGATCAGGACGAAGTCGTCCGTCTCGAGGCAACCTGGAAGCTACGGCTCCACACACGTTCGGCCTTCGGCCTGAACGAGAATTGATATGGCAGTGAGTAGATTGAGGGCTGCTGGGCGCGCTCAGGCATCTTCGCAATGGGGACAGATCGGCAGGGCGTGTCTCTCGATCAGGTAGTCGACTTCGCAAGGTGGACACCTTGCCGCGAGCCCCTCCCAATCGCACTGACCACATCGTGCCTTGAGCCATGGATTGGCGTCGAGGTTGAGATGATCGTAGAATACGGCGCGCTTGCTGCATTCTGGACACCGCAGGAACGTCTCCTCGCTGGAGTAGCCACAGGTGAGACAGGTATCGTCATCCCTTAGATAGGCCCTCGCCCCGCAGCAGCCGCACCTATGTGGATTAGGATCGATCTCCCGCGCACGCGCGGCTGCCTCTTCCTGATAGTGTTCGGTTCGCACAAGCCTATTGAAGAGTTCCAGCCCAAGAAGGTTCATCGCGCCGAATGCGAACTCATGCTCCTCCGTCCGTCGGAGCGCCGCGATGATCTGCAGGAGGACCTGCACAGCGTCATACTTGAGGTCGAACCGATCCCCCTCGATAATCGGCGCATGGAAATGGACGAGCTTGTTTCGGGCGCGCTGGAGAAAATCGACATTGAGCCAAAATGCCTCGTCCCCCAGGTATTTAGCAGCCTTGGGCTTGATCTGCTCGAAGTTGATTGTTCGGATCTTGCCCGCTTCCCAAAGCGCCTTCGCTTCGGCATCCGTCGCCGGCAGGTCCTTCGGCTTCGTCACGCCCACAAATCCCTCATGCTTGAGGACCAAGGCCGTCGCCGAGAGCTCGACTGCTATCTGCATGAGGACGGTGACGAGCGTCGCACGGTCGATATCGAAGGCCGCGTTCGAATCGTCTCCATGAGCTGCAATCTCCTCCGCCGCCTTCTTGAGGAACAGTCCAGCATTGTGAAGCATGGCCGCGCTGACCTGGTCGGTCAGGGGTGGGGCGCTTGAGCTGCTTCTATCCATTATCTGCTCCTGTCCTCGTCGAGCCATGCAATTGCATTCCGGATCCGTTGATAGTTCAAGCGACTTACAGCGCACTAGGTTGCCGGGTCGTCTTACCCGGCGCTCCATCGTTATCGTCCAGCAGCCTAGACACGCTGCAATTTGACGCCAGCTTTGCACAGCTCTTAACCAAGAGTTGGATGGCAGCAACCGGCGCGGCATCGCTTTTCCAATGAGCTAAGGCGGCCAAACGCGCGATGGTCGGCTCGCGTCCTAAGCCAACACTTGGAAAACCGAGTGGGGAATGACAGGTTGTTCCAACCACGGCGCTGAACGAGGCTGGAAGCAAGCGGCGGATTCCGGCCTGTCATAGTCATTCGACGCGGGGCGTAAGGACCAAGCCGGAATCTCCCTCGTCGATTTTCACTACCCCGCCATCCATTACCTCTCCCCGAAGTATCAGGTCAGCAAGCGGATCCTGAAGGTAGCGTTGGACGGCGCGCTTCAGGGGACGCGCGCCATATACGGGATCGTAGCCAACACGGCCAAGCCAAGCCCTGGCGCCTTCGCTCAGTTCGAGTTTGATCTTTCGGTCCTTCAGGAGGGCTTGAACCCGCGAGATCTGGATGTCGACGATTGGGCCCATGTGTTCCTGAGCAAGGCGATGGAAGAGGATGATCTCATCGAGACGGTTCAGGAATTCCGGCCGGAAATGGGCTCGCACGATCTCCATCACCTGCGGTTCGACGGTTTCAACCTTCTCCCCGTCCGCCAGGTTGGAAAGGAACTGGCTGCCTAGGTTCGACGTCAGGATGATGATCGTGTTGGCGAAGTCGACGGTGCGCCCCTGACCATCGGTGAGACGGCCATCGTCAAGGACCTGCAGAAGGACGTTGAACACGTCCGCGTGGGCCTTCTCTACTTCGTCGAACAGGACGACCTGGTAGGGGCGCCGGCGCACCGCCTCGGTGAGAACCCCTCCTTCCTCGTATCCCACATAGCCCGGAGGCGCCCCGATCAGACGGGAGACGGCGTGCTTCTCCATGAACTCGCTCATGTCTATCCGGACCATCGCGCTGCTGTCGTCGAAAAGGAATTCGGCCAGCGCCTTCGTGAGCTCTGTCTTACCTACCCCGGTCGGACCGAGGAACAGGAACGAAGCCAGAGGGCGGTTCGGGTCCTGTAGACCCGCCCGACTCCGCCGGACAGCTGCAGATACCGCGCGCACGGCGTCCTCCTGACCGATCACGCGCTTGCCGAGTTCCTCTTCCATCTGGAGGAGCTTCTCGCGTTCACCTTCCAGCATCCGTTCCATTGGGATGCCTGTCCACCGCGCGACGACAGCGGCGATGTCGTCGGCAGTCACCTCCTCACGGAGCATTGCGCCGCCGCTATCGGCCTGCGCTTCCTCGAGCTGCTTCGTGAGCGCTGGGATCGTGCCATAGTTGAGTTCCGCCATCTTGGAGAGGTCGTTGGACCGCTGCGCTTGCTCGAGTTCCAGTCGAGCGGCTTCGAGCTGCTCCTTTAGTTTCGCTTCGGCGTTGATCTTCTCCCGTTCGGCCTGCCACCGTGCAGTGAGTTCGGAGGACTGCTCGCCCAGATTGGCAAGTTCCTCCTCGATCTTCGCGAGGCGGTCCTTGGATGCGGAATCAGACTCCTTCTTCAATGCCTCGCGCTCGATCTGTAGCTGCATGATGCGGCGATCGAGGTTCTCGATCTCCTCAGGTTTGCTTTCGACTTCCATCCGTATGCGGCTTGCCGCCTCATCCATCAGGTCGATCGCCTTGTCGGGTAGGAAGCGGTCAGTGATGTATCGGTTGGACAGCGTCGCGGCTGCTACGATCGCGCCATCGGTTATGCGAACGCCGTGGTGGAGCTCGTATTTTTCCTTCAGTCCCCGGAGGATGGAGATCGTGTCCTCCACTGTCGGCTCGCCGACGAACACAGGCTGGAAGCGGCGCTGAAGGGCCGGGTCCTTCTCCACATATTTTCGATATTCATCGAGGGTTGTCGCTCCGATGCAGTGGAGTTCGCCACGGGCCAGTGCAGGCTTGAGGAGGTTGGAGGCGTCCATCGCGCCGTCAGTCTTGCCGGCACCGATCAGCGTGTGCATTTCGTCGATGAAGAGGATGATCTGGCCCTCGCCCGCCTTCACCTCGTCCAACACGCCCTTGAGCCGCTCCTCGAACTCGCCACGATATTTTGCGCCTGCAATGAGCGACCCCATGTCGAGCGCCATCAGGGTCCGGTTCTTGAGCGTGTCGGGAACGTCTCCATTGGCGATCCTTAGGGCAAGCCCCTCCGCTATGGCGGTCTTGCCGACGCCCGGTTCGCCGATGAGGACCGGATTGTTCTTCGTGCGACGTGCGAGGATTTGGATCGTCCGGCGGATCTCCTCGTCGCGGCCGATGACCGGGTCGAGCTTTCCATCCTTTGCCGCCTGGGTCAGGTCTCTCGCAAATTTCTTGAGCGCGTCATAGCGATCCTCGGCGCTGGCGGTATCGGCGGATCGCCCCTGACGCAGCTCGGCGATCGCCTGGTTCAGCTTTTCAGGCGTGACGCCTGCCTTCCCTACCGCTCGGCCGGCAGGTCCCGCTTTGGACATGGCGACAGCGAGAAGCAGGCGTTCCACCGTGACGAAGCTGTCTCCAGCCTTCTGGGCAATTTGCTCGGCTTGATCGAGAAGGCGGACGGCATCGTTGTCCAAGCTCGGTGGCTGTGACGCTCCAGATCCGGTCACTGCCGGCATCTTGGAAAGGGCGGCATCGACTTCAGTGCCAGCGATGCCTGGGTCCCCGCCCGCTGCCTTCAGCAGGCCTGCGGCCATACCCTGTTCGTCCTCGAGCAGAGCTTTCAGTATATGTTCGGGGGTGATCCTCTGGTGGTTTAGCCGGATCGCGACAGTTTGCGCCGCCTGAAGGAAGCCCTTCGCGCGATCGGTAAACTTCTCAAGGTTCATCGCATTCTCCTGTCCCGCATGAGAGGCGGTGAGTCCGCCGGTTTCGGGACAGGCTATCCATCGGTTTGATGTTCACGCTGATCTTTGTCAGTCCATCGTGGTTTCTCAGATCACGCCATGCTGCAGTCCACTGCGATTAAGCATGTGTCCGTGGGTCAGAGCAGCCACTGGATCGGCAGGCGTTGGGCGAACCCAATCATAAGATGGTCGCCCAAGGTCATGTTCGGTTCTTCGGCATGGACAATCTCCTGGCCGTCATGGCGCTCGATCCAGTTGAGCCCACCATCCTGCAGTCTCAGTTCGTAGGCGGCCTCCGGTGCGAGTTGCTCAAATACCGATCCGACCTCCTTTGCGAGTTTCGGACTGTGGATGACGAAGCCGAGCTCGGTGTTTAGTTCTATCGATCGTGGATCGAGATTGAACGAGCCGATGAAGAGTCGCTCGCCGTCAACCGAGAATTGTCCGTCGTCAGAACATTCGGCACAACTCGCGGCGTAGATTAGCGGAGTGCGGACCTCGTCAGGGGGTTGATGTTAGGCGGCGAACTTGCGGTGCTG
>NZ_QFOA01000068.1 GCF_003248505.1 Sphingobium sp.
TGTTGTTTTCGCTTCGGCCAGCCTGATGGCCCTCGCCGCTTGCGGTGAGAAGCCGGCCAACGAAACCGCGAACGCTTCGAACGCCGTCGTCGAGAACGTCGTCGAGAACGCCACCAACGCGGCCGAGAACGCTGCGAACGCCGCCAACGCTGCCGCCAACTCGGCGAACGTTGCTGCGAACGCTTCGAACGCGATGTAATCTTCGCGCAAGCGAGATTTTTGGAAGGGCGGGCTGCATATGCGGCTCGCCCTTTTCAATTTGGGGCCTTCGCCGCGTGTGGCGATGATGTCATCAAGCTCTAAAAGCGCGACAGGCGCGGATCGTCGCTGCATACAAGTTCGTAGTCGCGTTCGCATTGCGGTTCCCCGGCAAGGATCGGCAGGCCGAGAAACTTGGATCCACAAACGGTCTTTCGGGTCGTGAGCTTTTCCAGACATGACGGGCCTAATAACCATCCCGCCGGAAAGGTGCCGGCTTCTATGCTGTCGTCCAGAAACGCCTGCATCTGCGCCACCAGCCGCTGCGATCGTGCATTTGCACCGAACATGCCTGCCTCATCGTCGAATCATGTCTGGCAAAGGGTGTCGCCCCATCGACTTAATGTCTACTCAATAAGTTGAGAATTGCGGCGAACGGTATAATCTTTGCGGGCAACGACGAGCGCCGTTGCGTTATCCGCCGCAAGACCCTAAGGGCAGCGGCGGCCGGGGAGTAGCGCAGTCTGGTAGCGCGCCTGCTTTGGGAGCAGGATGTCGCAGGTTCGAATCCTGTCTCCCCGACCATTTCTCTCAGACATGGGTCTAGCCGGCAGCTTGCCGCTCGATCAGATGCGCAGCAAAGCGCTGGCGGCGATCCAGCCGGGTATCGCCGCGACAGCAAGGAACGTGCCGAGCGGCAGACGTGCCTTGGCCGATGTTGCGCGGCCCGTGGCGAGAGCGATGGCGAGTCCCATCGATGCTGCCGACAGCAGAATGAACGGCAATGCCTGCCAGCCGAACCAGGCCCCGAGCGCGGCGAGCAGCTTAGCGTCACCCAATCCCAAGCCGTCCCGTCCGCGCAGCCGGCGATAGACCAGCGATAGAAACAGCAGCGCTCCATATCCCGCCGCAGCGCCGATGACACGGTCGGCAAAGGCCGCCGGGGTTAACCATGGCCCAACGGTCAGCCCCAGAAAAGCGAGGGGAAGCGTCAAGGCATCGGGCAACCAGAAGTGCCGCCAATCGAGGATTGCGAGCGTCAAAAGCAGCCAGCCGAGCAAGGCCCAGCCCGCGCCTTCCATGCCGGGGGACAAGGCAGCAGCCAAGACACCGATGGCAGCGCAACTCAGTTCGACCGAAAAATGCAGCGAATCGATCGGCGTTCCGCAGGTCCGACACTTGCCTCCGCTGGCAAGCGCGCTCACCAACGGAACCAACTCGTGGGGTCCGAGCACTCGCCCACATCCGTCGCAGGAGGATCGCCCGCGCATCACGCTCCTGCCTTGCGGCCAGCGGAGGATGAGAGTGGCAAGGAAGCTGCCGGCTACAAGTCCGGCGAGGCCACCGAGCAGCAGCGCTGGGCCGAAAGTCACAATGTGCCTTCGACCTTCAGCAAGCGAGTCGCCCCGGCCTGGGCAAAACCGGCCTGCTCCAGCGCTGCCGCCAGCGTCGCATCGGCGGTTTCGACCCGCATTTCCGCGACATACCGCCCCGAGCGCCAGAGCCGCAGGTCGATCCTTTCGAGGCCGGACTGGCTGACGAGCGGCAGGAGCAAGGCATCGCCGTCACACGTCACGACGCCGCTCAAGCCCTGCGACAGGTTGAGGCCGGGAAACTTCCCCGCCATTCGTGCGCGCACGCGGCCTTCCGCATGACCGCACCGGTCTTGCGCGAAATAGCCGCTGACATCCTCCAGCATCAGGCTGGAAACGGGCAACGGCGCAAATGTGCGTCCGAGCGGCACAACGCCAGTCACGTCGTCGATACCGATCCGACCGAAACCGACGGTCAGAGCGCCGCGCACATCGTCGGGAAGCCCCTTCGTCCGCGCAATGTCTAAACGCACGCGTCCGGTCAGCAAGGCAAGGGGCGACACGCCCGCACGCACCGTGCCGAGCGGCATCCGCCCCAGCATCAACTGGTCTATTCGTCCGCTCCAGATCGTTCCGCGCACTTCGCGCGCGGCAACGCCCAGCCGTTCCAATCCCGCCAGCCCCAATGCCAGTCGCAGCGGCAGGAACGCCGCCAGGCCGAGCAGCAATGTTGCCACCAAAGCGATGCGCATCTGCCGAGACAGTTTCAGCCCCATCATCGCGCCTCCCCCCGCACCAGAACCGCCTGCACCGACACGCTGCCTGCCGTGGGAGACGGCCGTACAGCCATGGTGTCGACTCGCACGTCCTGGCCCTCCAGCCGTGCCAGCCAGGAAAAGAGCGCCACGGGCCGGACCGAAGCGATGGCTATTTCTATTCGGTTCGCGCCCTGTGCCTGCGCGCGCTCCAGCGTCAAGCCTGCCTCTCCCGCGCCCTGCCCCACATATTGATCGAGCGGCGTCGCGGGTCCGGGGGCGGCGGGGTTACGCGGCAGAGTGCGCAATTGCTTGACCGCAGCGCGAACCGCCGCGCTACGATCGGTCGCGTCGAGCAACGACTGGCGCGCATTGCGCTGAGCCCGGTCGAGCGGCAGCGCTATGCCCAGCCACAGGATGACGGCGGCAAACAGCGCGAACATGACGCCCAACATCCAGCGCTCGCGGGGAGAGCGGTCGGTCCAGAAAGTTGCGATCCGGGTCATCATGGGCGCACCGTGATATCGGCGAGCGTGCGCCCGCCCGGGTCTTGCGAAGGAGTTGCGGTGATCGTGAAACCGGCGGCCTGCAGCGCCAGCAGAACGGTGTTGATGTCGTCTGCCTTGGCCGCCGCAATCGTGGCGCGGACCATCCCGTCGGGATCGCGCGACAGGCTGGTGAGCGAAACGCCGGGCGCATCCTGCATCGCGGCGAACAGGGCGGCAACCGGTGCCGTGAAGGCACGGCTGCCTGCTCCGCGTGCGGCGAGGCGGCTTTCCAGCTCGGTCAGCGCCTGTCCTGCGTCGGTCGCGCCGGGCAGCACCTGTTGCGCCAATGTCAGGCTGTCGCGGTCGAGCCGAGCGGCGGCCAGATGCTGTTTGACGATCGGTGTCAGCGCGGTGGCCAGGCATAGTAGCAGGACAAGCGCGCTCAAGAGGACGATGCGGCCCAATCGCTGCTTGTCGATGGTCGGGCGGACGCGCTTGGCGAAATCGCCCTGACGCAGATCGAGCGGAGGGGTGTCCAGCGCCGCGATCGCCCGGCTTTCGACAGTATCGGGCGACAGGTCCGTTATCGTCGATTCACCGGTCAGGGCTGGGAAAGCCATGTCCTGGGTCAACGCCATGTCGCATCCGCGCAAGACCGCCTCGCCCGCGACGGTGCCGCGCGTGAAGCCGGTTTCAGGTTCGGGCAGCAGTAGCGGCGCGGGCACGATCGTATCCGGGTCCAGCCCGTGATGCTGCGCCCAGAGCAGCCAGGCCTGCATGTCGGCGCGGGCGGCGACCGCCACGATATGCGGCTTTGCCGGATCTGCATTGCCATCGGTCGCGGCGAAAAGCTGGTCCGGGGGGAGCACCGCACCTGTCAGGGCGGCAAGGCGCGCCGCCGCCCGCCCCTGCCGGACGGGAAGATCGGGATGCGCGATCCAGTGCAGCGTCACCATGGCGGCGGGGGGAACGAGCATCACCCGCGCCTTGTCGGGCAAGGCGGATATCCCGCACGCGGCCAGCCAGTCGGCGCCCTCGCCCGACTGCACCGCAGCCCCTTCCACCACGCGCGTCCAGCGGCACGGTCTATCCGCGTCTTCCGACAGATAAAGGATCAGGGCGTCCCGGCTGCTCATGCACTGCCGCCCCAGTTGGTGCGCACGATGCGGACAGGGCCCTGTCGCGCATCGATCAGCGCGCGCTCCACCACCTGCGTTCCCCCCACAGTCACCGAAATCGTCACTCCAAAAAAAACGGTCGTCAACTTGACCTGTTCCTGCACGTCCATAGGCGGGGTCAAGCCGGCACGCGATGGCTCCTGCCAGAAGCGGTTGGTGCTGCCGTAACCGTCCGCCGGGCGCCTTGCCAGCCATTGCCGCGCCTGCGCAACACTCAACCGGCCCGGCAGAAGCATGGCGAGAAGCGGCCCCTGATCGGGCAGCAGCGTATTGACGTTGATGGGCGAAAGCGTCGCGACCGGCAGGGCGCATATCCATGGCCGCACGACATCGTAGATGGCGGGCGTGATTCCGGCGACCGCGCGCAGTTCGCTGGGGTCGACCATCAGGCGATTGGCCGCGCGATAAGGGCGCGGTGCCTGCGCATAGGTTTCGTCCTCCGCCCCGCCGGGCTGCGGTACGCTGTCGCTGTCGATCCAGTCGGCCAGCCCCGCCGCCGCGCCCTGCGCCTGCCGCGCATCGACACCCAATGCCTGGAGCAACGCCTGAAACTGGGTGACGCCTGCGGGCCGCACGGCAAGTGCCGCTTCGCTCTCGCCAGCGACGACGCTATTGAGGTTGAAGCAGTTTCCGGCGTCGGTGACCTGCGCGGTGGCGATGCCGCCGGGCACCGGGATGGTCTGGGGCGTTCCGATCCATCCTCCGGCAAGCGTCATCTTCGCCGGGTTCGCCGCGACCAGGTCCTGTATGCGAAGCCGTGCGACGGCCATCCCGGCGTCGGCATAGGCGCGCGCCTGATCGACCGCACCGCCATTGCCCGTCATCCGCGTGGCAAGAGCCACTCGTTCCAACGCGGTCGACGCGACGACCGACATGACCGCGACCAATAGCAGGACGGTCAGCAAGGCCGCGCCCTCCTCTCCTTTCCTGCGGGGATCAGGCACCAGCGTCTCCTGCCGGGTCTGGACGTTCGGGCGGGCCTGGCGCGACCAGAAAGCGCAGCGTGACCGGGGGTTCGCCGGTGCGCGCGATTGCCATTTCCACCGCGCGGGGGAGAAGGTCCGGCTGCGTCGGGGTCCAGTCGGGTCGCCACTTGCCCTGCGCGTCGCGAAACCGCAACGCGACCGTTTCGACATGGTCGAGCAGCGCGGCGGGATCGTCGCCCGCCGCGCCATCCAGCTGCGCATAGGTTCGCCGTTCCAATCGGCCCTGCCGCACCCAATATTCGACCTTTTGCAAGGACGGGCGCGGCAGGTCGCCCAGATTGTCCCAGCCGCCGCGCACAAATTGCAGGATCGGCCGTGCCTCCCCTTCGCCATGTGCCCAGAAAGCCGGCGCGAGCGTGCCTGTTTCGGTCCGGGTGACGCGCGCGACCGCCTGCCCCAGGTCCGCCGTCAGCGCGCCTCCCGCCCTCTGCACTGCGGCCATGTCATCGAGCCGGGCCTTGACCTGCGCCTGCGCCGATACGCTGTTGCCAAGCAGCATTACCCCGGCGGCAGCCAGCATCGCAAAGATCGTCAACGCGACAAGCATTTCGATCAGCGTGAAGCCGTGTTCGGCGGAACGCATCGAAGACATGAAGCCGTTTTCGGCATGGCGGCGGCGGTCATCGGTCATTCGACCGCCCGCACGAAACTGAGCGCGGAAGGGGATGCGCCCGGCTGCCCATCGACGATGAGATCGACTTGCAGCAGCCGCCTGTCGTCCATCGGCCTGACCGCGCGCCGCCAGTGCCAACGCCGCCCGCCATTTGTAACGTTGCCCTCCGCTTCGCCGATGGCAGGCGGGATCGGATCGGTCTGCACCTCGACCATCAGGTTGCGCGCGACGATCTGGCCCAGCGCCTTGCTGTCGAGATCGGCGGCGGTCCGCAGCGTCACGCCCTGAAGCCGCACAAGCGCCAGCGCCGCCAGGCTGAACACCGCCAGCGCGACCAGCATTTCCAGCAGGGTAAACCCGGCCTCTTCCCTATCCACCGACCGTGACCTTTCCCGCCATGTCAACGGATACCGCCACGCGCTCGCCCTCGCGCGCGAGCGTGACGGTCAGCGGATCGGTGGGGAGGCCGGTGCCGTCGAAAGCGATCTGCTGTCTGCCGTCCCGGCCGACGAGGGCGCGCGTTCCGCTTTTCCAGTCGGTGTCGGTGAAGGGTTTTTCGGAGAACGGGACCCACGCCTGTCCATCGCGCCGCTCGAAGCCATAGCCAGAAGCGGAAACCCACAGGCCCATGGGGCGCGCCGTCACGACCGCTTCGTCGCGCGCGGCGGCGACGCGCGCGGCGAAGCGGTCGGCATCCTCCACCACCCGTCCACGCGGATCGGGGATGGCAAGCACGACGGCCGCCGAAATGAAGCCGATGATCGTCAGGACGACCATCAGCTCCAGCAGCGTAAAGCCGGACTGCCCGCGATCAAAGCGCGCTGGAGTGGATGTCCGCATTCTCGTTCTCGCCGCCCGGCTGGCCGTCCGCGCCCAGCGAGCTGATGTCGAAAGCACCCTTGCTGCCCGGCACCGTATAGACATAGGCGCGCCCCCACGGATCCTGGGGCAGCTTCTTGATATAGCCGCCGCGGCGGTAGCGCTGCGGCTGCGGGAGGGACGGCGGGGGGGCGACGAGCGCCTGCAAGCCGTCGGAGGCGGAGGGATAGGACAGGTTGTCGAGCCTGTACTGCTCCAGCGCCTGCTCGATGGTGGAAATGTCCGCCTTCGCCTTCTCCACGCGCGCGGTGTCGGTCGCGGGAATGACGTTGATCGCCACGATCGTCGCGAGCAGGCCGATGATGACGATGACCACCATCAGTTCGACCAGCGTGAAGCCGTGTTCGGCGGAACGTTCGTCGAAGAAATTGAAGCCGTGCTCGGCGGAACGCCCCTTGCAGGCCGTGCCCTCTTCTCCTTCATGTGCCTTAACGGCAGGATTATTGCGATTAGGCATAGAGTCTCCGTCAAGCCCCCGTGAGGCTTTGCAGCTGCAGGATGGGCAGCAGGATGGACAGGATGATGACGGCAACGATGCCGCCCATCAGGATGATGATGATCGGTTCCAGCATGGCGAGCGCGGCGGACGTGAAGCTGTCGAATTCCCGTTCCAGATAGTCGGCTGCGCGTTCCAGCATGGTGTCGAGCCGTCCTGCGCTTTCCCCGCTTGCCGCCAGATAGACGAGCAGCGGCGGAAAGACTCCCGCCCGACGCAATGCGGCGGACAGGCTGCCGCCGCCCCGGATCGCCTCTACGATGTCGTCAGACGCGCGGCGCAGCACGCGGTTGTGAACGGTGTTGGCCGTGAGCGACAGGCCTTCCATCAAGGGCAGTCGGCTCGCCACCATGGTCGAGAGCGTGCGCGCCATGCGGGCGGCGTGCAGATCGCGGATCAGGCGACCGAGCAGCGGCAGCGACAATAGCGCCGCGTCGAACCGAAAACGGAAAGGTTCGACCTTCAGCATCCGCCAGAAGAGAAGGCCAGCCGCCGCCACCAGGAGCAGGAGCATCCACCACCAGGCCGCGAGAAACGCGGACAGTCCCATGACGATCCGGGTCAGCAGCGGCAGTTGCTGCCCGACCGTATCGAACTGCTCCACCACCTTGGGCACGACGAAGATCATGAGGGCCGCCACGACGCAGACGGCGAAGATTGCCAGCACGCTGGGATAGGCTATCGCGGTCAGCACTTTCGACCGGATCACCGCCTGCCGTTCCATGAGGTCGGACAGACGCTCCATGATCGTCGGCAGGCTGCCGGAGCTTTCCCCGGCCGATATCATCGCGCGGTAGAGGGGCGGAAAGCTTTTGGGTTCCGCGCCCAGCGCGTCGGCGAGGCGGCGCCCTTCCAGCACGCCGCCATGCACCTTCGCGACGATGGCGCGGACATGATCCTTTTCGCTCTGTCGCCCGATGGTGCGCAGTGCTTCCTCCAGCGGGCTGACCTGGATCAGCGTCGAAAGCTGGCGCGTGAAGAGCGTGAGTTCCTTGGCCGACAGGCGCGGCGCGCGAAGCGACAGCGATGCCCGCTTGCGCGCCGCGTCGGCAGCGCCCGGCTCCAGCCGCACGATGAACAGTCGGCGCGCGTCGAGCCGCGCGCGCGCATCCTCGATCGCGTCCGCCTTGACCGATCCGCTGCGTTCCCGGCCCGCCGGGTCGATCGCCACATAGTCGAAATCAGCCATCGGCGATGGTTTCCACCTCTGTCGCGTCACGGCGCGACACGCGGATCGCTTCCTCCGCCGTCGTCTGCCCGTCGCGCACCAGGGCGCGTGCGGCGGAGCCGAGATTGGGGGCGTTGAGGAAGGCGTGGCGCGCGATGAGCGATTCATCGCCGCCGTCGTTGATGAGGCGGCGGATCGTGTCGTCGACGCGGATCGCCTCGAACACGCCGATCCGACCCTTGTAACCGGTGCCGCCGCATTCCTCGCACCCGCGCGCGCGATAGATGATGGTGCCGGGGTCGAAGCCCAGCAGCGCACTTGCCGACTTGTCCGCCTGCACCGGTTCGCGGCAATGCTGGCACAGGCGACGGACAAGGCGCTGGGCGATGACGGCGCGCAGCGTAGAAGCGAGCAGGAAGGGTTCGACCCGCATGTCGCGCATCCGGGTGATCGCGCCGACCGCGTCGTTGGTGTGAACCGTGGAGAGGACGAGATGTCCGGTCAGCGACGCCTGCACCGCGATCTCCGCCGTTTCGCGGTCCCGGATTTCGCCCACCATCACCACATCGGGGTCCTGCCGCAGGATCGCACGCAGACCCGCGGCAAAGGTCAGGCCGACCTTGGCGTTGACCTGCGTCTGGCCCACACCCTCTATCGCATATTCGACCGGGTCCTCGACCGTCAGGATGTTCCGACTGCCGTCGTTCAACTGGCGCAACCCGGCATAAAGGGTCGTCGTCTTGCCCGAACCGGTCGGCCCGGTGACGAGGATGATGCCGTTGGGTTCGCTCAATCCTTCGCGAAAAATGCGGTCGGGCGCGCCGGTCATGCCGAGCAGGTCGAGGTTCATGCCCGCATTCTCCTTGTCGAGAATGCGCAGCACCACGCGTTCGCCCGCCCGGCTAGGCAGGGTCGAAACGCGCACGTCGAGCAGCTTGCCGCCCAGCGTCAGTCCGATGCGCCCGTCCTGAGGCACGCGGCGTTCTGCGATGTCGAGGCGCGCCATCACCTTGATGCGGCTGACGACAACCGGCGCGACGTGGGGCGGCATCCGCAATGTTTCGCGCAGCACGCCGTCCACACGCATCCGAACGACAAGCCCGGTTTCGTAGGGTTCGATATGAATGTCGCTGACGCCCTGCCGCGCCGCTTCTGCGATGATCCCGTTGATCAGGCGAATGGCGGGCGCGTCATCCGCGCTGTCGAGCAAATCGTCGGCGGTCGGGATATCGGCGGCAAGGATGTCCAGTTCGTCGGCCCCGACCTCGAGCGAACCGGCCATGGCGGCCGCGCTACCTTCCATCGCGTAATGATCCGACAGGTGGCGGTCGAACTGCGCCGGCTCGACGAAGCGGACGTCGAAGCTGCGGGCCAGATGCCGCCGCACTTCGAGCAGGACGCGCGGATCGCTGCCCTCTCGCACCGCGATGGTCAGGCGGTCGTCTTCCGGCGGCAGCATCACCACGCCATGCCTGCGCGCGAAGACATAGGGGATGTCGATGGAACGCGCAGGGGCGCTGTGACCCGGCTCTGCGGGCCCGGTCCCGGTCACTTCCTGCCCCCGCTGGCGGGAACGTCGACGGGACGCACCACGCCGCTCGACTGGCGCACGGTCGGTTCGATCACCTGCGCGGGAGGCGTGACCGACGGTTCTATCACCGTGTCGCCCGCCTGCACTGCAACCGGCGGGGCCGCGCCCATATAGTCGCGCACCAGTTCGTCGATGCTCGGCTCTACGTCGGGATTGCGCCGCATCTGCATGTCGCGAACGTAGCCATAGCGCTGCTGCGTCAGCTTCTGCGCGTCCTCCTTCGACCGCAGGATGGTCGGGCGGATGAAGACCATGAGGTTGGTCTTGGTCCGGCTTTTCGACCGCGACTTGAACAGTTCGCCGATGCCCGGAATGTCGGACAGCAGCGGAATGCGCTCGATGGTGCGCCGTTCGTTGTCGTCGAGGAGGCCGCCCAACGCGAGAATCTCGCCGTCGTCGACCGTGACCATCGTCTCGATCTCACGCTTGTTGATGATGAGGTCGCTGTTGCTGTTGCTGACCGGCCCGGCAACGCTCGACACTTCCTGCTTCAGGAACAGCTTGATCGCGCCGCCGGTGTTGATCTGGGGTTTGACCTCCAGCTTGATGCCGACATCCTGCCGCTGGACGGTGCGGAACTGGTTGTCGAAATTCTGGCTTAAGGCTTCGCCGGTGGTGATCGGCACCTGTTGCCCCACCAGGATCGACGCCTTCTGGTTGTCCATCGTCATGACAGAAGGGGTCGAAAGCAGATTGCTTTCCGTATCGGATTTGACCGCGTTGATGATCGCACCGAAAATGCCGTTCCTGCCGATCTGCGTGCCGAGGCCGCCGATGATGCCAGTCGCGCTTTGCAGGCTGTTGACCGCCGCCTGCTGAAGCGTGTTGGCGAGATCGCCATTTTCCCGCACCTGGGTCGTCGTGCGCGTGCCGTCGGGCGCGACGACGGTGGTGTTCGTCGTGCCGAGGCGGTTCGCGGCATAGGCTCCCGCCAGCGTCAGCAGATTAGGTTGCGCGTTCGAATAATTGGTCGCCGCAAAGCCGGTCGAGGTGCTGCCGATCAGAAATTGCACGCCCAGCTTCTTGGCGGCAGCGTCACTGATCTCGACGATGATGGCTTCCACCAGCACCTGTTCGCGGCGAGTGTCGATCTGGCGGATGGTTTCGCCCAGCATCCGCTGAACGTCGCTGTTCGCCGCAACGATGATTGCGTTCGCGCCTTCGTAGCGAGTGACGATTGCAGGGCCGCGAGTCGAAATGCCGGTGCCGCCCGTGCCGGAAGCGGGCGCGGCGACCGGCACCGCCGCCTGGGAGGCGGGGGCCGCGCTGCTGCCCTTGGCCGCTGAGGGCGTATCGGACGACACCGGTTGCGTCGTCGATTGCCCGACCAGTTGCTGAAGCACGGGAAGCAGCTTTTCAGCGTCGGCATGTTCAAGCCAGTAGACGCGGATTTCGGTGCCGCTCGCAGCCTGTTGGTCGAGCTGGCGCGCCATCGCCACGAGGCGCGCGACCGTTCCCGCGTCGCCCCGGATCGCGACCGAATTACTACTGTCGATGGGGACCACCGTGGCCGTGGCGGGCGCAGCATTCTCTCCCCCGCCCCCGTTCGCGACCAGCGCCTGGAGCGAAGTCGCGATCTCACGCGCGCCTGCGTTCCGGAGGGTGACCATCTGGGTCGCCGCATTGTCGCGATCGATGCGCGCAATGACCTGCCGCACCCGCGCGACATTGTCGGCATAGTCGGCCACCACCACGCTGTTACCCGCGCGGTTGGCGGTGACGGACCCTTCGCGGCTTACCAGCGGACGCAAGGTTTCCAAAGCGCTTGCCGCGTCGATGGAACGCAGGCGGAAGACTTCCGTCACGAAGCTGTTGCGGTTGGCGGCGCGTCCGACGCCGCTCGGCTGGCCTGCGGCGCCATCCACCGGCTGGATGCGGTAGGCCCCGCCCGGCGCGGGCACGGCGACAAGGCCGTTGGCGCGCAGGGTAGACAGGAATATCTCGAAATATTCGGAGCGGCTGAGCGGCCGGTCGGTGACGACCGAAACTTTCCCCTGCACCTTGTTGTCGATGATGAAGGTGCGCCCCGTCACACGCGCCGCGTCCTGGATGAAGGCGCGGATATCGGCGTCGCGGACATTGAGCGTCTGCTGCGCCATCACGGGCAGCGGTGCTGCAAGTGCCAGCGCCATGGCAGCGGTAAAAAGCAGTTTGCGGGTCATGGGCCTTGCACGATGAGGTTGACCGAGGCGGTGGACGCGCCGCGCTCCACGGTCAGGGAAAGGCGCGCGCCGGGCGCGATCTGATTTTGGAGCGACGCGATGTCGCTGACCGGCAGGCCGTTCACCTGCGCGATGATGTCGCCGGGACGGAAACCGGCACTGGCGAAGGCGGGGCCGCGCGACTGCACGACCAGCCCGGTGACACGCCCGTTCTCCAGCCGTGGCGCAAAGCCGATGTCGCGCTTGAGGCTGTCGACGGTTGGGCCGCTCCCGGCAGGTGCGGCAGGCTGGGGCGCAGCGCTCTGCCAGCCGTTTGCGGATTGTTCCGGAGCGGGCGGCACGGCGGCGGACTGGTCGAGGAAGACCTGCTCCTCCGCGCCGCCGCGATCGATCGTCACATGGTCGAAGGCAACCGCCTTCAATACGACGCCGGGCAGGATCTCGTCCCCGACCGCAAAGCTGTTCTGCACACCGTCCGGCCCCGCGACGATCGCCGATCCGAGACCGGACCCTTCGTTAAGCCGGATGCCATAGACGGTAAGCGCCAGCGAGGTGACGACGCCACTCGCAGGCTGCGCCGCGCCGGTGCGGAAGAAGGGATCGAAGCTGCCGAAGAGAAGCTGCCGTGCCGAAGGACTGAGCAATTGCGCCTGCCGTCCCTCCCACGGGCCAAAGCTGCCGACCGGAACCGCCACCGCCCACGCCAGCCGCACAATCGCAAGTGCCAGCAGAATCAGCAGGCCATTTTCCAGCCACGCCATCCAGTCGATGGGCGCAGCGACCGAACGCCGCCCACGCGCCATTCTTTCCAACCTGTCGCCAAATGGCACCCGCATGACGTCGACCGATCCCCCCGATGGATGGCAGCCTGCTACGTACAAGGGATGACGCCCAGATGACTTTATAATGACATTTAAATGACAGTCCCGGACCGGCTTGCAATCGGGCGCGGGGCAGGTAGCTAGACTGTCCTGCATGATCCACGATCAAGCCGCCCCTGCCGCCGCCGATGGCGATCCCGCCTGGATGAGCACCCATCCCCATATCCAGCGCGTCCCGAGCCGCGACCTGACGTTGTTCATTCAGCGCGACTTCCTCGACCCCGACGATTGCGCCGCCCTGATCGCGCGGATCGACGCGCAACGTCGCCCCTCCACCATCGCGGATGCCAATGGCGACCGCGCCTTCCGGACCAGCGAAACGTGCGACCTCGACCATGCCGATCCGCTCGTGGCCGCAATCGATATGCGGCTGGACGCTTTTGTCGGGATCGCCAGCACCTTTGGGGAGCCCATTCAGGGCCAGCGCTATGACGTGGGGCAGGAATTCAAGCCGCACACCGATTATTTCGATCCCAAGGGAGCGGATTTCGCGACCTATTGCGCGGTGGCCGGCAATCGGACGTGGACGCTGATGATCTATCTGGATCAGCCGACGGCAGGCGGGGCGACACGGTTCACGAAGATCGGCAAGACGATCCAGCCGCAGACTGGCAAGCTCGTCGCGTGGAACAATCGCCTGCCCTCCGGCAATCCCAACCCTGCCAGCATCCATCACGGCATGAAGGTGCGCAGCGGCGTCAAGCACGTCGTCACCAAATGGTATCGGGAACGCCCTTGGGGCTGACGGCCCGATTCGCTACTGACCTGGTGCGCTCGTCACGCAAACGTCACATCATAGTCTCTGATTTGTCATCGAACCAAAATGTTGATGTCATCTGCAACGCCTAGGTGCCGCTCCCGAGGGCGACAGGGGGCGTTGTCCGAATCGGTTTTCCCCTGCTGCTCCGCAATTCAACAAACCCGGCGAATAGGGCCGGAGCGGAGACGACATGGCCAAGATCAACCGTATTCCTACCATCCTGATGGCAAGCTGCGCCTGCATCGGCCTGAGCGCCTGCGGGGCGGACGATATCGCGTCGCCAGGCGAAGGCACCATCGTCATTCCCGCGCCGACCCCGACGCCCACACCGACTCCTACGCCAACCCCTACCCCCACGCCCACGGCTGTGACGCCCGCCGCGAACTGCCCCAGCATCGCCGGTCCGGACCAGCTTGCCAATCTCGGCACCATTTCCGACGCGAGCGGCAACACCTGGCGCAACTGCGCCTTCCCCGCACGCTTCACCGCGTCGACGGCGATCGCGAAGACCCCCGGAGTCATCTATTCGTTGCCGGGCCGCGTGGATGTCGGCACCGATCAGGGACCGTCGAGCACCAACAGCGTCGTCACGCTGAACATCGATCCGGGCGTCGTCGTGTTCGCCTCGACCGGCAACGCCTATCTCGCCGTCAATCGCGGCAACAAGCTCAATGCCGTCGGCACCGCCACGCAGCCGATCATCTTCACGAGCCGTGAAAACGTGACCGGCGCTGCCACCGACCAGTCGTCCGGCCAGTGGGGCGGCGTCGTGCTGCTCGGTCGCGCGAAGATCACCGACTGTCAGGCTCCGGCCGCCGCGCCCGGCACCGTGGCGTGCGAGCGCGATACCGAAGGCACCAGCAACGCGCTCTACGGCGGCGCGAACGACGCCGACAATTCGGGCCGCATGTCCTATGTCCAGATCCGCTATTCCGGTTTTGTCCTGGCGGACGGCAAGGAACTGCAGGGCCTGACGCCTTCGGGCATCGGCACCGGCACGCAGCTCGACCATATCCAGATCCACAACAGCTCCGACGACGGGATCGAAATCTTCGGCGGCGCGGCGAACCTCAAATATCTGGTGCTGACCGGCAACGAAGATGACAATCTCGACACGGACGTGGGCTTCCGCGGCACCGCGCAATATCTGATCTCGGTGCAGCGCGCGAACAACAATATCGGCGATACCTTCCTCGAAACCGACTCCAACGGTTCGAGCACCAACAGCAACGCCAGCGAGGACGCCCTGCCCCGCCAGTATCTGAAGGTTGCGAACTTTACCCATATCCAGCGGTCGAACACCGGCGACGACGGCGCTTCGATGCTACTGCGCGGCGGCGCCGATCTGACGCTGGTGAACGGCATCATCGTCAGCCCCGACCAGAGCTGCCTGCGCATCAACGGCGCAGCGGCGGTGCGCGACGCCGACACGGCGCTTCAGGACGCGGGCAAGCCGCGCTACCTCTCTGTCGTGATGCAGTGCAACGGCACCCCGTTCAAGGGAACGGGCAGCGGCGTCGACGCGGCGCTGGTGCAGTCGATCTTCACCGCCGGCGCAAACAACAGCTTCACCTATACGCCGTCGCTGACCAGCCTGTTCATCAACGGCCCGACCGAAACCGCCCGCACCGCGATCGATCCCAAGACGATCGACAGCGCGTTCAACACCACCAACTATGTCGGCGCGGTCAAGGACAGCAACGACAACTGGTACGCAGGCTGGACCTGCAATTCGGTGACGGCGAGCTTCGGCAGCACGTCGAAGGCCTGCACCGCCATCCCGACGACCTGATCGACCCGCTACCTCAACAGGGGCGGGGGAGCGTGGCATCGCTTCCCCGCCCCCTTTTGCACAGAATTTCCCAAGGGGGACTATAGCATGTCGAAGCCGCTCAGCCTGGCGCGCCTGCTCCTGATTTCCACGGCCCTGTCGGCACCCGCCGTGTCGGCGCAAACCAATCCTTCCGGCGCGTCCAGCGCGGGCGCCGGCGACGCGGGCATGACGACCACGCCAAGCGCCGCCGACGAAGCTGCCGCGCAGGAAGGACGCGTCGACGTGTCCATTCCCGGTGCCGACATCGTCGTGACGGGCCGGCGCACCACCAATGTGTCGCAGGCCGCACCGCAGGTCGTGAACGTCCTGTCCGCCGCCGACATCAAACGGACCGGCGAAGGCGATATCGCCGGATCGCTCCAGCGCGTCACCGGCCTGTCGGTCGTATCAGGCGGCTATGTCTATGTCCGCGGTCTTGGCGACCGCTATTCGCTCGCGCTGCTGAACGGTTCGCCCCTTCCCAGCCCCGAGCCGCTCAAGCGCGTCGTTCCGCTCGACATCTTCCCGACCAGCGTCATCGCATCGACCCTGGTCCAGAAAAGCTATTCCGCCAACTTCCCCGGCGAATTCGGCGGCGGCGTCATCAACCTGACGACCAAGGCGATCCCGACCGAATCCTACCTGGAATTCGGCGTCGGCAGTTCGGCCAACACCGAAACGTCGGGGCAGATGGGTTATACCTATTATGGCAGCAAGTCCGACTGGACGGGTTTCGATGACGGAACTCGCAACCTGCCGTCCCGCCTGCGGTCGATCATCGACAGCGGCGTGCCCTTTTCCAACCAGAAGCGGTCGGACATCCAGGCTGCCGCGATGCAGCTTCAGAACAGCAACACCTCCGTTCTTCAGCGCACGAACAGCCTGCCTTTCAACTTTTCCGGATCGGTGAACGCAGGCACGGCAATGGACATCGGCGGCGACGGTCGCCTCGGCGTCATCGCCACTGCGTCCTACAGCAACAAATGGCGTACCCGCTCTTCGCTGCAACAGGCGTCACTGAACGTCGAACAGGGCGCAGGCCGGAATTTCACGCAGGTGAGCACCGACAATCAGGTGACGGTGAACGGCCTGCTGGGTATCGGTCTGGAACTGGGCAAGCAGAAGATCCGCTGGACCAACCTCTACATCCGCGACACTTTGAAGCGCGCGGCGCTGGCGGTCGGCACCAATGACGGCCTGATCCAGGGCGCCGATTATATGAACCAGAATACGGCCTGGTACGAGCGGCAACTGATCGACACGCAGGTCGTGGGCGAATTCAAGCTGGGCGACGTCAGCCTCGACATGCGGGGCGGCTACGCCAATTCGCAGCGCGAAGCGCCTTATGAGCGTGAGTTCGTATATGTTCGTTCGAACCGGGCGCTGGCGACCGATCCGGTGGGCGACCGCTTCGTGAACGCGCTCAATCGCCAGCGCGGCGATGCGTCCGTTACGTTCAGCGATCTGAACGAGGATCTGTGGTCGGCAGGTGCGGACCTTACCTACAAGGCGACGCCCGATATCACGCTGACCGCCGGATACGCGTTCACCGACACCAAGCGGACGTCATCGCGATACGAGCTGCATTATGACGCGGTGAACCTGCCCATCCCCGTTCAGCAACTGCGTCCCGACTATCTCGTGTCGGATGCGACCATCCGGTTGTTCGACCTGACGCTGCTCGACTTTTCCAGCAATTATCCTGTCTACGATGCCGCGCTGCGCGTCCATGCAGGTTATGCGCAGGTCCAGGTCGAACCGGTTGCGGGCGTGTCGATCAACGCAGGCGTCCGTTACGAAAAGGGGCGCCAGTCTGTGACCGGCGTGGACGTCTACAACACCGGGATCACACCCCGGAATGGCATCAACAAGGAATATTGGCTGCCTGCCGTCACGCTTACCGTCGAAGCGGCGAAGGGGCTCCAGTTCCGCGCGAGCGGTTCCAAGACGATCGCGCGGCCGCAGTTCCGCGAACTGATCGCCCAGCCGTTCCTCGACACCGAATCGAACCGCTTCTATCGCGGCAACCCCTTCCTTCAGGACAGCGAACTCTGGAACGCGGACATCCGCGCCGAATGGTATATGGGCCGGGACGAGAGGATCACGGCGGCGGCCTTTTACAAGAAGATCGACAATCCGATCGAAACATACACCACGATCACCGATACCTACAACGTCACGACCAGCTTCGCCAACGCGCCCGAAGCCACGCTCTATGGCGCGGAGTTCGAGCTTCAGAAATATGTCCCGCTGGATCGCATGGATTCGACCTTCTTCCAGAGCCGGCGCATCGCGCTGATCGGGAACTACACCTACACCCAGTCGAAGCTGAAGGTGAAGGAGGGCGACACCACCATCCCCTATACCTTCACCACCGGACCTCTTCCGGCGGCGTCGGACTATTTCCTGAACGGCGTACCGCTGACCGGTCAGTCGGATCATCTGGCGAACATCCAGATCGGGCTGGAAGATACCGACCGCCTGTCTCAACAGACGTTCTTGCTGACCTACGCCAGCCCGCGCGTGACCAGCCGCGGCCCGAACCTGCAACCCGATATCAAGGAAAAGCCCGGCTTCACGCTCGACTTCGTGGCGCGGCAGGCAGTCAAGCTGCCCGGCGGCGTCAACAGCGAGTTCAAGTTCGAAGCGCGCAACATCACCGGTCGGAAGTTCCAGGAATTTCAGGAAGCCGGCGGAAACAAGGTGTTCTATAACCGGTACAAGATCGGCACGACGATTGCCGCATCGCTGACCGTGGCGTTCTGATCGCGAAGACCGCGCTCCAACATGCGAAAGGCCGGGAAACCCCCGGCCTTTCGACATTCCACCACGGATCGAACGATCCGGCCGGGACTCAATCACCGCATCGCATAGGCCGGGTTCAGTCGGGTCAAGGCCTTCTGTGCCACCGCGCGCGACGATCCTTCGGTGCCGTCCGCCAGGATCAGCGTCAACTCAGGGGCCGACCGGGCGGCGCGATAGGCTTCGCGCGCCTGTGCCATCCGACCGAGACCGGCATAGGCATTGCCGAGATTGATGAGCCGCGCCGGGTCGTTTTCACCGTAGACACGCATCGGTTCGAGCTTGCGTCGCGCGGCCTCGAACTGCCCGTTGCCAATGGCCTTCGCAGCGAGCCGCCCATCGGGCACCCCTACGACGACGAGGTCCTGCCCGTCGGCGGCAAGCGCCATAGCGGGCATGATCGCCGCCAATGCCAGCCCCATGAATGCCGCCGCTTTCAACATCTCCCGATCCTCCAAAAAACCTTCCACTATAGTGAGGATTATTTCATCTTGATGACATTGGCGCAATAGCACGGAATTGTCGGCGAAAGAACTTTTACACGTTGCTAATCAATAGCTTATCATTTTTACGCATCATTGTCATAAAAGCGTAATCGAAACGCGAACCCCATCCGAGCCCGATTCGCGGCGAATGCGGGCGTGAACGATGGTCAGCTATTCGGTGCGTCGGGGATGGGAGTGGGAGGCTTCTGTTGCCCGGTGCCTCCCGTACCGCTGAATTCCCTTCTGTTGCCCGGTGGGTTCAACCGCGCTATTTTAGAGTAATGTCAGGCCGTGAGGCCCTCAATTACGCTGCAATGGCGAGTGCTT
>NZ_QFOA01000069.1 GCF_003248505.1 Sphingobium sp.
ACGTCTTTCGCCAGAACGGTGGAGACCTTCTCCTTTGTCACGTCTTTGCCGGACGAGGGGGAGGGGAGGGGGCGGTCCTTGCTGTCGAGATCGCGCCGCACCATCCGCAGCATCGGTTCACCGCCCGGCCGAGGCAGCAATTCCAGCGCATAGCCAGGAAGTCCATTTTCCTGCGCGATCTTGCCCATCTCGAATTTGAAGCGGCGATAGTCGCCTTCCGCACCAGATTTCTCAAAAAGCGTGGGCATCGAAATGGCAAAACCATCTGCGCCGGCACCGCCCGCATGCTTGCGCGCGACGCGGTATAGCCAGCGTTCACGCCCTCCAGTCAGTGAAAAATAGGCCGGATCGATGGCCAGTACCCCGCCCTCCATCAGGACGCCGTCGTAAAACCAGCGAGCAAGCGTGATTCGCATACCGCGAACGTGACCGTTCTTATCCTTTAGCTGGCTATAGCTGTCGATCCAGGAAAAGGTGGTTTCCACCGCATCGCCCGATCGGATATTGGTTTTAACCGTCGTCGATTGAAGTCGGTCCAGCGCGTTGCCCAGAAGATCATAAGCACGACCGCCGACATCTCGTTTGAGCGTCGTCAGCATGTCGTAGGGAACAATGTTCAGCGTTTGCGGAATATCGTTGGTCCCACGCCGCTTATGTTCAATCAAAACCGAGGCGCAATAGATGAGAATGTCGAGGTCGTAGATCGTCGCCAAACCATATTCGGAATTGGCACTGACATGCACAGTGATCTTCCGATCGGGACTGACATAATCGATGGGCTTCAGGCGCTTTCGTTTGGATAGCGAGAAGAAGGGGCGTTCCATCGTCTCGCGCTGATCGCGCAACGGCAATGTCGTCAGCTGAGGCAGAAACAGGTCAACCTGGCTATCGTATCTGGCATCCTTCTTCGAGGGCATGATTGATCCTGGATCGGGCCTTCAGGTAAAACAGGTTTTACCTGACCGTAAGAGTATGTTTTAAAACAATAATATCAGCGTGACGTGAACTTTGCAGCTTCTATGACCGGGCGCAGGGCGGCCAATATCTCTTCCACATCGACGGATTTTCTTGGGTTGATGGTCAAGGTGATGCCCTTGGCTCTGCTGTCAGCTACGATCTGGCCGATTTCATCGCCATCTGCGGTGGCGAGGCTAGGGCGGTGCCTTGGGACCGCCTTTCGCGCGGGTCTTCCATGGGCGGAAGACAGGCGTTGTACGATCTGCGGCCCCTCGATGGGCGATTGGCCAGCGGCTGCTCGTAGGGCCTGCTCGTCGGCGATCGCCAGAGCTTCGGAGACGATTGCGTCTCGCAGATCGGGTTGCTTGAGGAGCGGGGAGAGTTTCATCCCATGCCGGACCTTGAGATCAGCCATGCTGGCAAAAGCGCGAACGACCTCTTCGGGCAGTTCGGCCAGCTGCAACAGATTGTGCAGGTTCTGCTTCCCGATGGCGAGCCGTTCGGCCATATGTGCGCGCACACCATGATAATAGGCGTCGACGGCATGCTGATAATTGCGCGCCCGCTCCAGATCGGTGACATCCTCCCGTTCGCGATTTTCAATGTCGGCGAGGCGGAACGCCCCTTCGTCGTCCAGCGTCTCGATCCGCGCGATGAGGTCGATCTGGGCATGATGATGCGCGCGTAGCCATGACACGGAGAAATGGCGCCGAGTGCCGACGATCAGTTCATAGGGTTTGGCGCCATCTGGCGTCCGGCGGATGACGACCGGCTCACGGTTTCCATTTTCCTCCCGGATCGAATCGATCAACGAAGCGCAGCGCTCGGAATTCAGGCTCGCATAATCGCGCGCGTTACCCGGCCAGATCGTGCATTCCTCAGGCTTGATCCGGATCGTGGGGCGTTTGACCGCCCGGGCGATCTCGTCGAACGCCACACCGCGTCGTTCGAGAAAAGAAGGCGTGGCGGATGCCTCGGGCTTGCCCGGCGCGACAGGAACGGCCGTGTCTTCGGCAACCTGGGCGTCCTGTTCGGGGCCGGGTTGCACGAGATCCAGCGAATCAATGGCGTTGGCCAGAAGGCTGCGCCGCCGCGCTCCTGCATTCTTGCTCATGCCGCCTCCGTCAGCCTGTCGGTGCCCAGCTGCGAAAGGCGTGAGGGCCACTGCTTGCAAATGTCTTTCTCAAGCTCGCGGAACACCGCGTTCAGGTTGTCGCGGCAGCGCGTGTAGGTCTGGTGCGATCCGTAGGGCTTGTTGATTTCGTAGATGGACGACATGGCGATGCCGGCATTTTTGATTTCCTCGGACAGGAGAACAGGGGTCGACAGCATCTGCCCGGCATAGGTTTTCTCCATAACCTGCAGCATCTGCGCCTCGTTTGTCCGGTTAGGCTGGAACATCGTGCATACGACTTTGATGAATCCATAGTCGATCGAGGCGTCGAATTTCGACACGAGGCTCATCGCTTCCCTGCAGGTCTGCATGAAATGGATGGTCGAAAGATAATCGAGCTGACGCGCTGGCACCGGAATGAGCAGGCCATCGGCGGCGCTCAGCGTGTTCACCCCCAGAAAGCCCATGGCTGGCGGTGGATCGAGGATGATAACATCATAATCCTGGCGAACTTCTTCCAGACCGATCCGCAACATTCGGAACGCGCCGGCGATCGCATCGGGGCCTTCCTCGATCGTCGCGGTGAGTTCCCATTCGGTATCCTGAAGGCCAAGATTGGCAGGGCAGATATCGATATTGGGCCAAGCGGTGCGTTTGATCGTTTTGCGGAACGAGTCGGCCTCGTCGATCCGGGGGGACAGATAGTTGGACAAGGTGTGGGTTTCGTCGATCAACTCTTCCAGATTGACGTCGAACATGACGCTCATCGATGCCTGGGGGTCGCAATCGACCACCAGAACGCGATAGCCGCGAAGAGCCAGATAGTCGGCCAGATGTTTGGACGTAGTCGATTTACTGACGCCGCCCTTGAAATTTTGGACCGCGATGACGACGGCCCGCTCATCGGGCAGCTTGCCGGCCTTGATCCCGAGCGCCTCGCGGATCGCGATCAAATCCTCGACCGTGTAGTAGCGTCGCCCATTATTGGCGGTCTTGGGGGAGGGAAGGCGCCCACGCGCTTCCGCCTTGGCCAGCGCTTCGGGCGTACGACCTAGAAATTCGGCCGCCACCGAAGCTCCCATGGTGATGGTTAGGGTCTTGCGTTCGGAAGGATCGATCGCGGCGCGGCGCAAAACGCTCTTGGCGTTCTCACACGACGTGATCATGGTGTCCAAAATCTGGCCGGACAACATCAACGAATCCCCTTACCGCGTCCCTCGACTCAGGCGGTTCGTCAAAAATGGCCGAATTTCGCCCTCTATCCCGGACATATATGCCAAACATGGGGTAGTTAGTCAAACGTTACGCGTTTGAGCGGCACGGGCGGACATCGATGGGCTGCCATGCTGTGTCCGGGACATGTGAGACGCCCGCTTTGCCGGTCGGATATCTGACAGATAGGATCGGACGAAGGCCCCACCCTTAGGCGGCATTGCCGTAAGCCACACGCTGTCTCCGCCACGATAAGCGTCGCACGTGTCGCATTCGCTGTCTCTTTCGACAGGGATGCCGATCGTTGAGACGACAAGCCCGGGGCAGAACCATTGGCCAACGGCTCTTTTTACCGAAGTGCTTTCTCTACCGCCGGTTCCAGCACCTCGACGATCCGCCGAACACCGGCCTCGTTAGGGTGAATGCCATCGGACAGCAGCAGCGACCGGTCGCCGATTACCCCATCGAGCATGAACGGATATAGGGAAGCGTCATATTTGCGCGCCAGATCGGGAAAGATGGGGTTGAAAGCGGCGGCATAGTCTGGCCCCATATTGGGCGATGCGACCATGCCGGTCATCAGTACGGCTATGCCTCGATTCTTTGTCTCTGCAAGAATCGCGTCCAGATTGGCCCGACTTTCCGTCGGAGACAGTCCGCGCAGCATGTCGTTACCGCCAAGGCCGATCAGCATGAGATCAGGCTTGCGGGGAAGACCGTCCAACGTAAAAGCCAACCGCGCGCGCCCCGCAGCGGTGGTGTCGCCGGATACGCCCGCATTCACGACCCGTGCCTTGATGCCTTTGCGGGCCAACGCCTGTTCCATCGTCGGGGCAAGGCCCTTCCCCTGGTCCAGATTATAGCCCGCATACAAGCTGTCGCCGAAAGCAACGACCAGCTTTTCGTCCTTTGCAGGGTCTACTACCCGAGCAGCGTCATCCTTCGCCGCATTCCCCGTCGGCGGGGGAGGGGGCACCGCCTGCTGGGAACAACCTACGGCCAGATGGACAATCAGCGCCAGCGCCCCATATTGTAGAAATCTGCCCGCCAAGGAGCGCTCCTTCTTCATGCCTTCGACCGTCGATGCGGCCACTATCGCGATCCGCGCGCGCAATGTCACTCTCCAGCTTGGAACGCGCGACGCGCCCGTGCCGATCCTCAAAGGCATCGACCTTGTCGTCCCCCAGGGCGAAAGCGTCGCAATCCTCGGTGCGTCGGGGTCGGGCAAAAGTTCGCTGATGGCGGTACTCTGCGGCCTCGAACGCGCCAGCGGCGGGAACGTCGAGGTAGGTGGCGTCGATTTCGGCTCGCTGGGCGAAGACGATCTAGCGCGCGCGCGGCGGGGCCGCATCGGCATCGTCCTGCAAAGTTTCCATCTCCTGCCGACCATGACCGCGCTTGAAAATGTCGCGGTGCCGCTCGAGCTGGCGGGGAGGGACGATCCGTTTACTGTCGCGGCGGATGAATTGCGCGCTGTCGGGCTCGGCCACCGGATCGACCATTATCCCGCGCAGCTTTCGGGCGGCGAGCAGCAACGCGTTGCGATCGCGCGCGCCATGGCGCCACGCCCCGGCCTTCTGTTCGCAGACGAACCCACCGGCAATCTGGACGCGGCAACGGGCGCCTCGATTATGGAGTTGCTATTCGACCGCAGATCCGCAGCCGGCGCAACCTTGATCGTCATCACCCACGACCCGTCGCTTGCGCAGCGGTGCGCTCGCGTCATCGAGATGCGCGACGGGCGGATTCTGTCGGATCGCGACGCGTGAGCGGCCTTGGTTGGGCGATGAGCTGGCGCATCGCCCGCCGTGACCTGCATGTCGGGTTTCGCGGGCTGCGCCTGCTTTTTCTCTGCCTGTTTCTAGGCGTGGCCGCACTGGCCGCGATCGGCAGCTTGACCGCTGCGATCACGCAAGAGCTTTCGAACCGGGGCCGCGTCATCCTGGGCGGAGATATCGAGGTCGGCATGACCCAGCGGGAAGCCGGCCTTGGCGACCGGGAGGCCTTCCGCCAGCTCGGAACGCTTAGTCAAACTATCCGCCTGCGCGCCATGGCGCAGCGTGCAGGCGATACAAGGGAACGCGCGCCCGCCGCCGTGCTGACCGAACTCAAGGGCGTCGATACCGCCTACCCGCTCTACGGCGCACTGAAGTTGCGCAATGGCCGCTATCATCCGTTGAATAAGGGCGAAATACTGGTCAGTCCGGCCCTGGCCGAGCGGCTCGGCCTGCGACCGGGCGACGCGCTGCGCTATGGCAGCGTCGATTTCCGCGTCGCGGGGGTCATCGCCGACGAACCCGACCGGCTGGAGGAGGGCTTTACTTTGGGACCGGTCGCTATCGTGTCTCTCAACGGTCTGCGACGTACCGGCCTTATCCAGCCAGGAAGCCTCTACAGCAGCAAATACCGCATCCGCCTAGACCCACGCTACGACGCCGCCGCTGTCCGCAAGGATTGGGAAAAGGCGCGGGCGGGGGAGGGGTGGACGTTCAAGGATCGGCTGACGGCCGCGCCGGGCGCAAGCCGCTTCATCGAACGCATGGGCCAATTTCTCTCCCTGATCGGTCTGGCCGCTCTGGTGATCGCGGGGATCGGCGTCAGCAACGGTGTCGCATCCTATCTGGCAGGCAAACGTGCCGGCATCGCAACGTTGAAGGTGCTGGGCGCCTCCTCTGCCGATATTGCGCGCATCTACCGAATGCAGGTGGGTGCGGTCGCGGCGCTCGGCATCGGCGCGGGTCTTGTGTTCGGCGCTGCATTGCCGCCGATGGTGGTTGCGCTGGCGGGTGACGCGCTGCCGGTCCAGCCGGGCTTCCGCCTTCATCCCGTCCCGCTTGCCATCAGCGCCGCCTATGGGCTTCTCATCGCCATTCTCTTTACAGTGCCGCCGCTCGCACGCGCCCGGGTTCAACCGGCCGCCGAGCTTTTCCGCGGCATGGTGGAACGCACGGCGCGGCTCGACCCCCGCTCGCTCCTTGCGATGGGGCTTACCGTCGGGGCATTGCTGGCGCTCGCGCTCGGCACGGCGTCAGAGCCGCTCTTCGCGGCCACGGTGCTGGGCGCGGTCGCGGCCGTGCTGTTGCTCCTGCTGGCCCTTGGCGTTCTGGTGCGCTGGGCCGCGCGCCGCCTGCCGCCCGTCCGCCGCCCGCTGCTGCGTATCGCCATCGCCAATCTTCATCGCCCAGGGTCGCAAACCGCCGCTTTGATCGTCGCGCTCGGCCTTGCTTTGACGCTTTTCGTTACATTGGCCGGGATCGAAACCAGTCTCGACGCTGAAATCCGACAGGTCGTACCGAAAAAGGCGCCGGCGCAGATTGTGCTGGATATCCCCGCGCCGCAGCGGGACCGCTTCCGCACCATCGTGGCGCGGCAGGCCCCTGATGCACAGCTCAATATTGTGCCGGTCTTGCGCGGCACGATCACGGCCTATGGGCGGCAGCAAGTCGCCGATCTCCCCTCCCTGCCCGAAGGGGCCTGGTTCCTGCGCGGCGAGCGGGGCGTGACCTATAGCGCCACCCTGCCCGAAGGGAGCGATCTCGTAGCAGGGAGATGGTGGCCCCGCAATTATCACGGTCCGCCGCTCGTCTCGCTCGACGCCAAGGCCGCCGAAACGCTCGGCATCGGTGTGGGTGACACGCTGACCGTCGCCATCCTCGGGCGAGAGATCGAGGCGCGCATCGCCTCGCTCCGTCGCGTCAACTGGGATACGATGGGCTTCAACTATATCCTGGTCTTCCCGCCGTCGACGCTTGAGGCGGCACCGCATAGCCTTGCTGCCACAATCACCATGGATGCGCGTCGCAATAGCGACATGACTGAGGCGTTGCTGGCGGCTTTCCCCGGCGTTTCGGTCATTGCAGTCGGCGATGTCATCGACCAAGTGGGCACGATCCTCACTCAGATGTCGCGCGCCATAATGGTGGCGGCCTCCGTCGCCATAATGGCAGGTATCGCGGTGCTTGTCGGCGCGATTGCGGCAGCCCGGCAGGCCCGCGCCTACGATAGCGTCATCCTCAAGACACTGGGCGCGACCCGCCTCCAACTGCTGGGCGGGCAGGCTCTCGAATATGGCTTGCTTGCCGCCATTCTGGCAGGGGTGGCGCTGGCGCTGGGTTGTGCGGCAGCGTGGTTCGTCGTCGTGCAGCTGTTCGAATTCAGCTGGTTGCCCGACTGGGGCATCGTGCTTGCGACTCTTGGCGGCGGCGCGCTCTTGACGCTTGGCATCGGGCTTGTCGGGTCGATCCCGTTACTCTCGCTACGCCCGTCACGCGCGCTGCGACAATTGTGATCCACGATAGCTTAGCGAAAGTCTTGAGGGATAAGGCGGTAGGCCGCGTATCCCTGCAATGACACCGAATGACAGCTTCTGTCGCGCCCCGCTTGAGCGCAGACATTTCCTCACCCTGGGCGGAACCCTTGCCGGAAGCCTGGGCGTCGGCACCTTGTTTCCGGCTTGGGCGCGAAGCGGTACGCCCGGGGTGGTTCATGCCAGCAACGATACCCTTGTTCTGACAGGCACTTCCATAGCGCTTCAGGTTGCCGAGAGCCATTTTTCGACCGGCGGGCGCTCTGGTCATGCGGTAACTGTCAACGGCACGTTGCCCGCGCCGCTTCTGCGTCTGCGGGAAGGCGATACAGTGCGCATCGCTGTCACCAACCGTCTGAAGGAGCAGACGTCGATCCACTGGCATGGGCTGCTGGTACCCTTCCAGATGGATGGAGTACCGGGCGTAAGCTTCCCTGGCATCGATCCCGGCGAGACATTCGTCTATGAGTTCCCGCTTACCCATTCCGGCACCTTCTGGTACCACTCGCACTCCGGCATGCAGGAGGCGGAAGGGCTGTTCGGACCGATCGTGATCGACCCTGTCGGTGCCGATCTGGTCGCTTGCGATCGCGAGCATGTGCTGCTTCTTTCGGACTGGAGCCCGATCCATCCGCACGAGCAGATGCGCCGCCTGAAGATGATGGGCGGTTACTTCAACCGGCAGCGCCAGACGCTTGAAGGACTGCTGGCAGGCAAGGACCAGTCGCTGGCCGACCGCCTTGCCTGGGGAAAGATGCGCATGGACGCGACCGACATCTCGGACGTGACCGGATCGACTTACAGCTTCCTCGTCAACGGCCACGGTAATGACGAGAACTGGACCGGGCTTTTTTTACCGGGCGAGACAGTGCGTCTGCGCGTCATCAATGCATCTTCGATGACCAATTTCAACTTCCGCATTCCCGGCCTGCCGCTGACCGTGGTGGCAGCTGACGGCAATCCCGTGCAACCGGTAGAGATTGACGAGGTGCAGATCGCGATTGCCGAAACCTACGACTTCATCGTCCATCCTGGAGCGGTGGAACGCTACGGCATGATCGCAGAGGCCATCGACCGCTCCGGGCTCGTTCGCGCGACACTGGCGCAGCGTCCGGGGCTTGTCGGTGAAATACCCACGCTGCGGGAGCGTCCGGTCCTCACCATGCGCGACATGGGTATGGCTATGAGCGGCATGGACATGGGCGAGGGCGGCGTGATCGATCTTAGCAAGCCTGCCAACAGTTCGATGAGCGGCCACTCGATGTCGATGCGCGATCCCTCCCTTGCACCCGGCGTAAAGATGGGCCCGGGCGTTGCGACTCTTTCGCCGATGCCGGTGGACAGGCTTGCCGACCGCCCGACCGGGTTGGAAACGGTCGATCACCGCGTGCTGACTTATGCGGATTTGCGATCGCGTGATGCCAATCCCGATCCGCGTGCGCCGAGCCGCCAGATCGATGTGCACCTGACCGCGGCAATGGAACGGTACATGTGGAGCATGGACGGCAAAGCGATGTCGGAGAACCCGACTCCGATCCCTTTCCGCTTAGGCGAGCGCGTGCGCGTCAACCTCATCAACGACACGATGATGCCGCATCCGATCCACATCCATGGTCACTTCTTCGAACTGGTCAGTGGCGAGCCGGGCCATCGCGCTCGTAAACATACTGTCAACGTGCTGCCGGGCGGCAAGGCCTCCTTCGATATAACCGCCGACGCCGAGGGCGACTGGGCGTTCCATTGTCACATGCTGCTTCATATGCACGCTGGGATGATGCGCGTTGTCACGGTGCGTCGGGAAGAAGAAGCTTGATGCCCCGGCTCTTCCCGATCCTTGCCGTCCTGTTGCTCACCGCTTGGCCGCTTACCGTCCAGGGGCAGGAGGCAGACACTCAAGAGCATGGCGAGAGGGATAAGGGGGCCATGGACCATGCGCAGATGGACATGTCTGGCATGGGGGTGGGCGGGCAAGGCATGCAGGGCATGGATCACTTCCACCATGCCAAGCCCGTAAGCACTGGTAACGATGAGCCCGGCGATGCTCCGCCGCCGCCGGTGCCGATTGACTTTCCAGCCGAACGGTTTTTCTCGCCCGATCGCATGGCCGCCGCGCGCGCCGCAATGCTGACGGAGATGACGTTTACCACCTTTGCGCTTCAGGTGGATCAGTTGGAATTTCGTACCGGCAAGAGCGGTGCGGGTTTCGGGTGGGAAGGTCAGGCTTGGTATGGCGGGGATATCGACCGAGTTATACTCGCCAGCGAGGGAGAGGGGACGTTCGGCGAGAGGGCGGAACGCATTGAGGTCAATGCCTACTGGCGCCATGCCATCGACCCGTGGTTCAATCTACAACTTGGCATCCGACAGGATTTTCGCCCCGATCCACAGCGTACTTATGCACTGGTGGGTATTGAGGGGTTGGCACCTTACTGGTTTGAGTTGCAAGGCCAATTGCTTGTCTCGAACAAAGGCGACCTTCATGCGCGGGGCAAGGCGGCCTATACGCAACGCATTACCCAATCTCTCCTGATCGAGCCCGAGGCGGAGGTGGATTTCGCGTTTCAGGACGTACCGGCGCTGAGCATCGAGGCAGGCTTTGAACGCCTCGAACTGGGAGCCCGTCTTCGCTACGAGCGTAACCGATCGCTGGCCCCCTATGTGGGCGTCCATTGGGAGCGCAAGCTTGGACCAACGGCCTATCTCGCCCGCGCCGCGGGGGCGGGTTTGTCCGGTGTGTCGACCGTCTTCGGCGTGCGCGCGATGTTCTGATTTTCCCTGAGCTGCATAATCGGAAAGAGGGTGAAACGCAGTCCTCTTCAGGCAGGCAGTTCACCGCCTTGATTGCCTTTACACCAATTCAGCGTTCAACTGGGGAAAACCAGAGTTTGCAGCATCTCTCGGCAAGGCGACCGATACCTATACCGATTGCTCGTCGCCGGCGACACCGCACTTATGCCCCGCATCAAGGCTAAGATGGTTTAGCCGTCGACCCATTGCGCAAGCCAGTCCGCCAGTGCCTGCGGCGTCATGTGGCGCGCGTCCGCCAGCGCGAACAGGCGCTCCTTGTTAAGGAGTTTGCCGCTCCGCGCGTCGATGACCAACAGTGCGGGAACGCCTTGCAGCTTCTCGACGCCGTAGGCCTGAAATATCTGCTGATTCTTGTTGAATCGTCCCACGTCGACCGTCACCACCTCATAGTGACGTTGTAGAAAGGCTTTCAACTCCGGCAACTCTAATACGCCCGCCAATATCCGACAATCGGCGCACCAATTCCCGCCCAGGTCAATCAGCAGCCGTTTCCCCTTTGCTTTTGCACGCGCTTTGGCGGCAGCGACCTGCTTGGGGGCGTCAGCCGTTTCGTCATAGGGGAGCGGCAGCGGCTGTTTGAGACTGTCGAGGCTCGATACGGACAGGCGGGGCGCGCGCGCAGCCAAAGCCGGCAGCGGCGCGAGAAGCGATAACAGGACGGAGAGGCGCAAGACTGTGGAAAATGACATCGACGGCTCCGAAATGCTGAGGTTTTGAGAAAAGGCGGTTGGCGTCATTGCAGGACCGGATAGCCCCTGTCGGCCGCGCGTTGTTCGATCGTACAGATGGCCGTATAGTCTTCCCAGCCCAGCGCAGAAAAGCCATTGATGCCCAGCGTATCGAAGCTGGCCTGCCCCGCCGGATCCATGCTGGTATGGCGCAGCGCGTCCAATAGCGGCTCGGCATGGTCGGCTTGGGCCGCTGACAGGATGAACGGCAGGCCGGGCACGGCCTCCGTCCAGGACAGCACGCGAAGGCGGCAGGCCTCTTCTGGCGAGTGCGTCCGCAAATGGGCCAGTGTAACGCAGTCGATCGCCGCGACGTCAATCGCGCCCGCCAACAGTGCGGCAAAGCTATTGACGTGCGATCCGGTGATCTGCACCGACGCGAAGAATGGAGCACCATTGGCATGCGGCGCCACCGCGTCACGCAAAAGGTTCATGCCACTGTTCGACCGCCTGTCGTTGATGCCAACGCGCCGCCCTTTGAGGGCAGGGATATCATCTGCCGCATCGTCCTGACGGACCAGAATGGCGGCGCGATGATAAGGGCCGCTGCATCCTTCTGCGGCATAATGGGGGGTCGCCAGCAAGGTGACATGACCCCTTAGTTCGCGCATCAGCGGATAGCCACAGGTCTGCGCCAGCAGCAAGTCCGGCGATCGCCACAGCGCATGCAGATCCATGTCCCGCGTCAAGTCCGCTGGAACAGCCTGGACGCCGTCGGCCCGAAGATAGTCTGCGATCACGCGCCACATTTCGTCATTGGCTGCATGCAACCAAGGTAGATCATACATGCCAAGCGACGCGATCAAACCCTATTGCCCTGTCCGCGAAAAGCAGGATGCACAATGCCGTCGTTCGGTGTCCACGCAAAGCGGCGGACGACATCGGCGTAGCTTTCATAGACGGGCGCATGTGCAAACAGATGCTCGTGCCGCCGCAGATAAGCAGGCAGACGATACCAAGGCAGATCGGGACGCGCGTGATGCACCGCATGCAGATTATTGTTGAGGAATAATAGCCCGAACAGGCCACCCCGG
Source organism: Sphingobium sp. (assembly GCF_003248505.1). Classification (GTDB taxonomy): domain Bacteria; phylum Pseudomonadota; class Alphaproteobacteria; order Sphingomonadales; family Sphingomonadaceae; genus Sphingobium. The sequence goes on from NZ_QFOA01000069.1 coordinate 12,160, forward strand.
CGCACGATCACTGCGCGTCGGCCGGCATCCGCATCGGCCCGATGCTCTGCAAAGGAGCGCAGCAAGGTCATCGCCGTGCCCGGATAGATGAAGGCGAGCGCATAGGCGCTGATCGTCAGATGCACATGGTGGAGCCACCAAAGAACGGGGAAAATTGCGAGCATATGCGGCGCCCAATCTCGCGCCCAGGCCAGCGGATAGCGCCATCCCCGGGCAGCCTCATCGAACAGGAACGTCATGATGCGGATAGGGGGACCGAGGGCGAGACGGGCGATCAAGCATCCCTCCGACGTCGCCAAACGCGCTCGCCAACCATGCGCTTGGCTAACATAATGGCTTTCCGGATCGTCCAGAGGATGTGTGATATGTTCCGCGCGGTGGTGTGCAAGATGCGAGCGACGATAAATGGAAAAGGGCAGCCATAAGGATAAGGAAACCACGCCCAGCATCCCATTGACCCTATCCGATCCAGTCGGATGCCCGTGAATGATCTCATGTTGCAACGATCCATGCCACGTGACGATCATGCCGCCGATGAGCGCCAACAGCCAAAAGGGCAAGCTGGCGTGAACCGCCGTGACGAACAACCAGGACGCATAGACGCCAATCACCAGCAACAATGTAGGCCACGAGATATGTGCGCGTTGTGCGTCAACATCGATGCTGCGACGTGAAGCGAAATCATCAGACACGAGAGCGAATCCTCATCATTCGACCATTATCTATCAAAATGGTAGATAATCAAGAAAGATGAAGTTTGGCGTGACGATAGCTGGATTATGTCTTGGCTTCTGTTCGTTTCATTCCGTCCAAAGGCCAGACGCATTCGAGCCGGGCTCACTGTCGAGCGGCTGGCGTTATGCCCATCATCCTGCGGAGAATCGCCTCATTTTTGTGGATTGAATAGCTCCTCGCCCGTCATCACCACCGGCTCGCCGGTCATAGCTATCGTCGCCGATGACCGGGTTTCTTACTTATCTTTGCCATGAATTGAGTTTATCAGCCTCGATACTTCGAGCAGTCCATTAATGACGATGGCGACGGTATGGATCGGTCAAAGGAGAAGCGCGCCGGTGAGATCGCCGGGCGGCGTCCCGCCCGCGGCAATCATCGCGCGTTCACGTTCGACGAGGCCCGGTAGGGTTTCCAATTCGAACCTGCGCGTGAGAAAGCGGGCGATCGAACCTGTGTCGTAGATGTGGTGGTCGACATGCGCCTTCCTCGCATGGGGCGAGACGATCAATGCCGGGATGCGTGTGCCCGGCCCCCAGCGATCGCCCTTCGGCGGGGCTACATGATCCCACCAACCGCCATTTTCGTCGAAAGTGATGACCACTAGCATCTTCTCCCACTGCGGGGAGCGTCGCAGGGTATCGACAACCACTGCGATGTGACGGTCACCGGCATCGACGTCGGAATAGCCGGCGTGCATGTTGAGGTCGCCCTGCGGTTTGTAGAAACTTACTGCGGGGAGTTTGCCTTTCTCTGTATCGGCCAGAAACCGGTTGGTGCGTGCCGTGTCACCGGTGCCGCCGTCGCGTAGGCGACGCGCGCGATCGGCGGTGCCCGGCGCGAAGCACGCGAAATAATTGAAGGGCTGATGGTGCGGCTGAAAGTTGGGACTTGAGGGAAAGTCCCGGCTGTCGCCACGCCCTTTGAGCGCAGCGTCCCAACCGCCGGCATACCAAGCCCAATCTACCCCCCGCGCGGTCAGACGGTCGCCGATCGTCGCATGCGTTTGTGGCGGGACAGTAAGCGGGCTCGTCGCCAGCGAATGCCCGGGTCGCTCGGGATCGGGCTGATAGCTTGGCATATAAGGCGGGAGCATAGTGTTTACGGTATAGAAATCGGGCGTGATCGTATCGGACATGAACCGCACTGGTCCGTCCATCGCGCTCACCGGGGTGCCCGGTTTTGGGAGTGGGCGCAATTGACCAGCAAACTTGGGATCGAACCGAACGATCTTGTCCTTGGCCGGCCCTCTGTCGGCATTGGGGTAGAAGGGCGGTCGCGCGGCGACGAGATACTGGTGGTTGAGGAATGAGCCTCCGAACGCGCCCATGAAAAAATTGTCGCACAGCGTGAACTCGCGCGCGATTTGCCACAAGCGCAGGTTCGCGCTGCCGTCTGCGTAGTGTCCCATCACCAGCGCGCCGCTGTCGCCCCATGCAACGAAGCCATCGTTCCTGCCGCCGTTGATCTGGAGCTGATTGTTGTAGAAAGCGTGCACGAGGTCGCGGGTGACAATGCCGTGGGGCAGGGGGGCTCCCTCGGGCGTGAGGAGAGGAAAGGGGCCGTTGGGAAGCTGCGGCAGGTCGCCCGGACCGATCAGGAACTCGCGGTGCTCGACGATTTGTTTGACCGGCACAAGGCCTTCCCAGATCGGCGGAAGCTGAGGGAGGATCGCGCCATCGCGGTCGCGCTGTCGGGTGCGTTCGGCGGGCACCTTTTCAAGCGGCTCTGCAAGTCCCGGAAAGCCTGCGAACAGATTGTTGAAACTGCGGTTCTCGGCATAGATCACCACCACCGTGTCGATCGCTTCACGGAGATTGCTGTCCGCCCTGGCGGATGACGAAGTGGCGAGCGCGGGAGTCTCAGTTACAGTCGCGGCCATGCCGACAGCGGCCAGCCCTGTCAGCAGCGTGCGGCGGTTGACTTTCGCAATGCGATCGCCGGTTTTGCTCTTGTCGGTCATATATCCTGCTTTCTGTCAGAAGGTTGACGGTCAGGCAGCCTTGCCAGTCCGCAATGAGAGCGGCGTACCCTTTCGGTGAATATGCGATTGAGCGATGCCTTGATGACCCGAGGTGGCACCGTGATGACATCCGCGTCGATCTTCTCGCATTCAAGCATGTGCGTGATCTATGCCTCATCGCGTCTCGTCGCACGCAACTGTTGTCTGATCGCACTTGACCGGACTGCGCCAGACAGGCGTTGACAATTCGATCCGACGGCTGGTCTTGCCCGCGGATAAGCCAAGCATTGGAATCATTCCTTTGACCTTCTTTAGTGGCTATGCACCAGACCTATTCAGTAGCCGCATTGTCCCGCCAACCTGCGACCTCCTGTGGACAGCATAAGGGTAGTGCGAGGCTGCGGCGCTTACTGGGTCAGAATTGGATCAGACGTTATCATAGGATGTCAGACTGCAACCTTGGCGGGTCATGAGTATCAAGGAACCCATGTTCAGTTTCCCGCATTCATACATGACGCATCGCCGCACGGGACGAGGAAAGGGCTGGCTATGGCGACGCACATATTGAACATGGACCGGCGCGCGATCCTCACGGCGGCGGCCCTTCTACCCCTGGCAGGCTGCGCGACGCCGATGAGGCGCTATACCGTCGAGGATGCAGTTCGGCGCCTGCTCCAGCTTTCGACGGAGCGGGCATTTGCACGTCTGACCGAGCCGGGCGGCTTTTATGACGATCAACTGACTCGTATCGTCCCGCCGGATTTCGCCGGTAAAGGAGCAAGCGCGGTTCTCGCGGCGGTGCTGCGGACGCGTGCGGTTCGGGACAGGCTGGCTTTCGCATTGAACGCGGTGGCGGTCGATCTTGCTGACAACGCAATGCCGCTGGTCATGGATGCCATACGCAGGATGACGCTCGTCGATGCTATCTCTATTCTGCGAGGTGGCCCCACCGCCGCCACAGATCTTCTTGTGCGAGAAGCGCGCGGTTCGGTCGTTGAAGCGCTGTTGCCCGGCGTGTCGCGGAGCATCCGGTCGGACTTGGTGGAGATGGCGTCTGCGGCCTTGGCGGCGTCCGCAGGTGTCGACTATTCCTCTATGGTCGATAATGTGACGGGTCAGATCGGCGATGCCATTTTCCGGGCGATTGGCCGCGAGGAAGCAGAGATTCGTCGCAATCCCAGAGCGCTGGGAGATCCGGCGCTCGCCCCTTTGCTCAACGGGTCTTGATTTCCCACCCGTGGCATGGTGTCGGCTGTCGCATGGAAAAGAAAAGCGCATATGTCGATGGTATCCCATGGGATCAGCCCGCCACTATGATCGACCTCGATGGCAAACCGCCTCTGATCGGGACGATCCGCGATTGCGCGGTTCATTATGGTCTGTTCAAGCCCGAGGCACGCGCCAATGCTCGTGTTCTACTCACTAAACCGATTCATCGAGAAGGGCGTCAGACGCGGACATGGCTACTGGAACCGGTCGAAATCGCGGCTTTGAGCGACCGTCTTCGACGCGAGACAAATTGAGCGCCCAGCGCTTGATCGGTTGTTCATGTGAAAAGGTCACCCTGTATGTCGCTGCTTTTCGTCGGCAATGTCGGATGAACGACCTGTAGAAGCGCGCGCGCCTGGCCTGCCAGAGTGTAAACGGCCTGGCGTTGGGCGCCGCGGTTTAGATGATCGACGCGATAGCCCTGATAATGGCGCTTGAGCAAACCCGCCTTTACCAACTCGGAGGCGGCGCGACTTAGGTTCGATTTTCCTGAGGCACGAACCCGCGCATGAACTTCTTCCCTAATTTTGAGGTCGTCATGGATCCGATCGCCTGTCAATCCGCCAGCCTGGGCAATTTCTTCCCTAACCTTTTCCATAAGCGCAATCCGCCGCGGATCACGATGCCCCATGGGCGTAAGGGAATCGCAAAGCCAGTCTCGCAAAGGCACGAGAGCATCACCCACCCTGACAAGAGGTCCAGCACTCCCGTTTGGCTTCGCAACATCCGCCAGAAGCGTCAGCAGCATGAACGCATAGCGGGGGCGGGTGCAGCAGCGCGCCAGTTGATCCAGCAACTGCGAAAGGTCGCCTGCACCGACAATTCGGGTAGGAAGGGATCGATGAAACATATCGTGAATCAAGCACAGGGAGGAGTCGCTGTGAATCCCCTTTGTACCTCGCGCTGACATTTTGTCGCCCATGACACTTTGCCAGCGGGCAAAGTGTCATAAGTGAAACTTCACTGGCACTGCCGCTTGGTGACCGCTGTGAACCTTACCGGGACTGCCGGAGGCTCTAACTCGTGAGAGGAAGGGTCTACGATGAGCAAGACGAAGAACAAGTTCGCCCCTGAGGTTTGAGTAGCCCATAGGTTTCTGGACGCCTTCGATCCTATTTTGAGGACAGGAGGCAACGATGGGGAAGCCCGATTTCAGCGATGGGTTCAAGCGCGATGCGGGCAAGGATGCCAAGATCCGTTAACTAGAGCGCGAGCTGGCCCGGGTGCGCAAAGCCCGTGGCAGCGTGGCTCGAATTAAAACACCAGGGCTTCGAAGTGCTACCACGCCGATGGGTTGTCGAACGGACTTTCGCCTGGCTGGGCCGCTGCCGACGGCTTGCCAAGGACTGGGAAAAGTCCATCGCATCTTCAACCGCCTAGGCACTGATCGCTTCAATCCGAATGCTTACGCGCAGAACCGCAAGATATTGCTGGAACTGAGAAACTTCCGAATCAGGCACTTAGGCGACAATCCTCAGCGGATCCGATCCGAGGCCGCGTTCGCTAAGCTATGCGGCGTGTGCCCCGTGCCGGCATCAAGCGGCAAGACCAACCGTCATCGGCTCAACCGCGGTGGCAAGCGACGGGCGAATGCGGCTCTGTACCGCGTCGCCTTGGTTCTTATGCGCCACCATCCGCCGACCCGCGAATATATCCAGCGCCGAACCGCCGAAGGAAAGTCACCTCGCGACATCCGCCGGTGCCTCAAGCAATATATCGCCCGCGAAATCTACGAACACCTCTGCATTGAAAAGCGGACCCCTACAGCCGCGAAAGATTCTTGACCAACATAGGAGCATCAATGCCTTGGCCGAGCCGATCAATGGCCTTTATAAGACTGAGATCATCTGACGGCGGCGACCCTAGCGATCATTCGAAGCCGTTGAATACGCCGCGCTCGAATGGCTAGAGTGCTTCAACAACGAGCGCTTGCTCGCGGCCATCGGCAATATCCCGCCCGCCGAGGCCCGAGGAGCACTACTACGCAATGCTGGATGACATGCCAATGGCAGCATAGCTCAAGCTGAATGGCTTCCGGCAGTCTCGGTGCCGCTCACTACTCATCATCGCGCCTTGCCCAAAAAGCCATTTTCAAAAAACTGCAATTTCGCTGTTGACCGACTCGATTGGTGTCCGTAGAGGGCTTTTCACCGGACGGGACGCTGCCTTGAACGAGGCGCTGATCGGACGGTCGCCACCATTTATGGGACACTCTCCCTCGGAAGCATTTTTCGAGGAAGAATGACTGTCCCCCAAAAGGTGTCGGTTCTTTGACATTGTTGATTGATGAAGGGACATGTGGGCGGCGGCTCGGTTTGTCTGGCGACATAGGCGCTGGATGGATCGTAAAA
>NZ_QFOA01000070.1 GCF_003248505.1 Sphingobium sp.
GCATCCCGACGCGGCGCGCCACGGTCATCTGGCGGCGGTGGGCGTCGCCTTTCTGCTCGGCGCGGCGCTCATCCGCGTGCTGCGCGGGCGCGGCTGGTTCGCTGCCCGTGCCGAACCCGCGCTGATCGACCTGCTCGACATCGTGGCGCTCGGCACGGTCGCCGACGTGGCGCAGCTCAAGGGGCTGAACCGCGCCTTCGTCGCCCAGGGCCTGAAAATCATGGCGAAGCGGCGCAACATCGGCCTCGCGGCGTTGATCGACGCCAGCCGTCTGACGCGTGCGCCGCTGTGCCATGACCTGGGCTTCGCGCTTGGCCCGCGCATCAACGCAGGCGGGCGCGTGGGGCAGGCGGACCTTGGCGTTCGGTTGCTCACCACCCAAGATCCCGCCGAAGCCGCCCGCATCGCCGCGCAGCTCGATCAGTATAACGAGGAGCGCCGTGCCATCGAAGCGACGGTGCAGGAACAGGCCGAAGGGCTGCTCGCTGCGCAGGGCAATCGCGCGGTGGCGGTGATCGCGGGCGCGGGCTGGCATCCCGGCGTCATTGGCATCGTCGCGGGGCGTATCAAGGAGAAAGCGGGCCGTCCCGCCATCGTCATCGCCTTGGACGATACGGGCGTTGGCAAGGGATCGGGTCGGTCCATCTCCGGCGTGGATCTGGGCGCGGCGGTGCTCGCGGCCAAGGACAGCGGACTGCTGATCGCGGGCGGGGGCCATGCGATGGCGGCTGGCCTGACCGTCGCCGCAAACCGTGTAGATGCGCTGGCCGACTATCTCGACGAACGTCTTTCCGCATCGGTCGCCAAGGCGCGCGACGATCGTGCGCTCCTGATCGACGCGGTGCTCGCGCCTGCCGGGGTCAACCCCGATTTCGTGGCGGCGATCGAACAGGGCGGCCCCTATGGCGCGGGCTGGCCCGCTCCCCTGATCGCCGCCGGCCCCATGCGGGTCATCAAGGCCGACGTGGTGGGTAACGGCCATCTCCGCGCGATCATGGCGGGCGACGACGGTCGCTCGATCAAGACCATTGCGTTCCGGCAGGCGGAGACCGATCTGGGTCAGGCGATCCTGGGCGCACCGCGCGACCGGCGGCTCTGGGTCGCGGGCAAGGCGAAGATCGACGATTGGGGCAGCCGGCCCGCAGCAGAGTTGCACCTGGAAGATGCGGCCTGGGCGGATTGAAGGGCATACCGCCTTCTTGTCATTTTCTTGCGCGAAGGGGGTTGACCCTCGCCCCGTCTCCCCGTAATTGCGCCCTCGCTTCACCGCGCTGCCACAAGGCGGCACGCTGAACGGCCCCTTCGTCTAGCGGTTAGGACGCGGCCCTTTCACGGCTGAAACACGGGTTCGATTCCCGTAGGGGTCACCATTTCCTTTTGTGGAATGCGGTGAGCATCTTCCAGTATCCTGGCCAAGGCGCAGATGGTCCGTTCGCTTGTCCCCCGCCCGATCACACCCGGCGGAAGGGGAATGGTGCGGCGGTTCGTTCGTAGCCGTGCAGGTCGATGGTGCGGGTGACAGGCGGCAGAGCGCGATCCGTGCAGTCGCGCCGCTCGCACAGGTGGCATGTGGGACCGATGCCGGTCGCCCGCCCGCCTCCTATGTCGATGCCGTCGCAATGGGCGATGCGCGCGGCGTGTCGGGCCTCGCAACCCAGGGCGATGACCGGGGCTGCATGGGCATCCGGTGCGGTGCGCGGAAGGCCGATCGAGAGGGTGACGTAGCGCTTGCCGTCCAGCGTCTCGATCAGTTGCGGGCGCACCTCGCCCTCGCCATGCGGCGCGTGAGCGTCCCAGCGGGGGCAGGTGCCGCCGAACCGTGCGAAGGGGTAGGCTTCCCCGTCGAACCGTTTGGAAACGATGCCCGCACGATCGATCTTCACGAGGAAGAAGGGAATGCCCCGCGCGCCTGTGCGACCCAGGCTGGTCAGCCGATGCGCCACCTGTTCGCCCGATGCGCCGAACCGGTCGCGCAGCAGCGGGATGTCGTGGCGACTCTGCTCTGCGGCCTGGCGGAAGCGGTCATAGGGCATGACGAGCGCGGCGGCGGCATAGTTGGTCAGCGCGACGGTCGCCAGCCGGCGGCTGTCTTCGTCGGGCGGTGCGGCCCGCGTCAGTTGCGCTGCGATCGGATCCGCCAACTCCTGCGCGCAGAGATGATAGGCGAGCGCGAACAGCCGCCCGGACGCCGCCAGTCGCTCGTTCAGCATCAGCCGCCGCCGGTGCATGTCGTAATGGCGCAGCGCGCCCGGCATCAGGTCCGCGCGCATCACCTGCGTCGCCATGCCGTGCCGGTCCTTCAGCCGTTGTCGCAGTCCGTGCTGGAGCAGCGCGGGATCGTCCGGCAGTTCGCCGGCGATGCGTTCCGCGCCTGCATCCAGTTCGGCGAAATGATTGCCCGCCTTCGCGATCGTTTCCCGCAGCCAGTCGAGCGGGGCGATCAGCGGAGCGCTATCTTCCCGCACGCGCTGGTCGCCAGGCAATCGCCGCAGGTCCGACAGCGCGCGATAGAAGCGGGCAATCGCTTCGCCCACGCCCGGATAATTCTCCGCCACGTCCAGCATCTCGTCCCGTCCGATGCCGATGTCGCGCACCAGCGGATCGGACAGGATTTCGGCCAGATCGCCCGACGCGCTGTCGGTGGCGGCGGCGGTGAAATCGCGAATGTCGATATCGTAGGTATTGGCGAGCCGCACCAGCATCTGCGCGGTCAATGGGCGCTGGTTGCGCTCCATATGATTGAGGTAACTGGGGGACACGCCCAGTTCCTCCGCCATCTGCGTTTGGTTGAGGGCCAGTTCGCGCCGCAGCACGCGCAATTTGGGGCCGAGATAAAGCTTGCGGTCGGGTTGTTCAGCCATGTTGTCATCATGTCATGAAATGACAATTCTACAAAATATAATCGTGACATCGGTTCACTCATCGGCCTTACGAAATCGTGTTCAGCTGTCTACTTCGTCGTCTACCAAAACGGGATCATTGCCACGAAAGGACGACAAAGATGACGACCGATACGATCGACCGACCGCAACCGGCCCGTTCGCGTGCGGTGTTCAGCGCGGAGGATTTCGGCCTTATCCGCACCGCCATCGCCCATTATCTGCGCGAGGTGCAGGACCGGCCTGAATCGGTCAAATATGCCAATCTCTACCACCGGCTGGGCCGGGTGGCTTAAACGACTGATCGGTCGGGCGGGGAAGGGCGCGGCGGGCAACCGACCGCGCCCGCGCTGCGTCAGAAGAGGCGCGTCAGCCCGTAGAACAGAGCGCCGATGGCGGCGGCTGCGGGCAGCGTGACGACCCAGGCGACGACGATGCTGGACGCAACGTTCCAGCGTACGGCGGACAACCGCCGTGAAGCTCCCACCCCGACGATGGCGCCGGTGATCGTATGAGTGGTGGAAACCGGAACCCCCAGGTGCGTCGCGAGGAACAGCGTGATCGCGCCGCCCGTCTCGGCGCAAAAGCCCTGGGCCGGGGTCAGGCGCGTGATCTTCGACCCCATGGTGTGGACGATCTTCCATCCGCCCAGCAACGTCCCCGTGCCCATCGCCGCCTGGCAGGACAGGACCACCCAGAAGGGCACATGGAATTCGCCGCCCAGCATGCCCTGCGAATAGAGTAGTACGGCAATGATCCCCATCGTCTTCTGCGCGTCGTTGCCGCCATGGCCGAGCGAATAGAGCGACGCCGACACCAGCTGAAGCCGTCGGAACACGCGATCCGCGCCCTGCGGGGTGAAGCGGCGGAAGATCCAGCTGATTACCAGCACCAGCATCAGCGCCAGAAACAGGCCGAGCGCGGGCGACACGACGATGGCGGCGGTGGTCATGAACACGCCGTTCCACACGATTGCCGCCAGCCCGGCCTTCGACACGCCCGCGCCCAGCAGCCCGCCCACCAGCGCATGGCTGGAGGAAGACGGGATGCCGAGAGCCCAGGTGATGAGGTTCCAGCTGATCGCGCCCATCAGCGCGCCGAAAATCACCTGCGGGTCGATGATGCTGGCGTCGATGATGCCCTTGCCCACGGTCGTCGCGACATGCAGCCCGAAGAACAGGAAGGCGATGAAGTTGAAGAAGGCGGCCCACGCGACCGCATATTGCGGCTTGAGCACGCGGGTCGACACGATCGTCGCAATCGAATTGGCGGCGTCGTGCAGGCCGTTCAGAAAGTCGAAGGCCAGCGCGACCGCGATCAGCGCGACGAGCAGGGGAAAGGCGATGGGGTCCATGACGCGTGCGGTCAGGCGTGGTCGATGACGAGGCCGGAAATCTCGTTCGCCACATCCTCGAACCGGTCTGTCACCTTTTCCAGATGGCTGTAGATTTCGTTGCCGACTATGAAGTCCATGGGGTTGCCCGACCGCGCCTTTTCATACAACGCCTTGAGCCCCGCTTCATGCAGATTGTCGGCATGACCTTCCAGCTTGACCAGCCTTTCGGTCAGGTCGTGTAGCCGGGTCGCATTGAGGTTGAGTGAGCGCAGCAGCGGCATCGCTTCGGCCGTGATCCGCGCGCATTCGACGATCAGCGCGCTCATGTCCTGCATCTGGGACGGGAAATCCCGTACCTCGAACAGGGCGATGGCCTTGGCCGTCTGGTTCATCTGGTCGATGGCGTCGTCCATCACCCCGATCAGGTCGGTGATCGCGCTGCGGTCGAAGGGGGTAACGAAAATGCGCCGTACGTCGAGCAGCACGTCGCGGATGATGTCGTCGGCACGATGCTCATGATCCGAAATCGTACGCACATGCGTCGCCATGTCCGGTCCGCCCTTCAGCAAAAGGGCTAGCGCGTCGGCACCCGCGACCAGAGTCGCTGCATGATCCTCGAACTGGTCGAAGAAGCGGCCCTGCTTGGGCATCAGCGCGTGGAACCAGCGTAACATTCCCGTCCTTCCCCGCTGCCTTTCGCGAATCGCCAGCAGCAATCGCAGGAACCATCCCGGATCGGCGGGCGGCTCCCGAAAAGCCGCTATGATCGTCTTCAAGTCAGGTTCGTCGACTGCCCTGGCGGCGTCGGCGACCGGGAACCAGCGCAACTCGCGCTGGCCTTGTTCGGGCCATTGCGTCAGGTGGCCTTTGACCGCAAGAGGAAAAACTTCGACCACCGCTTCCCGCGACCTGCCGCTGCGGCGGCGCTTGTCGTAGCGATAGCGACCGATGGCCGCCGGGCAGGCGATGCCGTGGATGCCGGCTTCTTCATAGGCCTCCAGTTCCGCAGCCCGGTGGCCGGGCAGGCCTTTGATTCGGTTGCCCTTGGGGATCACCCAGCGCCGCGTATCGCGCGACGTGATGAGCAGGATCTGCATCGTTCCATCGTCGGCGGTGGTATAGGGAAGGGCGGCAATCTGACGCATGCTTCGCCTGTAACGCCGCTGTCATAATTCGCAATGCCCCCCATGGCGCGCCAGCGCAATGGCGCGAACGTCGACTTTCGGATCGTGAAAAGCCGAATCGTCGCACCGTCCTCAGGCTGCCGGGCGAAGCCGGGGCGCGACCGCCCTTATTCGGTCAGGAGTGACGATGTCCTGCATCAAGGACGACGGGTTGCCTGGAAATAGGCTCGCTGCATCGGAAGCAATGCGGCAATTTGATACATGGTGAAGGAAAGGGCTGGAGCGGGTAGCGGGGATCGAACCCGCATCACAAGCTTGGAAGGCTAGTGCTCTACCATTGAGCTATACCCGCCCGGCAGGAAATCGCCCTGCCATCAACCCGGTGTCCTCGTCAACCGCCTTTGGCGGGGGCGGCAACTTCTCCCTTAACGGCCAGTCTGCTTTCCACTATCACCATGCGGATGCACAGTCCGCCCCTGCGCCAGTTGGACATATTCGCGCAGATGGTGGCGGCGGGCGACGCCGCGCGGTGTGCCAGCGACCTTGGAATCGACACCGAATCGCTGCTGGAGGAACTGGCCTCGCTGGAATTGCGCTTGGGCTACCGCCTGTTCGACGATCCGGGCGGTCGTGCGCGGTTGACCGAAGCGGGGCGGAAGACCGCGCGGGCGATGACTTTGCTGGCCCAGGACGAAAGCGCCGAGGTGCCTGCGGAAGAGGCAACCTGTGCAAAGGACATGATCCCCGCGCCGCCCTCTCGGCCCCACGGCATCGTTCTGGCGGCACCGCCCCCCGTTTTCGGTCATGTGCAGGAAGCGCTCGCCGCGTTCGAAGCCGCCAACGAAGATATTGCGATCACGCTGGATCTTCATGTGCACAACGCCCATGATGCGGCAAAGGCGTTGTCGTCCGGCAGCGCGGATATCGCCTATTTCTATGCGCTGGAGGAACCTCAAGGCCTTTCTTCCCGCTATGGCTGGTCGGAACCATTGAACCTTTACGCGGGCCAAGTTCACCCTCTGGCGCGCATGGACAGCGTCGGGCGCGATGTCCTGAATTCGGTGCCGCAGATCGCGCTGGAAGCGGGCAACGGCGTGCGCGCCATCACCGATGCGGCCCTGCGCCGCGCTCGCGCAGACCTTGAAGCGACGTCTGTCGAAAGCGATAACATGACGGATATCATCGCGGCGTTGCGGGCGGGGCGGGGCGTCTTTGCCGCATTCGGTCCACTGGCGCGCGATGTGGGGCGCATGGCAGGCATCCGTCGCCTGGCGCTGGATGTGCCCTTGCCTTCGGTCGAAATCAGACAGGCAGTCGGGGCGGGCGCGACCGACAAGCCGGCGGTTCAGGCGCTCGCGGACTTCCTGTTCCTCTAATCTAATCGGCGGCTGGCCCGGTGCTGCCGCGTTCGACCAGGGTGAAGGGGAATTCGGGCATGGCGGCAGCGCCGTCGACCAGTGCGTCGATGACGGCCCGCCCCATTTCCTCCAGCGGTTGCCGCACGGTCGTGAGCGGCGGCCAGGACGTTTGGCTCGCCGTCGTGTCGTCGAAGCCTGCCACCGATATGTCTTCCGGTACGCGAAGCCCGATACGATGCGCCAGCGTCAGCACGCCCAGCGCCATTTCGTCGTTGGTGGCGAAGATGGCGGTCGGTCGGTCCGCCCGCAACAACAGCGTCTCTCCCGTCTCGAGGCCGGAGGCGAAGTCGAACCGCCCTTGTATCAAGGTGACCGCGTCGAGAGAAACGCCCGCCGCATCCAGCCCCTCGCGAAAGCCGTCGACGCGGCGAGCCGCCGATTCGTGACCGGGCGGCGGAGTGATCACGCCGAACCGCCTGTGGCCCAGGGCGACCAGATGGTCCGCCACCATCCGTCCCGCTGCATGTTCGGGTGTGTGGATGTTGAACCCGTTGCCGATCGTGGATCCGGCAATGCGGGCGCAGGGAAGGCGCATCTGCTCAAGCCGTGCCAGCAGCTTGGCGTCATCGGACAAGGGCGGCACCAGTAGCACGCCATCGGGCCGCAGCGCCGCCACCAGCCGGTCGAGCACGTCGAACCTCTCCTCCGCGCCCGCGGAAATCGGCTCGACAACCAGATGATAACCCAGGTCGCGGCAACGCCATGCCGCGCCCATCTGGATGCGGCTGACATAACCGGGTGCGGGATTGTTGTAGAGAAAGGCGATCATGAAAGATCGGCCGCCCGCCAGCCGCCGGGCCGACTGGTTGGGGCGATAGCCAAGCTGGTCGATGGCCTGCTGCACCCGCGCGCGCAATTCCGCGCTGACGTTCGGAGCCTTGTTGACGACGCGCGACACCGTCTTGATGGAAACGCGGGCCAGTGCGGCGACATCGTGGATGCTGGTCATCATTCCCTGATCTTCAAACTGCCGCATCGTCATGCCCAGCGTGGAGGCAGGATGGCAAGTCTCCACGTGGCGCGCTAGGCATAGGGCATGGGTGACGTGATCAATCTGAGACAGGCGCGCAAGGCCAGAGCGCGAGCCGACAGGGAAAAAGCAGCGGAGCAGAATCGCGCGAAGTTCGGGCGGACGAAAGGCCAAAAGTCGCGGGATGAAGCAAACAAGTCGAACCTGGAGAAGGAAGTCGACGGCGCGCGGCGTGTCGACAGGATCTCCGAATCCGATATCGTGGACGATTAGATTCGAGAGGACTGGACTCCCCAATTCCGGCTGCCGCAACTGCCGTGACGACCCCGCTACGCGGCAATCGCTGCCCGGGCATTGGGGGGCGGCGCGGTATTGGCGCGGTGCCTCCGCCCGGATGGGATGCAAGAATATTGACTGCGGAGGCCGTCAATAAGCCGGTTGCTCATGAGCAATCCATTTCGCCCGATCGCAGCCAAAGGGTCTGTTTCGTCTTGCGCAGTTGCGCTTTGCCAGCGTGCCTGATACCGGGCGCGCGCACCTGAAACGCCCATTCCGGCTGGAAAGAGTCCCCGCGCCATGTCCGACAAGATCAACCGTATCGTCCTCGCTTTCTCGGGCGGCCTCGACACGAGCGTGATCCTCAAATGGTTGCAGCAGACCTATGAATGCGAGGTGGTCACCTTCACCGCTGACCTGGGTCAGGGCGAGGAGCTCGAACCGGCACGCGCAAAGGCCCGGCTCATGGGGGTCAAGGAAGAGCATATCTTCATCGACGATCTGCGCGAAGAATTCGTCAAGGATTATGTCTTTCCGATGATGCGCAGCAACGCGCTTTACGAGGGGCTTTATCTGCTCGGCACGTCGATTGCCCGTCCGCTGATCGCCAAGCGCCAGATCGAGATCGCCCGGCAGGTGGGCGCGGACGCGGTCAGCCATGGCGCGACTGGCAAGGGCAACGATCAGGTCCGCTTCGAACTTGGCTATTACGGCCTCGCCCCCGATATCAAGGTCATCGCGCCCTGGCGCGAGTGGGATTTGACCAGCCGCACCAGACTGATCGAATTCGCCGAGCAGCATCAGATTCCGATCCCCCGCGACAAGCGCGGCGAAGCGCCGTTCTCGACGGATGCGAACATGCTGCACACCTCGTCGGAAGGCAAAGTGCTGGAAGACCCGTGGGAGGAAACCCCGGACTTCGTCTATTCGCGCACCGTCAACCCGGAAGACGCGCCCGATGCCCCGGAATATATTACCGTCGATTTCGAACGCGGCGACGGCGTGGCGATCAACGGCGTGGGCATGTCGCCTGCAACCCTGCTCGAAACGTTGAACGATTACGGTCGCAAGCATGGGATCGGTCGGCTCGACCTGGTCGAAAACCGGTTCGTCGGCATGAAGTCGCGCGGTATGTATGAAACCCCCGGCGGCACCATCTATCACCTGGCCCATCGCGGCATCGAGCAACTGACGCTGGATCGCGGGGCAGCGCATCTCAAGGACGAACTCGCGCCCCGCTACGCCGAACTCATCTATAACGGCTTCTGGTTCTCGCCCGAGCGCGAGATGCTTCAGGCCGCGATTGACCATAGCCAGCAAAAGGTGACCGGCACCGTTCGCCTCAAACTCTACAAGGGAGGTGTCTCCGTCGTCGGTCGCAAGTCGCCCTATTCGCTGTACAGCGAGAAGGTCGTGACGTTCGAGGATGATGCGGGTGCCTATGACCAGCGCGATGCCGCCGGGTTCATCAAGCTCAATGCGCTGCGGTTGCGCCTGCTGGGGCGCCGCGACGGCTGATCCGATACAGTTTGCGACAAATAAGCCGGGTTTGTGACAAAGTTGCGGGACAGGTCTTTCCGATAAGCGTCGTCAAGGGTGGCAACAGGCCGCTCGGATGAACGCACAGAGGAAGACTATCATGCTCCGTTCCTTTTTCATGACCGTCGCAGCGGGATCGCTGTTCGTAGGTGGCCTTGCCGCCACCCATGTCGCCTTTGCCCAGCCCGGCCCCGGCGATGGCCCGCGCGCGCGCGGAGGCCTGATGATGCAGGCCGACGCTAACAAGGATGGCCGCGTCAGCAAGGCGGAGATGACCGCCGCGCTGGAGGCGCGCTTTGCCCGAATGGATGTCGATGGCGATGGCAAGCTGACGCCCAAGGATCGCGAACTCAAGCGCCAGCAACGTCTGGACGCGCGCTTTGCCGAAATGGATACCGATCGCAACGGCCAGATCAGCAAGGCCGAATTCACCGCCGCACAGGAGGCGCGTGCCAGCAAACGCGCCGAAATGCACAGCGGCGGACCGGGTGGACATAAGTGGCGCGGTCGCCCGCACCGCGGTTTCGGTATGGCAAGGCCGGGCAGCAAGGATGCTGTCGTGACCAAGGCGGACTTCGTGGCGCGGGGCATGGCGATGTTCGACCGGGCCGATGCCAATAAGGACGGCTTCGTCACCGCCGACGAGATGAAGGCAGCGCGTCAGGCGATGCGCGGCACCTGGCAGGATCGCAAGGGACCGCCGCCGCCGCCGCAGAACTGATCCCACGGGCGGGGGAATAGGCGGCGGTGCTTCGCGGCCCATCAAGACCCCGCCGGTTCCCGCCCTATGGTGAAGGACGAAGGCTGTTCCCTCGCCTTCGTCCTTCCAACCCACCGCAAGCCATGACAGACAGGGCACCATGAGCGACCGTCCCCACCTCCTGCTCGTCGATGACGAGCGCTCGATCCGCGAACCGCTGGCCCAGTATCTCTCCCGCAATGGCTTTCGCGTTACGGCGGTGGAGGGCGCTGCCGATGCGCGCGTCCGGCTCAACGCCAATGCCATCGACCTCGTCATCCTCGACATCATGATGCCGGGGGAGGACGGCCTTTCGCTATGTCGCCATATCCGTGAGACGAGCGAAATTCCCGTTATCCTTCTGACCGCCAAGTCTGAGGAGACGGACCGCATCGTAGGGCTGGAAATGGGCGCGGACGATTATGTGCTCAAACCTTTTTCTCCCAGAGAACTCGTCGCACGCATCAAGGTGATCTTTCGCCGGGTCGCGACGGGCGGGCAGCGTGTAACTGCACCCGATGGCGCAACCTACGCTTTTGCCGACTGGCTTTTGAAGACGCAGGAACGCACACTGGTCGATGCGGAGGGCGTGTCGCTGCCGCTGTCGACCGCCGAATATAACCTGATGCTGGCCTTCGCCACGCGGCCCAACCAGGTATTGAGCCGCGACCAGCTGCTCGACATCACGCAGGGGCGGGAAGCCAATGCGTTCGACCGGGCGATCGACAACCAGATCAGCCGTCTGCGTAAAAAGATCGAACCCGATCCCAGAAATCCCAGCCTGATCAAAACAGTGTGGGGCGGCGGCTACATGTTGTCCGCCGAGGTGCGCAAATTGTGAGGCGTTTCTGGCCGCAAAGCCTGGTTGGGCAAATCATCGTCCTGGTGGCGGTCGGCCTTTTCGTCGCGCAGGCGATCAACTTCGCGCTCTTGCTGAGGGAGCGGAACCGGCTGATGTTGACAGGGCAGACTGCGCCTGCCGTCTATCGCATCGTCAACGCACTCGACGCCCATTCGGACCGCCGCCGCGATGACGAGGCTGACGGTGCCGAAAATTCGGGGCAGAGGCGGGCGCGCAACGAATGGCGCACAGTGCGCTTTTCCCAGACCCGTCCCGCGCTGGACGGGAGACCGCGCCCGGACATCGAAAAGCGCGCTGCCGACATGTTTGCCGATGTCGGCCTGCCAGTCCTGTCGGTAGCGGCGGCGGAGGATCATCAGCTTATGCCGATCCGGCGGTGGGAGGTCATCCGGATGCGTGCGACCGGCGAGCCTATCGCGGACCGTCGCATGGCGCGATTGACGCTAGCGGTCCAATATGCGCCGGGTCGCTGGGTCACTGCGCAGGCCCGGAGCGGCGACCGCCCACCGCGTTTCGGGGGTTGGCTGATCTGGCAGACGCTGATCCTCTACGGCGTGGTGCTGGTGCCGCTGCTCTGGATCGGCAGGCGCATGGCCAGACCGATGCAGCAACTGACAGGGGCGGCGCACCAATTCGCGCGAACCGGCGCGGCCGATCCGGTCGAGGAGCGGGGGCCGGGCGACGTGCGCGATCTGACCCTGGCTTTCAATGCCATGCGCGCCCGGATCATGGCCATGCTGGACGAAAAGGACCGGATGCTGGGCGCAATTGGGCACGATCTGCGTACACCGCTCGCGTCCTTGCGCGTGCGAGCCGAGTCGGTAGAGGATGAAGGCGAACGCGCTCGCATGTCGCAGACCATCGAAGAAATGAACCGGATGCTGGAGGACATCCTCTCGCTCGCCCGTGCGGGGCGGAGCAGCCAGCCGGCGCAAAAGGTCGACATCGCATCCCTCGCCGATGCCGTCGTCGACGATTTCATCGAACTGGGATCCCCCGTCCATCTGGCAGAGAGCGAGCGGGCCGTCGCCTTCGTTCGACCGCAGCAGGTCCGGCGCGCGCTGCGCAATCTTATCGAAAACGCTATTGTTTACGGAGAGCGGGCGCATGTTTCCGTGACGCGGGAGGGGACGATGATCCGCGTTGCCGTGGCCGATGACGGGCCAGGTATTGCCGAGGACCGCATGGCCGAAATGCTGGAGCCGTTCACCCGACTGGAAGGGTCTCGCAATCGAGAGACGGGCGGCGCTGGGCTTGGTCTGGCGCTGGTTCGGGCGATCATGGCCGAACATCATGGCGAGCTGCGATTGTCGAACAGGGTCGAAGGCGGCCTGGAGGCGAGTTTGCTCTTTCCCGCCTGACCGCCCCGCAAAGCATCAGTGCGCGTAGATCATCTTGCGCGTCATCCCGCCATCCACCGCGATCTCCTGCCCGGTGATGAAGCCTGCTCCGTCCGACGCCAGGAAAACAACCGTCGCAGCAATATCAGAAGGATCGCCGACCCGCCCCGCGGGATGTTGCGCCTTGTCGATGTCGCGGTGCTCCACGGCTTCCCGCTCGCTCGCCTTGGCCCAGGGGCGTGTTTCGATCCAGCCGGGTAATATCGCGTTCACGCGAATGTCCGGTCCAAGGCTGACCGCGAGGGCATGGGTGAAGGCGCATAGCGCGCCTTTCGCTGCGGAATAGGCTTCGGTCTGCGGCTCCGACTGGACGGCGCGCGTGGACGCCATGATGACGATTGAGCCCTTGCGCTGGCGCAACGGCGGCACTGCCGACCGCACCGTCAGAAACGCGCCGGTCACATGGCTATCCTGCCAAGCCTGCCACTTTTTAAGGTCCAGTTGCTCGATCGGGCCGCTCACGGGATCGGAAATGCCAGCATTCGATACGAGCAAATCGATGCCCGGCGCTTCGCCTGCCTCCCCGCACCAACTCGAGATTTTCTCGAACGCCTTTTCCACGTCTCGTTCGCTCGCCACGTCGGCACGAATGACGATGAGGGTGGGCGTGGGCAGTTCGGCGGTCAGATCGCGCACCGCCTCGGCATCCTTGTCGAGCACCGCGACGCGCCAGCCCTGTGCCAGCAGCGCCTGCGTGATGCCCTTTCCGATGCCCTGAGCGCCACCGGTTACTATCGCGATCTTCATATGTCCTCCGTCCTGTCGGGCGGGGGAACGCACGAAGACGCGTTTCGGCTATCGGCCCGTCATCGCGCGCGCGTTGGCTAGGAAGGTGCGCCCGATGCGGATCTCGTTGCCATCGGCCAGCGCGGCGAACCATACGCCGCTACCGTCGTGGCGCAACCGGGCGATATGATCGCGCCGGACAATGTGGCTGCGGTGCAGGCGAACGAACATCTGCGGGTCCAGCCTTTCCTCAAGCGAACTGATCGTCTGATGCAACAGATAGCTGTGCCCGCCGACATGCAGCCGCATATAGTCGCGCTCCGCCTCGATCCGTTCGATCTGATCGGCGGCGATGCGGATGAGTTCGGACCGATGCGGCACCCAGAATTCCTCGGCCCATTCCGGGGCGGGCTCGGCCGGGACGTGGCTTTCCGTCGCGGGAAGCTGATGGCGCAGGGCCATTTCGACCCGGTCGATGGCACGGTTCAGCCGGTCGTGCGCAACGGGTTTCAGCAGGTAATCGACCGCGGCAAGATCGAACGCCTCGACCGCGAACCCTTCGAACGCAGTGACGAATATGACTGCCGGACGAATGCCCATGCGCCCGATTGCGCGCGCCACGCCTATTCCGTCGAGCAGCGGCATAGCGATGTCGAGCATCACGAGATCGGGCTTGAGACCTTCGATCAGGCGCAGCGCTGCCTCACCATCCGTCGCGGTGCCGACAAGTGCGATGCGCGGCTCGCGGGCGCACAGCATCTGGAGACGCTCGACTGCGAGCGGTTCATCGTCGACGATCATAGTGCGAATGGACATGGACGGTCAGCAACCCTTGCGGATGACAGGCAGAGTCAGGAGAACCGAAAATCCCTTCTCCTGCCGCGGGCCATAGACGATCCGTCCCCGATCGCCAAAACGCGCGCCAAGGCGGTCGCGGACATTGGCAAGGCCGATGCCGCTTCCGGCGTCGCCTTCGCCGGGTGGATTGTCGCCATCGTCGGAGACGGCGATGTGCATGAGGTCGCCGTCCTCACGCGCTGTAATAGTGATCGTCACCGGCGCACGGGTCCGCGACACGCCGTATTTGATCGCATTCTCAACCAGCGGCTGAAGGATGAGTCCGGGCACGCAGGCGTTGAGCAACGACGGCGGAATATCGATAACCGTGATGAGCCGGTCCGGGAAGCGGACGGCCTCGATGTCCAGATATAATTTCTGGAGATGCACTTCTTCCTCGAGCGGCACATCGTCAAGCGGATCGCCGGTCAGGCTGGTGCGATAGAAGTTGGACAGCGACATGATCATCTTTTCCGCCTCGTCGGGCTTGTCGCGCATGACGAGAGTGGAAAGCGAATTAAGTGTGTTGAACAGAAAATGCGGGTTCACCTGATAGCGCAGCGAGCGCAATTCGGCCTGTTGCGCGGCACGCTCAAGCCTAGCCGCGCGACGTTCCGTCCGGTGCGCCTCGCTGGCATAAGAGAGCGCGAGGTAAAGGCCGGCCCAGGCCGCCAGGAAAAAATAGCGGGTCAAAGCATCTTCGGCTATCGCGTAAGCTGCATAGCTCTGTTCCCGAACTATCCGGGTCTGTTCGCCATCTGACAAAAAATTTCCGGGATCGTATACATTAAAAATGTAAAAGTTCGCTAGCGCCATGGCCAATGCGAACGGTGCAGCGAGCGAGAAGGCCGCAACTACACGTCCTGCCAATTTGGTACGGTCGAAACAGCGCAGCACGAGATAAAAAACCCAAGTTGCAATGATACCAATCACCGCAACGACCATTCGCCGGATTGCCATTTCGCCTTGAGCATCAAAGCCGACTACAGCGGCGCGAAGACTGGCGATCAGCGTATAGAAGAACCAGAAGCCCAGGATGGAATAGAGCGCGATGGTCGGCGCGACGCCCCGATCGCTGTCTTCTCGAAGATCGTTCATCATGCTGTTTTACGACTGCGACGCAAAAATGTCTGCAACGCGCACGGTTGCTGGTCGAACGGCGGCCCACGTTCGTCGAAGGGTTCGGGGAACCGCTGCCGTCCGCCTGCCGTTGACGATGTGGCAATGAGCGATATCGGGAGAATAGGCATGAGCAGTACCTCCGACGGGTCACAGGACCGCCAAGACAATGCGGAAGAAGCTCGCAAAAGCGACGCGCAGGATCGCCCCCTTAGCTGCGACGAGAAGCTGGAGGAAGGCCTGGAGGATTCCATGGACGCATCCGATCCTCCGTCGTCTACTCGTCCTCATGACAAAGGCGATCCGGTCCCATCCTCCGGTTTTAAAGAGGAATGATGACGAAGTGGCATTGGCCATGATAGTTTGACCGAAACCAGAAAATTCGTTCGCGGAAAAAAGGAGCCTCGACATGCCGACTTCATGCACGCCTGTGGTGGAACGGATCGCCCGGGTTCTTGCCGGTCGACATATCAGCCTTAACGGCGGCGGCAACGAGGCGCACGCGGCGGGCGCGGTGGATGCCGCTTGGCCCGACCATGTCGATGATGCTTATGCCATTCTGCACACATTGCGGGAACCGGATGCACAGATGGCGCAGGCGGGCGATGTAGCGGTGTGGCGCGCGATGATCGGATCCGTGCTGCAACGAGAGGTCGATGCGTAATGCGCTAACCGATTGGTAATGACGGCTTCGTATGGCGACATGCGGAGGCCGCATGTATCGCATTCAGTTTCGCCACGACATAAATTTGCTCGATATTGCATGGCACGGGCTCTTCACGCACGACGCTGTCGTAGACTATGCGCGCGATGTTAAAGCGCGTTTCGTCGAGGAGGGGTTTCGACCCGGCTATCGACTTCGCATGGATATGAGCGAAAGCGCCGTGCAGCCGCAGGATGCGCTATCGGCCTTTCGCGAAAATCTGGGGGACGGGCTTTTCCCGCGCGCGTCGCGCATTGCGATCGTCACCCGCAGTGCGATCGCCCGCCTGCAGGTAAAGCGGGAGATGACGCAATCCTACCTCCGCATTTTCGAGTCAGCGCACGACGCCTTCATATGGCTGACGGAAAGCGACGCTTCTATCGCCTCGTCGCTGTCACCGAATTTACATGTTGCGCTGCACAAATAAATCTGGTCCGTTGCTGAATAGCGGTGGAACGGGCGCTTAAGCCTTCGGTAACCATAGAGGGCGCATGTTTCCATCGACGTAAAGTCGGAGGGCATTATCATGGGCACGAGTGCAAGACCGGCAGACGGGGCAGTCACCCTGGCGGAGTTGCGGGAATTCGCCAGCTTCCCGTCTGCAACCCAGCGTTATATCAGACGATCCCTGGATATCGGGCTTCATCGCCGCGACGCGATGAAGCTGTGGTCACGCGATATGGTGGAAGCAGCTTCCATCCGCGCGCAAGCCCGCATCTATGGACGCATCGACGAGATTAAGGCGCGGGTACCCGACGACAGCGGTCTCGATCAGGTCGAACCTTTCATGGCGCCTCTGGTGACGATATCGGCGTTCGATCTGGGCCAGGACAGGCTGGTCAGCTTTTCGGCCTATCGTTTCCTTTATGAGCGTCTGCTCGGCGCAGGCGCACGTCCCTGGCTTCCCGGCGCGTTTTGCGCGGCAGCGAGCCTGCCCCATCTGCACCCCGACAAGCGGCGCGTACTGTTACAATCGATCAGCGAGGCGGCCGCAACGGCGGCGGGTTGGTCGAACCGGGAGCCGACCTTCTATCCCGAATGGGTGGAAAAAGTGGATTTGAGCAAAGCGAATTGACGGCAGCGCGCGACCGGGTAGTTCGTGGTGCTCCAACCGGTCTTGCTCCGTTTGATATCATTGTGGCGGGGCGGTCGTCCGTGCAGCGGCGGGCGTAAAGAGGCACAGCATCGAATGATAGGCGGTCTTTCGATCCTCTATGTCGGGCGCCGCTGTCCATCGTCCTGTTTTCCCGCCGCCACGTTTAATGGCCGGGCAGAAACGCGGGGGAACGATACTTCCCCCGCGCCGGGCGTGCTTAGTTTGCGGCGCTTTCCTTTGTGTTTTTGGCAACGAAAGGATTGATCGTCTGGATGGTGCCGTCGGGATTATATTTCAGTTCGGTCACCTTGACGTTGCGCAGGCGCGTCTGGCCCGAAAGCTGGCTGTCGGCGTAGAACAACCACCATTTCCCGCCCCATTCGACGATAGAATGGTGTGTCGTCCAGCCTTCTACCGGCTCCAGGATGCGACCTTTGTAGGTGAACGGGCCATAGGGGCTGTCGCCTATGCCATAGGCCAGATAATGAGTGTCGCCGGTCGAGTAACTGAAGTAATATTTGCCCTTATATTTGTGCATCCATGCTGCCTCGAAGAAGCGGCGGTCATGGTCTCCGCCCAGAAGCGGCTTGCCCTTGTCGTCGACGATCTGAATCTCGCGCGGTGTCTCGGCGAATTCCAGCATGTCGCCGCTCATTTTTGCGACGCGTGGGGCAAGAGCGGGCTTGTCGTCCTGGCCAAGGTCGGTCTTGGACCCATTCGGATCATATTTGCCGGTGGCATAACGCTGAAGCTGGCCACCCCAAATGCCACCGAAATACATGTAGCTCTGCCCGTCCTCGTCCGTGAAGACTGAGGGGTCGATGGAAAAGCTGCCCTTGATCGGCTTTGGCTGGGCCTTGAAGGGACCCATCGGGTCTTTTGCGGTGGCGACGCCAATGTGGAAGACGCCTTCCTTGTCCTTGGCGGGGAAGTAGAGATAATATGTGTCGCCCTTTTTCGCGGCATCGGGCGCCCACATCTGCTTGTCTGCCCAAGGTACGTCCTTCACGTCGAGCGCGACCGGGCCGACCGTGACGGGACCGCCGATCTTGTCCATGCGCAGCACGCGATAGTCGCGCATCTCGAAATGGCTGCCAAGATCGTCTTCCACCGCCGGGCCATCGATATCGTGGCTGGGGTAAACGTAGATCTTGCCATCCCAGACATGTGCGGACGGGTCCGCCGTATAGATATCCTTCACCAGTGGCTGCGACAGGTAATCCGTATCGGGACGCTTGACCGCGTCCGCCTGTGCCGTTGCCTGGCTGTTGCCGGTCTGGCTGGACTGCTGGCAACCGGCAAGAAGGGCGATGGCGAGCGGCAGGGCGCAGAGGTTGCGCGAAATCTGGGGCATATGGTCCTCTCTTCTTTTGCTGGAATTGGATAGCGCTATCATGACGCGCTGGCAATTGCCGCCGCCAATT
>NZ_QFOA01000071.1 GCF_003248505.1 Sphingobium sp.
AACCCCATCTTGACCCACCCCTGACATCCGAAACATAATCGCAAGGTGGGTCACTTCTCGATGAAAACCCCGGGTCACTTCTCAGCGGCAATCAACACGAGATTGCTTTTGTCGTTGTTTGATCTATTCCAATCCAGATGATCCACTTCAACTTGCTTCCATGTCAGAGGTGTCTTGCACCAATGACATTTCTGGTCGCCTCCTCCATACTTCTCATAAGCGACAACCCGGTGTTCATGAACTAATCCCGTTTTGCTTGCTAGTGGGTGTTCAGGTGCATAGCCAAGTTGATAGCCATGAGCATCCATGCAGTATTTGTTTGGTGTTGTGACCGGGGTCAATAATCCCGCTTGCACTCTCGCTTGTCGATCAGCAACTAGCTTTTTCGTGTAGTGATTATGGCATAATGGCTCTTGTAGGAGATTGCGAACTCCTGCGTTCGTGCAGCCCATATATGTGCAAGGCCGGCTTGGTAGTTTCTTTCTTCCCATCCACTAGTTAGCTGGAGGGGTTCTGGACCTTTTAGCGAAGGATTAACGGGGGTTCGCTACGGCAGGGCAATGCGATCCAGCGACGACCGATATTACCATGTCCAGCGACCGAAACGGGAAGTTCAGGATTTCACGAAGGCTATCGTCCTGGCCCTGCGTGATGCTCGCTTGCAGGGTGATCTAGCCCCCTTGGATGCCATTATCCGTGAGAGCGCTGCCGAGTATCCGGCGATCTTGCTGGCGTGTGGTCGGACTGCAAATGACTTCCGGCGGGCTTTTCGTCGTGGCGCTGCTGGCTATCACAACATATCGGCGAACAATCTCGCTCCCATGGAATTGCTGCGCGATGAAGCCCTAGATGGTTATGCGGTAATGCGGCTCACTAGGGAGCAGACCACTACTGTCAAGGGCAAGGCAGAGAAGCTATTTGCGCGGGATCGTCTCATCGATGACCCATCGGGCGCGATATGGCTTGAGGTCATCCACGCGCATCTTGCCGGGGAACGTGAGGCGCATTTGGACTTGCTTTTGAACCTACGTGATCGGGGCCGGGTTCTGAATGCGGCTGACCGTGCAGCTTACCAAATCAAGCCATATCCCACTTCTAGTGAGTTGGGCGATCTGCCGTCGAATGATGCAGTGTTGCCCTTCGCGGCTCGTCAGTATCTTTTTTATCGGGATAAAACGGATCGCTATGAGCAATGGCGTTCGTTAATGACCACACCTGTTCGGATGCTCACTGCCTATCTGGATAATGGGTCGATGATGGCTGCTCGCTTGTGTCGAGGCGATGAGCCGTCAGGGCATGAACATCGGCGCCATTTTCAGGCGCGGGTTACTCGCATTGATGTTGAGTTAGGCGCGCAGTTGGAAGGCTGGGCAGCGCAATGGAATGGCAAACGACCAGAGGCATTATGACAAGAGACGAGATAATGGACGGTCTGGCGGCCGAACTGAAACAGATCATAGACGATACCTGCAAGCCCGAAACATCCATCTTTGACGGGCTGGATAAATGGCAGGATCGTGCATGGCTCTGGATTTTGATGGTCGAGGCACACAGGGATGGCAAAGACCCTGTGATGGCTAGGCTGGCATATGAAAACGGCGATGTTTCGGAGGTGGACTGGCGCACTCGCGTTGAACGTCTGGCACCGGCAATGGCCTACGCATCTGAATGGCAAGCAAAGAGAGCAGCATGAGCGTCATATTCGATCTATTCGGCGATTTCCTGAAATAGCATGACAGCGAAGTCTTTTACGAATGGATGGCTTTGCATGTGAAAGGCCGTGCAGTAGTGTATAAGACTGAGGGTGACGACATGCTCGATGATGGCACGCTAATATCGTGGCGTGATAGTGAATGGACTGCTCATCGGGCCATCTTCGATCCGTCTGACCTAACTATCAGACCGGGTGGTCACTGCTTCCGTTATCCCGGCTGGCAGGTAAGCGAATACGAACTTATCCGCATTGAGTTTGAGGACAACAAGGACGCTCGGCATTTCGCTGTTGAATATGGGATCGAACCTCTGACACTCTGAGAGCGTCTGTTTGCACCCGATGCAGCGTGACAGATTAGGGCTTCACGTTTGTTCTCATAGACAGCCGTAGGGCATCTGAGACCTTGATAGTCCGCTAATCCGGGGGATGGATTAGCGGACTATCTGGACAACTAGAAGCGACCGTTATCCAACACTGCTACCGTGCCATCACTGCATAGCTTCGTTGACTTCGTATCGCGACTTAAAAATCATTGCATGTGCAACTTACTTTCCTAGTAACGCTTGCATGACCTTAACGGTTTTCTGAAAGTGGTTATCATACCAAGTTGTATCGAGCGTCGTGCGGCTTATGTGTGCTGCTATGACCATTGAGGACCATTTGCTTGCATCAGGATCATCAATCACAACGCTTTTTTCGGTGCAGGTAGTTTTAGCTATTATTGCCTCAGTGCTGTCAAGCCGTAGAAATAGTAGCTTGTCGCGTTCCGGTTTGGTGAGTTCACTGCCGCCGAATTTGCTGTATGGGAAAGCAGCAGCGCCATCAACAAAAGCATTGAAGGAACTCCCGCGAAGGTAGCGATCCTTTGGCAGCTTCTTATTGATGAGAGCTTTAATCACGACAGGAGTTGAGCCGGTTATCTGCGTAACAAATATCTTCGGATAATCGCCATTCCCAACAAGCGACTTCATGTGCTTCTCTACTTCATGAAAAGCCTCGTTTGCTTTCTTGGCAGCTTCCTGCTTGGTGGCTTCTGCAATAGCCCGCGTGAAATCATTGAGACGTTCATGCGCTTGAAGAATTGCGCGTTGAGTGATCTCAACCTGTTTGAGCATTTCAAGCGGCATTTCCAGTTTGCTATATTCTAGCTCTGCATTCTCGATGGCATGGAAGATCGAACCAATGTCATTGTTTTTTACCGCTTCATGAAGTTCCGTGACTTGGTTTTCAAGTGCTTCGCGCAACAGTTGCTCATCAATATCTGCGCTGGTTGTCATTGGTCGTCCTCGTCGTTGAATAGGAATATGTTGGGATCGCTCAGCAGGGGTTCGGCTTCATCATCATCAATAGTGAGTGCTGCCCAGCCCATGGGATCGTCTTTGGGGCCGATAACCCAGATAAAACGGCGGTTCATGTCACCGGAGGGACCGGGATCAGGTGTCCAATAATAGCTGTTGCGCAGTGCATCGCTCATGTCCGCCAGCGCTTCCAAGAGATCGTTGAAATTCTCGTCGGCTATGTTTTCTGCGATCCATTGGCCGATAGGCTTGGCACCGGCTGGTAATGGCTGTTTGGCTATATGGGGTCTGGGCGCGATACCGCGCTGCCTAGCTACCTTAGCCGACCAAAGATCATAGGACAGCTTCTCAATCTGCTCGTCGGACATGCCGAGTGCGCTCATGACCTCGCGCATTTTCTTCGCCAGTGAGGTGTCGGGTTCTTGCCGGGTATGGGTCTGGCACTGGAAACAGCCGTAGCCAGCAGCGCCCGATGGATCGAGGAAGAATGCGCCTCGCTGGGTTTTGTCGCGTGAATGGCCTTTGAGGTGGCACAACGGGCAGTCGAATTTGATCTTTGTGCCGCCGTTATAGGGGGCCGATCTGCTCTTTGTCGGGAGGATGCTGCGAATTGCGTCGTGCAGTAGGTTCATAGGGACTCACTAAAAGTGATCCCGTTATCATCGCGTTAAGGGTGCTTGGCTTTGTAACGATTGCGATATAAATTCGTTGCTATGAAACCCAAAGTCGACCAGCCCGCAAACCCGCTGTTCACGAATGGCGAGAATTTCCAAATGAATGCTTGCGTGGGCGCTAACGGCGGCCCGTATGAGCTTTTTCATTACGCGAATGGGTTCTTTGAGGCTGGCCATGCCGCAATTGAGGCTGCACGCAAATGCACGGCTCCTGTTGATACGCTGATTTACCCAATTGCGTTCAGCTACCGTCACGCAATCGAATTGATGCTTAAGCAGATGATCGTCAAACTCAATCTGCTGCTGGGATCACATGAGGGGTTCAAAAAAAGCCATCAGATAGACGTCCTGTGGGATGAGGTTTCGCGCCTGACTGCTGAACATGGACATGATCTTATCGAACCAGATGCGGTCGAACGCATCGGTGCAATTATAGGCCACTTTCATTCCTTCGATCCTACAGGGCAGGTTTTTCGTTACCCATTTGACCGCCAAGACAATCGCCACTTAGAGGGGCATAGCCTCATCAACGTGGAGGTGTTGCAGGTTTATATGCACGACCTGCAACAGACTATGGAACGCTGGTATTATGAGGCAGTCGAACTGCGTCACTGGCAGCTCGATGAGATCGCACAATATGGCGTGGAAGGGTGATATGAGCGGATTGCCCGAAATTCATCTGCGTGGCATGAAATGCTGATGGGGCAGGATCAATCACACCTCGCGACAATGGCGCGCAAGATCACGACCAGCAGCGCAATGAACCCTGCGCTGATGTTGTGCCTGATGATCTGCCCGCTGGGCATCATAGGGATTTCAACGCTGTTCCACGCAGGGCTATGGATACCGGCGCTGATCCTGATTGTCATCACTGGCTTTCCGCTCGGAATAGCATGTTGGCAGCTTGTCCATTTCACGAAGCACGACGCGAATAGGTTGCAAGGTGAGCAGCATATCGAGCGGATGCTGCAAATACGGCAGGCCATTGCGTTTAAGGATGGCGGCGAATTGAAGGAAGTCACCGTATCCGGCGATCTGGTCGGCAATCCAGCACTCGAGGACAAAAGTGGTGAATAATTACCTGCTGTCCTACAACCCGTATGGGTTCACACCGACCGAAGGTCAATTGCTGAACCATGTGAAAGTCAATCGTTTCATCGTTCAGTATTATCAGCCCTTTATCGGCACCTATGTCCTTAAGAGCGAGCAAACCGCTGTAGTCGTGACAGAGAGCCTAAAAGGGCTATTTGAGCAATCGCCGTTCATGGTCACACAATTGTTTTCACATCTGACAGGCGGGACCATGCCACAAGAGATTTGGCATTGGATAAATCACGGCTACATGCCGGCACCGCCGCCGCAGGCTCCGCCACCGCCGCATGAGAACTTCCTTGGTGGCCTGCTCGGCGCGCTCAAGAAAGATGGCAATTAGCTGTCATATCTCACCTTGCAATCCATCGCGGATAATTTCCGCGTAGGCACGGAATGGTGTCTTGATTGTCGCAAGGCACAAGTCGTCCGCCTCAATATCGAGGCTGATCGAGTATAGCCTGTCACATTGACGAGCCAAAAAGCCGATAACGGCTGAGGCTTCGCGACCGATAAATTCGAGTTCGAACACGAACAGCGAGCCGACTAACTCTTGCCCCGATTTCGTCGGGCGGTATTCGTTTTCCACTGTTTCGCGCAGAGATAGTAATTGGATCATGCGTCACCATCCTTGCCTGACCATGTGCGGTCGCCAAGCTGGACACGCCATTTGCCCTGATATTGACCGATTGATTTTGAAGTCTGGTAGTCGCTGCCATCGGTCAGGTGGCGCTCAAGTGCCGTGCGGATAATCTCGATATGCTCTTCGGCTTTTTGTAATCTGTGACAAGCCCCACAAACAGCAAAGAACATGAAGGCGCAGAGCGCGGTTAGGAAATAGATCATTCCGCACCCCATTTTGCGTGAAATTCATCGGCTACATTTTTGTCTGTAAGCGAAATCTGAAATTCGCCTTCGATCATGCTGGCGAACAAGACAGATGGGTGGTTCAACAAAGACGTTACAGCGTCTAGCCAAGCCTTGGTCTTCGATGTGTCGATTTGAACCAAGCAGTGCGGGTTTTTATAGTAGATAAGGATGCTGCTGGTCGCATGAACCGATGTCGTCGGAAGTGGCATCTTGCTACGGATCGTATAAGTGGTTTTCATAATGTGTTCTCCTCTCTCCGCATATTTATCCACGGACGAGAGTTTGAACCCGATAAGGAGCCTCCTGAAATCTCCTGACTGTCAACGCCAAAGAGCGGATGATTATTAGGTGGAACGGCAACATACGATGTTGGCAGGGCAATAGAGCGCTGCGAAGATCGGAGTTACACACAATGGTTGCTTTTTCTCCTAGCATGATCGTCCCCGTTGCTAAGTCGGCTGAATTTGCTTCGGACACCGGGCAAGAGCGCAACGCAAAGTCCATACTGCTCGACGGCATCACCAAGCAGATTGCGCTGTTCAAGAACCCCAGCGAAAATGGTCGCAGGTGGTTCACAATCGGCAAGTCTGAGACGAAGATCACTCTCCGGGTCAACAACCAGCCCATCAAACTCGTTGGTGACGAAACCAGCGTGGTCGTGCCATCGGAGCATTTCGAAGCAGCGATGAACCACTACGCCAAGGAAATCAAAGACGGCAAGATGGATGCCGCGTTGGTCGAAGCCGACAAAGGTATTGCTGCCCGGCGCGAGAAGCTGCGCGCAACTCGCGAGGAAAAAAAGAAAGCCGGATAACAGCTTCTGAGATCGAACTACACGGGGTCGGGAAACTGACCCCATTTTGTTGACTTCTAACTCACATGCAGGCAGTTAGTCGTGCAACCAAACTAGGAGGTTGCAATGGCGGACTGGAAGTCACTCACGGATAAGAAGCTCAAGGCCAAGTTCGAAGAGACTGGTCCTGATCCTCGTGCGGCTGAAAAGCTGCGCGCTCGTTTTTCCAAATCTCTCGATACTGCGCTCAACCAGTTCCTTGCGACAGAACCCACACGGGGCAAAAAATCGTGGAAGGCTGCAAACAACATCGTGGAGTTCAAGCCCACGTTCGGTGGTGAGCCTGTTGCGCTTGATGGCGACACAACACTCTACATACCTAGCGAACGCTTCGACGCTTTTATCAAAGCCTTGAAGGCATCCGTGGAAGCTGGCGAACTTGATGATGCGTTGAACGGCGTGGCTTCCACTAAAAGTGTGTCAGGTGGAAAGGCTAGCACTCGTGCGGCTAGCAGTGATCCCTTGACCAATATCCGTCGCGCTTTCGGTATTCGCATGGGCAAGCAGAAGCAGTCTGCTGCTCAGGCCGCTGCCGCGTTGAAGGCCGATGGCAAGTATGATGCGGCTGACATCGACAAGGTGCTGGCCGAGAAAAAGTGATATAAGAAAACCCCGGCGCTATGGGGTGCCGGGGTTTTCCGTTAATCAAGTGAGAGCCAGGCCAATGTCTAAATTAAACCCTGCTGCAACTATTTAGCTTAGGCGACTATCCGGCCCTTCTGACGGGCTTCTGCGGCATATTGCGATAGCGTGTGCTTGGGCTTGAAGTAGATGTCCTGCTCCATCGTCAGGCCACCGGGCAATTTGACGCCGAATATCTCATCAAGTGAGACATATCCAAGCTCAGGCTCGCCAAAGCCTAGATCAGAAATTCCGAAAGCCAGCCCGTCATCGTCGCATTCCGATATGAGGAATGTCGCTGCGCCAACGGGATTGAATATCTTGACCACCGGCTGATAGTCGCGTTCCCGTCCAGTGCCTTTCAGCGGCTGCTGTTCTTCCCAATTTATGATTAGCTGCTGCAAGTCTGTGGGGCGGATATGTTTTGTCCATTCCATAGTAGGCACGTTCCTTTGGTTGATGTGCCTCAGAACATGCAAAGCCTTTCAGCCAAAAGAGCAAGAAAATAGTGGTCCTGTAGTGGTGTAATTTGTGGTTCGCCAAAGAGTTTATCACGAAGTCAGAAAGTGGATGATTATCAGATAGCCTGAAAGCATACAGTTGGAGAAGGAGCCAACTACATGCTTACACAGGTTGAACTTGCCCAGCTTGCAGATTTCATGCTTGAGGTTGTCGAGTGCGATGCCGACTTTGAAGAAGACGAGTTCTGCTGCACATGGAACGGTACGCGCTTGTATGTAGAGCGCTATCTGACCCACTACCGGATCGAACTCGGTCACGAAGATGATGTAGTCGAATTACCGCGTCACTGACGCCCGCAGACGTTCTTACAGAACGACAAAGCGCCAAGCTGTTACGCTGGCGCTTTCCCCATGAGTGACACTCTACGGGGCTTACAGAGCTTGCCCTCCAATACGATGTCCCTGCTTGTTAAATTCCCAAACTGCGATGTCATCGGCCATCACCACGAAGTCCCCGTTGCGGTTTACGGTCATGTGGTCGATCACGCGCTTGAGGGCTGCATTGGTGCGGAGACGAGCAGCGCGGCGAATGTCCTCATCATCACTGGTCAGCAAGTCAGCTAGGACGCGAAGTTCCTCAATGTCGTTGAAGGTGGATGGTGCAGCGGTGAGCAGCGCATGTTCTTTTTGCAAGGATTCTAATTCGGCTTGGAGCGTTTCGGTTTCGCCTTCGAGCGCGACTACCCTCGCGGCCATCGCTTTGCTTGGTGTGTCGATCATACTGTCAAGCATGTTGCTGATCTGACGATGCTTTAGGTCGAGGCTATGAAGCACGGCATCGATTTTATCCTGAGTAGCATCGGCTTTCGGATTGGACGGTTGCTCATCATCGATTGCTACCCAGAGTAATTGCTTTAGCGTAGCAGCTTCGATGGTCGAGTAGGAAGCGTGAGTTTTATTGTCACAGCCGAAGCCACGCCGGGCAGCGTCACAGATCAGGTAAGCATGGTTTGCCTTCCGTTCGTAGACTTTCTTCTCGCCGGATGCGGTCGTGTATCGCGTGAGGCCACCATCGCGAACAAAGCCCATTGGCCCCTCGCAATGCTCGCAGCGCGCTATCCCGGCAAACAGGTTGTTACCCTGATATTTGGACGAACCACCTGTTCGGGTTTTGGTCGAGCGCATGGCTTCTACGCGGTTGAAGAGGTCCAGCGTGATAATTTGAGGGTAATAGGCAACCGGAATATGTTTGCCATTCTGGGTCTGAAACTCCCCAAGCACTGCGCGATGTGACAGCACATGATTGATTGCGCTTTTGGACCAGCCTTTTGAATTGTCCCTGCCCGAGAATGCTGGCTCACCTCGTCCATTAAGCCGCTTCATAATTGTGTGCAGGCCGATACCCTCTGCATATGACTCGAATATCTCGCGCACGACAGCAACCCGGCGCTTGTTTTCCTGAATGTCGCCGTCTTCGGTAACGGTAAGCCACGCCGGGACATTTTTGGTTATGGCCTTTTTGGACCCTGCTTCGATCGCGGCATACTTTTTGTCCCAACTGGCCTTTGCGCGTTTGGCCTTTTTCTCGCTTTCCTCATGAGCAAGCGATGCTTTTATGATGAGGCCAAATATCTCCAGCATGTCGCTGGCATCGGCACGGTAAATCTGATCGTCATGATAGGTCGCAACATCGACCCCTCGTTCATTTAAGGCCCAGATAAGCTGCGCTGCTGCTTTCGGTCCCTGACGGCTGAGACGGTCGATATTTTCAACAACGAGGACCGCTCCATTGCTGAAATGGCCTGACCGCGCTTTGGCCTCAAATTCAAATAGGGCAGCACCTTCATCACGGTTGCTACCATGAAAAGCTGAACGCCCCTCGTCGGTCATTTCCCCTGCAAGGTGCCAGCCCTTGCTTTCGATGAAGGACCTGGCCGTTGATAGCTGGCGCTCAAGCGAGAAGCCCTTTGCTTGCTCGGCGCTTGAGAAGCGGGCATATATGTAAGCGGGCTTTAAGGCGCTGCGCGTTAGGGTCATTTCGGTCATAAGCATGTCCTAGCTGCGATGAGTTAGGATTTCCTTTTACAACCGTTTAGGGCTGCTTTCTGCTCTGGACGGCGGCGGGCGCTCTCATCTGGAACCTGATCCTTGCCTATGCGGGCTATTTCCTCGGGCGATCTTTCCGCGACATCGACAAATATCTGGGGCCGGTGACGACCGCCTTCGTCATCGCGGCGGTGATCGCCTATCTGTGGCGGCTGGCGACATGGAAGCCCACTAGAACGGAAGCTTGATCCCCACCATCACGCGCTGCGACGCGGTGCCGTTGCCGAACGCCTGGCTTTCGACACGGACATTGCCCTTCACCTGCCCGAACAAGCCGATCTCGGCCCGGCCGAGCGGCGGCTCGGTGCTGTCGGTCGTGCGCTCGATTCGCTGGCTGGGCCGCCGCCCGGTCACGACGATGGCATTGGGGTCGGCGCTGGGTCTGACGGTCCGCAGGTCGAAATCGGGCGGGATTTCGCCCGCGCCCGCCACTTGCAACAGCATCGCGAAACGCAGCATCGCCTTGGCCTCCGTCGCCCCCGACGGCCGGAGACTGTCGAGCGATTACGGCGCTTTGATGGCGATTTCAGGCGCGTGGATGGGCGTTGCGATAGATATCGAGCAGATGCGCCGCATCCACCTGCGTATAGACCTGCGTCGAGGACAGGCTCGCATGGCCGAGCAGTTCCTGGAGCGAGCGCAAATCCGCCCCCCGACCCAGCAGGTGCGTTGCGAAACTATGGCGCAGCGCATGGGGCGTCGTGCGGTCGGACAGTCCCAGTCGTCCCCGCGCACCCTGGACCGCACGGCGGATCAGCGCCGCCGACAGCGGCCCTCCGCGTGCCCCGCGGAATAGCGGCCCGGTCCGCTCCATCGGATGCGGACACTGGCGGACATAGGCTTCGATGGCCCCCCGCACCTGCGGCAGCAGCGGGACGATCCGCGTCTTGTTGCGCTTGCCCGTCACGCGCAGCGTTTCGCCCAGTGGCAGCACTTCGCCGGTCAGCGCCATCGCCTCACCGATGCGCAGCCCCGCGCCATATAGCAGCAGCAGCACAGCCCAGTCGCGCGCGCCGATCCATCCCTCTCGCGCGGTTTCGGCGATATCTTCGGCCAGTGCCATGGCTTCGTCGGGAGATACGGGGCGCGGCAGCCCGCGCTTGACGCGCGGTCCTTTGATCCTTGGCACCCGGGCATCGTCGCCGCCGGTGAATTTCAGAAAACCCCGTACCGCCGATAATTCCCGCGCGGCGGACAGGTTGCCGATGCCGTCGAGGCGGCGATGGGTGAGAAAGGCGCGCAGGTCCGCCTGGTCGATCCGCGCCACCAGAGCCGCGTCCACCGCTTGCCCATGATGCGATTCGAGAAAGGCGATCAGCCGCTCCGCGGTGGCGACATAGGCGCGCACGGTATGGACCGACCTGCGCCGGTCGAGCGCCAGATGCCGCCGCCATGCTTCGAGGAGGGAAGGGCTGCCCTGCGTCATCGGGCCGCCCTTAGCAGAGCCGTGCCCGTCAGGACAGCGGCGGGAGCGAATCGTTCTTGTCGGGACCGGTCGCGTCCCGCTTGGCGCGGGCGGCGTCGGACAGGTCCTGACGGCGCGCCATGGCGAGCCAGGCGCTTTCAGCGCGCAGGAATCGGTCGCGGACATTGGTGAGGTTCGCGGCGGCGGCATCGTCATGCGCCTGCGCCGCAAGGGCGCGATAGTCAGGAGCAGCCACGTCGATCTCCTCGGATAGGGGGTACAAGGGGCGGGGCCGGATACCGGCCCCGCATCCCCGGATTATTCGGCGTGCGCGATGTTCACAGCCGCCATCTTGCCGCGACGATCCTGTTCCAGATCGTAGGACACGCGGTCCTTTTCGCGCAGCGTGGCCAGGCCCGCCTTCTCGACGGCACTGATGTGGACGAAGGCGTCGGTGCCGCCATTGTCCGGAGCGATGAAGCCATAGCCCTTGTCCGCGTTGAAGAATTTGACGGTGCCGATAATGCTGCTCATGAATGAGCTCCTTTCTTTCAGATCGACAGGTCCCGTGTGGACCTGCCGGGTTGCTAGAGGGGCAGGGAAAGAAGGAAGAGGGAGCAGCAAAGCGCCGAAGACCGTCGATTTGCGACTGTAGCTGCCGCACCATAGCGCATCGGCGCGACAATAGCAAAAGCGGTCGGTCGCTGCGTGGACCCGTCCTTGAAATCCGTGCCGAAATGGGCACATGGGAAGCTATGGCGCTTCCCTTCGACCCGGCCGATCTGCCGACCGGCCTGCTGATGCCGATGAGCCCGCTCGTCGCGCGCGTGCTTGCCCCCAATCCTTCGCCCTTCACCTATACAGGGACGCAGACATATCTGGTGGGAACCGATGTCGTCGCCGTGATCGATCCCGGCCCCGCCGACCCCGCGCACCTTGCGGCGTTGGCTTCAGCGATCTCGGGTCGTCCCGTCGCCGCGATCCTGTGCACCCATACGCACCGCGACCACAGCCCTGCTGCGCGCCCGTTGAGCGAAACGACCGGCGCCCCCGTCGTCGGCTGCGCGCCGCTGACGCTGGAGGATGACGGCCCGCGCGCCGACGCCGCGTTCGACGCGGACTATATGCCCACTCGCATCCTTGTCGACGGGGACCGGGTAACCGGCCCGGGCTGGACGCTGGAAGCGGTGGCGACGCCCGGCCATACGTCCAACCATCTGTGCTTTTCGCTGCTGGAGGAAAAGGCGCTGTTCAGCGGCGATCATGTCATGGGTTGGTCCACCAGCGTCATTTCACCCCCGGACGGCGACATGACTGCCTATATGGCGTCGATGCAGCGGCTGCTGGGGCGGGACGATGTCATCTACTATCCCGCCCATGGCGAGCCGGTCGATCAGCCTCGGCGGCTGGTGCGGGGCATGATGGGCCATCGCAAACAGCGGGAGGGGCAGATCATGCGCTTCCTCGAACGGCACGGGGCCAGCGCGATCCCCGACATGGTGTCGGAAATGTACAAGGGCGTCGATTCGCGCCTCCACCCTGCCGCCGGGCGCTCGGTCCTGGCGCATCTCATCGACCTCGATGCGCGGGGATTGGCGACGCCTGCCGGGGGCGGCCTGTGGCAGATACGCTGAAGCGCTACGCCCCGCCGGTCGTTCTTGCTCTGCTGATCCTCGGCGTGGGTGCGGCGATGCTTGTGGGATGGCAACGTTATAATCGCGATTATGTCGTCAGTGTCGAGGATGACGGATCGGCTGTCACCAGAATCATCGCGGAGCGCATATCGGGGGCCAGCGCCCTGCGCGTCAGCCAGTTGAACGGCACGATCCAGAGCACGGCGCAGGATGTGCGCGGCTTTGGCCTGCTCAAGTCCGATCAGGTGGTGAAGATGCCCTATTCGGTCGATTATTTCGTCGATCTGTCGGGCCTGTCCGCCCACGATCTCGAATGGGATGCGAAAACACGGACGCTGATCGTCAACGCGCCCGATGTCGCACCGGCTAAGCCCAATGTCGACGAAAGCCGCCGCACGCTCGTGCGCACCAACGGCCTGTTCGTCACCCGGCAGGCGAGCGAGGAGCTCAGCCGCCGCGTTTCTGCCCATGCGCAATCCCGTGCCGCCACCTCTGCGCGCTCGCCCGAACGCATGGCGCAGGCGCGGGAATATGGCCGTAAGGCCATCGCCCGGATCATGGGCGCGCCGCTTGCCGCCATCGGCTATGACGACGCGCGCGTGCTCGTCACCTTTCCGCCGGAACGCAACGACCCGAACCGCGACCGCTGGGACGTGACGACCCCGATCAACGAGGTGCTGGCAAACCGCCGCCAGCAGCGCTAGGGCGCGCAGCAAAGACCCGCCAAGGAGTCACAGGGTATGAACGCTATCACCGGTATTCCGCAGGGCATCGACCTGCGCGCGGAGATCGACCGCCTCCGCAAGGAGCGCAACGCCGTCATCCTCGGCCATTACTATCAGAAGCCGGAAATCCAGGACCTGTCCGATTTCGTGGGCGATTCCCTCGAACTGTCGCGCAAGGCGGCGGAAACCGATGCGGATGTGATCGCCTTTTGCGGGGTGCGTTTCATGGCGGAAACGGCCAAGATCCTCTCGCCAGAAAAGATCGTCATCCTGCCCGACATGGACGCCGGATGTTCGCTGGAGGACAGCTGCCCCCCCGCGCAATTCAAGGCGTTTCGCGAAGCGCATCCAGACCATATCGCGCTCAGCTACATCAACTGCTCGACCGAGGTGAAGGCGCTGTCCGACATCATCGTCACCTCGTCGTCGGCGGAAAAGATCGTCGCGCAACTGCCCGCCGATCAAAAGATCATCTTCGGCCCCGACAAGCATCTGGGCGGCTATCTGAAGCGTAAGCTCGGGCGCGATATGCTGTTGTGGCCGGGCGTATGCATCGTGCACGAAGCGTTCAGCGAAACCGAATTGCTGAAGCTCAAGGCGCAGCACCCCGGCGCGCCCGTCGCCGCGCACCCCGAATGTCCGCCCTATATCGCCGATCATGCCGATTATATCGGATCGACCAGCGGCATCCTCGACTATTCGCGCACGATGCCGGGCGACACGCTGATCGTCGCGACCGAACCGCACATCATCCATCAGATGCGCAAGAGCATGCCGAACAAGAATTTCATCGGCGCGCCGGGTGCGGACGGCAACTGCAACTGCAATGTGTGCCCCTATATGGCGCTCAACACGCTGGAAAAGCTCTACGTCGCGCTGCGCGACCTCCAGCCGCGCATCGAGATGGAGGAAGGGCTGCGCCTCGCCGCCAAGAAGAGTCTCGACCGGATGCTCGACATGGCGGGTGCGACTGTGGGGCAGGGCGATGTGGGGCCGCGTGGCTGATCCCGTGCTCTTGACGCTCCCCGGCTTCGACCTCGACGCCTTCGTCGCCGCGACGCTGGCCGAAGATCTCGGCCCGGACGGTCGCGATGTGACCAGCGAGGCGGTGATCCCTGCCGATGCCCTGTTCGACGGCGTGATGGACAGCCGCGACGCGGTGACGCTTGCGGGTCTCCCCATCGCCGTCGCTTTCTTTCGTGCCCTCGACCCGGCGGTCGAGATCGAGATGCTGCATAGGGACGGCGACCGCGTGGCGGCGGGCACCGATATCATGCGCATCCGTGGCAAGGCGCGCGCGATGCTGATGGCGGAGCGGTCCGCGCTCAATACGGTGCAGCACCTCACTGGCATCGCGACCATGACCCGCGCCTATGTCGACGCGATCCTGGGCACCGGGGCGACGCTGCTCGACACGCGAAAGACGATTCCCGGTCTTCGCGTCCTGGAAAAATATGCGACGCGCATGGGCGGCGCGACCAATCATCGCATGGGCCTGTGGGACGCGGCGATGATCAAGGACAATCACGTCGCCGTCGCAGGATCGGTCGACGAAGCCGTCCGCCGCGCCGTCGCCGCCGGGGTGGAACGCATCATCGTCGAGGTCGACCGGGTCGACCAGATCGAACCGGCGCTGGCGGCGGGTGCGACTCACCTGCTGCTCGACAATATGGACGCGCCGACGCTACGCGGTGCCGTGACCCTGGTAGGAGGCCGCGTGCCGACCGAATCGTCGGGCGGCGTCACGCTGGACACGATCCGCGCCAAGGCGGAAACCGGCGTTACCTATATCAGCGTCGGTCGCCTGACGCAGTCTGCCCCCGCCGCCGATATCGGACTGGATTTCGCCTATGCTTAAAGCCCTGCTGCCCATCGTCGCCCTGGCCGCGCCCGCGACCGCCATGGCGCAGGCGAACCAGTGTCGTCTTCCCACCGTCATCCCGCGCCCCGTGGTGGAAGGCCCGACCGCCGACGAGCCCAGGCGCGTCCTGCCCGTCGGCAGCTATACACTCGCGGTCAGTTGGTCGCCCGCTTATTGCGCCCGGTCGAAGGGCGGAGCGAAGGATGATTTCCAGTGCCGTTCGGGCAATGATTTCGGCTTCACGCTGCATGGCCTGTGGCCCGATGGGGTGGGCAAGGACTGGCCGCAATATTGCAAGGCCGCGCCCATTCTGCCGCGACAGGTCGTACGCGATCACCTCTGCGCGACGCCCTCGGTCCAGCTTATTCAGCATGAATGGGTCAAGCACGGCACTTGCCTGCCGACGACGCCGACGAAATTCTTTGCCCGGTCGCGCCAGCTCTATGATGCGTTGCGCTACCCGGGCATGGCGGAACTGGCGGCGCGCCCGATGCTGTCCGCTCGTGCGTTCGCCACGGCCTTTGCCGCCGTCAACCCGGGCATGACCGCGGACATGATGCGGCTCAACGTCAACCGGGACGGGACGCTCGGCGAAGTTTGGGTCTGTCTGAACCGCCAACTGCGCTACGCCCGCTGCCCGGCGCATCAGGGGGGCGTGAACGACGCGACCCGCATCACCATCGTTCCGCGCGGCTAGAGACCCTAGCCGTCGATGACCGCCGTCGAGGGATGGTGGCGGTCCAGATGCTTGCGGATGATGCGCAAATTCTTGGTATTCGACTTGTAGAAAAAGTCGAATGCATCGCCTGCGAAAGGGATCGCGCCGATGGCGGCATCGAACCCCACATTGGCGGCCATGCGCATCAGCTGCCAACGCGACAGGCCAAGGTTGCGCGCTTCCCACACGATCCATCCCCCCATCGCAGCGGTGACGAGGTCGCCGACGATGGGTACGAGGCCGATCAGGCTGTCGAGGCCGACGCGGCGCTGCGTGCCGGGAATGACGAAAAGCCCTTCCAGCAATTGCTCCATCGCCTCGATCCGGCGGCGGACAGAGGCCGGATCGCGCCCTAAACCGGGCAAGTCCTGAACCATGCGCTGGAACTGATCCTGTGAGATTGCCATCCGTCCTGTCTCCTTAAGACAGTTAATTGGTGCTGCGGAACAGATGGTTCAATGGGTGCCTGGCACGCGGCGAAGGGAGAAACCCGCTGAGCCGCCGCGACACCAGCGACCAGCGCACCGGCGCGCCCAGCGGGACATAGCCATTATGCGCCGTCATGCGTGCTTCGGCGTCGGCGATACGGGCAGTGCGCTCCGCTTCGCTGGCCGCGCGGCTGGCGGCGGTGAGCTGGGCATCGGCCTGCGGATCGCAATGCACTTTGCGCGGACAACCGATGCGGCCGAGGTACCAGATCGCGCTGTCATAGGCGGCGACTTCGTCCACCAGCCGCAGGTCCGCGTCGGCCCGCATCGGCACCCGCCGCGCGGGCAACCCGACGCTGGCGAGGTCGCGGGCGATCAGCGCGAACAGCAACGTCGATCCGGACCCGTTGGGCAGGGCGATGCGCAGCGGCGGCGGGTCGCCATGATCCGCCCGCCATCGCGTGACACTGGCCGCCGCCTGCGCGCGCCGTTCTCCCAGCGGCAGGGACGCCCATGCCGGCGGGGTCGGATCGCGCCCAAGGTCGAGCGCGCCGGGCAGAATCGTCTCGCTTGTCGCCCACCCGCCCAGCGGGAATAACGCAGGCAACTGGCTGCGGTCGATCGTCATGTTGATCGCAGCGCGGATGCCGTCGTCGTCCAGCAGCGTGCCCGTCCCCACGATCGCCAGCCCCAGCAGCCCCTGCACCGGGTCGATACGCACATCGTTCCGGTCGATCCCGGCGGGCACCAGCAGCGGCAAGTCGGAATAGCGCCCCCCCAGTACCAGCGCCGCGTCGCCTTCGCGAAACCGCACGATGGCCAGCGCCGGACGCTCCGCGCGGACCACACGGATCTGCCATGGCGGAATCGGCTGATCCTCGTCGCCATCGTCGCCGCTCGACCGGTCTATCGGCGTCAGGAACAGCTGGCCGCCCTGTGCCATGCGGCGATACGGGCCTGTTCCCCCGGTGCGAGACAGCACCGCCATCTGCGGCTGGGCCAGCATCTGGAGGATGAAGGGGCGGGGGGTGGAGAGGCGGATCTCGATGACTTCGCCCGTCATCGGCACGACCGCCTGCACGGCGTCCAGCGGCCCTTCCGGATCCATCCGCCGCAGCATTTCGATCCGCGCCATCAGCATCCGCGCGACATCGGGTGCCGTCACGCGCGAGCCGTCCTCCCAGAAGGCACGGCGCAGGCGAAAGATATAGCTGCGCCCGTCATCCTGCACGATCCAGCGCTGGGCGAGCGCGGGCAGGATATCGCCCCCCGCATCGAACGCCACAAGACCCTGCGCGGTGGCTTCCAGAATCAGCTTGGCGGCGGGATCGGGAAGGTTGGGAAGGGGGCGGGCGAAATCGTCCCTGTCGCCGATGACGCTGACGACGACCGGGCCGCTTCCTTCGTCCGAACACCCTCCCACCGCCAGCAGGAGAGCGGCGGCGATGGTGATGGCCATTCGGCGGCGGGGAGTGGTTGCAGTCATGCGGACCGCCACCCTAGCCTGCGCCGCCGGTCCCGCCAACCGCCGATAGAACCGCTGCCGCATGCGCCTGCCCCGGCGCGTCGGTCGCTTCGCCTCCGATTGTCGTGCGACGGGCCGCGAACAAAGAAAAGGGCGACCGACTCCGCCAGGGAGATGGCCGCCCTTCGCAGGTCCGGTCCGCCCCGCCGTCAGGCGGGACGGATAGCCGATTACTTCAGCTCGACGGTCGCGCCGGCTTCTTCAAGCTGCTTCTTCAGCTTGTCGGCTTCTTCCTTGTTCACGCCTTCCTTGACCGCCTTGGGCGCGCCTTCGACCAGTGCCTTGGCTTCGGTCAGGCCCAGGCCGGTGATGGCG
>NZ_QFOA01000072.1 GCF_003248505.1 Sphingobium sp.
GCAACTTTTCACCCCCTCCCTCGTTCGTGTGGCCGAAGGAGAGTGCCATGATGAACTTCACAATGAACGACCTGGCGCTGCTGGCCATCGCGCTGGTCATCGGCTGGATCCTGGGCCTGATGATGAGCGGTCGGGGCAAGTTCAAGCGGCTGTGGCAGGAAGAAAAGGTCGCACATCGCACGGCGCTCAAGGACCGGGATGCCCGGCTCGAAGCAGCCGAGGCGCGCGTTCGGGAACTGGAACGCCATGCAGCGCCTGTCGGCACCGGCGCAGGTGTGACCGGGGCGGCTATCGGCGGGAGCCATGGTCGGGACGACCTCAGCCGTATCACCGGCGTCAGCCAGCGTGAGGAAGTAGCGCTGAACGAAGCGGGCTATCACCGTTATGGCCAGATCGCGGGGCTCAGTGCCGAACAGGAAGCAACGCTGGAAGCGCGCCTCGGGCTGGCGCCCGGCACGATCACGCGCGACGACTGGCGCGGGCAGGCGCTGGCTCTGGAGCGGGGAGAAAGCAAGCCCGGCTTGCTGGATCGGCTGACAGGGGGGCGGTAAGCGCTCTGCGCGAATGTAATGAAAAAGGGCGGGAAGCGATCTTCCCGCCCTTTTGCATGTTTAGCGGCTGGCGAGCGCGGCCTGCGCCGCGGCGAGACGGGCGATCGGCACGCGGTAAGGCGAGGCCGATACATAATCGAGGCCGGCCTTCTCGCAGAAAGCGATCGATGCGGGATCGCCGCCATGTTCGCCGCATATGCCGAGCTTGATATCGGGGCGCGTCGCGCGACCGCGCTCGGCGGCGAGTTCGATCAGTTCGCCCACGCCCTCGACATCGATGCTAACGAAGGGGTCGCGAGCGAAAATGCCCTTGTCCACATATTGCGTCAGGAACCGACCGGCATCGTCGCGGCTGATGCCGATGGTCGTCTGCGTCAGATCGTTAGTGCCGAACGAGAAAAATTCGCCCACCTCGGCGATCTCCCCCGCCTTAAGCGCGGCGCGGGGCAGCTCGATCATCGTGCCGACGAGATATTCGACCGAATTGCCCTGCTCGGCGAACACGGCCTCTGCGACCTGA
This sequence comes from Sphingobium sp., assembly GCF_003248505.1. Taxonomy (GTDB): domain Bacteria; phylum Pseudomonadota; class Alphaproteobacteria; order Sphingomonadales; family Sphingomonadaceae; genus Sphingobium. The sequence goes on from NZ_QFOA01000072.1 coordinate 1,072, forward strand.
TCGACGATGGCCTTCATCAGTTCCAATTCCTTGCGCGTCGCGACGAGCGGGATCATCACTTCGGGAATCGGAGCATCGCCGCTGCGCTGTTTGACGATCAGCGCCGCTTCGAAGATCGCACGGGCCTGCATCTCATAGATTTCGGGATAGGTTACGCCCAGACGACAACCGCGATGCCCCAGCATCGGGTTGAATTCGTGAAGTTCGGCAGCGCGGCGCTTGAGCGCATCGACGCCGACGCCTGCGGCCTTCGCCACTTCCTCGAACTCCGCTTCGCCATGGGGCAGGAATTCGTGAAGCGGCGGATCGAGCAACCGGATGGTGACGGGGAGCCCCGCCATTACCATGAAAATCTGTGCGAAATCGTCGCGCTGTTCGGGCAGCAGCTTATCGAGCGCGGCGCGGCGGCCCTTTTCGCTGTCCGCCAGGATCATTTCGCGCACGGCGGTGATACGGGCCGCGTCGAAGAACATGTGTTCGGTGCGGCACAGGCCCACGCCCTCCGCGCCGAAATCGCGCGCGGTCTGGCAGTCGAGCGGCGTTTCGGCGTTCGCGCGAACCTTGAGCCGACGAACCTTGTCCGCCCAGCCCATCAGCGTACCGAAATCGCCAGCCAGTTCAGGCTGCACCGTGGCGACTTCGCCTGCCATCACTTCGCCGGTCGCGCCGTCGATGGTGAGGATATCGCCTTCCTTGAGCTCGCGCGAGCCGATGCGCAAAACCTTGCTGGCGTTATCGATGGAGAGACTGCCCGCACCGGATACGCAGGGGCGACCCATGCCGCGCGCCACGACCGCAGCATGGCTGGTCATGCCGCCGCGCGCGGTCAGGATGCCCTTGGCCGCATGCATGCCGTGGATGTCCTCCGGCGACGTTTCCACGCGCACGAGGATGACCGCATCGCCCAGTTCGTTGCGGCGCTCGGCAGTGTCGGCGTCGAAGACGATTGCCCCGCTGGCAGCGCCGGGCGACGCGGGCAACCCCTTGGTCAGCACGTCGCGTGGCGCCTTGGGATCGAGAGTCGGGTGGAGCAACTGGTCGAGCGCGGCCGGATCGACGCGGGCGACGGCTTCCTCCTCGGAAATCAGGCCTTCGGTCGCCATGTCGACTGCGATCTTGAGCGCGGCCTTGGCGGTGCGCTTGCCCGAGCGGGTCTGGAGCATCCAGAGCTTGCCCTGCTGCACCGTGAATTCGATGTCCTGCATGTCGCGATAATGGGTTTCGAGGATCTGGAATACCCGCGCCAGTTCGGCATAGGTGTCCGGCATCGCCTCTTCCATCGACAAAGGCTTGGCCCCTGCCCGCTCGCGCGCGGCCTTGGTCAGATATTGCGGCGTGCGGATGCCCGCCACCACATCCTCACCCTGCGCATTGATGAGATATTCGCCATAATAGGCGTTCTCTCCGGTCGCGGGGTCGCGGGTGAAGGCAACGCCGGTAGCCGACGTGTCGCCCATGTTGCCGAACACCATCGCCTGGACATTGACCGCCGTGCCCCAGTCTCCGGGGATCGAGTTCAGGCGACGATAGACCTTCGCGCGATCCGCTTGCCAGCTGCCGAACACAGCGCTGATCGCACCCCACAACTGGTCGTGCACGTCCTGCGGAAAGGGCTTGTTCCAGAGCTTGGCGACGAGCGCCTTATACTCGCCGACAAGCGCCTTCCAGTCGTCCGCCGTCATTTCCGTGTCAAGGGTATAGCCCTGATCTTCCTTCGCGATCTCCAGCGCTTCCTCGAACGCGCCATGGTCGAGTTCCAGCACCACGTCGGAATACATCTGGATGAAGCGGCGATAGCTGTCCCAGGCGAAACGCTCGTCCCCCGATGCGGCAGCCAAGCCCTGCACCGTTTCGTCGTTGAGGCCGAGGTTGAGGACGGTGTCCATCATGCCGGGCATCGAAATGCGCGCGCCCGAACGGACGGATACGAGCAGCGGATCGGCGGCGTCGCCGAACGACTTTCCGGTCACGCCCTCGATATGCGAGATGCCGCTGGCGACCTGCGCCTTCAGGCTGTCGGGATAGGTGCCCCCGTCCTGATAATAACGAGTGCACATGTCGGTCGTGATGGTGAAGCCGGGAGGCACCGGAAGCCCGATTGCGGCCATGCCGTCGAGGTTCGCGCCCTTGCCGCCGAGAAGGTTCTTGTCGCCCTTCCCCCCGTCGTTCACACCGCCACCGAAGCGATAGACATAGCGGGTAGCGGTGTCGTTCATGCTGGCCTCTTCCGTCTTGATCATGATCCGGCTCTCCCTGCACTGGTTGCCGAGTTTGTGCGATGCAGCATATCTGCCGGAAGGCGGATCGGATTGCATCATCTGATTTGTTTATCCCGATCAATCTGGCATTTTTCGGGACAGTGGTATTGGATCAGTTTGTCATCCCGTGATTTTCGAGAAGTCGGCGACGCTATGCACCGCGTCGCGCACCCGCGCCAGCAGGTCGAGCCGCGCCTTGCGCTTTTCCGGGACGGCGTCGTTGACCGTCACGTTGTCGAAAAAGGCGTCAATGGGCGCGCGCAAGGTCGCGAGCGCGGCCATCGCATCCTCGAACCGCTCATCCGCCACCGCCTGCGCCGCAAGAGGTTCTGCGGTTTCGAGCGCGGCAATGAGGGCAGCTTCGGCTTCCTTGGCTTGTGGCTTTGGCGGAGGAGCGTGGCCATCGATCAAAATGTTTGCTGCGGCCGTTTTTGACATATTGCCGCCCGTGTCTTTTGGAAGCAACCCTACTGCGCGCTTGTACCCCGCGAGCAGATTGACACCATCATCGGTCGTAATGAAGGACTGGAGCGCGTGGACGCGGGCTAACAGTCGGACCAAGTCATCCTCCCCTCCGAGCGCGAATACCGCGTCGATCAGGTCGTGGCGGACGCCCGCTTCCTTTTGCTGGACTTTAAGACGTTCGATAAAGAAAGATGCTAGATCATGTTCAGTCTTGCTGAAGAAAATGACTTCAAACTTAGCTTGATCATCATCCGCCGCTGCTAATAAAGCACGTTCCAAACGGAACCTTAGATTGTTTTGTAAGATCAATGAGGTAGCTGCGATAGCCGCTCTGCGTAAAGCAAATGGGTCCTTCGATCCGGTAGGCGGCATCTTTTGGATAAAGAAGCTTGCCAACGTATCCAGCTTATCCGCCAAACTCACCGCCACCGTCACGGGCTCAGTCGGCACCTCATCCCCCTGCCCGACCGGCTTGTAGTGATCGCGGATCGCATCGGCGACCGCATCGGGCAGGCCTTCGGCGCGGGCGTAGTAGCCGCCCATGATGCCCTGAAGCTCGGGGAATTCGCCGACCATTTCGGTGACGAGGTCGGCCTTGCAGAGTTCGGCAGCTTGACGGGCCAGCGCCGGGTCGCAGTTGGGAACAATGTTTTCGGTGGCGAGCCACTCGGCCAGCTTCGCCACACGCTCCACCTTGTCGGCCACGGTGCCGAGCTTTTCGTGGAAGGTGATGCGCTCCAGCTTTTTCGCGTGATCCGCCAGGTGCGTCTTGCGGTCCTGCTCCCAGAAGAAACGCGCGTCGCTCAGACGGGCGGCCAGCACCTTGCGGTTGCCCGCGATAATGGCCGCGCCGCCGTCCTTCGCCTCGATATTGGCGGTGCAGATGAAGGCCGGGGCGAGATTGCCCGCGCCGTCGCGCAGCACGAAATATTTCTGGTTGATCCGCAGCGTCAGCTGAATGACTTCGGGCGGCACTTCGAGGAAGGCCGGGTCGAAATCGCCGAGCAGCGGTACGGGCCATTCGGTCAGGCCCGCATTCTCCGCGATGAGGCCCTTGTCCTCGATGACGGTATAGCCCTTCGCTGCGGCAGCCTGTGCGGCTTTCGCCTCGATGATCGCCTGCCGTTCGCGATGCGAGACGATGACGTGGCAGGCGCGCAGCTTGTCGGCATAGTCATGCGCGCCGCCGATGGTGATTTCGCCGGGATGGTGGAAACGGTGACCGAGCGTAGCGAAGCCGCTGCGCAATCCTTCGATCTCGATATCGACGAGGGTTTCGCCCAGGATCGCGACGATGCCTTGCAGCGGGCGGACCCAGCGCAGGCTTTCGGTCGTCTGCGACGCTGTGCCCCAGCGCATCGACTTGGGCCAGGGAAAAGCGCGGATGACGGCGGGAACCGCTTCCGCCAGCACCTGCGCGGTGGCGCGACCGGGCTTTTCGACGACAGCGAAGTAGACACCTTCGCGCTCTTCGAGCTGGTCCTGGCGAAGACCGGTCTTGCGCAGGAAGCCTTCGAGCGCCTGCGGCGGCGCGGACGTGCGGGGGCCCTTGAACTCCTCGCTCACGGCGGCGGTTTCGAGCGGCAGGCCGCGCGCGATGAGGGCAAGGCGGCGGGGCGTCACGAAGCTGTCTATGGCGGTGGGCGCAAGGCCCGCCTTCGCCAGTTCTTCGGCAAAAAGGCGGGCGAGGTCATCGGACGCCTTCAATTGCATGCGCGCCGGGATTTCCTCGCAGCGCAGTTCGAGCAGGAAGTCAGTCATCATGCGGCCCACCTGTTATGCTTCATCCAGGCTTCGCAGCTGCCCCGCGCCATATCGCGGACCTGGCCCATGAAGCTCGCTCGTTCCTGAACCGAAATGACACCGCGCGCTTGCAGGAGGTTGAAGGTGTGGCTGGCCTTGATCGCCTGCTCGAACGCGGCCAGCGGCACGTCGTTGTCGATGCACCGGTCATATTCGGCGCGGCAATCCTTGAACCACTGGAACAGCTTGGCGGTGTCCGCCACCTCGAAATTCCATTTCGACATCTGCTTTTCATTTTCGAGGAACACGTCGCCATAGGTGACGCCCGCGTCGTTGAACTTGAGGTCGTAGACGCTGTCGACACCCTGGATGTACATGGCGAGGCGTTCGAGCCCGTAGGTCAGCTCTCCTGCGACCGGCTTGCAGTCGAAGCCGCCCATCTGCTGGAAATAGGTGAACTGGGTGACTTCCATGCCGTCGCACCAGACTTCCCAGCCGAGCCCCCATGCGCCCAGCGTCGGGCTTTCCCAATCGTCCTCGACAAAGCGGATGTCGTGGACCAGCGGATCGATGCCGATTTCTGCCAGGCTCCCCAGATAGAGGTCCTGAAGGTTCGCCGGGCTCGGCTTCATGATCACCTGATACTGGTAATAATGTTGAAGCCGGTTGGGATTTTCGCCGTAACGGCCATCGGTCGGGCGGCGGCTGGGCTGCACATAGGCGGCGTTCCACGGGTTAGGACCGAGGCTGCGCAGCGTGGTGGCGGGGTGGAAGGTGCCCGCGCCCACTTCCATGTCGTAAGGCTGGAGGATGACGCAACCCTGCCGCCCCCAATAGGCGTGAAGGGTCAGGATCAGGTCCTGGAAGGAAAGCGCTTTGCCTTCGGCCACGAATGGTCCTTCTTCATAAGCTAAATGGCGAAATATCGGCCCTGCGCCTTGGCGCAAGGCCGCCGAAGGGTCAAGGGCGAGGCGGCGCAAAGAGGGTAAACCCGCTTGCCCTACGCGCGCGTCATGCGCATCTGTGAGGTCATGAAGATGATCCCCACCCTGCTCCGCGCCATGTCCGCCGCCCTTCTGATGATCGGCGGCGCGGCGCACGCGCGCGATACGACCGCCGCCTCCCCTGCGCTCTGGCAGGTGAGGGATGCCGACACGACCATCTATCTGTTCGGCACCGTCCATGTGATGAAGCCCGGTATCGACTGGTTCGACGGCAAGGTGAAGCGCGCATTCGACGCGTCGGACGAACTGGTGCTGGAAATTATCGAACCCGACGACCCGCAAGCCATTGCGGCGACGATGGGGCGACTGGCGCTGGCGAGCGACGGCGTCAAGCTGTCGGACCGGCTGACAGCGCAGGCGCGTGGCCGATATCAGGCGGCGATGAGCGCCAACGGACTACCCTGGCAGACGTTCGAGATGTTCAACCCGTGGATGAGCGGGATGCTGCTGTCTGTCGCGCCGTTGGAGAAGATGGGATACAAGGCGGATCTGGGCGCGGAAAAGACGCTTCGCGCGGCGGCGCAGGCGAACGGCAAGAAGGTCGACGCGCTGGAGACGGTGGACCAGCAGATCGGTTTCTTCGCCGGTTTGCCGATGGACCAGCAGGTGCAGTTCCTGAACGCCACCGTCGATGGCCTGCCCGATATGGAAAAGGAATTCGGATCGCTGCTGCGCACCTGGGAAAAGGGGCAGCCGGACAAGCTGGCGAAGATGATGAACGAGTCGCTGGAGGCGACGCCTGAACTCGCCAGGGTGCTGCTGACGGGGCGCAACGCCAACTGGGCGAAGTGGATCAAGGCGCGGCTGGCGCAGCCGGGCACCGTGTTCGTCGCGGTGGGCGCCGGACATCTTGCTGGCAAGGGCAGCGTGCAGGACCAGTTGAAGGCGATCGGCGTCGCTTCCACCCGCGTGACGCGGTGACGCGATGTTGACGCGCCTGCTCGCGCTCTTCGCGCTGCTGTTCGTCGTCGCGTGCGACAAGGCTCCCGCGCCCCAACCGCCTGCGGGGAGCGGGCCGGCACTCTGGCAGGTGGAGCGCGGCGGCATGAAGGGGTGGCTGTTCGGCACGATCCATGTCCTACCCAAAGACATAGCCTGGGAAACGCCCGCGATCAGGGAGGCGATGGCCGGGGCGGACCGGCTGGTGCTGGAAGCCGCCGATCTTCAGGACGAGCAGAAAACGCTCGCGCTGTTCGAAAATATGGGCCGCAGTCCCGGTCTGCCGCCGCTGGAAAAGCGGGTTCCGGCCAATGAAGTCGGCGCGCTCGACAAGGCGATGGCGGACGGGGGCACGAACACGCAATTGCTGTCCGGTTATGAAAGCTGGGCAGCCGCGATGCTTTTGTCGGCGGCGAGCCAGCAGTCGTTGGGCGTCAGCCAGAGTGCGGGGGTAGAACCGGTGCTGATCGCGGCGTTCCGCAAGGCGGGCAAACCCATCGGCGGGCTGGAAACCGTGGAGCGGCAGTTCGGCGCGTTCGATACCCTGCCGGAATCCGCGCAGCAGCGGCTGCTCGTCCAGACGATCCATGAGGCCAAGGGGATGAAAGCGCTTTACGAGCGCATCCTGACCGCGTGGGTGAAGGGCGACATGGATGCCATCGCACGGGAGGACAAGATCGGCGAACAGCCCGATCCTGTGGTGGAGGACGCGATCCTGACGGCGCGCAACCGCGACTGGGCGAAAGTCATCGAGCCGATGACCGGTCGCCCCTTCATCGCCGTGGGGGCCGGGCACCTGACGGGCAAGGGCAACCTCATCGATATGCTGAAGGCGAAGGGCTTTACTGTGACGCGGCTCCAATAGCCACTCGGCCTAATGCCGGAAAAACAGCGTCACCGATGCGACATGATTGATCCGCGTGTCGCCCCCGCGCTGATCAATGAGCTGGTTGAGATAGCCGACCTCCACCGTCGATTGCCCGGGCAACCCGAGTTCCGCGCCGACGAAGCTGCGCAGTTGGTCGAAACCCGCCCGTGCGCCCCAGTCGGTATCGTTGAGCGCCGCGAACCCTTCGGCATAGACGAGCGCGTTGACGGCGTCGCTGCCAGGCTTCAGCGTCTTTTCGTAGCGGACCATCTCCCGCAGCCGCCACCCCATGTCATCCCCATCCGAGCGCCAGCGCTGCTCCAGCCGGGTGCGTGACAGTTCCCCGCCCCAGGGCTTGCCGAGCATCCAACTGAGCTGCTGGAAGCTGCGTTCCTCGTTGCGGTCCTTGCCGCCTTCTATGGGAAGCACGACATGGGCGTAGCCCTGGTAGAGCGTTAGCGAGGGCGAGAATTTCCAGCCGATCGCGCCGCGCAGCAGCGCCTGATCCACGCGCGAAACGCCATCGCCGATGCGGGGCTGCACCTCGGCGAAATAGACGAGTTCGTCTTTCACCGACCCCATTGCCGTCAGGTTGAGCCAGAACTGCTCGTCCTGCGCGGTCGCGGCCCGCGCCGACGGAGACAAAAGCAGGAAGCCGGCAAGCAGGAGGGGCGTCAGGCGGGGCATGGATATCCGGGAAAGGAACAGGCGGTCCGGGGGACAGCGAATTTGCCCTCTAGCGGGGAGATATTTCTGCTTTGTTGCCTGCATGTGAGTTTATGTCCGGCGCAGGTCAGGTGATGACACTGGGCCGGTCCATCCCGGTGAATCCGGCGATGTCGGCTACCTCCTGCGCGGCAACGATCAGGGGTGCGAGCGCGTCGCCCGTCGCCATGGTGAGATCGCCGCCCGGCGCGACATAGCGTTCGATATAGACACGCAGCGTCGCGCCCTCGGTGCCGGTGCCAGACAGGCGCATGACGATGCGCGATCCGTCCTCGTAAAAGATGCGAACGCCCTGCCGGTCACTGACGGACCCGTCGGTCGGGTCGGTATAGGCGAAATCGTCCGCGCTGGCGACCGTGCCGCCGCTGTTCGCCGTGCCGGGTAGCGTATCGAGCTTCGCGCGCAATGCCGCGATCAGCGCGTCGGCGCGGTCCTTGGCAATCGCTTCGTAATCGTGGCGAGCATAATAGTTGCGGCCATAGGTGGCCCAGTGATCGGTCATGATGTCCATGACGCTCTGACCGCGCGCCGCGAGGATGTTGAGCCAGAGCAGCACCGCCCAGATGCCGTCCTTTTCGCGCACATGGTCGGACCCGGTGCCCGCGCTTTCCTCTCCGCAGATGGTCGCCATCCCCGCGTCGAGCAGGTTGCCAAAGAATTTCCAGCCGGTCGGCGTCTCATAGAGCGGCACGCCCAGCTTTTGCGCAACGCGATCCGCCGCGCCACTGGTCGGCATGGAGCGAGCGATGCCCTTGAGCCCCGCCGCATAGCCCGGTGCGAGGTGGGCGTTGGCCGCCAGCACCGCCAGCGAATCGGACGGCGTCACATAGCTGTTCCGACCGATGATGAGGTTGCGGTCGCCGTCCCCGTCCGACGCCGCACCGAAATCGGGCGCATCCGCGCCCATCATCCGGTCATAGAGCGCCTTTGCGTGGACCAGATTGGGATCGGGATGGTGGTGGCCGAAATCGGGCAAGGGCGTGCCGTTCATCACGGTTCCCGCAGGCGCGCCGAGCCGCCGTTCGAATATCTCCGTCGCATAGGGGCCAGTGACCGCGCTCATGGCGTCGAAAGCGAGCGTGAAGCCACCCGCGATCATCGTGCGGATCGCGGCGAAATCGAACAGGCTTTCCATGAGGTCGGCGTAAGCCGCGACAGGGTCCACCACTTCGACCGCCATGCCGCCCAGATGCGTGACGCCAACGGTGTCCAGGTCGATGTCTGCAGCTTCTAGAATGCGATAGCGGTCGATAATGAGGCTGCGCGCGTGGATCGCGTCGGTCACCTTTTCCGGCGCGGGGCCGCCATTGCCGATATTATACTTGATCCCGAAATCCTCGTCCGGGCCGCCGGGATTGTGGCTCGCCGACAGCACGAGGCCGCCAAAAGCGCCGGAGAGCCGAATGAGATGCGAAGCCGCCGGGGTCGAAAGAATGCCCCCCTGCCCCACCAGCACCCGGCCGAAACCGTTGGCCGCCGCCATCTTGAGGACGATCTGGATGACTTCACGGTTGAGGTAGCGTCCGTCGCCGCCGACGACCAGCGCCTGCCCTTCGAACCCGGAGAGACTGTCGAACACCGACTGGACGAAATTCTCGGCATAATGGGGCTGCTGGAACACCCGCACTTTCTTGCGCAGGCCCGAGGTGCCGGGCTTCTGGTCGTCGAAAGGCCGGGTGGCCACAGTCTGGATCGTCAAGGATCATCTCCGAAGCGAGAGGGACGCGCCGTTATGGTCGGCGTCGATCCCTTTCGCAATCGCGATATGACCGATGTTTCAGCCGGCGTGCCGCTGCATCACCGCCTGAAGGTTATATTTGCCGTCCATCAGGTCGGCGTGCAGGCGGACCCAGTCGGGGAAAGGCCAGTGCGCAGGTTCCTCCCGCCCGATGACGCGATCGCCGTTTAGGTCGCCCGTGATCGACACGTCCTGCGCCGGGAGGAAGTCGCGCGCGCGCGCATCGAAAAAGGCCCGCGCCATTGCGCGCGATCCGCGCCGTCCGTTGGGAAGGACCACCGCCAGCCTGTTGGAGCGCAACCGCACCAGCAGCCCGGGCGGAAAGATGGCGAGGCTCTGCATGAAGGTGAAAAGCAGGCCGGGATCGCAATGCCCCTGCCAGCTTGCCATGCGGGTGATCGCTTCGGTCGGCGTCCACGCGTCCTTGTAGCAACGGTCGGATGTCAGAGCGTCGTAGATGTCGCAGATTGCGCCCATGCGAGCGGCGATGCTGATGTCCGGCCCCATGAGGCCGAAGGGGTAGCCCGCGCCATCCACTCGTTCATGGTGATGGAGCGCCACGTCAAGCGCGGCTGGGGGCACATTATCGCAGGTGGCAAGAAGTTCCCTCCCCGCCAGCGGATGACGCTGCATCTCGGCGAATTCCTGCGATGTGAGGCGCCCCGCCTTGTTGAGGATCTCAGGCGGCATCGCCATTTTTCCGACATCGTGGAGAAGCCCCGCGACGCCCATTTCGTGCACCTGCGCTTCGGGCATCTGCAAATGGCGCGCAAAATTGATCATCAGCGCGCAGACGGCCATCGAGTGGAGATAGGTATATTCGTCGCGCGACTTGAGCCGGGCCATGTTGATAAGCGTCGCATGGTTGCGCTCGACCGACAGAGCGATGTCGGACACGAGCGCCACCACATCTTGCGTTACCGTCAGCTTGCCCAGCCGCGCATCGTTGAAAAGGCCGGTGACGAGCGCCTTGCCCTCATGCAGGATCGAGCGGGCGCGCTCCAATTCGGCATCCGCAGTTTGTCCTGGCCGCGCCGCGGGAAAGTCAAGGATGCGCGAGTCAGGTTCCGAAGGCGCTTGCGGCTGCGCAGCCGCAGGTGCCTCCGCCGGGGCAGCGATTCCGCGCCTGGTGTCGATGATCACCGCCCGAACATCGCTGGAGCGAATCTTTTCGAGAGTCGCTTCGTCCTCGATCAGGAAACCGGCACGCCAGAAGGGATGTCGAAACCAGGATCCCTCAAAGCCACTGATATACATGCCTAATTCCGCTCGGGCGGGAGCGATACGCAGGAAAGAACGGGCCGAAGTCATAACGGATGCATAACGCCGCAAATATTTACATCCGGTTCACACAGTCCTTTGCCGACGACAACTTCTACCCACCTTGCCGCAATGCAACATCGTTCATGAAACGGGCGTCGTCCTGTCTTGCCAGCCATTCCGCTTCCGACCCGATCGCCCCCAGCATTTCGGCGAGGGCATCCATTTCACTTTTGGCATAGTTGCCAAGAACATAGCCATGCACCTTGTCCTTGTGACCCGGGTGCCCGATGCCGATCCGCACGCGACGAAAATCGGGACCGATATGCGCGTCGGTGGATCGCAGACCGTTATGGCCGGCGTTACCGCCGCCCCGCTTCACCTTGACCTTCATGGGTGCAAGATCGAGTTCGTCGTGGAATAGCGTCACGTCCTGCGGCGTCAGCTTGTAGAAGCGCATCGCCTCGCCCACCGACCGGCCGCTTTCGTTCATGAAGGTCGCAGGCTTGAGCAGGAGGATTTTTTCAGAACCGATCCGCCCTTCCTGCGTCCAGCCCTGGAACTGCTTCTTAGGCGGGGAGAAGCGATGCATGTCGGCGATGAGGTCCACCGCCATGAAGCCGACATTGTGCCGGTGCATCGCATATTGCTGTCCGGGATTGCCAAGACCTGCCCAGATTTGCACGCACCCTGCCTTTCAAAAGAAAATCCCGCCCGCCGGGTAGGCGGACGGGATCGGAATTTCCAGCCTCGAAAGGCCGCCGGAGCTAAGCCTCAGGCTTCTTCGGCAGAAGCGGCGGACGCGGCTTCGGCAGCATCCTTCTCTTCGGCGATTTCCGCATCGCTCAGCACGGTCGGCGCAGCGATGCTCGCGATGGTGAAGTCGCGATCTTCGATCGCCGAAACAGCGCCCTGGGGCAGCTTCACGGCGCTGATGTGAACCGAATCGCCCACTTCCAGGCCAGCGAGGTCGACGACGACTTCGTCCGGGATGTTGTCGGCAGCGACGATCAACTCGATTTCATGACGAACGACGTTCAGCACGCCGCCCTTCTTGAGACCGGGCGCGGTTTCTTCGTTCTCGAAACGGACGGGGACACCGACGGTGACCGAGGCGTTCTTGGCGACGCGCAGGAAATCGACGTGCAGCGGGCGGTCGGAGACGGGGTGGAACGCCACGTCCTTGGCGAGGGTACGGACGGCGTTGCCGCCGACTTCGACCATGACGACCGAATTGAAGAAGTGGCCGGTGCCAAGCAGCTTGTTGAGGAGCTTTTCCTCGACATGGATCGACAGGGGTTCTTCATTGTTACCATAGATGACGGCGGGTACGCGGCCCTCGCGGCGGAGAGCGCGGGAGGCTCCCTTGCCTGCCCGATCGCGTGCCTCTGCCGACAGCGTAAGCTGCTCGCTCATTGCGTGTCTCCAAAAGCTAAACTGATAAATCTTCCCGCCACGCCTCCAGGGATGACCATCGCGGGAAGGCGGCCCAATAGCAGAGGAAGCGGAAAAAGCAAGGGGCCGCCTTCATGCGTATGAGGACGTCCTTTCCATTCTGAAGCGCGAAGGATAGGCGCACGGGCATGGAGACGCACTCCCTCTACATCCTGGCGCTGGGATCGAACCGTTCGCTGTCGGCCCGGCGCACGCCTGCGGCGCTGCTGCGCGAGGCGGTGGCGCGGATCGGGGCGCAGGCGCAGGTGCTGGACGTATCGCCGATCATCGCGACCCCGCCGCTGGGTCCGTCGACGCGTCGGTTCGCCAATGCAGCGATCATGGTGCGCAGCGCGATGACGCCGCCGCAGATGCTGCGCTTTGTCCAATCGGTCGAACGCAGCCTTGGTCGCCGCCGCTATCGGCGCTGGGGCGCGCGGAGCATGGACATCGACATCATCCTGTGGTCCGGCGGGCGCTGGCAGTCGGCAGCGCTGGCGATCCCCCATCCTGCATGGCGGACACGCGATTTCGTGCTGCGCCCGCTTGCAACGATTGCGCCGGGCTGGCGCGATCCCTGGGGCGGCAGGACAGTGCGGCAGGTCGAAGCGGTGCTGCGCAAGCCCAAAGGCGCGACAAGAGGTTGACCATCCGCTTCCTCGCCTCTAGGGCGTCGTCCACTCCTTCGGGGGCCCTTAGCTCAGTCGGTAGAGCAACTGACTTTTAATCAGTAGGTCGCTGGTTCGAACCCAGCAGGGCTCACCACAAATCGTCATCCGCATCGGCCCGGACCGTTCAGTCTTCGACATCGGTTCTCAGCCGGTAGCCGATGCCCAGTTCGTTGCCGATGATGCGCGGTTGCTGGGGATCCGTTTCCAGCTTCTGGCGCAGGGTGCGGACAAGGACGCGCAGATATTCCACATGATGTTCGTGCTCATTGGGCCAGACATGCGCCATGATCTGGGCATGGGTGATGACCCGGCCCGGGAATTTGGCCAGCTGGGACAGGACGCCATATTCCTTGGGAGTGAGGTGCACTTCGCGCCCCCCCTTGCGCACCAAGCGTGAGAGGAGGTCGATTTCCACGTCCCCGGCATTGACGGTCGTCGCTCCTCCCTCGCGCGTCACCCGGTTGCGCAGCGCGACCCGGACGCGCGCGAGCAGTTCGTCGGTATCGAACGGTTTGGTGAGATAATCGTCCGCGCCAAGGTCGAGCGCGGCGACCTTTTCGTCAGTGGCGTCGCGGGCGGACACGACGATAAGGGTGGTGTCGCTGTGCTGCTTGAAGAGCGGCACGAGTTCCAGCCCGTCGCGATCGGGGAGCCCGAGGTCGAGCAGGCTGATGTCGGGACGCTCCTGACGCAAGAGATCCAGCGCTTCGCGCGCGGTGGCGGCTTCGACGGTTATATAATCCGCGCGGGCCAGAGCGGCGTGGATGAGCTTGCGGATATGCGGTTCGTCATCGACGATCAGCACCTTGTGGCGTATCTTCATGGCATGTCCTCTGCGCGCAGATCGGCAAGGATCAGCGAATCCGGGATGGTGACGGTGAAACAGGCGCCGAGCGGATCGGCGTTGTTGGAGGCGGATACGGCCAGCCCCATCGCTTCGGCAAAACCCTTGACGATGGCGAGACCGAGACCGGTGCCGTGTTTGGCGCGATCGGATCCTTCGAAGCGGGTAAACGTGTCGAACACACGCGATTCGACACCGGGCGGGATGCCCGGCCCCTGATCGACGACCGACAGCGCGATCGCGTCCGGCAGGCGACGACCGCGCACCAGCACGGGCGTGCCGGGGTCGGCATAGCGCCCGGCATTGTCGAGCAGGTTGATGAGGCAATGGTGAAGCAATGTCGGGTCCACCCGGACAAGGGGGATGTCGGGCAGGATGTCGACCTTCACCTCATGCCCGGCGAGCGACTGGCGGGTGTCGTGGACGGCGCTTGCCACCGCGTCGAACAGGTCGGTCGGCTCGACCTTCAGCGGCAGCGCGCCTGCCTCCACCCGCGCCATGTCGAGCAGGTTGGCGACGAAGCGGTTCAGCCGCCGGGCCTCGGTCTCGACCGTATCGATAAGCTCAGGCGTGGGGGAACGGCGCAGTTCGTGCGCCGCCGACACGATGGTGGTGAGCGGCGTGCGCAAATCGTGGCTGACCGAGGACAGCAAGGCTGAGCGCAGCCGGTCCCTCTCCCGCACCTGCCGCGCGTCCAGCATTTCCTCCTCCAGCGCCATCCGGTCGAACGCGATGGACGCCTGATCGAGCAAACTCATGAGCAGCGGCCTCTGGTCCGAGCGCAGCGGCTCACCCGCATCGTCGCGCGCCACGCCCAGAACGCCCAGAACGCCGCGCGTGGTGCGCAGCGGATGGAACAGCCAGTCCGAAGCAGTCAGCGTCGACGAACCGCGCCCCGCAGGCTGTTCGTTGTCCATCGCCCATTGCGCCGCCGCCTTTTCGATCTGGTCCAGACGGTCCTCCGGCGGAAAGGCGGCGCGCAGTTGCGGGCCGTCGCGCGAGGGCAGCAGCAGGACAGTGCGAACGGACAGCAATCTGGACACCTCCGCGCAGATCGCCTGCATCAGTTCCTCACGGCTGACGGCGGCGGTCAACTGGCGCGAAAAACCCGCCAGCGCCGCATTCTGCCGCGCGCTCGATTGAGCGAGGTCGGCCTGCGCGCGGACGCGGGCCGCGAACTGGCTGGTGACGATGGCGACGCCCAGCAGCACGAGGATGCTGACCACATTTTCGGGATTGTTGACGGTGAGGGTGCCGGTCGGCGGGAGGAAAAAGAAATTATAGGCGAGGCTGGCGAGCAGGCCCGAAGCAAGCCCGGTACGCAGGCCATAGCTTGCCGCCGCGAACATGACCGGGATGAGGAAGAGAAGCGAGATGTTTCCCAGGTCGATGACTTCGATCAGCAGACGGCCGACGAAGGTGGTCGCCGCGATCATAAGAATCGACCACAGATAGTCGACCGGCCGTCCCCATGCCGACCCTCTCCATCTGACCGAAGATTTCGGGTGTCCATCGGACGCGTCGCCGGGCAGTACATGGACCGCCACGTCGCCGATATCGCGCACCAGCCGGTCGACGACCGAACCATGGCGCAGTTCGAACCACCATGGACGGGCCGATTTGCCGATCACGATCTGAGTTGCGCGCGCGTCCTCCACGCAATGGCGCAACCCCTCCACCACCGATGGCGCGGGAATCGTGGAGGTGCTGGCCCCCAGGCGCGATGCAAGCGCCATGGTATCGGCCAGTTGTTCGCGTTCGGCCTGGGTGAAGTGCAGGCTGCGCTGCGTTTCGATGTGGACCGCCGACCACGGGGCCCTGAGCGCGTCGGCAAGGCGCTTGGCGGCACGCACAAGCCCCTGCGCGCCGGGCACTTCGCTGATGGCGACGACCACTCGCTCGCCCGCAGCGAAGCTGCCCGCCAGCGCATGGGCACGGACATAATCCAACATCTGCGCATCGACCGCCTGCGCAGCCCGGCGCAGCGCCATTTCGCGCAGCGCAGTGAGGTTGGACTTGGAAAAGAAATGATTGAGCGCGCGGCTGGCTTCGGCGGGGATATAGACCTTCCCCTCCTTCAGCCGCTCGATGAGTTCGTCGGGCGGGATATCGACGACTTCGATCTCCGCCATTTCAAGGATGGAGTCGGGCACCGTCTCGCGCACCCGCACCCGCGTGAAGGATGCGACGACGTCGTTCAGGCTTTCGATATGCTGGATGTTGACGGTGGAATAAACGTCGATCCCTGCATTCAGCAGTTCCTCGACATCCTGATAGCGTTTGGGATGGCGGCTACCCGGTGCGTTGGTATGAGCGAGTTCGTCGACGAGGACGAGGCGCGGCTGACGGGCCAGCACCGCGTCGATGTCCATTTCCCCCAGCCTGTGCCCCTGATGAT
>NZ_QFOA01000073.1 GCF_003248505.1 Sphingobium sp.
ATCGAGGAGGCACAGCCGCTACAGATTACACCCAAGGCCGCCTGAAAATGCAGCCCGCTGGCCACACCCGAATTTACACCACATTGACGGACGCGACCCTGCCGCAAGCGGCTCTGGCGGCGATCGACGCCTTGCCGATCATGCACCGCTCCTCACTCGATCTGGCACGTGACCTGGCATCGCGGGTAGATGCAGCCAAGGCTGCGCAGCAATTGGCGACACCCCAATCAGCCGTAACACAGCCGACGACGGCTGCCCCCCGGTCCCTTGCCATGACGGCATCGGCGGTGCGCGTGCAGCGGGTTCCCCCCATGCCGGTCACGGCTACGACGGCGGTCCGTACGCCCCAGGATGTACGCAACGGCTATCTTGCGGATGCCCTCAAGCAGGATCAGACACGGCTTATCCTGCGCGACCTCTATGCTCCCGATCAACTGCGCCAGCAAATGATCGCCTTCTGGCTCAATCATTTCAATGTCTATATCGACAAGGGCGAGATCCGGATCTTCCTCAAAGACTATGAGGATAAGGCGATCCGCCCTCACGCGCTCGGACGCTTTCGCGACCTGCTGGAGGCGAACCTTCGCTCGCCGGCCATGCAGCAGTATCTCGACAATGCGCAAAACACCAAGGGCCACATCAATGAAAATTACGCGCGCGAGATCATGGAATTGCACACGATGGGGGTGGGATCGGGCTACTCCCAAAAGGATGTGCAGGAACTGGCGCGGATTCTGACCGGTGTCGGCGTGGTCAATCCCAGGGCATCCGCGCGCGCCGGGAAGCAGCTCGTGCCCGGCTCGATCCGCGATGACATGTTCGCCTTCTATCCCGAAAGGCACGACATGGGCGACAAGGTTTTTCTCGGTCACACGATCAAGGGTTCGGGCTATGATGAGGTGCGCCAAGCGCTCGATCTGCTTTGCGCCCAACCGGCGACCGCCAAACACGTCTCACGCCAGTTGGCGCAATATTTCGTGGCCGACAATCCGCCCGCCGCGCTGGTGGATCGCATGGCGGCGCGATGGCGCCAGGGCGGTGGCGACATCGCCGAGGTGCTGGACCTGCTGTTCCACAGCCCCGAATTCAAGGCATCGCTCGCCCATCCACTGTTGAAGGATCCGCAGCATTACGTGATCTCGGCGGTGCGCATGGCCTATGGCGACCGGGTCGTCGCCAACACGCAGCCAATCGTCGCTTGGCTCAATAGGCTTGCGCAGCCATTTTATGGCCACTTGACCCCGGATGGCTATCCCTTGGATCGGTTCGCATGGAATGGGCCTGGCCAAATCGAACAGCGCTTCGAGATCGCGCAAGCGATCGGATCGGGCTCTGCTGGGCTGTTCAAGCGCGAGGAGCCGGGCGCCGTCGCCCAGCCGGCCTTTCCGGTGCTTCAGGGCGAGCTCTACTATGACGGTCTCGACAAACAGTTGCTGGGCCCGACCCGCGTCACTTTGGCGCAGGCAACCAGTCCACAGGAATGGAATGTCTTCTTCCTTGCTTCACCAGACTTCATGGGGAGATGAGAGATGGATATGAGCATCTTGTCACGGCGGCACCTGCTGGTTTCAGGCCTCTCCGCCGGACTGCTCGCCGCTAGCGGCAGGGCTTTTGCTCTTCCCGCGTCCCGTCAGACTAGGTTGCTGCTGGTTTTTCTGCGCGGCGCCTATGATGCGGC
Source organism: Sphingobium sp. (assembly GCF_003248505.1). Taxonomy (GTDB): domain Bacteria; phylum Pseudomonadota; class Alphaproteobacteria; order Sphingomonadales; family Sphingomonadaceae; genus Sphingobium. The sequence continues at coordinate 1,679 of NZ_QFOA01000073.1, forward strand.
CAATGTGATCGTTCCGGTCGCGAGCGACTTCTATTACCAATCGCGCCCGACGATTGCGATCGCCAAGCCTGACCCGGGCAACGCGAAGGCGGCTTTGCCGCTCGATGCCGATTGGGGGCTGCACCCTGCGCTTGCCGACAGTATCTATCCCTTATGGCAGAAACGGCAGGTTGCCTTCGTGCCTTTCGTCGGCACCGACGACATGAGCCGCAGCCACTTCGAAACCCAGGACACTATCGAAATGGGCCAGCCGCTGACCAGCGGGCGGGATTACAGATCAGGCTTCATGGGGCGCCTGTCTCAGGTCATGGGCCCCAATGAACCCATCGCCTTCAGCAATCAGGTGCCGCTCGCCTTCCACGATGGTGCCTTGCAGGTGCCCAATCTGGCTGTCGCCAATGTCGGCAAGCCAACATTCGATGCGCGCCAGCAGGGATTGATCAACGCGATGTATGCCGCCCCCGCCGCGCAGGCGCTGGCGCCGCAAGTGGCCGTTAGCCAAGGATTCGATGTTCGCGAAGAAGCCTATAGCTCGCTCCAGGATGAAATGACCAAGGCGAGCCGGGGCGCGGTGAACGCGCGCGGTTTCGAGGCGCAGGCCAGGCGGGTTGCGGCGCTGATGCACGATCGCTTCAATCTGGCCTTCATGGATGTCGGTGGCTGGGATACACATACCTATCAGGGCGGTGCGGACGGCCAATTGGCGAACAAGATCGGCGAACTTGGGCGCGGTCTTGCCAGTTTCGCGCGCGAAAGCGGGCCCAACTGGGACAGCACCACGGTGATCGTCATTTCTGAGTTCGGCCGGACCTTTCGCGAGAATGGCGACAAGGGCACCGATCACGGCCACGGCAGCGTCTATTGGATTCTGGGCGGCGGCGTGCGCGGCGGGCGGATTGTGGGGCCGCAGGTCAAGCTTGCGCCCGAAACCTTGAACCAACAGCGGGATCTTCCCGTTTTGACAGATTATCGCGCCATGTTGGGCGGGATTTTCGCGCGGCTCTATGGGTTGAGCCCCGATCGAATTGCGAAAGTATTCCCGGCGGTTCGGCCCGTGAACCTGAATTTGGTATAGTGCTGTAAGTTATCAGCTCCACTCTCTCGTTTGTGGCATGCTTGCACCGGGCATAAGCGGCAACGAATGGTGCAGATCTGTCATATGGTTCTAAAGCGAGGAAAGACGGATTTTTGGGGCAGTGGCCCGGAGGGCCGGCACGCTGGAGGGTTCAGCTTCCATGCGCTCACGGCAAACCCGCCCGAAGAAGAGGTTCTGCGACACAGCCATGACGAAGCTCATTTCGTACTGGTGCTGGCCGGAGGCTATATGTCGTCAGCCGTTGGCACAAGTCGATTTCGGGTAGCCGATGGCGCCGGAAGGGGGCTTTCTTCACGGTGTTGGGAATCGTACTTCCCGGGTTGGCGCTATCCCACAGGCGGACCGAGCAAAGCTATGCTCACCGTTGATCCATGCTTCCCGCAAGGAACCGAGTTTGGAACGCTATTCAGCGGCCTGGGAGAGGTGATCGAACAGTGCCTTGGCGGGTACTGTAAGGTCGCTTTCATCGCGTATGCACAAGGACAGGCGGCGTGTTGCCCATTCATCGCGCAACCGGATGATCGCGATGCTCGTCGATCGCTGCCATCTTCTCGCAGCGGTTTCGGGAATGATGCCGACACCCGCACCGGCGCCTGCCATCTGGCAAATACTCTCGAAACTGCGAAGACGGACACGGATCTTCAACTTCGTACCCAAGCGGGATGCCTGATCTTCGATATGATCCTGTAAAGCTCCGCCCGCCATGCCGATGAACGGATCGCCGAGAAGATCGGCGAACCGCATCTGACCGTTTCCTGCAAACGGATGCTCTTTGGTTGCGACGACAACGAGGCGGTCGATCGCAAAGGGCCGCGTCGTCAGATTATCCGTCGCGACCGCACTCGAAAGCACGCCAATTTCGGCGAAACCGCCGCGGATGCTTCTGGCTATTTCGCCGCTTTCGCGTTCCTTCAGATCGATGTCGATCAGAGGATGTGCAGCCATCCACGGCGCCAACCGTTCAGGTAGAAACTCCATGATGGCGGCGGTGTTCGCAAAGATACGTACCGAAGCGCGTATCCCCGTCGCATATTGCCCGATATCGCCCCGCATCCGAGCCATCTGGTGCAGGATCGTGCGGGCATGGTGTGTTAGCATCTCCCCGGCTTCGGTTGGCACGATGCCACGACGCCCCCTGTTGAGAAGAGACACTTCCCCGATCGCTTCCATTTCACGGAGGCGTTCGCTGGCCGCAGGGAGGGACAAGCCGACGTCGGCCGCGCCGTGGGTGATGCTGCCGGCATCGACCACCGCCAGAAACAGCCGAAGATCTGTCAGATCGAAGCGCATCGCGTCAACCTAGTGCATTGCGTGCCTTCGGTACAGCCGAAGCCAGCGCTCAGACCTTCCGCATTGTGGATGCGGGTGTGACGGTTAGGTCTGCGACATGATCGGTCATTCGCTCCCCCTCATTGCCGCGATCGTCGCCACTTTCTTTGCGGCCGGCGTCGTGAAGGGCGTAACAGGCATGGGCTTGCCCACTGTGGCGATGGGCGTTCTGGGGTCGCTTCTGTCCCCGCTCGCTGCCGCTGCGCTCCTGTTGGTTCCATCGTTCGTGACCAATGTCTGGCAGCTTCTGACGGGGCTTCGGTTCGGAATGCTTATCCGCCGCCTTTGGCCGATGATGCTTACGATCGTTCTGGGCACCGTTCTCGGCTCGATGCTGCTGACCGGCGGGCAGACCGAATGCACGACGGTCGGCCTCGGCGTCGTCCTGGTCATCTACGCAGCATACGCGCTGCTTGCCCAGCCACTTCGAGTCTCGCCCCGATGGGAACCGTGGCTGTCGCCGGTGATCGGCCTCGTCACCGGTCTGGTAACGGGCGCGACGGGCATATTCGTCATTCCCGCCGTTCCATACATCCAGTCGCTAGACCTGGAACGGGACGATCTTGTGCAGGCGCTGGGCCTTTCCTTCACCATGTCTACGATCGCTCTTGCAATCGGCTTGTTCTGGCACGGTGCAGCGCCGGCAGGAAATATCCTGACCTCGACACTGGCCGTCATTCCTGCGCTGCTCGGCATGGCGATCGGACAGGTAATCCGCACCCGGATCAGCGCCGAACCGTTCCGGCGTGTTTTTCTGATCTTTCTAATGATACTAGGTTTGGAAATGACCCTGAATGGGTTACTCTGAAAAAAGGGAGCGCAAAACATAGCAACCGCGATCAAGAACGCTAATGTTGTGTCGATTTTGCCATGCCTTCGACCGCTGTGCCAGTCAGTTGTCGTCAGAGGTCTCGGCATCGCGGTCGACATGCGCTACAACTGGCTGTCCAACTGTATCTAAAAATGTTACACCAACATCGTCGAGCAGCCTTGGCGCTTTACGTCCCTCGGTTTACGACAGTGAGCGCATGGGTTCTGATCAATGTGCCTCGGTATCACGAGACAGGCGCAATCCTCCGGCGGCATTGGATCGCCGCCTAAAAGCGCCTACATGAAGTTCAAATGCCGCCTTCCAGTACAGACACATCGCCGCTGCCGCCCGTCTGGGCGACGTTGAAGCGCTTCTTTCCCTATCTCTGGCCAGCGGATGCGCCTGCGTTGCGTCGCCGGGTCGTTGGCGCCATGATCTTCGTCGCGCTCGCAAAGGCCGTCACGCTGGTTATGCCGTTCGCTTACAAGGCGGCAATCGACCGCATGGCCCCGGGCATGGAACCTGCGGCAGGCCTCGCCATGGCGTTGGTCGTCGCCTATGCCGGGGCGCGCTTTGCCGGCGTGTTCTTCGACAATCTGCGCAACGCCATTTTTGAGAAGGTCGGACAGGAGGCGGGGCGCCGGCTTTCGGACGACGTGTTCGTGCATCTTCATCGCCTGTCCTTGCGTTTCCATCTCGACCGCCGCACCGGGGCGGTCACCAAGATCGTCGAGCGTGGTACGAAAAGCATCGACACGATGCTCTATTTTCTGCTGTTCAATATAGCGCCGACTGTGCTGGAACTTGCGGCGGTTTGCGCGATCTTCCTCGTCAAATTCGGTGCTGGGCTTGTCTTCGCCACGCTGGCCATGGTGGCGCTCTACATCCTCTTCACCCGTACGGTCACCGAATGGCGCAACCAGTTACGCCGTGACATGGTCGATATGGATACGAGCGCCGTCGCCCATGCCGTTGACAGCCTGTTGAATTTCGAAACCGTCAAATATTTCGGCGCGGAGGAGCGCGAGGCCAAACGCTATGGCGCGGCGATGGGCCGCTATGCGAAGGCGGCCGTGAAGAGCGAGAACAGCCTTGCCTGGCTCAACATCGGCCAGTCGTTCATTACCAATCTCATGATGGCGGGGGCAATGGGCTATACCGTGTGGGGATGGAGCCGGGGTCAGTTCACGACCGGCGACGTGGTGCTAGTGAACACGCTTCTGTCACAGCTTTTCCGTCCGCTCGACTTGCTCGGCATGGTGTATCGCACGATCCGTCAGGGCCTGATCGATATGGAGGCGATGTATCGGCTGATCGACACGCCGGCGGAGATCGCCGACGATCCCCTTGCGCCTGCGCTGCATGTCGCGGGCGGGGAAGTGAAGTTCGAAGACGTACGTTTCGGCTACGATCCCGAGCGGGAAATCCTTCACGGCGTCAGCTTCACCGTGCCGGCGGGCCGAACGCTGGCGATCGTCGGCCCTTCCGGCGCGGGCAAGTCTACCATCGCTCGCCTCCTGTTCCGTTTCTACGACATCCACACGGGGCGGGTAACCATCGACGGGCAGGATATCGCCGCCGTCACTCAGCAATCGTTGCGGGCATCGATCGGCATCGTGCCTCAGGATATGGTGCTTTTCAATGACACCATCGGCTATAATATCGGTTATGGCTGCGAGGGCGCGGCGCAGGACGCGATTGAGGCGGCGGCGCGAGCGGCGTCGATACATGATTTCATCATGACATTGCCGCAAGGCTATGACACGCGCGTTGGCGAACGCGGCCTCAAGCTATCGGGCGGTGAGAAGCAGCGGGTCGCCATCGCGCGCACTTTGCTGAAGAATCCGCCGGTGTTGGTGCTGGACGAAGCTACCAGCGCGCTCGACAGTCGCACCGAAACCGAGATCCAGACCGTGCTGCGCGACATCAGCAGACGGCGCACCACCATCGTTGTCGCGCATCGCCTCTCCACCGTGGTCGATGCGGATGAGATCATTGTGCTGGAGCAGGGGCGTATCGTCGAACGGGGCCGTCATGCGGACCTGGTTCGCGCCGATGGGCTCTACGCAACGATGTGGGCGCGGCAAGCGACCGAGCGGGACGACTTGCCGATAGAACAGCTCGTCGCGGACCCAGTGGCAGCGTCGCTTCGAGCGAGTTCTTAAGAGTGACCGCCGTTATCGCCCGTCCGGCGATAGAGGTGCATCTAGTTCTTCTTCTGCGGCGGCAGAGGCGGAAATCGCGTTCTTCTTGCCGCCGTACTTGAGCGGTTATTACGCACGCGAGAACGGGTAGGGGGCCCCCGCTTGACTTCGCGTCGCATCAAGACCCGAGTAACGTCTTACTTCTTCTCGTCCTTATGGCTCGAATTCCCGATCGGATATAGAGCGCGACCCTGCGCCGTGTTTGTTGAAAGCGCAGGGTCATTGTTGCTCCTTCGGTGTAGCCGGAAAACCAGCGCGATCAGTTTGCCGGCATGGCGATCCCGACGGTCTTGACCCGCAGGAATTCTGCCAGTCCTTCCTTGCCGCCCTCTCGGCCATAACCGCTGACGCCCAGTCCGCCAAAGGGACGCTGGGGCTGGATATTCTGCGATCCGTTGACGAGGACCACGCCGCTGCGCAATTCCTCCGACAGACGCAGCGCGCGACCCAGATCGCGCGTCTGGATATAGGCGGACAAGCCATAATCGGTGTTGTTGGCGATGCGGATGGCTTCCGCCTCGTCCTTGAAGCGGGTGATGGCGAGCACTGGTCCGAACACCTCCTCCTGCGCAAGATGCGAGTCCGGATCGACATCGGTGAAGACGGTAGGCTCGATATAATAGCCCGATGCCAGCGCGCCGCCGATGCGATTGCCCCCGGCAACCAGCTTGCCCGCACCGTCGGCTTTCGCCCGATCGATCGTGGCGAGGATGCGATGCAGGGCGGCTTCGTTGACAACCGGACCGGATGTCGTTTCCGGGGCGAAGGGATCGCCGACTTTTATTTGCGCGACGCGCGCCAGGGTGCGTTCGACCACCTCATCGTAAATATCTTGATGAACCAGCATTCGGGTCGGAAAAGCGCAGCCTTGGCCGCTCATCATGCCGATTGACCCGTCCACGCCAAAGGCGCACGCCGGGTCGAGATCGGCGTCGGGAAAGATGAGATTGGCCGACTTGCCGCCCAATTCCAGCACGGCTGGCTTGATCTGCTCCGCGCAGGACGCAAGAATCTTGCGCGCTGTTACCGGTCCGCCGGTGAAGCTCACCTTTTCGACCAGTTTGTGGCGCACCAGCGCTTCGCCAGCGGCGACCGATCCGGGCACCATGTTGATGACGCCCGCGGGGATTCCGGCTTCGGCTGCAAGCTGCATGAAAAACTCGCCCGAATAGGGCGTCATTTCCGATGGCTTCACCACCACGGTGTTGCCAGCCGCGATTGCCGGAGCGACTTTCATGCCCAGCGAGATCAGCGGCCCGTTCCATGTGATGATGAGGCCGATGACCCCATAGGGTTCCGCAAGCGTATACCCCAATTCGCCGCGCGCCATGACGGACCCGTTGACTTGGCCTTCTATCCGGTCCGCCCAGCCTGCATAATAGTCGATCCAGTCGGCCGCGATTGTGGCCCCGAACATCGCGAACATCGCAGGCGTGCCATTGTCGAGCGCGCCTAGCCGACCGAACTCCTGCGCGTTGGCGCGAACCAGATCGGCAAGGCGGCGTAGCATCCGCGCCCGCTCGCGCGGGTCGGACCGCCGCCATGTCGCAAAGGCGTTGGCCGCCGCTGCGACGGCCTCGTCCGTTTCTTCCGCACCTGCGAGCGGCACCGTGCCCGTGGTGGACGCATCGGCGGGATAGATATGGTGATGCGTTCCTCCCGATCCGGTGGTGCGCTTCTCATCGCCGATATGCAGGTGAACGGTAGGAACCGAGCGATCGTTCATCGAAATAACTCTCATTGCAGGACGCATGGCAGGCGTCGGTGGATGGATCAGCGCTTCTCCTTGGGAAGCGCGTAGGCATAGATAGCGTCACCGGGCTTCGTGCCGAGGAAGGCGTGTCCGCCCGACGCGGTCACGACGAACTGGCGCCCGCTTGCCTGCGACATATAGGTGATAGGCGTCGCCTGACCCGCCTGGGGCAAACGACCGCGCCAGAGAACCTTACCCGTCGTCGTGTCGATGGCGCGCAGATATTTATCCTGTGTCGCTGCGATGAAGATCAGGCCGCCGCGGGTGACGACCGATCCGCCCAGATTGGGCGTGCCGATCTTGAAGGGCAGCAAGGACGGGAGGCCGAGCGGGCCGCTGTCGCGCGCGGTGCCCAGCGGGTGCGACCACAACAGCTTGCCGCTGTTAAGGTCGACAGCGCTCAAGCGTCCCCATGGCGGTGCCTGGCAGGGCGCGAATATGGGAGACAGGAAGGGCAGGGATCGAACGGCGAAGGGCGTGCCCATCTGGGGCTGGATCATCTGTCCCTCGGGCTTCGGGGCGGCCCCCATCCCCATAGGGCGCACGCCCAGCCTATCGGCTTCCTCGCGTTTCACCAATTGCACGTAATTGCCGACATAATTGGTGTTGACGATCATCAGCCGCCGATCGCGATCGATCGAAACCCCACCCCAGTTCATGCCGCCCAGGAAGCCGGGATAGGCGATGGTAGGAGAGAACCCCGGCGGAGTGAGCGTGCCGTCATAGCGCGCCTCGCGGAATTTGATGCGGCACCAGAGCTGGTCGAGGGGCGTGACGCCCCACATGTCCCGTTCCTTGACCGCAAGGCCCCGGAAGGACGGCATGGCGTCCGAAAAGGGCTGGGTAGGCGCGGCCCATTCGCCCGGCGCCATGCCCCCTTGCGGAACGGGATGTTCGCTCACAGGCTTGATCGGGCGGCCGGTTTCACGGTCCAACACGAACAGCTCGCCCCGCTTGGTGGGCTGGATCAGCGCGGGGCGCATGCCTTGCGCCGTCGGAAGGTCGATCAGCGTCGGCTGGGAAGCAACGTCATAGTCCCACAGATCGTGATGCGTCGTCTGGAAACGCCAGCGGGGGCGACCCGTTTCGGCATCGATGGCGACCACGGAACTCGACCACGCATCGTCGAACGGTCGACGCTGAGCACCTGCATAATCGGGCGCGGCGCCACCCAGCGGAGCGAAGACGAGGCCGAGCCGTTCGTCGGCGCTCATCGGTGCCCAGCTATTGGGCGTCGAGGGCGTGTAGGTTTCGCCGGGCGGCGGCGCGCCGGTGCGGTCGGGGCGACCGACGTCGAACGCCCAACTGAGTTTGCCGGTGACGGCGTCGAACGCGCGGATCACGCCGGACGGTTCGCCCCAGTACATGCCATCGGCCACCCAGCCGCCCAGTACGACACGTCCCCTGGCGATGGTCGGCGCCGAAGTGACATAATAATAGCCTGCCGGAGCCTTGGGCATGCCGACCTTCAGGTCGACGACGCCGTTGCGGCCGAACGAGCTGCACGGACGACCGGTGCGGGCATCGACGGCAAGCAGGCGGGCGTCCACCGTATTGGTGTAGATGCGTTCCGCGCAGGCGCCCGCAGTGTCGGGAACTTTGTGGTAGGCAAGGCCGCGGCAATGGCCGTAGGTTGCCCCCTTTACATTGGTGTTGGCATGGAAGCGCCAGCGCTGCTTGCCCGTTTCCCCGTCCAGCGCGACAATGTCGTTATAGTCGTTGCACAGATAGAGCGTGTCGCCGATCTTAAGCGGCGTAACTTCGAGCGAGGCCGGTGCTCCTGCTGGCGCGGGGCCGAAATGATAGGTCCAGGCAAGCTCAAGCTTGTCGACATTGGCGGGCGTGAGCTGGGTAAGCGAGCTGAACCGCGTGCCTGCCGCATCGCCGCCCCAAACCGCCCAGTCTTGGCCGGAGCTATCTGCGGATGCGGCGAGCGGCAATGGCGCAGGTGCCTGTGCGGCCATGCCCGCCTGAAACATGGGATCGGGCCGTTCCGCGACGAACATCATATTGGCGATGGTCCCTAGCCCGACGGCGAGCACCAAACCGGCCATCGCGATCCCGAAGCGCTTGCCAAGCGAGTGCTTGCTTCGCGGATGCAGACGCCGCGCCGTCCATGGCAGGATGAACCAAAGGCCGATGACGAACGGACCGGCCAGCCGTGCGAGCAGCGACCAGCCGGCGAAACCCGACTCGCCGACGGCCCATGCAACCGTGCCAAGCAGCAGGACGCCGAACAGCAGAGCGCCGCTCCGCCGACCCAACGCCACCAGAATGCCGCTGACCAGGGTCATCAATCCTGCGATCACATAGTAGGGCGATCCTCCCAAGGTCACGAGCTGGGTCCCGCCTACGGCCAGGATGACCCCGACAAGGACAAGGAAGCCGGCAAAGAAATACGGGCGGCGGAATATAGGGCGCCGGGATGTCATCCGGGTCGCATCATTGTCCGATCCCAACATTCCCTTTGTGTCTCCTACCATATTCTGCGTCGGCAGTGTCTAGCGAACAGGGCTTGATCCTGTATATGGTCAAATTTGATCACATCACGTTCAAAAATGTCGGGAGTGGCTCTTGGAACGGCAGTGGGACGATCTGCGTATTTTTCTGGAAGTTACGCGCGCTAAATATATTCCTGCCGCCGCCCGTGCACTCGCCCTCAGTGACGCCACGGTTCGGCGGCGGCTTGCCGCGCTGGAATCCCAACTTGGGGTATCGTTGTTCGATAGGGTCGAAGGGATGCTCAAGCCGACCCGGGCGGGCATGCAGCTTCTTCCCGTGGTCGAGGATATGGAGCGCAAATCGCAGGAGGCCATCGAAAGACTGCAGAACGCCGATCACCGCATCGAGGGGTTGGTGCGGCTCGGCGCTCCGGATGGCATATCCACCCTGCTTCTGGCACCCAGGCTGGCTCGCTTCCAATCTACGCACCCGGACCTCGATGTCGAAATGGTCAACCTGACTCATTCTGTCGACCTTCGCAGGAGGGAAGCCGATATTGCGGTCGTATGGGACAGGCCGCATCGCGGCGAACACCGTATTTCCGCACTTCGACCGGTGACGATGAGGCTCTATGCGTCCCAGAGCTATCTTGAAGAGCATGCGCCGATCGGGCGCATCGAGGATCTGAAATTGCACAGGTTCGTCGGCTATCCTCTGTCCTCGCCGATCGCGCAAAGCCTTGCCAAGATGCTTTCCGAATTTGAGCAGAATGTCAGGCTTGTGTTCACCAGTCCGAACATTCTCGCCCAAGCGGCGGTCGCAACCGAGGGCGGCGGCATCATCATGCTGCCGCGTTATGTCGCAGACCAACGACCCGCTCTGCGAGAAATACTACCCGAAACCTTCTCGGTGTCCCTGCAATTATGGCTTCTGATCCATAAGGAGGTTGCGCGACTTGCCCGAATCCAGTCGGTCGCCGCGATGGTCAGGTCATGCTTCCCATAATCGCAGCGCAACGGACTACGCAGCGGGCATCAAATGCGGCATGATCAGCTTCGTCACCCCGCTCGGGGTGCCGTTCGGCTCATAAGGACGATGCCGGTGCCATAATTGTCGGTAACGCTCGCCCGGCGTTCGTTGACGGGGATCATGGTCTGGTCGGGCGATATCGCATAAATCGGGTCAATTTAGAGCAGTTCGATAAGATCGCGGGCCTCGATATGGCGGTGTTTCGATGGAAAATCTTTCGCATTCAGTCATTCTGCGCAATCCTGTGTCGCAGGTGGGTCGGGACTGGTGTCGTACCTGACTATGCATTGCTCGAAACAGGGGAAATGAGCATTACGAGGCCTTGGGCACGGTGAGACTGGCGAGGCGGCCTATCTTGGAATAGTTGGCCTGTTGTACATGGCCTGCCCGACGGGTCGCCGACTGTCCCGGAAGGAAAGGGGTATAGTGCCCCAATGACAAGCAGGTGGCGGCCCTATATCAAGTGCTTCCCGGCAGTGCGGTCCGCGCCGCCTGATCAGTGGCGCGGATGGATTGTAGTGCCGCCCGTCAACCCGTGCCGTATGAAGGGCGTGGCTAGAAAATCGTGAGGAAAACCGAGCGAAATCGCACTTGCGGCGTTGAGCCGTTCCAGCTGCGTACCGTCGAGCGACACGCCGAGCGCGGCGACATTATCCTCATACTGCCGCATTGTTCGAGCGCCGACGAGAGGCGATATGACCGCCGAATTGGCGAGGGTCCAGGCGATGGCTACCTGCGCCGAGGTGACGCCCAATTCATCGGCAGTCGCCTTCACGGCGTCGGCGATCGCCACGACCCGCGCATCGATGCGGTCAGCGGCCTCCAGCATCGCCTTGCGACCGCCCGCCTCGCCGGCATGGGCGCTGCCGCCGGTCGCATATTTGCCTGACAGCATGCCGCTCGCCAGCGGCGACCATGGCATGACGCCTATTCCCAGCGCCCTGGCGGCCGGAATGAGGTCGCGTTCAGCCGTGCGCTCGATCAGATTATATTCCGCTTGCAGCGCCACAAACTGGCTCCATCCACGCAGTTCGGCCATCGTTTGCAGCCGCGCCATTTGCCAGGCGGGCGTATCTGACAGGCCCAGATAGAGAATTTTTCCCTGCGAAACGAGGTCGTCGAACGCGCGCAATATCTCATCGGCGGGTGTCGTATCGTCCCAGACATGGAGAAAAAACAGGTCGATCCGATCCGTGCGCAGACGTCTGAGGCTGGTTTCGACGGTTTGCACCATGTTACGGCGGCTATTGCCGGCTGCATTGGGGTCGCCGACCGACCGGGTCAGCGAATATTTGGTGGAGAGCACAAGCCGTTCGCGCTTGGTCTCCGCAAATTTGCCGGTCAGCGTTTCCGATACCCCGTCGGCATAATAGCCTGCCGTATCGATAAAATTGCCGCCGCACTCGACATAGGCGTCGAAAATGCGGCGCGATTCGCTTTCGTTGCCTCCCCACTCTTCGCCGAAAGTCATTGTACCCAATGCGAGGGGAGAAACGCGAAGTCCCGAGCGTCCGAGCAGGCGATAGGTGTCGAGTGCGAGCGGCTGGCTGAATGTCGGTGTCATAGCTACATGAATCTTTCGCTGCTTCCGGGACAACCCAGTGCATCATCCTATGCACGGGCTATCCCCCATCGTGCGACAGGCTGTCGAACTTTCCGTCGTTGATATTGCATGGGATGCGATGCGCTGTGCGCCTCCCACCTCAACGACGATGCCGCCCCTGATATTAAAATCGCCATCCTTGGGATTCCGAGCGCTCCCCCAGACACGGCTATTCGCTAGCGTCGTTCGGAGAAGTGTTCACGTGCAGCTTCCGATTGAAGTTCGGCAAGATTGTCCGGGGCATGGCGGAAAGGATCGGACGATCGTGCAAGTCCGGTCGGTTCGGCAATGGCCTTTGTGAAAACTTTTTCCAGTGCAGGGGGAAGTATAGGCGGCCGGCCACGTGCCGCCGCTCCATTCGCTTCCACGATCACGACATAATGTTTTCATGGCGATCTTTTTGATGCGGCGAGTGCGGTGCCGTTCGGCTTAGGTTGGCCCTTGCGGCGAGTGCGGCTATGCCGAGGGGATGAACCGTTTCGATGACTATCCCGCCGGCGCGCAGCGGCTGATCCTGGCGGCCGAGCAATTGGTGGCCGAACGCGGGGTGGAGGGCACATCTGTTCGAGAAATTCTGCGACGCGCGCGTCAGGCGAACAATTCCGCAATCTATCATCACTTCGGTTCCAAGGAGAAGTTGATCGAGGGGGTGTACGACTTGCGTCAGGCAGAGGTGGATCGGGCACGTGTTGCTTGGCTGGACAGGCTGGGTCGCCCGCCACAGCAGCTTGGCGAGATATTGGATGCCCTGCTGCGTCCGGTGCTGGTGGCGTTTCACGGCCAGCGCCGCAGGCTTTTCGCTCAGATGATCCTGCATCTCGTCCTGACCAACCCGAAAAACCCGCTGTTCGTAGAAGAGCGCCAGCCCGAAACGACCCGGCATCTGAACCTGCTGCTCCGGCAGAGTTGTCCTCACCTGGATGATATCCTGTTCCGTCAACGCTATACGCTGGGAGTCCTTTATTTGCTGCAGGCGGCGATCTATGCCGGTCAACGCGTGGCGCAGGGCACGCTGGGCGATGAGGATGACGAAAAGTTCTGGAACGAGATTATGAAAATCGTCCGGGAATCGATAGCCGGTTGAGAGCCGAAAAATCACGCATTTCCTATCCTGGGATAGGCTGCGTATAAGACGTTCGTCTTCATCCTCTCCATCGTGGCCGCGGGCAAGATAAAAAAATCGATTGAGCCCCATACCCCTGCGGCCAGGAGGAGAGGATCATGTCAAGTTTCATGCGCCGGCATCACGCTCGTCTGCTGCTGTCTGCCGGCATCTGTCTGAGCGTTCCGTTCACAGCTCTGGCGCAGGAGGCCAGTGCGGATCGTCCCACGACTGCATCCACGGACGACATCGTGGTGACTGCACGCCGCGAGTCCGAAAATATACAGTCGACGCCCGTTTCTGTCGTGGCCTTCAACGAAGAGATGCTGCGATCTGCCAATATTCAGAACACCTCCGACCTGATGATGAAGACGCCCGGCGTATTTTTGTCGGGGTCGGGCGGTCGGGAAAATTCGGTCTTTCAGATACGCGGCCAGAGCAAGGCATTGAGCGGGTCCAACGCTCCCGCCGTCGTCAGCTACTTCGCGGATGTCCCACAGCCGACCTTCGGCAGCGGCGTTTCGACCTATGACATGGCTTCCGTTCAGGTGCTCAAGGGGCCGCAAGGCACACTTTTCGGTCGCAACACGACGGGCGGCGCGGTGCTCTATTATCCCGCCGCGCCCAGCTACAAGCTGGAAGGATATCTGGAAGGCGGCTACGGCAATTATGACCGGCGGCAGCTCGAAGGGGCTCTCACCCTGCCGATCATAGACGGCCGGCTCTCCGTCCGAGTGGCAGGCCGTTATGAAAAGCGGGATGGCTATACCCGGAACATCGGCGTGGGCGGCGATCTGGATGATGTGAATTCGCGCGCTTTCCGCGTGTCCGTGCTGGCAGAACCGACCGACACGATCCGCAACCTCACGATTTTCGACTGGTATCGCAACTATTATACCGGCGATGCTGTGGTGCTGACGGGCGTCGATGCATCCCCCAGCCTACTTGATCTTCTTGGCGTCAGGGGATCGGCTCTGGCTGAGCTGGCGGCGCAACGCGCTCGCGGCCCCCGCGTCGTGAACAGTGACGTCGAACCTGCCATGAACAGAACTCGCCGCTGGGGCCTGACCAACCGGACCGACATCACGTTGGGCGATGTCGAACTGACCAATATTTTCGGCTACCGCAAAACCTACGTCGAATATAATATCAACACCGACGGGGTTCCGCGGCTCGCCAGCAATCTGGCGCCGGGCCTGACTTTGCCCTTGCTCAATGCCGGGGCAATCAACAACGTCGAACAATATACCGAGGAATTGCAGCTTAAGGGCAGTGTGTTCGACGACAAGGTCGACTGGCTGCTCGGAGGTTTCTATCTCAAGAGCCGCCCTTATGGAACGACCGGGTCCGGAAACGGTGTCGGCTTCTTCACCAGCTATCCATTGGCGACCTTCCAGTACAACTTCTACACCGAAAACAGCCGCGCCCTGTTCGGTAACGTCAATGTAAAGCTGGATTCTCTGGCGCAGGGACTGCGCCTCAATGCCGGCGTGCGTTACACCTGGGACAAGCAACTGGCATGCGTCGCCACCCAGGGCACGATGGCCAGCCCCAATATGTCAGCGCCCAACATTCAGCCCGACGAATGTCCCTCCAGTCCGCTGTTGGTTGGAGCGTCGGTCAACCGCGCCAAATCCTCCGCTCCTACTTGGACCTTGGGCCTCGACTGGCAGGTTACGCCCGACCTGTTCACCTATGTCGTATCGCGTCGCGGGTACCGGACGGGCGGCATCAACACGCCGACTTTCGGCGGGCGGCTCACGCCTTATCAGTCGTTTGGTCCGGAAAAGGTCACGGATATTGAAGCTGGCATACGCACCGATTGGAACTTGGGCGGTGACGTGAAGCTGCGATTTAACGCCTCCGCCTTTTCCGGCTGGTACAATGGTGTGCAGATCGCGCTTAGCGGCCTTATCACGCAGTCTGCGGCCTGTCGGGCGGGCGTGAATAATCCAGCACCGATTTCACCGGACGGCGATTGCGATCCTTCCAACGATCCGCAGTCCGGAACCATGCTGATCAACGCGGGCAAATCCCGGGTTGCGGGCATCGATCTGGATGGACGCATCGCGTTCGGCAGCCGGCTGGCGCTGACGTACGGAGCGAACTTCCTCGATACCAAGACTCGTTCGCTCGAAGCGCCTGCGGCGGTCCAGCCCTATCTCCAGCAGCAGAAAATTCCTTTCGATTTGGTCGCGAAGCGGACCTATACGCTAGGCGGCGTGGACAAATTCCGGGCGTCAATATTGGGTGAGCATCAGAGACCCCAGATCGTGCCGCTGATGATGACGCTTAGAACGATATAGATAAAA
>NZ_QFOA01000008.1 GCF_003248505.1 Sphingobium sp.
CCCTTGCCATAGGCGGCGGCATAGTCCGACACGATGAGGTAGAAGTCGAGCATCAGCCCGTCGAGATGGGCTTCGCGCAGGCACGATCCGTAAAACAGCACGGCACGCGCGGCGGCCGGATAACGGGCGGCAAGCGCGTCCGCCATGGCAACGGCGCGCGGGTCGGCGGCGAGCAGCAATTCCTCACGAACGAGATCGGACAGGTGCGACGGCATGGCGCTTCCCCCTATCCCGGAGGACGCGTGAATTAAAGTCTGTTTCAGTCGCCGCCCCGCCTACCCTGCGCGCCGGAACAGCAGCGTCAGATTGTTGGCCGGCATGGGATGCACGACAGCGGGGTGGAAGCCGGTGCGGGCGGCAAGAGCGTCGGCCTGCTCCAGTTGCCGGACGCCCCATGCGGGATTGCGAGCGCGCAGGTCCGCGTCGAAGGCGATGTTGCTGGGCGCGGCGGGCGCGTCTGTACAGAACCATGGACCGTAGAGGATGAGCGGTGCGCCCGGCTCCAGCAGCCTAGCCGCCTGGGTGAACAGACCGACCGTGGCTTCCCACGGGCTGATATGCGCCATGTTGATGCAGAGAATGGCGTCGGCGCTGGCGATGGGCCAGTCCGGCGCCATCGCATCGAGGCGGATCGGTGCGCGCAGATTGGGGACTGCGGCCTCCGCCGCCCAAGCCGCGATGGACGACAGGGCAGCGGAATCCGGGTCGGTCGGTTGCCAGTCTAGCCGCGGAAAGGAGACAGCGAAGTGGACAGCATGCTCGCCACTTCCGCTCGCGACCTCCAGCACGAGGCCGGAGGGCGGAAGCATGCCCCGAAGTATCGTTACGATAGCGTTACGATTTCGCAACGTGGCGGGCGCGTGGCGTTTTTCGCCTGCCGCGCCCGCTTCGCCCGGAACCCAGACGCTCATTCGGCGGCTTGCGCCACCTCCGCCTCGGTCCAGCTCAGCACCGGCTTGCGCGCCGCCAGCGTTTCGTCGAGGCGACGACGCGGGGCGTGGTAGGGCGCGCCCTTGAGCGCTTCGTCCCCGGCCTTCGCCCGCTGCGCGAGGCTGCGCAGCGCCATGATGAACTGGTCGAGCGCCGCCTTGCTTTCCGTTTCGGTCGGTTCGACCAGCATCGCGCCGTGGACGACCAGCGGGAAATACATGGTCATCGGGTGGAAGCCTTCGTCGATCAGCCCCTTGGCCACGTCGAGCGTGGTAAAGCCGTCCGCGAACCCCTTGTCGCTGAACAACGCCTCATGCATGCACGGGCCGCTGGGTCCGAAGGGCGCATCGAGCACATCGTCGAGGCTGCGCAGCACATAGTTGGCGTTGAGGACGGCGTCTTCCGCCACCTGGCGCAGGCCGTCCGCGCCATGGCTGAGGATATAGGTCAGCGCGCGGGTGAACATGCCCATCTGGCCGTGGAAGGCACACATGCGTCCGAAGCTTTGCGGCATTTCCTCCCCGACATTGTCCTCCTCGATAAGGTGGATGGTGCCGTCGGCCATGCGCGCGGTGTAGGGCAGCGGACCGAAGGGCGCGAGCGCTTCGCTGAGCACCACCGGGCCGGAGCCGGGACCGCCCCCGCCGTGCGGCGTGGAAAAGGTCTTGTGCAGGTTGATGTGCATCGCATCGACGCCGAGGTCGCCGGGGCGCACGCGCCCGACGATGGCGTTGAAGTTCGCGCCGTCGCAATAGACGAAGGCCCCGGCGGCATGGACCGCATCGGAAATCACCTTCATGTCGCGTTCGAACAGGCCGCAGGTGTTGGGATTGGTGATCATCACCGCCGCCACATCCGGGCCGAGCCGGGCTTTCAGCGCTTCCAGGTCGACGCGACCGTCCGGGGTCGCGGGGATATCCTCCACCTTGTAGCCGCAAAAGGCCGCGGTGGCGGGATTGGTGCCATGCGCGCTTTCGGGCACCAGCACGACCTGACGCGCGTCGCCGCGCGCTTCGAGCGCGGCGCGGATGCACAGCAGGCCGCACAGTTCGCCATGCGCGCCCGCCTTGGGCGTCATGGCGACGCCGTGCATTCCGGTCAGCTTGATGAGCCAGACCGCCAGCTGGTTGATGACGTCGAGCGCACCCTGCACCGTCGACTGCGGTTGCAGCGGATGGATATCGGCGAAGCCGGCCAACCGGGCCACCTTCTCATTGAGGCGCGGATTATGCTTCATCGTGCAGGAGCCGAGCGGAAACAGGCCAAGGTCGATGGCATAATTCTGGCGGCTGAGGCGGGTATAGTGACGCACCGTCTCCTGCTCCGACAGGCCGGGCAGGCCGATGGCGTCGGTGCGGGCCAGCGTGCCGAGGCGGCTTTCGACCTGCGGCGCCTGCGCGAAATCGACGCCGGTCGTTTCGGTCGAGCCGATCTCGAAGATCAGCTTCTCCTCCAGCATCAGCGCGCGGTTTCCGGTGGCGGTGACAGGTGCCATATGCGCTTCGTCCGCGGCCTGCGGCGCAGTGGGGCGACCTTCCTTGAGCATGGTCATGCCAGTTCCTCCTCCAGCGCCACGGCGAGCGCTTCGACATCTTCGGGCGTGGTGGTTTCGGTGACGGCGACGATCAGGCCGTTGGCAAGATCGGGCGCCTTGGGGAACAGGCGACCCAGCGACACGCCGCCGAGCACGCCCCTGTCGGCGAGACGGCGCACCGTTTCCCGCGCATCCTTCGGCAGGACCAGCGTGAATTCGTTGAAGAAGCTGTCGTTGAGCAGGGTAACGCCCGGCACTGTCGCCAGGCGATCCGCCGCCTGCACCGCGAATGCGTGGTTGAGCCCCGCCAGTTCGCGAAGGCCCTTTTCGCCCAGCAGCGTCATGTGGATGCTGAACGCGAGCGCGCACAGGCCCGAATTGGTGCAGATGTTGGAGGTCGCCTTTTCGCGGCGGATATGCTGCTCACGGGTGGAGAGCGTCAGCACGAAGCCGCGCTTGCCCGCCGCGTCCACCGTCTCGCCGCACAGGCGGCCCGGCATCTGGCGGACATATTTCTGCTTGCACGCGAACAGGCCGAGATAAGGCCCGCCGAACTGGAGACCGACGCCGATCGACTGGCCTTCGCCCACGACGATGTCCGCGCCCATATGGCCCGGCGCGCGGCACGCGCCCAGCGCAACCGGCTCGGTCACGACCGCGATCAGCAGCGCGCCTGCCGCATGGGCGGCGTCGGCCAGCGGGGTCAGGTCGGCGATGCGGCCCAGAATGTCGGGATACTGTACCACGACGCAGGACGTGTCCCGGTCGATCCCGGCGACCAGCGCGTCGATGTCTGTCGCGGCGTCCAGCGTGGGCGCGTCATGGACCAGCGCGTCGCCGGTGAATTTCGCCATCGTCTGCGACACCGAAACATAATGCGGGTGGAGGCCCGACGAGAGCAGCGCCTTGCCCCGCTTGGTGATGCGGCGCGCCATGACGATCGCTTCCCAGCAGGCGGTGGAACCGTCATACATGGACGCATTGGCGACATCGCAGCCCAGCAGACGCGCGACCTGCGTCTGGAATTCGAACAGCACCTGAAGCGTGCCCTGCGCGATTTCCGGCTGGTAAGGCGTGTAGGCGGTGAGGAATTCGCCGCGCTGGATCAGGTGATCGACGCTGGCAGGCACATGGTGGCGATAGGCCCCTGCCCCCAGGAAAAAGGGCGCCTCGCCCGCCGACAGGTTCTTCCGCGCCAGCGCGCTCATGTGGCGTTCGACCGCCAGCTCGCTCGCATGGGGCGCAAGCCCCTCGATCGGGCCGGAAAGACGCGCCTGCGCAGGCACGTCCACGAACAGGTCGTCGATGGAAGACGCGCCGACGACGGAGAGCATCTCCTGCCGGTCGCTGTCGGTAAGGGGTAGGTAGCGCATGTCTGTTTCCCGTTCCGCCACCCCCGCCCGCGCGGGAGTGGCGTTCAAAAGATCAAAGGCTGGCGACGAACTTCTTGTAGGCGGCTTCGTTCATGAGGCCTTCCAGTTCGGCCGCATCGGCGATGCGCAGCTTGAAGAACCAGCCGTCCTCCTCCGCGTCGCTGTTGACCAGAGCCGGTTCGTCCTCCAGCGCGCCGTTGCTTTCGACGACTTCGCCCGAAATGGGTGCGTAGACGTCGGACGCGGCCTTGACCGATTCGACGACGGCGGCGTCGTCGCCCTTTTCGAAGGCAGTGCCTTCGGCAGGCAGTTCGACGAACACGATGTCGCCCAGCTGCTCCTGCGCATAGTCGGTGATGCCGACGGTGGCGATTTCGCCCTCGACGTCGATCCATTCATGTTCGTCGGTGAAATAGCGGCTCATACAGATACTTCCCTTCGGCAAAAGGTGGTGAAAGTCAGGCCTTGCGGCGATACCGATGCGGAACGAACGGCATCGGCGCAACCACAGCGGCGATGCGCTTGCCGCGCACTTCGATTTCGAGCGGCGTATCGGGGGCGGCGTGGGGCAGGCTGACCCATCCCATGGCGATGGGCGCGCCGACACTGGGGGCGAAGCCGCCGGAAGTGACTTCGCCGACTTCGACCGCGCCTGCATAGATTTTCGCGCCTTCGCGGGCAGGCAGGCGGCCCTCGATCCGGAGGCCCACGCGGCGGGTGCCGGGGCCATCCGCCAGTTCCCGTGCGACGCGGGCGTGGCCGATGAAGCCCCCCTCTTCGCGCCGGCGCTTGCCGATCGCGAACCCCAGGTCCGCGCCGATGGGGCCGACGGCGGGCGTCAGATCGTGCCCATAGAGCGGCAGTCCTGCCTCCAGCCGCAGCGAATCGCGCGCACCAAGGCCGATCGGCTTCACCTGCGGCAAGGCGCACAGCGCGTCGGCAAGCAACGTCGCGTCGTCGGCGGGGACGCTGATTTCGAACCCGTCCTCGCCGGTATAACCCGACCGGCTGATCCACAGCGACACGCCGCGCCACCGGAACAGGCCGGACTGCATGAACAGGAGGTCGGCGGTTTCGGGGATCAGCGCGGCCAAAGCGGCACCGGCTTCGGGCCCCTGCAGCGCCAGAAGCGCCTGATCGTCCATGTGGTTCATCACCACTTCGTCGGGCAGATGCTCGATCATCCAGCCGATATCGTCATATTTGGTCGCACCGTTCACGACCATATAGACCGCCGCGCCGTCGAACGCGCCGTCCCCCAGCCGTGAGACCATGAGGTCGTCGAGGATGCCGCCTTCCTCGTCCAGCAGCATCGAATAGCGCTGGCGGAAGGGCTTCAACCCCCTGATATCGGCGGGGAGCAGCTGTTCCAGCGCGTCGTCCACGCCTTCGGTCCCATCGGCGCCCGAAAAGCTGAGCTGGCCCATATGGCTGACGTCGAACAGGCCCGCATGTTCGCGGGTCCAAAGATGTTCGGCCATGATGCCTTCATACTGGATCGGCATGTGATAGCCCGCAAAGCCCACCATGCGCGCGCCCTTCGCCCGGTGCCACGCATCGAGCGGCAGTTCCTGCAAGGGCAGTTCTTCTTCCAGATGGGCGATGTCGTCATTGGCGGTCATGAAGCCGGCCTTTCCGTGAGGGGTCGCATGGCGACAGGGATAGCCCGCCCTGCGGGCCGGACTCGCTGCCACCCCCTCTGTCACGGAACCTGAGAGCTTTGACCAGTGGCGAGAAGGCCACATGGCTTACCCCTTCGGTGGGACGGGTTTTGCACGCGTCCGCTTTCCAGAGTGCCCAGCGCGATGCGGTCCTTTGGCCTGAGAGATTCCGGGGCGGTTGCTCCTTCGGCGACGGGTCATGCCTGAAAGGCCGCCCATGCTCTCCCGCATCGTGCCCGACGGACGAATCCGCCGGAGACGCCCGTTGCCTTGCGTCAAAGGACGCGGCGCGTCAATCGCTTTGCTCGATGTGGGGCGATGCCCCTCCCACGGGTCACGCCGCCGGGAGGCTTCCGAAAATTTCCGCATGGCGTTTCTCGGCGTAGCGATCCGTCATGCCGGCGATGAAATCGGCGATGTGGCGGCTACGCGCGGGTTCATCGCCCGCGCAATCGTCGCGCCATTCGGTCGGCATCAGCGTGGGATCGGCCCGATAGGCGCGGAACAGGTCGGTCACGATAATCCGCGCGCGGTCGGCGGCGGCCAATTGTTCGGGGTGATGATAGAGCGTCGCATACATGAAGCGCTTGAGTTCGCGTTCCTGTGCGGTCAGGTCGGGCGAAAAGCAGACGAGCGTGCGCCCGAGCGCGCGGACATCCTCCACCGTCTCCACGCCCGCGTCGGCGATGTTGCGGCGGGTGGAAGCGATGAGGTCGTTCGCCATGACGCCGATCTGTTCGCGCACGAGTTCGCGCAGCAGCCGGTCCTGCGGCACATCGGGATAGCGCGCGCGCACCCGGTCCCAGCACAGGCGCACCAGCGGCACCTCCAGCAACTGGTCGAGGGTCAGCAGCCCGGCGCGCAGCCCATCGTCGATGTCGTGATTGTCATAAGCGATGTCGTCGGAAATCGCCGCCAGTTGCGCTTCGAGCGAGGCATGGCTTTGAAGGTCGAGCGACACCATCGCGTCCAGTTCCCGCATCGCCCAGCCGGGACGCGTGACAGGCCCGTTATGCTTGGCCAGCCCCTCCAGCATTTCCCAACTGAGATTGAGGCCGCGAAACCGTGGATAGGGGCTTTCGAGCAGCATCAGCGTGCGCAGCGTATGCGCGTTGTGATCGAAGCCGCCATGCGCCTCCAGCGCGACCTCCAGCGCATCCTCCCCCGCATGGCCGAAGGGCGGGTGACCGATATCGTGCGCGAGGCAGAGCGCTTCGGTCAGATCCTCGTTCAACCCCAGCGTGCGCGCGGTGGTGCGCCCGATCTGCGCGACTTCGAGGCTGTGGGTCAGGCGGACG
Source organism: Sphingobium sp. (assembly GCF_003248505.1). Lineage (GTDB taxonomy): Bacteria > Pseudomonadota > Alphaproteobacteria > Sphingomonadales > Sphingomonadaceae > Sphingobium. The sequence continues at coordinate 6,797 of NZ_QFOA01000008.1, forward strand.
CGGAAATGATCGCCGTCGGGAGACACGAACACCTGCGTCTTGTGGCGCAGGCGGCGGAAGGCGATGGAGTGGATGATGCGATCGCGGTCGCGCTGAAAGATATCGCGCGGGCCGCGCACCTCCCCACCCTCCTCGGGATGGAGGCGGCCCCGGCTGGCGTCGGGGTGGCAGGCATAGGACGCAAGGCTGCTGGTCATGCCCGCCCCTTACTCGCCCGAAAGCTTCTCCACCACCTCTCCCGCGTCGCTTTTCCACGCGAACACGTCCGCGCCGCCCGCCTTGAGCTTCGTTTCCAGTTCCCTGGCGCGGGTGAAGCTGGGGAACGGGCCCACGAGCAGGCGATTGGTGCGGCCCCACCCGGCGCTCCAGGCGTCCTGTCCGCCAAGGGCATCATATTTGCGACGCAAACCCTTCATCGTGAAGGCGAGAGCGGACTTGCTTTGCCCCACGCCGACCTGAAGCCAGTTGCGCGACGGGTTTGCGGCAAGGCGCTTTTTCTCTTCGGCCTGCGCCTTGGCCTTTGCATCGGCTTCGGCCTTCGCCTTGGCTGCGGCTTCCTTCTTGGCCTTGTCGGCGGCCGCCTTGGCCGCCGCCTGCTTTTCCGCGCGCCGCTGCGTCTGGAGCGCGGCGACTTCGTCCAGATTGACGGCGGCGACGCGCGCCTCCCGCTCGGTCGCCGGCACGTCGATGGCGCGGATGATGTCGGCGAGCGTGCGGGTCGCTTCCGGGTTGGGCTGCTGCACCGGCGATGGCGGCGGCGGGGCGGCGGCGGTCTGGACCGGGGCGGCGGTCGCAGCCTGCGCAGGGGTGGGCGCGGCGGAAGGTGTCGAAGCCGGGAGCGTCGCGGAGGAAGATGGCGGCGTCCTGGACGCAAGCGTTTCGAAGCCGGGTGCGGGCGGCCCCTGAACCGGCGTGGCGGTCGTGGCATTGGACTGCCGCGTAGGCATAGGCGTGGACTGAGGCGTAGCCGTCGGCTGAGGCGCAGGCTGCGGAGTCGGTTGCGGCGCGCTGGCGACCGGTGTGGACGGACGCGAAACGGGGGAAGCAGGCAGCGGAGTCGCGGGCTGGCGTGTCGATGCAGGCAGGGGCTGCGTGGTCGCGGGGGTGGCGCGCGCCGTGGGTTGCGCCGGGGTGGGCTGCGCCTGCGCCAGTTGCGGCTGCGAGGATTGCTGCGGGGTCGGTTGCGACTGCGCGGGCTGTGGCACGGGGGCGGCGCGGGTCGCGGCAAGGCCCTGTGCGCTGGCAAGCCGCTGGGCCTCCCGGCGCTGGCGGCGTTGCTCGGCGCGGCTGAGAGGTCGTGTCTGCGGAGTCGCCGCCGCAACGGTCGTGGACGTGGCAGCCGGCGGTCGCGATCCGATGGCGACACCGGGCGCGGGCGGGGTCGGCACGATGGCGACCACGGTGGTGCCGATGCGTTGCGGGAAGTGACCGAAATGCACCGCCGCAGCTTTCTGCGCGGCGGTCAGATACGGCATTTTCTGCATATAGGGCGTGATCGCGGTCGCCAGCTGTTCCGGCATGGTCTGGAGCGCGACCTTGCGCGCTTCGGCCTGCTTGTTGTTCATCGCATAGATGAACGCGCGGTAGCGCCAGGCGGCCCGGTCGCTTTTGTAGAGTAGCGGTTCGAGCACCTTGTCCGCCGCCTCCACCTGCCCCGCGATGCCGAGCGAGGCCGCGTATCGGCGGATGAGTTCGTCGTCCTGCGGCGTGCGGGCAAGCGCCGCCTGATAGTCGCGCTGCGCCCCGGCCTGGTCGCCGGTCATGTCCCGTGCAAGACCGCGATCGGAAAGAACGCCGGTTTCGGAATAGCCGAGCCGCGTGGCCTCGTTGAACTGACGCAACGCCTCGGCGGGATTCTGGAGCTTGAGCATCACCCGGCCCAGCCCCGCCTTCACCCGACCGTTGCCGCTCTGCACCGCGTCGGCGCGGGCGAAAAAGCCCGCCGCGGCGCGCGGATCGTCGAGCGCCAGCGCCGCTTCGCCGGCACCGATCAACGCGTTCATGTCGCGGGGATTGGCAGCGAGGCGCGCAAGATTGCTGTTGAGGTCAGCCGCCCCGAGCGGACGCGTGAGTTGCGCCTGATCCGACTGGGCCTGCGCGGCGAAGGGCAGAGAGGCAGTGAGAGCGAGGGCGGAAATCAGGAAAGGGATGGGTTTCACGTCCGGCTCTTAATCACAATGCTTCCGCATGGGGAATGGATGGCATGAAAAAGCGCGCCGGACCGCCTTGAACGGTCGATGGCGCGCTTTCCTGACAAGGCGGGCCGAGCCGCGCCCTTTACTGGTTGTTCTGGCGATTGAGGAAACGCGGGATGTCGACGCCGGTGGCCGTATCGTCCGCACCCGGACCCTTTTCGCTGCCGCGCGTGAGGCCCGCCATGCGTTCGAACAGCGTGCCGCCGGTCGAGACGCGGGGTGCGGGCGCGGCGGCAGGAGCCGGAGCGGGCGGCGCGGCGCTTTCCGCGTCCAGCACCAGTTCGTCTTCATCGGGATTTTCGTCGGAGAAGACCGCTGCGGGCTTGGGCGGGGAGAAAGGCGCGGCGGCAGGCTGAACCGGCGCGGGCGCTTCGGGCACGTCGAGTTCGAGCGCTTCGGGCTCCGGCGCCTTGGCAGAGGTGGCGGGCGTCGCGGGAGCGGCGGGCCTGGGCACGGCGGGGGCCGACTGCGGCACCGACACCGAAGGACGGCTCGCGAAGCTGAACGGCTGCGTCAGCGGCTGGGCCTGCTGGCCGGTGTCGTTGTCGATGCCGGTCGCCACCACGGACACGCGGATCTTGCCGTTGAGATTGTCGTTGAAGGCGCTGCCCCAGATGATGTTCGCATCGGGATCGACCAGTTCGCGAATGTGGTTCGCGGCCTCGTCCACTTCCATGAGGCGCATGTCGTCGCCGCCCACGATCGAGACGATGACGCCCTTGGCGCCGCGCATCGATACGCCGTCGAGCAGGGGGTTGGCGATCGCCTTTTCCGCCGCCTGGAGCGCGCGACCGTCGCCTTCGGCTTCGCCGGTGCCCATCATCGCCTTGCCCATTTCGCCCATCACCGACCGCACGTCGGCGAAATCGAGGTTGATGAGGCCCGGCATGATCATGAGGTCGGTGATCGAGCGCACCCCCTGTTGCAACACCTCGTCCGCCATCTGGAAGGCTTCCTTGAAGGTGGTGTTGGGGTTGGCGATCAGGAACAAATTCTGGTTCGGGATGACGATGAGGGTATCGACATGCTTTTGCAGTTCCTCGATCCCGCTTTCCGCCGACTTCATGCGACGGTTGCCCTCGAAGGTGAAGGGCTTCGTCACGACGCCGACGGTCAGGATACCGCGGTCGCGCGCGGCCTTGGCGATAACGGGCGCAGCGCCCGTGCCGGTGCCGCCGCCCATGCCGGCGGTGATGAAGCACATGTGCGCGCCGTTGAGCGCATCTTCGACCGAGGCGATGGTTTCTTCCGCCGCTGCCTTCCCGATTTCGGGACGCGAGCCCGCGCCCAGACCCTCGGTAATCTGCGGGCCGAGCTGGATGCGGCGTTCGGCGGGCGAGCTGTTGAGTGCCTGCGCGTCGGTATTGGCCACGATGAAGTCCACGCCCTCCACCGAGGCGGCGATCATGTTGGCGATGGCATTGCCGCCCGCGCCGCCGACGCCGATGACCGCAATACGCGGCTTCAGTTCGTCCACATGGGGCGGGCTGATCTCAATGCTCATAATATTAGCTCCCTCAGCTTCCTCGTCAGGAAGCGACACCGTCATCTTCTGTTAACACCAGAAAACAGCCTTTTTCACCAGCTATTTTCACCGAAGCGCAATTTTGTCCGGTCAATAGTTCGTCTTGATCGCGCGCATCATCCTTTGCCACCACATCGGCGTCCCCAGTCGATGCACGGTCTGCGGCGCGGGCGCCATCGCGCGGAGATCAACCGGGTTGGAAGCGCCGTAAAGCGCCAGTCCCGCCAGTGTCGCGAAGGCAGGGCCGCTATGCGCTTCGGGCATGGCGGCAAGGCCGCGCGGACGCCCGACGCGCACTGCGCGGCCCAGCGCGCCCTGCGCATAGTCGGCGATGCCCTTCATTTCGGCGCCGCCGCCGGTCAGCACCACCTGCCGCCCGGTCGAATGAAAGCCCATGCCCGACAGCGCCGCATTCACCTCGATCATGATCCGGTTCAGCCGTTCGCAAATCACGCCGACGAGCGCCGCGCGCGTGATCTTGCCGCCTTCGGCATTGGGCCCGGCGACCTGCCCCGGCAGCGCGCTGTCGCCATGGGGCGCCGCGATCTCGATCATTTCGCGAAAATCGCGGGGGTTCTGCATCGCCGAACCGTAGAAGCATTTGATCCGCTCCGCCTGGCTGCGACGGATGCCGAAGGCCGAGGCGATATCGTCGGTAATGTCCGACGCGCCCATGGCGATGGAGTGCAGCCCGACCAGCATCCCACCCGCATAGAGCGACACATTGGTGACGCCCGCACCCATCTCCACCAGGGCGACACCCAGGTCGCGCTCCTCCTCCGACAAGCAGGCAAGGCCGGTCGCGATCGGCGCAGCGACGATCGAATTGACGTTGAGATAGGCGCCGCGCACGCACAGGTCGAGATTGGCGAGCGGCGCGCCGTCGGCCAGCACGACATGGATGTCGACGCCCAGCAGGTCGGCGTGCATCCCCAGCGGCTTCTTCACCGGCACCTTGCCGTTGATGGTGAAGCAGGTCGGTTGCGCATGGAGCACGACGCGGCCGTCGGGATCGATGCCCTGTTGCCCGGTCGTCAGCAGATCGTCGATATCGGCCTGCTCGACGCGATAGCCGCCCATGTCCCGTTCGACCGTGACGACATCGCTGACCAGGCTGCCGCCCGAAAAGCTGACCCACACATCCTCGATGTTGGTGCCTGCGACGCGTTCGGCCTGCTCGACGGTTTCCCGCACTGCAAGTTCGGTGCGCTCCATGTCGGCGATGAAGCCGCGCCGCACGCCCCGGCTTTCCCGCTGGCCCGTCCCCAGGATCGCGAGTTCGCCCGTGTCGGTGCGACCGGCGATCAGCGCCGACACTTTCCAGGAGCCAATGTCGACCGCCGTAATGAGCTTTTCGACCTTGGGCTGCGCCATGGGATCAGCCTTCCTCGCCCGGCGTCGAAGCCTTGGCGCTTGCGGCGTCGGTCGGCTTTTCCTGCACCTGGCCCTGCGGCAGGCGCAGGACGAAGCGGTCGGGATCGCGCATGTCGAACTTCACGATGCCACGGCCCAGCAGCCGGTTTACCCCGTCCATCCGCGCGAAATTGACGAGGGCGGAGGCGGAGGAACGCTCGCCTTCGGGCAGCGAAAGCGTTTCGCCCGACTGGAAGCGCAGGTCCCAGCGGCGATTGCCGACCCAGGTCGCGCCCGCCAGCATGGGTTTCAATGCCGGGGCATTTTCCATCAGCTTGTTGAGGCCCGCCGTCTGCGTATTCGCATTGGGGCCGACGACCAGCGGCAGGTCGGGCATCGCGCTGGCGGACACCGATTGCAACACCACGCCGTTCACGTCGATGAGGTGAAGCTGGCCATTATGCTGCCACACCGCCACCGGTTCCCGCTCGACGATGTCGACGACGAGCGTGTCGGGCAGACGCCGGGAAATGCGCGCGTCCTTGACCCAGCCGAGCTTCAGCATCTCGTCGCGGACCTTGGGCAGGTCGAGCGAGAGCATCGAGCGGTCCACCTGTCCCAGAGCGATGTTGTAGACCGACAGTTCGTCCATCCGTTCCACGCCGCGCACCTCGACCTTGTCGACTTCGAACCCGGCACGCGCGGCGAGATCGGCGGCCTGCGCCCGCATCATGCCGGGCACGCCTGCGAAAATGGCGATGGCGATGACGATGCCGCCGACGATGCCGACGATGGCCCAGCTGGCCATGCGCTGAAGCGTGGCTTCGCTGACGGGGAGGATTTCGATCAGGTTGTCGACCCAGCTGCGACGCTTGAGCGCGCGCCCGCGACCGCCCCTGGTCGCCCGCCCCTTCGCGCTGCTGAGCCGGGCGGTGCCGCCGCGACGGATGCGTGCTTCAGCCATGCTTCTGCCCCCCGGCGCGGGTCAGCGCCTCCTCCACGATCATCTCGACCAGCGTCGCATAGTCAATCCCCAGCTTCGCCGCCTGTTCGGGAACGAGGCTTAGCGGCGTCATGCCCGGTTGCGTGTTGACCTCCAGCAGGAACAGCCCCTCTATCCCCTGGCTGTCGTCCCAACGGAAGTCGGAGCGCGACGCCCCCCTGCAGCCGAGCAGCCGGTGCGCCCGCAGCGCGATCGCCCGGCACGCTTCGGTGATTTCGGGCGGGATGTCGGCGGGACAGACATGTTCGGTCATGCCGTCGGTATATTTCGCGTCGAAATCGTAAAAGCCGCTCTTGGGCCGCAATTCGGTGACCAGCAGCGCTTCCTCACCCAGCACGGCGGTGGTGAGTTCGCGACCGCGAATATAGGGTTCGGCCAGCAATTCGGCAAAGTCCTGCCACGGCCCTGCACTGTTGCGGCCGATGGGGTTGCCGTAATTGCCCTCCGCCGTCACGATGGCGACGCCGACCGAGCTGCCCTCGTTCACGGGCTTGAGCACATAGGGGCGCGGCAGCGGGTCGCGTTCGAACAGGCTTTCGCTTTCGACGATATGGCCGCCGGGCATGGGGATGCCATGGGGGACGAGCGCCTGCTTGGTCAGTTGCTTGTCGATGGCAATGACCGAAGTAGCGAGGCCCGAATGGGTGTAGGTCAGGCCCATGATATCCATCAGGCCCTGGATCGTGCCGTCCTCCCCCGGAACGCCGTGCAGCGCGTTGAAAACCACGTCCGCCTTCGTTTCGGCAAGGCTCTGCGCGACGGCGCGGTCCATATCGATGCGGGTGACGCGATGACCGCGCGATTCGAGCGCCTTGGCGACGCCCTCCCCGCTCGACATCGAGACCGGACGCTCCGCCGACCAGCCGCCCATCAGGACCGCGACATGCCAGGGACCGCGGCTCATTTCGCCACCCCGACGCGCTGAATTTCCCATTCCAGTTCTATTCCACTTTTTTCGCGCACGCGGCGACGGACTTCCTCGCCCAGCGCTTCGATATCGGCACTGGTCGCGTCGCCGGTGTTGAGGAGGAAATTGGTGTGCTTTTCGCTGACCTGCGCGCCGCCGACCCGAAGACCGCGACAGCCCGCCTCGTCCACCAGCGCCCAGGCCCGGTGCCCGTCCGGGTTCTTGAACGTCGATCCGCCGGTCTTGCTGCGCAGCGGCTGGCTTTCCTCGCGCGCGGCGGCGATACGGTCCATTTCCGCCTGGATCGCGGCAGGATCGCCGGGATGGCCGCGAAAGGTCGCGCCGACGACCACCGCGCCTGCGGGCAGGGTCGAATGGCGATAGGTATAGCCAAGGTCCGCGACGGGCAGCGTCACCCGCTCGCCCGAACGCAGCACGACCTGCGCCTCGACAAGGATGTCGCGGGTTTCGCGACCATAGGCGCCGCCGTTCATGCGCACGAACCCGCCGACCGTGCCGGGGATGGAGCGGAGAAATTCGAGGCCCGCAATGCCCGCGTCCCGCGCGGTCGAGGACACGAGGATGCCGGATGCGCCGCCGCCGCAGACGAGCGCGGTGGCGTCCGCCTGCTCGACCCGCGCAAATGCCTTGCCAAGGCGCACGACGACACCGGGCACGCCGCCGTCGCGGACGATGAGGTTGGAGCCGAGGCCCAGCGCCATGACGGGAATGGCGGGATCGAGATCGCGCAGGAAGGCGGAAAGATCGTCGGCGTCCTGCGGTTCGAACAGCCATTGCGCAGCGCCGCCCGCCTTGAACCAGACGAGCGGGGCGAGCGGGGCGTCGGGCCGGATCGAGCCGCGAACGGGAGGAAGGGCCGCCGTTGCGGTCAAGAGCGAAAGCCCCACAGGGTCATCCACCCCTTGAGCGCGCGCATGTTCGCTTCGCCCGCCTGCCCTGCCGCGCGGCTTACCTCGACCTGGCGCTGCGCCGCATCGACCATGTCGCGGGCGACTTCGATCCCCTTCATCTGCGCATCGATTACGCGCTTCTGCATTTCCAGGCCGACGGTGAACAGCTCGAACATCAGGCGGTTTCCTTGACCTTGGCGGCGACGGCAGGCGCAAGGCCCGCCGCCCATTTGGTGATATCGCCCGCACCGAGGCAGATGACCATGTCGTCCGGCTGGATGTCGGCAGCGATATGGGCGGCAAGATCGTCGGCGTCGACCACGGTCGCGGCGTTGCGGTGGCCGCGCCGCTTGAGCCCGGCGACCAGCGCTGCGCTGTCCACACCCTCGATCGGCTGTTCGCCCGCCGTATAGACGGGCACCGCATAGACGATGTCGGCGTCGTTGAACGCCTGCTGGAATTCGTCCATCAGATCGTGCAGGCGCGTGAAGCGGTGCGGCTGGACGACGGCGACGACACGGCCCTTCGCGCCCTCACGCGCGGCGGCGAGAACGGCTTTGATCTCGACCGGGTGATGGCCGTAATCGTCGATGACAGTCGCAGACCCTTCCCCCACCGCGATCTCGCCCACCTTGGTGAAGCGCCGCTTGACGCCGCCGAATTGGGCGAAGCCGGTTTGGACGGTCGCATCGTCGATGCCCATCTGAAGCGCGACGCCGATCGCGGCCATGGCATTGAGCACATTGTGGCGGCCGGGCATCGGCATTTCGATGCCCTCGATCCGGCGGACCGATCCGTCGCGCTCACGAATCTGCACGTCGAAGCGGTTGCCGCCGGGAATGGGCTGTACATTCTCGCCGCGAATGTCGGCCTGCGCCGAAAAGCCGTAGGTCACGATACGGCGGTCCTGCACGCGCGGCAGGATCGCCTGCACTTCGGGATGATCGAGGCAGAGCATCGCCGCGCCGTAGAAGGGCACGTTGCCCACGAACTCGACAAAGGCGTCCTTCACCCGGTCGAAGCTGCCATAATGGTCGAGATGTTCGGGATCGATGTTCGTGACGACCGCCAGCGTGCCGTCGAGACGCAGGAAGCTGCCGTCACTTTCGTCCGCTTCCACCACCATCCAGTCGCTGTTGCCGAGGCGGGCGTTGGAACCGTAGCTGTTGATGATGCCGCCGTTAATGACCGTCGGGTCCACTCCGCCCGCATCGAGCAGCGCGGCGACCATCGAGGTGGTCGTCGTCTTGCCATGCGTGCCCGCCACTGCGACGGTGGATTTAAGGCGCATCAGTTCGGCCAGCATTTCCGCGCGACGAATGACGGGGATGCGGGTTTCGAGCGCCAGTTCGACTTCGGGATTGCCGCGCTTGATCGCGGTGGAAGTGACGACCACGGCAGCATCGCCCAGATTTTCGGCCTTATGGCCGATCATCACCTTGATGCCCTTTTTCCGCAGCCCCTCGATCACATAGCCTTCGGCCATGTCGGACCCCTGGACCGCGTAGCCCAGATTGTGCATCACCTCGGCGATGCCGGACATGCCGATGCCGCCGATGCCGATGAAATGGATCGTGCCGATGTCGGTGCCGACACCCTTCATGCGGGAACTCCCTGGAGATTGAGCGTCGTCGGCGTCGGGCCGACCTTGACGGGATCGTTCATGATCGGTGCCTTGCCGATGCTTTCGAGCAGGTCCGCCATGTCGCGCGCCGCGTCGGGGCGACCGCAATTCCATGCGCGCTTGGCCGCGTTCTGAAGCGCGCCCGGCTCCATCGCCATTTTCTGCATCTGCTTGGCAAGTTCGACGGCGGTGAAGCGCGACTGCGGGATGGTGCGCGCGCCGCCCGCTTCGGTCATCTCGCGGGCGTTGGCGGTCTGGTGATCGTCCATCGCGCCGGGCAGCGGCACGAGGATCGCGGGGCGACCGGCGCAGGTCAGTTCGGCCAGCGTCGATGCGCCCGCCCGCGCGATCACCAGGTGCGACCAGCCGAGTTTTTCGGGAACGTCGTTGAAATAGGTGGCGAGGTCGGCGGGAATTTCCATCTCCGCATAGGTCCGGCGCACCCGCTCGATATCCTCGGCGCGGCATTGCTGCGTCACCTGAAGGCGGCGGCGGAGCGCGACGGGGAGCATGGAGAGACCCTCGGGCACCACGCTCGACAGGATGGTCGCGCCCTGGCTGCCGCCGATGACGAGGACACGGAACACGCTTTCGTCGGTGAGCGCGGGAAATTCCTCCTCGCGCAGCTGCTTCACTTCTTCGCGGACCGGGTTGCCGATCAGGTGGACCTTGGCGGCGTGGCGGCGCCTGAGGCGCTGCACGTCGGGGTAGGCAGTGGCGATGGCGGCGACGCGCCCGGCAAGCAGGCGATTGACGCGCCCCAGGACGGCGTTCTGTTCGTGGATGGCGGTGGGAATGCCATCGGCCAGCGCGCCCAGCAGAGCGGGCATGGCGGGATAGCCGCCGAAGCCGACGACGGCGGTGGGGCGGAAGGTTTCGTTGAGGCGCCGGGCCATCGCGCGGCCTGCGAGGATGGCTTTCAGCGCACCGGGCCAGCTTGCCGGGTTTTTCGTCATGCGCCCGGCAGGCATCACGTGCACCTGCGCGCTTTCGAAGATGCCGGGGATTTTCGCTCCGCGCTCGTCGGTGACCAAGGCGACGCGGTGGCCGCGCGCCATCAACTCTTCCGCGACCGCATGGGCGGGAATCATGTGACCCCCCGTCCCGCCGGCAGCGAGGACGAAGTGACGGGAAATGCTCATCGACCACTCCATTTGACGACCGTGTGCCGACCCATGAAGGGATTGCGCCGCGTGAACGCGAGCAGCAGGCCGACGCCGATACAAAGCGCCAGCATAGAGGAGCCGCCATAGCTGATAAAGGGCAGCGTCATGCCCTTCGACGGAAATATCTGGGCATTGACGCCCATGTTGATGATCGCCTGCAACCCGAACTGGGTGGTAAGGCCCGCAGCGGCGAGGATGGTGAAATTATCCTCCTCGTCCAGCAGGCGCAGTAGCACCCGCACGACGATGGCAAGATAGACGCAGGCGATGGCGATGCAGGCGAGGAGGCCGAATTCCTCCCCGATCACAGAAAAGATATAGTCGGTGTGCGCTTCGGGCAGGCGGAATTTATTCTGTCCGCCGCCCGGCCCCACGCCGGTGAAGCCGCCATGGGTGATCGTGCGAAAGGCAAGGTCGGTCTGGTCCGGCCCTGTGTCGAGCTGCACACCGATGCCCAGGAAGTCGTTGATGCGCTGCCGCCCGTTTTCGTAGAACATGTAGACGCCGACCAGCCCCGCCAGCCCCACGCCCCCCAGCATGGCGATCCACCGCATCTCAAGCCCCGACAAGAGCAGCAGCACACCCCAGCAGGCGAGGAAGATCACCGTCTGGCCGAAGTCGGGCTGCTTCATCAGGATCGCGGCGATCAGCAGGGTCAGCGCGCCGGTCAGCGGCATGACCGGCAGGCTCATGTCCTTGGTGCGCAACGACAGCAGCCAGGCGATGGTCACCACATAGGCGGGCTTCAAAAATTCGGACGGCTGGAACCGGAATCCGGGAAGGTCGATCCAGCGCTTGGCACCGTTGACCGTGCTGCCCAGGATCGGAACGACCAGCAGCATCAGGAAGAAGAAGGCGCAGAAGAAGATCGCCAGCCGCCGCGCCTGCGGGCGGGGCAGCATCGAGATGACCAGCATGATGGGAAGGCCAATGAACACCCACATCAACTGGCGGTAGAAATAGATGAGCGGATTGACGGCGATCTGCGCGGTCGACCGGTCGATGGCGGCAACGGGCGAGGCCGCGGCGACCGCCACGAGGCCGATCGCCATCAGCGTGACGATCAGCGACAGGAGAACCCGGTCGATCTCCCAGAACCAGATGGCGAGCGCCGTGCGCTCACGCGGGACGGTGCGGCCCTTGAAGCCTTTCACCAGTTCGCCCGGTCTGAACATCCCTGTCGCGCCTTCCCTGTTCATGCCCTGCCCCCGCAGCCCCCAGCCTTATTCGAGTGCCTCGACCGCCGCGACGAACGCGTCGCCGCGTGCTTCGAAATCGCGGAACTGGTCGAAACTGGCGCAGGCCGGCGACAGCAGCACCACATCGCCCGGCTGGGCGATGCGTGCGGCGCGGCGGACGGCGGCGCTTAGCATCTCGCTGTCGTCCACCGCCATAGAGTCGCGCAGCAGATCGGCGAACATATGCCCCGCTTCGCCGATGGTGTAGGCATGGGCGACGTTGGCGAAATGGGGCGCGCACTCGTCCAGATTGTCGGTCTTGGCGAGGCCGCCGACGATCCAGTGGATGCGGGCATGGCCGTCCTTCACCGGCCATGCGGCAAGCGCAGGTGCGGTGGAGGCCGGATTGGTCGCCTTGCTGTCGTTGACGTAGAGGACGCCGTTCAACTCGCGGACGCGCTGCATCCGATGGGGGAGCGAGGCGTAGCTGGCGAGCGCGTCGGCGATGGTCGCGGCGTCGATGCCGAGCGCCTTTGCGACAGCGATGGCGACAGCTGCGTTCTGCGCATTGTGCGGCCCTTGCAAGGAAGGCCAGGTCAGCTGCACGAGCGGGTCGATGTCGGTGGAAGCGACGCGAACGAGGGCGTGCGCGATGCCGTCTGCGATCTGGCGGCTGGGGTCGTCCTGCGTCGCGATCACGGCGACATGGCCGGGCGACTGCATGTCGAACAGTCGCGCCTTGGACGCGACATAGCCTTCGAACCCGTTGTAGCGGTCGAGGTGGTCGGGTGTGACGTTGAGCAGGACGGCCACATCGCTGTCGAGGCTGTGGGTCAGGTCGATCTGATAGCTCGACAGTTCGAGCACATAGACCCCCGCGCCCCGTGGGTTGGGTTCGAGCGGCGGCTGGCTCAGGATCGGGAGGCCGATATTGCCGCCCATGACGGTCGGCAGTCCCGCCTGCTCGACGATGTGATGGATGAGCGCGGTGGTGGTCGATTTGCCGTTGGTGCCGGTGATGCCGACCACCTTGTGCGGGGGCAGCGTAGGACGGGCGAGCGCGAACAGTTCGATGTCGCCGATGATCGGCACGCCTGCGAGCTTCGCGCGCATCGAGATGGGATGGCGGTTGAGCGGCACGCCGGGCGACACGACGATGCCGTCGAACCCGGCAAGATCGATCTCCATCGGGTCGCCCAGTTCGGCCTTGCCCTCCACCAGGGCGCGCGCTTCCTCCCGGCTGTCCCAGGCGACGACGCGCGCGCCGCTCGCCACCAAAGTCGCGACCGTGGCGAGGCCCGACCGGGCGAGGCCGAGGACGGCATAGGTCTTTCCCGCAAAAGCGTCGGCGACGATCATCCTCGTCACCGCAGCTTCAAGGTGGCGAGGCCGGCGAGCGCCAGCACGAAGGCGATGATCCAGAACCGGATCACGACGGTGGGTTCGGCCCACCCCATCTGTTCGAAATGGTGATGGATCGGCGCCATCTTGAACACGCGCTTGCCGGTCCGCTTGTAGAAGAAGACCTGGATGATGACCGACAGCGCCTCCACGACGAAGAGGCCGCCGATGATGCCGAGCACGATTTCATGGTGCGCGGTGACCGCGATCACCCCGATGGTGCCGCCCAGAGCCAAAGAACCGGTGTCCCCCATGAAGACGGCGGCGGGCGGCGCGTTGAACCACAGGAAGGCAAGCCCTGCGCCGATGATCGCCCCGCACAGGATGGTAAGATTGCCCGCGCCCGGCACGTGCGGGATGCCCAGATACACCGCGAAGTCCGCGCGCCCGACCAGATAGACGATGAGGAGGAAAGCCAGGCTGGCGATGATGACCGGCATGGTGGCAAGGCCGTCCAGCCCGTCCGTCAGATTGACCGCGTTGCCGAACGCCACGATCACGAAGGCCGCAAAGCAGAAGTAGAAGGGGCCAAGTTCGATCGCGGGACCGTTGTAGAAAGGCACGTAAAGCGCGGTGTTGCCGTGGCTGTGCACGATCATCCATGCCGCGACGCCCGCGATCAGGAATTCGGCCAGCAGCCGCGCCTTGCCCGACAGACCCTTGTGGCTGGCCTTCGTCACCTTGTCGTAATCGTCGAGGAAGCCAATGGCGCCGAAGCCCAGCGTTACGAACAGGCACGCCCAGACATAGATGGAGGAAAGATCCATCCACAGCAGCACGGACGCCACCATGGAGGTCAGGATCATGAGGCCGCCCATCGTCGGGGTGCCGCGCTTGGCCAGGTGGCTTTGCGGGCCGTCATCGCGGATCGGCTGCCCCTTGCCCTGCCGGACCCGCAGCCAGCCGATGAATTTGGGGCCGATGAGGAGGCCGATCAACAGCGCGGTCGCAATCGACGCGCCCGCGCGGAAGGACAGGTAGCGGATGAGGTTGAAGATCCCCGCGAAATCCATGGTCTGGGCAAGCCAGTAGAGCATCAGTGCTTATCTCCGTCGCGGGCCGCAGCGTCGGCAAGGGCAGCGACGAGGCGAGAGAGGCCCACTCCGTTCGAACCCTTGACGAGGATCGCGTCGCCCGCGCGCATTTCGGTCTGGATGAGGGGGATGGCGGCCGCCGTGTCGGGCACATGGGCATGAGGAATGCCGCCGCCCAGCGCGCTGGCGAGCGGGGCCATTTCCGCGCCGACGAGGATCGCGAAGTCGACCCCGTTTTCGGTCAGAGGATCGGCGAGCCCGGCGTGCAGGTCGGCACTTCGGTCGCCCAACTCGCGCATCCCGCCGAGGATCGCGATACGGCGGTCGGCGCTTTCGCGACCCAACTGGCGCAGCGTCGCGGCCATCGACAGCGGATTGGCGTTGTAGCTTTCGTCGATCAGCAGCGCTTCGCCGCCCTGTATCGGAAGGATGCGGCGCTCGCCCCGTCCCGGCAGGCCCGGCATTTCCGCGAGCGCGAGGCCCGCCGCCGCCAGATCGCCGCCCACGGCCTCGACCGCCGCCAGCACGGCCAGCGCATTCGAAACCCAATGGTCGCCGGGCGACGCAACGGTGAAGCAGATGTCCGCTTTGGGCAGCGTTGCCGTCACTATACTGCCCCCGTTCGGCGACGGCACGACGTCGAGCGCGCGCACATCGGCACCCTCCATCAGGCCGAAGGTCAGAATGTGGCCCGCGTGACGTTCCGCCTTGTCGTAGAGCGTGGCGACGTGGGGACTGTCATAGGGGATGATGGCGGTTCCGCCCGGTTCCAGCCCCTCGAAAATCTCAGCCTTCGCTTCGGCGATCTTTTCCTCGGTGCCGAAAAATTCGATATGCGCGGGCGCGATTGCGGTAACGATGGCGACGTGCGGGCGCACCTGGCGCGTGAGCGCGGCCAATTCGCCCGCATGGTTCATGCCCATTTCGAACACGCCGAAGGCGGTATCGCGCGGCATTCGCGACAGGCTCAAGGGCACGCCGACATGATTGTTGTAGCTTTTGACCGAGCGATGGACGTCATCGGGACGCGCCCGGTCGAGGGCGAGGAACAACGCCTCCTTGGTCCCGGTCTTGCCGACCGACCCGGTGACGCCGATGACTTTGCCGACCATACGCTTGCGCGCCGCCCTTCCCAGGGCTTCGAGCGCGGCGGCGCTGTCGGGGACGAGGATGTGGGGGCGCTCGACAGGCTCGCTGACGATGGCACCGCTCGCACCCTGGTCGAATGCCTTGTCGACGAACCGGTGGCCGTCGGTCGCCTCGCCTCTCATCGCGACGAAAAGGTCGCCGGGGCCGACTTCGCGGCTGTCGAAGGCGACGCCCGAAACGGCGAACGGCGCCGACGCGGCGCCGCCTGTGGCTTCAGCGATCTCGGCAGAGGTCCATAGATCGGTCACCCCGCACACTCCCGCGCGACCGTCACGTCGTCGAACGGCAGCACGCGGTCACCGATGACCTGGCCCTGCTCATGCCCCTTGCCCGCCAGCAGCACGATATCGTCCGCCCCCGCCTGCGCGATGGCGGCGGCGATGGCAGCGCGACGGCCGCCGATCTCTTCCGCGCCCGGCGCGCCCGCCATGACGGCAGCGCGGATCGCAGACGGCTCCTCGGAGCGCGGATTGTCGTCTGTGACGATGACGTGGTCGGACAGGTCGGAGGCAACCTTCCCCATCTGCGGACGCTTGCCCGCGTCACGATCCCCGCCCGCGCCGAACAGCGTGATGAGCCGCCCGCGCGTGTGCGGACGCAGCGCCTCGATGGCCGCGCGCAGGCCGTCAGGCGTGTGGGCGTAATCGACATAGACAGGTGCGCCCGACCGGGCGATGACCGCGCGTTCCAGCCTGCCGCGCACCGGCTGTACCCGACCGAGCAGTTCCATCACCCTGCCGGTATCCGCGCCCGTCGCGATGACGAGACCCGCGGCGGTGAGCGCATTGGCGGCCTGATAGGCGCCGATCAACGGCAGGTTGACCTTGTGATTTTTCCCTGCGGCCTCGACGGTCAACGTCTGGCCGAGTTGGGTCGGTGTGCGGTCGATCAGCTTAAGATCATTTCCCTGCATCCCGACGCTCAGCGTTCGAAGCCCCCGCTTGGCGACCCGTTCCAACGCCTTGGGCGACCATTCGTCGTCCGCCCATATGACCGCCTGGCCGTCTGCCCCCACCACCTCGTCGAACAGCCGCATCTTGGCATCGAAATAGCTGTCCATGTCGCCATGATAATCGAGATGGTCGCGCGACAGGTTGGTGAAAGCTCCCGCGATCACCGGCAGGCCTTCGGTGCGATACTGGTCGAGACCGTGGCTCGACGCCTCGAACGCGGCGTGGGTGATGCCTTCGCGCCGCAAGCCCGACATGTTGGCGAGGAAAGTGACGATATCGGGCGTGGTGAGGCCGGTCGACACCTGATCGACCGACGTGGTGACGCCCAGCGTGCCGATGGACGCCGCCTTGTGGCCCAGCATCCGCCAGAGCTGACGGGCAAGTTCCACCGTGCTGGTCTTGCCGTTTGTGCCGGTGACGGCGACGGTCACGTCCGGGAAAGGCGCGAAGAAACGCGCGGCCATCTGCGCGAAGAGGCGGCGAGGATTGGAATGCGCGATGTGCGCCGCCCCTTCGACCTTCGCTTCCGGCCGGGCGACGACCGCGACCGCCCCGGCCCTGACCGCGTCGGCGATGAAATCCTCTCCGTTGACGCGCTGCCCCTGGAACGCGCCGAAGATCGTGCCGGGGGCGACCTTGCGATTGTCGATGGCGAAGCCGGTGACGAGCGCGTTGCCGTCCATATCGGCGCCGACGCGCGCGTCCAGCCCATCGACGATCGTTGCCAAACGCATCATTCTTTCTCCGTGTCGCCGTGCAGCAGCGGCATGAGATCGGAAATGTCCACGTCGCGCTGCTCGTCGGGCATGACGCCCAGCATCGGGCCGACGCGCTCAACCACGCGCTTGACCACCGGCGCGGCAGTCCAGGCGGCGGTGCGCAGGCCGTACTGCCCCGTCGCCTCGTCCATGATCGCGATCACGACGTAGCGGGGATTGTCCATCGGAAAAGCAGAAGCGAAAGTCGTCACCAGCGAAGTCTTGTTGTAGCGCCCTTCCTGGGGCTTTTCGGCGGAACCCGTCTTGCCGCCCACCCGGAATCCCTTGGCGTCGGCGCTACGCCCTGTACCTGCCGCAACGATCATCCGCAACAACTGCCGCATCCGCGCGCTGGTTGCGGCGGAAAAGACGCGACGGCCTTCGGGCACTTCGGCGGGGGTGAGCTTGCGCACGGTGGCGGGACGCCAGATGCCGCCATTGACGAGCGCGGCGTAGGCGGCGGCGAGGTGAAGCGGCGTCACCGCGATGCCGTGACCGTAGGACGTGGTCATGCTGGTGATGCGGCCCCAGCTGGAAGGCCACAGCCCGGCGGCGCGTTCGTTGAACTCGATCGGCGCGCGCTGGTCGAAGTCGAGGCTACGGAACAGCTTCTGAAGATTTTCCGCGCCCATTTCGTCCGCGATGCGCGCGGTCCCGATGTTCGAACTGTGCACAAGAATTTCGGGCACGTTGATCCAGCGACCGAGCGGGTGGTCGTCCTTGATGCGGAAGCCGCCGATGGGGAGCGGTGCGGTCGCGTCATAGCGCTTGCTCATCGACGTGACGACGCCCGCGTCCATCGCGCCCGCGATCGACAGCGGCTTGAAGGCCGAGCCCAGTTCGTAGCGCGCCTGCACCATGTGATTGCAGAGCGGCGATTCGCTGCACCGCTTGCCCGCGTAGTTTTGAAGCTTGTTGGGATCGAACACGGGGATCGAGGCCATCGCGATGATCTCACCGGTGTTGGCGTCCATGATGATGCCGCCCGCGCCCTTCGCGCGCGTCTGCACGAGCTGGGCGTAGAGTTCGCTTTCCAGCGCGCCCTGCACCCGGCTGTCGATCGAAAGGGCGAAGGGCTGGCCGAGACGCGCGGCGTCGGTCAGGCGCGGGTTGAAGGCGGCTTCCGCCCCCATGCCACCGTGACCGTCTGCATTGGGCGCGAAACCCAGCACATGCGCGGCAAGCGTGCGCTGCGGGTAGAGACGCTCCTTCTCGCGCGGAAATTCGATGCCGATTTCGCCGAGCGCATTCACGGCAGCAACCTCTTCGGGCAGCGCGCGGCGACGCAGATAGGCCCAGCCGCGCCCGGTCAGCTTCTTGTAGAAGGCGGCTTCGGGTTCGTCGGGAAAGATTTCGTGCAGTTTGCGCGCCAGTTCGGCCGGTTCGCCGATCAGTTTCGACGGGCGAACCGCGACCGAATAGGCGTCCATCGTCCGCGCCAGCGGCACGCCGTTGCGGTCGACGATATCCGCGCGCGCGGGCAAAAGCCCGCCAAGGCCGTCGGCGCCGCTGCCCCCATGCGAAAAAACCCCCACCCAGGTGAGGCGGAGGACGAGAACGCTGGTAATGGCGAGAAACAGGATCAGCAGCAGCATCAGCCGATTATGGGCAATCGCGGTCAGATCGACCCGCTGACGCCCGGCGCGCGCGCCGCCCGGCTGAACGATGATCGTGGCCATCAGCGTGCCTCCTTCCGTTTCTCACGCGCGGCCTTGGCAGTGAGGTCGCCCAGCGTGCTGTCGTCGAGCAGTTTGGCGTCGAGCATCGCCATGCGTTCGGCCTTCCGCGCGATGGGGTTGGGCCGCGACACGTCTGCGTCGGCCTTCGCCTGCTGCACGACCGTCTTCTTCGCTGGCTTTTCGAGCCGGTCGACATTGTCGGCGGCGTGGGCCTCGCGAATGACGGCGATATCGCTGCGGATCTGAGTCGCGGCAGGGCTTTCAGGCGCCTTCTGCGTCGCGACCGGCAGGTCGGCGGGCGTTTCCACCATCGCCACCATGACGGGCGGCGCGACATAATCGGGTCCGTTGGGCTGCACCCCGTCCAGATGCGCCAGCGCCTGTTCGCCGCGCAGATATTGCTGCGCGGTGGGCGTCGCATAAAGGAAGTCGTGCTGGTTCCAGCTTTCCAGTTGCCGCATGGAGGAGCGTGCGCTGAATTCCGTTTCCAGATAGCGAATGTCCGCTTTCGCTCGGGCGATCTGCGCGCGCACCTTCATCAGTTCGTTGCGTTCGGTCGCGACCTTCAGCGACACCATATAGGCCCCGAGCGCGCCTAGTGCGACCAGGATCACCCAGATCAGGCTTTGGAGTCTCTTGACGGCGATCATGCGCGGACACTCCGGGGGGAGGAAGGGGATACAGGGGCAGAGGTGCGGACGGCGCTGCGCAGCGTGGCGGAACGGGCGCGAGGGTTGCGCGTCAGTTCCGCCTCGCCGGGACGCACTGCCTTTGCGGGCTTGGCGAACGTGGGAGCAGGCCCTGCGGCACGTTGCGGCAGGTGACGCGATCCCGTGCCTTCCCCGCCGCTGCGGTTGCGAAGGAACTGCTTGACGATGCGGTCTTCAAGACTGTGGAACGTGACGACAGCGAGCCGCCCGCCCTCCTCCAGCAGTGCCTCGGCAGCCTCCAGCCCACGCTCCAGCTCTTCCAGTTCGCGGTTCACATGGATGCGAATCGCCTGGAATGTGCGAGTCGCCGGGTCCTTCTTGTCGTGCGGCTTGTGGCCGAGCGCGCGACGCACGACGGCGGCAAGCTGGCCGGTGCGTTCGAGCGGGCGGGCGTCCACGATGGCGCGGGCGACGCGGCGCGAGCGCGGCTCCTCCCCATAGCGGTAGATCACGTCCGCGATCTCCTCCTCCGGGGCGGTGTTGAGGAAATCGGCGGCGCTCATCCCGCCTTGCGCCATGGTCATGTCGAGCGGGCCGTCCGACTGGAAGGAGAAGCCGCGCTCGGGCCGGTCGAGCTGCATCGAGGATACGCCGATGTCGAGCGTGACGCCCGACACCGCCGTCACGCCGCGCTCCGCCAGCAATTCCGCCATGCGCGAAAATTCGCCGGGGACGAGTGCGATGGCGCGTGCGTCCGCAAGCGGCTGCCCTTCCCGGATCGCATCGGGATCGCGATCGAAGGCGAAGACGCGCGCGCCCGCCTGCGCCATCGCGCTGCTGTAGCCGCCCGCGCCGAACGTGCCATCGACATGCACTTCGCCCGGGGCGATGGCGAGAGCGTCGAGCACTTCGGCAAGAAGGACGGGGACATGCGGGGCGGCAAGCGCGCTCACTTTGCCGCTCCGGTCGCGCGAGCATCGATCCAGCGCTGGACCTTGTTCCGGATGAGCGCGGGACGATCTGGGCTGGCGACCAGCGCTTCGGGTTTCCAGATCTGGAAATAACGGCCCACGCCGTAAAAGAAGATCGCATCGTCGATGCCGGCTTCTTCCTTGATATCGGGGTGCAGGAAGAAGCGGCCACCGTCGTCGAAATTCACGTCCTCGATTGTGCCGAGGCGGTTTTCGCGTTCCAGATCGGCATTGAAGGGGCGTCCGGCCTCATAGGCCTGGGCTTCCAGCTTCTCGACCTCTTCGAACAGGTGCAGCTTGTGGCTGAGGCCGAAGCCGATGGCACACCCATTGTCCATGTGGATCGAAAGGCAAAGGCGGTTCTGGCCGCCACTGGCCTGCGTGACCAGCTTGCGCATCTCCAGGGGCAGCACGAACCGGCCTTTGCCGTCCGCGACGCTGAACGCGTTGCCCGAATAGAGGATGACGTCCGACACGCTGGAAAAGGCCCCTTGTTCTTTGGGGCACAGACTTCCCGTCGCCGGAATCGCCGAAGCGAATCCACGCCACAGGACTGATCAACGCCTGGAAACCCCAATGCAGGTTACTTACCAAGCATGCGTTTGGCTGTGAAGGGATTTTTTGGGTGAGGATGGGAAATTCAGGTCGAAAATGGGATTAGTTGATTTCCTGCCTTTCCATCCGGTTATTTTCCGTTTTTGTTCCGCCGTGCTTCCTGCCGATACGGTTCGCCAGCACATACGCGCCCAGCATGGCCCACCCTGTCCCGGCCAGCACCGCCCAGCGGATCGCGGCCAGAACGTCGCCCGCCTCCCGCATCCAGCGGCCCGGAGACGGCATCGCCGCGCCCAGCCAGCGCGCCACGAGCGCGGGCGTGTCCGCGCTCCACATGCGGGGGTCGAGCGGGCGGGCGGGATCGGCCAGCCACAACCGG
The DNA here is from genome assembly GCF_003248505.1 of Sphingobium sp. Lineage (GTDB taxonomy): Bacteria > Pseudomonadota > Alphaproteobacteria > Sphingomonadales > Sphingomonadaceae > Sphingobium. The sequence goes on from NZ_QFOA01000008.1 coordinate 28,188, forward strand.
TCGTCGATCAGGTCCGCGTCGCCCACCAGCGTCACGCTGCCCCGGCCGATCCGGCGCACGGTCGCGTCGCCCTTCGCGCTCCATGCCGCGCCGGACAACGTGACAAGGGCACCATCGGGCAGGAAATGCCGCCGCTCGCCCGCCATCGGGTGGCCCGAGAGCGTCACCCCCCAATGGGCGAGCAAGGGCCCGAGCAAGCTGACCGAAGGGGGGCGGCGGCGGTCGCCGAGCGGCAGGTCCGAAGGCCAGCGTAGCGCCGGGTCGGCCAGCACCAGCGCATGGCCCCCGCCGCGCACCCACGCGTCCACGGCCACCATCTGCGCCGCCGTCAACGCGCGCGGTTGCGCCAGCAGCAATCGGCGTGCGCCGCTTTGGGCCAGTCGCCCGGGATCGTCGAGCGGCTCGACAGTGAAGCGGGTGCGCAGGACAGCGACGATGGGCGCGTCCCGCCGCTGCATCCTGTTCCGCCCCGGCTCTGCCCAGAAGAGCGGCAATCCGGTGACCACGACCAACGCCGGACGATCCGACAGCGGCGTAACGGGCTGGGCCGGGCCGCGCCACAGAAGGAATGCCGCCACCGCCAGGGCACAAGCCCCTGCCACGCGCGCGCGCCCCGCCCGTCGCAGCAGGACACCGCCTGCCGCCGCCATGATCGCCACCGCCAGCAATCCGGCGGATGCGGAAAAGAGGGGCGGCCTGCCCGATGCGATGGCGCAGAAAAGGACGGCCATGCCCGCAGCACCCATGGCCGCGCCCCATGCCAGCGCCGCCTGCCGCCGTGCGAGAGCCCATCCCACGACCGCCATGACGAGCGCCATGGGAAGGCTCCAGTCCCAGGGATCGGCCTGCCCCGTCAGCCAGGCGCGATGCAGGCCCGCCAGGAAGATGGCGAGCGGGGGCAGCCAGAGGCCGAGGAATCGAAGAAGACCCGCCCTCATCGGCGAAGACCTCCGGCCCGGAATCGCATCGTCAGCGCTGCTGCGCCGGCTGGTTCGGGTCCTGGTCCATCGGTTTGCGAATGTTGGGGTCGGGCTGAAGATCGGGCACGAGGGGCGCTTGCTCAGGCGCTGGCTGCACACCCAGTTCGGCCAGCGGCTCCTTGGGCGAGACCGCATTTTGCGTCAGCGTCGGCACGACCGGCGGCGGCGATGCCGTATCGTCCAGCCGCGCCTTCTCGATCACGATGTTGGCGAGACCGACGAGCAGGACCACGCCCGCCAGCCCGGTGAGGCCGATCTGGACGCGCTGCAACCCTTCCTGTCGGCGGGGCGTGTCAGCCATGCAACCCTTATATGTTTCTGTGCCGCGACCCGTGTCGGCAATCAGGCATTGTGCGCGAGCCAGGGGAACACCGTCAACCCCTTAGATTCCAGCCATTGACGGTTGTAGAGGGTGGAAAGATAGCGGAAGCCCGTATCGCACAGGATAGTGGCGATCCGCTTGCCCGGTCCGAGTTGCCGCGCCAGCGCCACCGCGCCCGCGACATTGATGCCCGACGACAGGCCAAGGCACAGCCCCTCCTCGCTCAAAAGGCGGCGAACCCAGTGCAACCCCTCCTCGTCCGAGATGCGGAATTGCGTGTCGATAGGCGCGCCTTCGAGATTGGCGGTGATGCGCCCTTGCCCTATGCCTTCGGCGACGCTGCTGCCCTCCGCCTTCAATTCGCCATGCGCGTAATATTCGTAAAGCGCCGCACCGTGCGGGTCGCTGAGCGCGATCGTGATCGCCTCATCCTTGGCCTTGAGGCCGAGGCCCACGCCCGCGATGGTGCCGCCGGTGCCCGCCGCGCAGGTGAAGCCGTCGACCCGCCCCTCCATCTGCGTCCAGATTTCCTCGGCGGTGCCCACGATGTGCGCCTTGCGATTGGCGATATTGTCGAACTGGTTGGCCCAGATCGCATTCTCCGTTTCTTCGGCGATGCGGCGGCTGGTGTGGACGAAGTGGCCGGGGTTGGAATAGGCGGCGGCGGGCACCGTCACCAGCTCCGCGCCCAGCGCACGTAGCGTGTCCATCTTTTCCCGGCTCTGCGTTTCGGGCATCACAATGATGGTGCGATAGCCCTTTGCGTTGGCGACCAGGGCGAGGCCGATGCCGGTGTTGCCCGCTGTCCCCTCCACGATGGTGCCGCCGGGCTTGAGCAGGCCGCGCTCTTCCGCATCGTTGACGATGAAAAGAGCGGCGCGATCCTTCACCGATGCGCCGGGATTGGCGAATTCGCACTTGGCGAAGATGTCGCAGCCGGTTTCCTGCGAGGGACCGGCAAGACGGACGAGCGGCGTGTTGCCGATGAGGGCGAGGCTGTCGGAAGCATGAAGCATGGGTGCGGAATAGCCGAGCGTGGGCGGCTTTGCCAAGCAAGGGAATGCTGCGCCCGGCCAAGCGGCCATTTTAACCTTTGCGCCCATTGTCGTCCCATCGCGGGACGCAGGCAAATCCGGTGAGGAAGTGGCAAGGCCATTGATGTAAGGGCCTTTGCCATGCGGGCGACGACAAATCAGAGACGGCGGTGGGGGCGGGCCACGGCGGCGGCGACCGGGCTGCTACTGCTGATCGCGCCGCGCCTCATCACCGCAGCGCCGCTCGACATGTTGGCCGCAGCGCCGGATAGGCAGCGCACGGTCGATCCTTCCGAGGACAGCGCCCTCAATTTCCCTGGGTCCGCCTTTTTCTTCGCGCAGGGGGCGTTCGATCCTGCACCGGGCGCGGCGCCGGTGCGCAGCGCGCATGTGCTGGGGCTGGACACAGTGGCGGCAGCGCCTGCTGCGATGTTCCGGGGGCTCACTCCGCTCGACAGCTATCGGGCGCTCCACTGCCTGACGTCGGCCATCTATTATGAGGCAGGCAACGAACCGGAGGACGGGCAGCGCGCCGTGGCGCAGGTCGTCCTGAACCGCGCGCGCAATGCACGCTGGCCCGCATCGGTGTGCGGGGTCGTGTACGAAGGGTCGGAGCGCGCGGACTACCGGTGCCAGTTCACCTTCAGTTGCGACGGGTCGATGACGCGGATGCCCGCCGCCGCTGCATGGGTGCGTGCCCGCCGCATCGCGCAGGAGGCGCTGGCCGGACGCATCTATGCGCCGGTGGGCCTTGCCACCCATTATCACACGCTGGCGGTGCATCCTCTCTGGGCCGACAGCCTGTCGCCGGTTGCCGTGATCGGCGCGCATATCTTTTATCGCAGGCCAGGCTTTGACGGATCGGCGGCGGCGTTCCAGCGCGCCTATCCGGGGCGGGAACTGGTGTCCGGCCCGGCCCGGACGGTCTGGCTCGTGCGCGCCGTGCAGCCGGTCGAAATGATGGCCGCGGGAACCGTCACGACGCCCGCCCCCTCCATGGCGGCAATAGCGGCCACCCCCGCCAACGGGCCGACCGCTGCGCCATCGCCGCCGCCGCAGGACGCATTGCCGCAATCGACGATCCGGCCCGAATATCGCAATAGCGGGCGTCCGTTGATCTGATCTCGCGCCTCGTTCCGCCGCAAAACGGGTATTGCATCCGGCAGCCTTTGCCGTCCCTGCAAAGAATTGAAATTGCCCGACAAAAAAGTTTGGCTTTTTTGCCGTTCTGCCGGAACCATGGCGCGGTTTTGGGGGTTCTTGTTCCCGGATAGCAAATCTTTTGCCCCCCGCTCTTGCTATCCAAAAAAATATGAGCCCGGAACGTCTCCCCCCCGACGCGTTCCGGGCTCAGCTTTTATCGGGGGTCGCCCGTTTGCATTCTTTATTCTTTCCGTCTGCGGAACGGAAATGGACGCGACGGGTTCTGCCTCTCGTTCCCGCTGCGGCGGGAAACGGATTTCTAGAGGAGACGTTCGATGACGAAGAAGATTCTGGCCGCTGTGCTTCTGACCGGTTCGCTGATGGTTGCTGCGTGCAACACCGTCGAAGGCGCTGGCAAGGACGTGCAGAGCGCTGGCAAGGCTGTCGAGAAGGCCGCCAACTAAGCCCGCAAGGGCGAATTCATTCCGCTCCCTAGCATGGGCCCGCCCTTATCCGGCGGGCCTTTTTTTTGTGTGTCGCAGGGCGCGATTTAGGCGTCCTGAGCGGACGCTTCCCCGGCGTCATCGGCGGTCGCGTCGCCCACCTGCCTGCGGTCGGTGAACCAGATCGCGACGATCGTGATCTCGTAAAGCAGGAGCAGCGGGATCGCCAGCATCAGCTGGGACACCACATCGGGCGGGGTCAGCACCGCCGCCAGGATGAACGCCGCCACGATCATGTAGCGGCGCATCCCGATAAGCTGCGCTCGCGAGACGAAGCCCGCGCGGTTGAGCAGCATCAGCAGCACCGGCATCAGAAAGCAGATGCCGAACGCGAGGATGAACTGCATGACGAGGCCGAGATAGGCGTCGGCGCTGGGCAAGGCTTCGACCGCCAGACCGCTGCTGTTTCCCTGAAACCCCAGGAAGAAGTGGAAGGCGGTCGGCATCACCACGAAATAGGCGAGGCTGGCACCCAGAGCGAAAAGGAACGGAGTCGCAAGGATGAAGGGCAGGAGCGCCTTCTTTTCCTTCGCATAGAGACCCGGCGCGACGAAGGCCCATAGCTGGTTCGCGATGATCGGGAAGGACAGGCAGAAAGCGCCGAATACCGCAATCTTCACCTGGACGAAAAAGGCTTCGTAAAGCTTGGTGTAGACGAGCCGACCGCCACCGTCGCCAAAGGCTTCCTTCAGCGGGTGGACGAGGATCGCGAAAAGCTGTTCGGAAAAATAGAAACAGACCGCGCCCGAAAGGAACAGGGCGTAGACGCATTTGAGCAGGCGGCTGCGCAGTTCGATCAGATGGTCGAGCAGCGGCGCTTTGCTGTCGTCGATGTCGGTCATCATGCCGCCGCGTCACCCTTGTGCGAGGCGGGATCGGAAAGAGCGGCGAGATAAGGCGGCCCTTCCGTCGCGGCGGGCGGCGTGGGAACCTGCGGCGGGGCGGATTGCGCGACGAAGGGCGGATGCGCGGGCGGGGCAGCGACATCCGCCGCCGAAGATTGCCCAAGGTGGGGCGGAGAGCTTTCACCCTCGGGCGAGGGCAGCGAGCCTCCGGCGATTTCGGGCGGATGTTCTTCCATGATGCGCTTGTTCTGCGCCGCCCACTTCTTTTCCAGTTCTTCCAGCTCCACTTCCCGCACCATCGCGTCGATGCCGGTGCGGAAATGGCGCGCCATGCCCTGCGCCTTCCCCACGATCTGCCCCACCTTGTAAAGCGCGCGGGGCAAATCCTTGGGACCGATGACGATCACCGCAATGATCACGATCACCAGGAATTCGGACGAATCGATGCCAAACATGGAGCGCTACCGGCCTGTGCTGGAGAAGAGGCTCAGGCCTTCGTCTTTTCTTCCGTGGCGCTGGGCGCGTCCTGTTCGGGAACGCGATGCCCTTCGATCCGGGTGGCGGGCTTGGCAGGCACGTCGTCATCCTCCGCCATGCCCTTCTTGAAGCTCTTTATGCCCTTGGCCACGTCGCCCATCAGGCCGGAAATGCGACCGCCACCGAACAGCAGCATGACGACCAGGAGCACGATGACCCAGTGCATCAGCGAAAAGGAACCCATGTTTAAATACTCCTAGCAGAAGGCCTATCTAGGCGTCTTCCTCGTCATTTTCCACAACGGATTGCCCGGCCAGACCCTCCAGCGCGAGATCGACGGGATCGAGCAGGCCTGCGGCGCGCAGATCCTCCATCCCCGGCAGGTCGCGGCGGCTGGCAAGGCCGAAATGCGACAGGAATTCGGGCGTCGTCGCATAGATGAGGGGGCGTCCGGGCACTTCGCGCCGCCCGGCGGGACGAACCCAGCCCGCCTCCATCAGCACGTCGAGCGTCCCCTTGGCGACCTGAACCCCGCGAATCGCCTCGATCTCCGCGCGGCTTACCGGTTCGTGATAGGCAATGATCGCCAGCGTCTCCATCGCGGCGCGAGACAGCTTGCGCGTTTCGTCCTTTTCGCGACGCAGGATGTGGGAAAGGTCGGGCGCGGTCTGGAAATGCCAGCGCCCGCCCCGCTCGACCAGATTGATGCCGCGCCCGGCATAAAGGTCGGCAAGCGCGGACAGCGATGTGGACAGGTCGCCGCCATCGCCCACATGCTGGCGAATTTCGGCGGGGGTGAGCGGCCCCTCGGCCACGAACAGCGTCGCTTCGACCGCGCGCAGAAAGTCGTCCGGCTCGGGCATCATGCGTGCGCCTCCGGTGCGGCGGCGCGCAGGTAGAGGGGCGCGAAGATGCCGTCCTGCGCGATGTCCACCCGCCCCTGCCGCGCAAGCTCCAGCGCGGCGACGAAGCTGCTGGCCAAAGCCGACTTCGCCCGTGGCGTGTCGATTTCGACGGGCAGGAAAGCTTCGAGCCGGGTCCAGTCGATCGCCGCCCCGATGAGTGCGCCCACGCGCTGGATCGCTTCGTCCAGCGTCATCACCGGGCGGACGGCGACGGTATGGACGACCGGCTGCGTGCGGGCGCGAATCTGGCCGTAGGTGGCGATGAGGTCGTAGAGGCTCGCACGCCACTTCGCCTTGCGGACGAGACGCAGCCCCTCGGGCGCGCGGCGGGTGAAGACGTCGCGCCCGACCCGGTCCCGCGCCATCAGACGCGCCGATGCGTCGCGCATGGCGTTGAGGCGCTGGAGCCGCAATTGCAGGCGCAGCGCCAGTTCCTCGGGGCTGGGATCGGGCTGCTCGGCCCGCGGGAGCAGCAGCGCGGATTTGAGGTAGGCCAGCCAGGCCGCCATGACGAGATAGTCCGCCGCCACTTCCAGCTTGAGCTGCCGGGCGCTGTCGATGAAGGCGAGATATTGCTGGGTCAGCGCAAGGATAGAGATTTCACGCAGGTCCACCTTCTGCCCGCGCGCCAGCGTCAGCAGCAGGTCGAGCGGACCTTCCCAACTGTCGAAGCTGACGGTCAGGGTATGGGGCGGCGCCACCGCCGTGGTTTCGAACAGGTCGTCGTTCAAGCCGCCACCAGTCCCAGCAGGGCGTCGCGGGTTGCAAGCAATTCTTCCATCGGCGGCTGATCCGTGCCGCGCGTCACCGATGCCATCGCCCGGTCGAGCCGCGCGCGAGACAGATCGGAAAGGTCGGGCAGCCGTTCGGCGATGCCGACCATATCGTCCATCCGTCCCCAGCAATTGAGCGCCAGATCGCATCCCGCCGCGACCACGCCCGCCGCGCGGTCGGGAATGCTGCCCTGCAACGCCTGCATATCGAGATCGTCCGACATCAAGAGCCCATGGAACCCGATCGAGTCGCGAATAATCTCCCCGATGATCGTGGGCGACAGGCTGGCGGGGCGGGCCGCGTCCCATTCGGTATAGACGACATGCGCAGTCATCCCCATCGGCGCGGACCGCAGGGTGCGGAACGGCGCAAGATCGGTTTCGAGCGCGTTGAGGTTTGCGTCCACCACGGGCAGTTCGTGATGGCTGTCGACCGTGGCGCGACCGTGGCCGGGCATATGCTTGACGATGCCCACCACGCCGCCGTCCGCCAGTCCTTCGAGCGTCGCACGGCCGAGCGCCGCCACGCGCATCGGTTCCGCGCCCAGCGTTCGGTCGCCCATGATATCGCTCGCGCCGTCCTGCCGCACGTCGAGCAGCGGCAGCGCGTCGACGGTGACGCCGACCTCCGCCAGCATCAGCGCGATGGCGCGGGCGTTGGCGCGGGCGGCGGCGATGGCGCTCGACGGCGCGCGATCGTAGAGGCGGTCGAACGCGGCCCCCGCCGGGAAGGCGGGCCATTGAGGCGGTTGCATCCGGGCGACGCGCCCCCCTTCCTGATCGATCATGACGAGCAGGTCGTCGCGCCCGTGCAGACTGCGCAGATCGTCGGTGAGCGCCCGCATCTGTGCCCCATCGACGCAGTTGCGCCTGAACAGGATGTAGCCAGCGGGCTGCGCCTGCGCGAAGAAGGCGCGCTCGTCGGGCGTAAGGGCGGGACCGGACAGGCCGAAGATGACTGGCTTCATGACGTCCGATGGTAACGGCAGACAGGTCCGAAGTCGAAGAACTTTGTCGAACGGCCTGTCGCGCGCGTCAGTTGACGACGAGACAGCTTTCGCCCGCGACCTTGAGCTTGCCGCAGACAAGGCTCGCCTGTCCGCCCGCCGCCACCCGCAGGCGATAGAGGGTGCTGCCGCCCACTTCCACCGGCTCGACCGTCATGGCGAGGGGGGAGAGATAGGCGAACCGCTTCGACAGCTTGCCCCACGCATCCTTGGCGAGTGCCGCGCTGCCATAGGCGCCGAGCTGGATCGTGCCGCTGCGTGCGGCCTTGGGCGCGGCGGTGGCCGCGGTCGCGTGGGTTTCGTCGGTGACCTTTGCGGTGACGCTCTGCGACGGGCGGGCGGGCGCGGCGGGGCGCGTGGCAACCGGCGCAGGCGCGGTCTTGGCGATGGGCGCTTCGGGCACGCGGCTGGGATCGATGCGTCCGTCCCGCGCGACGCCCTCGCTCGCGGCGTAGCTGGCGTCGCCCTCTCCGTCGAATTTCCGGGCGTCCGCCTCGTTCGCCGCGATCTTGTAGCCGCCCGCCGGCGCGGCGATCAGCTGGCCTTCGCCCGCCCCGCCGGTGCCCGGACGGTTCTGCACCCACCATACCGCCGCGACGACGCCGCCGATGATCGCGAGGCCGAGCAGGATGAGGCCGAGCAGCCGGAGCGGGGAAATACGGTCGTCATCGACATCGTCGACCGCCGGTTCCAGCCACGGAAGACGATCTTCGTCGTCCAGATCCAATCTACCGCGCGCATACTCACCCATGGTCGCCCTTCGCCTTCAGCTCATTTCCGTGAGAGCGGCCACGCCCATCAGGGCGAGCCCGTTGCGGATAATCTGCCCGATTCCCATCGCGAGGAAAAGCCGGGTTGCGGTGAGCGCCGGATCGTCGGCCAGGATGACGCGGGCGCGCGGATCGTCGTTGCCCATGTTCCACCAGCCGTGGAAGGCGGAGGCCAAATCATTGAGATAAAAGGCAATCCTGTGCGGCTCCCGGACCTGTGCCGCGCCGTCGACGACGCGGGGAAACTGCGCGGCGAGCTTGACGAGGCCAAGCTCCGCCGTCCCAAGAAGGGACAGGTCCGGTTGCGGCAGGGCAATGCCCGCTTCCTCCGCCCGGCGGCCGAGCGAGGAAATGCGCGCATGGGCATATTGCACGTAGAAGACGGGATTGTCCTTCGACGCTTCGACCACCTTGGCAAAATCGAAGTCCATCTGAGCGTCGGCCTTGCGCGTCAGCATGGTGAAGCGGACGACATCCTTGCCCACTTCGCGCACCACATCGGCGAGCGTCACGAAATTTCCCGCGCGCTTCGACATCTTGACCGGCTCGCCGTCGCGCAGCAGGCGGACCATCTGGATAAGCTTCACGTCGAAGCGCGCCTTGCCCTCCGTCAACGCAGCGACGGCGGCCTGAATGCGCTTCACCGTCCCGGCATGGTCCGCACCCCAGATGTCGATCAGCTGGTCGGCGCTCTGGGCCTTCTGGAAATGATAGGCCATGTCCGCGCCGAAATAGGTCCACGAGCCGTTCGATTTCTTAATGGGCCGATCCTGATCGTCGCCGAACCGGGTCGAACGGAACAGCGGCAGCTCAACCGGTTCCCAATCGTCGGGCAGCTCGCCCTTGGGCGCTTCGAGCGTGCCGTCATAGACGAGGTCGTGGGCGCGCAGCCACGCTTCGGCCTCATCGGGCTTGCCTGCCGCCTGCAATTCCGCTTCGGAGGAAAAAAGATCGTGATGAATGCCGAGCAGCGCGAGATCGCTGCGGATCATGTCCATCATTCGCGCCACGGCAAAGGTGCGGAAGAGGACGAGCCATTCGCTTTCGGGCGCGCCGACGAACCGATCGCCATATTCCTGCGCCAGCGCCTGCCCCACCGGGATCAGGTAGTCGCCGGGATAGAGCCCCTCTGGGATGGTGCCCACATCCTCGCCCAGGGCCTCGCGGTAGCGCAGATGCGCCGAGCGGGCGAGCACGTCCACCTGGCCGCCAGCGTCGTTGATATAATATTCGCGGATCACCTTGTGCCCGGCATATTCGAGCAGCGTCGCCAGCGCGTCGCCGACCACAGCGCCGCGGCAATGGCCCATGTGCATGGGGCCGGTGGGATTGGCCGACACATATTCGACGTTGACGGTCACGCCCTGCCCCACGGTCGAGCGCCCGTAGTCGTCGCCGTCCGCGTGGATCGTGCCCAGTTCCTCACGCCACGTCGCGTCGGTGAGGGTCATGTTGATGAAGCCCGGCCCGGCGATGGCGGCGCTTTCCACCTCGTCCAGCGCCTGCAACCGGGCGACGATCGCTTCGGCGAGCGCGCGGGGATTGGTGCCTGCGGGCTTGGCCAGCACCATGGCGGCATTGGTGGCAAGGTCGCCATGGCTCGGGTCGCGGGGCGGCTCGACCGTCACGGGTTTGCGATTGAGGCCGGGCGGCAGCGTGCCCTGCGCCTCCAGCGCGTCGAGCACGGTGTCGAGATGGGCGGCGAAACGGGTGTAAAGGGACACGGGACGACACTTTCCTGGCAAAGGTCCGTTCGCCCTGAACCAAGTCGAAGGGCCGCTCTTTTCGTCAAGAAAGGCCGGGCTTCGACTTTGCTCAGCCCGAACGGGGAATGGGGCTGCGCTTAACGGGTCGCATTATATCGGAGCTGGTCCTGCGTCAGGTTGAACCCGACCAGCAGCTCGAAACTGGTGCGCTGCAACGCCGCCTTCACGTCCGGCTGGGCGAAGGGATCGATCGCGGCGTCGGCATCGCCCGCCTTGCGCTTCTGCGTGATCTTCGCCTGAATGTCGGCGGGCAGCGTCGCGGCGGCCTTGTCCACATAAGAACCGGCCTTCGCCTGCGCGCTGGCGCGCAGCTGGCCGGGCGCGAAGTTCAGCGTCACCTGGCCGACACGCTTGGCGATGACGTTGGTGCCGGCCTGCACGACCGCAGAATAATAAGGCAGCGTGACCTGCCGCGCGGCGCTGGCGTCGGTGCGGCGCGCATTCACGGTGAAGGTCGCTTCGGTATAGAATTGCGCGCCGTCCGCGCAGGTCGAGCGCAGATCGGTGATGTTCGCGACGACGTCGATCGCGGACGCATCGGTGCTGCTTGCGGGATTGAACAGAGTGACATCCCCGGTCCCGGCGGGAATCGCGGCGGTCGGGCAGGCCGAGCGCACCGCGACGACGCCGCCCGTCGCGTCGATCTCGCCCCGCCGCGAACAGCCCGCCAAAGCGAGGGCGAGCATGGCAGTCGTGGCGAGGGGAGCGATTTTCACGGGCAGACAATCCTCAAAAAGGCGAAAGCCGGGCGAAGCCGCCGACTTTGCGCTTCCTTATCCATCCCCCGCGCGCCACGCAACCTCAAGGCTCTTTCTTCGCACGGCACATTCGCCTAAGCGGCAGAGCATGACAGACGCGCCCGCCGAACGCCGCCCACTGACCCTGCTGATCGCCGCGCCGCGCGGCTTTTGCGCCGGGGTCGACCGCGCCATCGTCATCGTGGAAAAGGCGATCGAGAAATATGGCGCGCCCGTCTATGTCCGGCACGAGATCGTCCACAACAAATATGTGGTCGACAGCCTGAAGGCCAAGGGCGCGATCTTCGTCGAGGAACTGGATCAGGTGCCCGACGGCCTTCCCGTCGTTTTTTCCGCCCATGGCGTGCCCAAGGCAGTGCCTGCCAGGGCGGCAGAACGCGGGCTCGACTATCTGGACGCCACCTGCCCGCTGGTCAGCAAGGTGCACCGGCAGGCGGAGCGGCAGGTGGATGCGGGCCGCCACATCCTGTTCATCGGCCACCGGGGCCATCCCGAAGTCATCGGCACGTTCGGACAGGTGCCCGAAGGCACGATGACCCTGATCGAGACGGTGGAGGACGCGCACGCCTTCACCCCCGTCGACGCGGACAACCTTGCCTTCCTCACCCAGACGACGTTGTCGGTGGACGACACCGCCGCCATCGTCGCGGTGCTGGAGCGCCGTTTCCCCGGCATCGCCGCGCCCAAGGGCGAGGACATCTGCTATGCCACATCCAACCGCCAGACCGCCGTCAAGGCGATCGCCGCGCGGTGCGACGCGCTCTATGTCATCGGCGCGCCCAACAGCTCCAACTCGCTGCGGCTCGTCGAAGTGGCGGAGCGCGAGGGGACGCGCGCACGCCTGATCCAGCGCGCGGACGAGATCGATTTCGACTGGCTTGCCGACGTGTCCACGCTGGGCCTGACGGCAGGCGCGTCCGCACCCGAAGTGCTGGTGCGCGAAGTCGCCGAGCGCATCGCCGAACGCTTCGCGGTGACAGAGGAACAGGTGGAGACCGCGCGCGAGAGCATCGCCTTCAAGCTGCCGCGCGGGTTGGAGGCAGCCTGAGGCATGGCGGTCTATACCCATGTTCCCGCCGAAGAGATCGATGCTTTCCTGACCCGCTACGACGCCGGACGGCTCGTGTCGGCCAAAGGCATCGCGGAGGGGGTGGAGAACAGCAACTATCTTCTCGAAACGACCGGCGCGGACGGGAACGGACATCGCTATATCCTGACGCTCTACGAAAAGCGGGTGGACCAAGCGGACCTGCCCTTTTTCATGGATCTGCTCGATCATCTCGGCGCGCGCGGATGCCTCGTCCCCCGGTTCATCGCGGACCGGGACGGACAGCGACTGCAACAGCTGGGCGGCCGGTCGGCCTGCCTGATCGAATTCCTGACCGGCATCAGCGTGACCGAGCCGACCCCGGCGCAGGCGCGCGCGGCGGGCGCGGCGCTGGGCGAGTTGCACCGGGCGGCACGAGGTTTCGGCGGCGAGCGGCGCAATGCGCTCGACAGGGCGGGATGGCACGATCTCGCCGCGAAGTGCGGGGATGATTTCGATCGCATCGCACCGGGACTTTCCGCGCGGGTGGCGGATGAACTTGCCTTCCTCGACGCGTACTGGCCTGCCGACCTGCCGCGCAGCGTGATCCACGCGGACCTGTTCCCCGACAATGTGCTGATGCTGGGGGACCGGGTGACCGGCCTCATCGACTTCTATTTCAGCTGCACCGACATCCGCGCCTACGACCTGGCCGTGACCCACAGTGCGTGGGTGTTCAGCCACGATGGCGCGACCTGGCACGGAGACCGCGCGGCAGCGCTGGGCGCGGGATATGAGGGCACGCACGGGCTGAGCGATGCCGAGCGCGAGGCATTTCCGGTGCTGTGCCGGGGCGCGGCGCTGCGCTTCCTGCTGACGCGCGCCTATGACTGGATCAACACGCCCGCCGACGCACTGGTGACGCGCAAGGACCCGCTCGCCTATCTGCGGCGGCTCGATTTTTATGCGAAGGCCGATCCGGCGGACCTGCTCGGCGCATGAGCGATCGTCCGCAAGTCGACATCTTCACCGACGGCGCGTGCAAGGGCAATCCCGGTCCGGGCGGCTGGGGCGCTGTCCTGCGTTTTGGCGACAAGGAAAAGGACATATCCGGCGGCGAGGCGCAGACCACCAATAACCGCATGGAAATGATGGCGGCGGTCGAGGCGCTGAACGCCCTTACCAAGCCATGCCGCGTGACGCTGCATACCGATAGCAAATATGTGATGGACGGCATCACCAAATGGGTCTTCGGCTGGCAGAAGAACGGATGGAAGACGGCGGACAGAAAGCCCGTCAAGAATGCCGAGCTGTGGCAGGAATTGCTGAAGGCCACCGCGCGGCATCAGGTGACGTGGCGATGGGTAAAGGGCCATGCCGGCCACCCGGAAAACGAGCGCGCCGACGCGCTGGCCTGCGCGGCGGCGGAGACGTTCCGGCGGTAACGTCGCGCCCGGTCGGGTCGGGCTATGGCTGGATCGCGCCTTCGCTTTTCCCTTGCAGGATCGATTCGATGAGGATCACGTCGTCGACCTTGTCCGCGTCGATGCAGGCTTCTGCGCTGTCCATTGCGACCAGGCGCGCTGCGAGACCGAATTTACGGCCGACCCGCGCGACGCCGCCGCGCAGGGTGAGGATGCGCAGCGCCGCGCCGATAAGCGCGGTCGGACCGAAGGCGGTCAGGACCTTCCACCCTTTCTTGCGATCCTGCTCGACTTCCTGCCATAGCGCGACGATCCGCTTTGCCTTGGCGCTGCCGAACCAGAAGAGGTTCGCCCCCGACCACCAGCCGTCGCGGAACTTGAGCCAGGTCCGGCGCGACTGCGGATAGCGGGCAAGCAGCGTGCGCCGTTCGACCAGCGCGACAGCGAGATCGACACCTTGCGCTTCGCCCACAAACTGGTCGAGCATCGCCGCATCGAGCAGCACGTGATCGGCGGTGGTGACGAGCAGGGGGTAGGAAACGCCCTCCCCCTCCATCAGCGCCAGCAGCGACGAGGCGATGCCCTGCCCGCCCGTTTCGAACCGCACGCGCGGATCGGCGGCGAGCCAGGCGGTCGCGGGATCGTCAGCATAGAGGTCGGGCCGCTGGGTCAGGACGACGAGCCGCGCCACCGCCGGATGGCGGAGCAGCGCGCGTGCGGGATAGTCGATCATCGGTCGCCCGGCGACCGGCGCCAACGGCTTGACCGCAACGCCTGCCGCAAGAGCGAGCGGGTCGGGAACGGGGCGCGCGCCCGCGAGCAGGATGGCAGTGACGTTCGGGGTCATCGCCGCCCGTTAGCCGAGCGGACGACAACCATAAAGCGGCTTATTCGACCCTCGCTGTCGGGTCGGCGGCTGCCCCTCGCGCGAAACTGTCGTGCAATCCCACGCGCAGGGCGCGATACTGCGCCAGCTTCGCCCGGAAGGCGGCCAAGTCGGCTCCGGCCAGTTGCGCCGTAGCGGTGAACCTGACCGACAGCGGATTGACCGTCACGCCGTTGCGATAGAGTTCGTAGTGCAAGTGCGGTCCCGTCGACAGGCCGGTCGATCCGACATAGCCGATCACCTGCCCGCGCCGCACCCGCTGACCCGGCACCGCCGCGATCCGGCTCAGATGCGCATAGCCCGTGCCAAGGCCGCCGCCATGCTGGAGCCGCACAAAATTGCCGTGCCCGCCATGCCGCCCGGCAAAGGTGACCGTGCCGTCGGTCACCGCGTAGACGGGCGCGCCATAATGGGCCGCGAAATCGACACCCGCGTGCATGCGCATATAGCCCAGGATCGGATGGCGGCGCATCCCGAAGCCCGAAGTGATCCGTCCGGCCACCGGCGAGATGAGCTCTCCGCGCCGTTCCCCTACGCCCGACGCCTCGAACCATTCGGACCGACCGTCCTTCGTCCATCGGAGCATGTCGATGGATTTGCCCCTCGCGCGCTTGAGGCCCGCATAGAGAAGTTCGCCCACTTCCACGTCGCCGGTTTCCGCACGGCGGTATTCTGTTACGATATCGTAACGATCACCCGCACCGATGCTCCCGAGGTCCGCCTGCCCCGCGATCACGCGCAGGAATGCCTGCACCGCCCTGGGCGGCGCGCCCGCCGCGCGGGCCGATCGGTAGATGCTGTCGCCCACCACGCCCTGGATTCGCAGCGGCGTGCTGTCGACGCGGATGGGCACGCGGCGGATGGAGAGCGTGCCGCCCGCCCGCGCCATTTCGATGTCGAGGTCGAGCCGGGCGCGGAAGGAAAGCCGGTCGAGCGGGCGTGGCCGGTCGCGGCTGGCGCGGCGGCCAAGGACGATGTCGAGCCGGGTTCCGGGCCTGACGCCCGCGCCGATATCCCCGCCGACCATGCTCATGACGGTGGCGACATCCCCGCCGCTGACGCCTGCGCGCGACAGGGCGCGGGCGAGCGTGTCGCTGCTCCCCACCTGGGCACTCAGTTCGATCTGCGGGCGCTCGGGCGTGGCGCGCAGCGGCTGGACGGCGTCGGTCGGCCCCATGTGCCGCCCGCTGTCCGCCCCCAGCGCCAGCGGGGTGGTCATCTGGCTGCGCACTTCGTCATATTGCGCGTCGGATAACAGCGGGCCGGGCGCGCCAGGCACCGGATGGAAGCCGGGTGACAGATAGAGCGCAGTCGCGCACAGGCCGAAACAGGTGGCAAGGCCACGGAACCAGGTACGGCTGCCGATCCGCTGGCCCAGGTCGGGGACGAGATCGACTTGGTCCGCCCATTCGCGCAAGCGGGCGCGCCAGTCCTGCGCGGGCTTTGGTCCGCGCAACGCTTCGGTCGCCCACAGCGACGCCGTCGCGCCGCCCTGCTGCATTCCGAACGATCGATCCTGAAACAAACCCGCATCCCCCCGGGGGTTGAGCCGCCCGGCAACGTCCCCCGCGCCATGCGTGGGCGGGACCGTTGTGAAGGCACAGGGTTAATGTCAAATAAAGAGGTCCCTCGACGCCCCGCCATAGCGACGAAGCGTGCCCTTCGCCCGATCACCCGCGCAGGTGGTGCGGAACCCGCAATTCCCCTTGCCGAACCTGCCACGGTGCCCGACATAGACGGCAATGGCCCAGTTCGCCCGCTCCCCCCTTACTGCGGTCCTGGGACCGACCAACACCGGCAAGACGCATCTGGCGGTCGAGCGGATGTGCGGCCATTCCAGCGGCATGATGGGCTTTCCCCTACGCCTGCTGGCGCGCGAGGTTTACGACCGCGTGGTCGCGATCAAGGGGCCGGGCGAAGTCGCTCTCATCACCGGCGAGGAAAAGATCGTGCCGCCGGGCGCGCGCTATTTCCTGTGCACCGCCGAATCGATGAGCCTGGACCGCGAATTCGCGTTCGTGGCGCTGGACGAAGCGCAGCTGGGCGCGGACCCGGAGCGCGGACATATCTTCACCGACCGCATCCTGCGCGCGCGCGGCCGGGAGGAAACGATGATCCTGGGTTCGGCCAGCATCGCCCGGGTGGTCAAGGCGCTGGTCCCCGATATCGAGATCATCGGCCGCCCGCGCTTTTCGACATTGTCCTATGCGGGTGCCAAGAAGCTGTCCCGCCTGCCCAAAAGATCCGCCATCGTCGCCTTTTCCGCCGAAGAGGTCTATGCCGTCGCCGAGATGCTGCGCCGCTTCCGGGGCGGCGCGGCAGTGGTGATGGGCGCACTGTCGCCGCGCACCCGCAATGCGCAGGTCCAGATGTTCCTCAACGGCGAGGTCGATTATCTGGTCGCCACCGACGCCATCGGCATGGGGCTGAACCTCGACGTCGCGCACGTCGCCTTTGCCTCGCTGCGCAAGTTCGACGGGCGACGCACCCGCCGCCTTACCGTCAGCGAGATGGCGCAGATCGCAGGGCGCGCAGGACGGCATCATAAGGATGGAACGTTCGGGAGCCTGGGCCACGAGGATGGCGACGCTGCCTTCATGCCCGAGGAAATCGAGGCGATCGAGGCGCATCGTTTTCCGCCCATCGACCAGCTTTACTGGCGCGACGGCACACCGCGCACCGACAGCCTCGCCCGCCTGATCGCCGACCTGGAGGAAAAGCCCGACCGCCCCCAATTGCGCGCCGCGCCCGAAGCGGTCGATCTCGCCGTGCTCAAACGCCTGGCCGACGACCCGCTGGTGATCGAGCGGGCGAAGGGCAAACGGCAGGTCGAACGGCTGTGGGCGGCATGCGGGCTGCCCGATTTCCAGAAACTCGGCGCAGACCATCATGCCCGATTGGTGAGCCGCATCTGGCGTTACCTGTCGGAGGGCAGCGGGCATATCCCGCGCGACTGGTTCGCGGGCCAGGTCGCGCGACTCGATTCGGTGCAGGGCGATATCGACACGATTTCGGGCCGGATCGCCGCCGCGCGCACCTGGGCCTATATCGCGCATCGCGCCGACTGGCTTGCCCATCCCGCCGAGATGGCCGAGCGGACCCGCGCGCTGGAGGAAAAGCTCTCGGACGCGCTCCACGCCGCGCTGACGCAGCGTTTCGTGGACCGCCGCACGTCGATCCTGCTGCGCGACATCGGCCAGAATGCGAGCAACCTGCCGGTCACGGTGGAGCAGGACGGGACAGTCTGCGTCGATGGCGAGACGATCGGGCGACTTGACGGCTTCCGATTCTCCGTCGATCCCGCTACGCGGCTTGCCGATCGCAAATTGTTGCTGGCGGCGGCGGATCGCCGGCTTGGAAAGGTGTTGCGCGTGAAGGCTGAAGAATTGGTGGCGGCTCCCGACGCGGATTTCGCGCTGACGGACGAGGCGGGACAGGCACCCGGCATCGCATGGGGAGAGGTTCCGGTCGCGACCCTGCTCGCCGGCCCCACGCTGCTGTCGCCGGAAATCCGGCTCGACCGCGCGCTGATGGCGATGGGTCAGGATGTGCAGAAGCAAGTTCTGACCCGACTCGTCGCCTGGTTCGACGCGCAGAAGCAGAAGCACCTCCTCCCCCTCGTCAAAATGGGGGAGAGCGCCGCAGATCCAGCCGTTCCGCCGGTGGTGCGCGCCGTGTTCGCGCAGTTGACGGACGCAGGCGGCGTGATTGCGCGCATCGACCTCGACGCCGCGCTCGGCCACCTGGACAAGGACCAGCGGCACCTGTTGCGCAAGGCGGGGATCGATATCGGCGTGCTCGACATCTATCATCCGGGGTTGTTGAAGCCCGGCGCGGCGCGCTGGCGTTCGGCGCTGCTGGCCGCGCGGATCGCCAAGCCGTGCCTGCCGCTGCCCGGCCCCGGCCTGACGCTGATCCCGGCGGGCGAAAGGCCCGAGCAGATGGGCGCGCGGATCGCGGGCTTCCGTGGCTTCGGCGACCAGATGCTGCGCATCGACATGGCCGAACGCATGGCCCGCGCCGCGCACGAAGCCATCGCGAAGAACGAGCCTTTCACCGCGACCAGCCCGCAGATCGTGTCGCTGGGCCTCAACGAACCGGCCTTCCTGACGCTGATGCGGCTGGCAGGCTTCCGCCCGGTCGAGCCGGCGGCGGCCCCTGCGCCTGACGATAACGCGGACACGGTCGAGCCGGTCGAAGGCGCGGAACCGGTCGAAGCGGCTGTTCCCGCACCCGCAGGCGCGAACTGGGCATTCAGGGGGCGGCAGAAACCGCGCCCCGACCGTCAGCCCCATGGCGCCAAACCGCGCGGCCCAAGGCCCGAGGGCGAGCGTCGTCCCCCCAAGGACCGCGCCCCGCGCCCTGCCACCGGGAGCACGCCCGCGCCCGCCAACAACGCCTTTGCCGGGCTTGCCGAGCTGCTGGGGCGCAATGGCTGACGCAGCGGCGGTGGGGCATGGCCCTAGCCTTCGCATCGACAAATTCCTGTGGTTCGCGCGCTTGTCGAAAAGCCGCTCGCTCGCCCATGCGCTGGCCGAGGACGGGCATATCCGCCTCAACGGCCGCCGCATCGAGCGCGCCCATGCACCGGTGCGGGCGGGCGACCTCATCACCTTTCCCCATTTCGACCGGGTGCGTGTAGTTCGGGTCGTTGCGCTGCCGGCCCGGCGCGGCCCCGCGCCCGAAGCACAGGCCTGCTACGAGGAACTGACGGTCGGCAGCTGAAGGCGGGGGAGCGACCGCGATGGTCAAACCGTGCCTAATTCCGTGCCAACAATATCCTCATTGACCTGCGCGGCGCGGGGGCATAGCAGGACCGCGATTTTTCAAGTGAACCAAGAGTGCCCAGCCAATGACCTATGTCGTCACCGACAACTGCATCCGCTGCAAATTCATGGATTGCGTCGAGGTCTGCCCCGTGGATTGTTTCTACGAGGGCGAGAACATGCTGGTCATCAATCCCAACGAATGCATCGACTGCGGCGTGTGCGAACCCGAATGCCCGGCCGAGGCGATCCTGCCCGACACCGAAAACGGTCTTGAGAAATGGCTGGAACTCAACACCAAATATAGCGCCGAATGGCCCAACATCACGGTCAAGGGCGACGCGCCCGCCGATGCCGAAGCCATGAACGGGGTCGAGAACAAGTTGGACCAGTTCTTCTCGCCCGAGCCCGGTTCGGGCAGCTGAATTCCCGCCTCTTGCGCCTGCTATCCAGCGCCACCCCCAGACTTTGTGTCCGGGGGTGGTAATTTTGTTACGAATCTGCTAAGCGGGTTCGCAACGGTCGGACATCCCCCTGCCCGACCCTGGAGAAAAGAACTTCATGTCTTGACGGTGGCGCCGTGGACCTCCCGGCATGGCCTTTTGCGTCCATGCCCCGCGACGGCCCGTTCCCCCGGTCAAATTGGAAAGGTATCAAATGGCTGCCAAGGCGCTGTCCTTTGACGTTGGTGATTATGTCGTTTACCCCAAGCATGGCGTTGGCCGTGTGATCGAACTGCAAAAAGAGCAGATCGCGGGCATGGAGCTGGAGCTGTATGTGCTCCGCTTCGAAAAAGAGCGAATGACACTGCGCGTTCCGACCAACAAAGCCGAAGGCGTGGGTATGCGCAAGCTGTCCAGCAACAAGACGCTGGAAGAGGCCATGGAAACGCTCAAGGGCAAGCCCAAGGTGAAGCGCACCATGTGGTCGCGCCGTGCGCAGGAATATGAAGCGAAGATCAATTCGGGCGACCTCGTGTCGATCGCCGAAGTGACGCGCGACCTGTTCCGCGCCGATGACCAGCCAGAGCAGAGCTATTCGGAGCGCCAGATCTTCGAGGCAGCCTCGAGCCGCCTTGCCCGCGAACTCGCGGCGATGGAAGAAACGGACGAGCCCAGCGCGTTGCAGAAGATCCTGCGCATTCTGAACGAGGCCGCGCCGAAATACGCGAAGCTCGAAGGCTGATCGCAGAATTTCGTAAATTTCGAACCTGATAGAAAGAGGCGCTCCGAACGGTCGGTGCGCCTCTTTTTTTATGGCGGGCCGGTTATTCTTTCCTACTTCGTCTCTTCGGCTGCCGCCCGACTGAAGCGAGTGGCATCGTGTAATGCGGCATTGTCATTGCAGGGTCGGCTGTTGGCGAGGGCAATGCGGCGAGAGGCTTGACCGTAACGATGGTGCCGCCACCGCGCTGCGCGTCTCCACTACGTCACGCGGGCGCAATGCCCGGGGATCAGTTGCCGCGATAGCTGCTGTAGCCGAAGGGGCTGACGACGACGGGCACGTGATAATGCGCCTTGTCGTCCGATGCCCGGAAGACGACGCTGATTTCCGGGAAGAAGGGCGCAGCCTTCCCATCGCCGTAGCGCGTCATGTCGAAGCTGATGCGATAGGTGCCGGGGGGCGTCGTCAAGCCTTCGCCGAAAGAACGGATGCGTCCGTTCGCGTCGGTCTGCGCGGTGGCGATACGCCGCCATGTACCGTCTTCGTCCTTCCGCTCCAATGTCGCGGGAATGCCCGCCCCGCCGACGCCGCGCGCGAGGTCGAGGACATGGGTGGAAATTTCGGACGCGAAGGACGGCGTCACCGGGCAAAGCGCCAGCAGGGCAAACGGGGCGAAAATGGATCGGAGCATGGACATTCCTTTGCGGGGATGCAGGGACGGTGGCGGCTGCTGCGACGACACGCAACATGCCCCTTCGCGCATCATTCCGCGACGGGGACGAACGCGCCCTTTTCGCGATCCTTCACCACCTTGTCCGCGCGGAATACCGATCCGCTCATGGTGATGTAGACGCCGGGCGGCGCGACCTGCGCGGTGGCGAAGGCCATGCCGAGATTGAAATGCGCGTCGCTTTCACCGAACCGCGCCGGCGCGAGCGCCCCGACCAGCACGACGGTCTTACCGGGGATGGCGGCGAGATGCTTTGCCGTTTCGGTCATGGTATCGGTGCCGTGGGTGATGACGACATGGCTTTCGGGCGCGGCGGCGACACGGGCGCAGATCAGCGCGCGGTCCCGGTCGTCAAGTTCCAGGCTGTCCTTGCGCGTCACTTCTTCGATCCGGAAGGGGCGCTTGACCCGCGCGATCTCCAGCAATTTCGCCATCACGGTTTCCCCGACCTGATAGTCGGACAGTGCGTCGAAATAGACCTTGTCGATCGTGCCGCCGGTGGTGAGCAGCAGGATGGGAGTTTCAGGAGCGATCATGCGGGTTTCCTTGTTCGGCATCAATCGCCGCGCGCCATCGCTTCGCCCCGGTCGCGCGCCGCGGCGAGCGTATCGGTAAGCAGCGTCAGCAGCCGGTCGTCGGCGTCGAGAATGTTGAGGCCTTCGCGCGTCATGCCGCCGGGCGAGGCGACCCGGTCCGCAAGCGTGGCCGGGCTGGCCTGGGCGCGGACGGCCATCTGCGCCGATCCCGCGACCGTCGCAAGCGCCATGCGCGCGGCCTGATCGGCGGGGATGCCGATGGCCTCGCCCGCGCGCGCCAGAGCGTCGACGAAGCGGAACAGGAAGGCGGGGCCGCAGCCCGACAATGCCGTGACGCGGTTGAAGAGCGCTTCGTCGCCGATCCATTCGGCAAGGCCCAGCGGACGGATCAGCGCTTCGGCCTGCGCGCGGACATGCGCAGGCGTTGCAGCGTCGGTGAAGAGCGCAGTCACGCCCTCACCCAGACCCACCGGCAGATTGGGCATGGCCCGCACCACTGCATGAGGGACCGGCAAAAGGCCGCGCAGGCTGTCAAGCGAAGTGCCCGCGAGGATCGAGAGGATCGCGGTATCCGGGCGGCACAGCGGGGCGAGGCGCGCCGCGACGTCCGCCATCTGGTAGGGCTTCATGCCGAGGAGGACGGTCGTGCCTGCATCGAACGCATCGGGATAGTCGGTGACGACGGCGACACCGTCTGCCACCGCAGCGCCGCTCGGCCGCAGCACCGTCACCCGCGCCGGATCGAGACCGCAATCGAGCCAGCGAGACAGCATCTGCCCCGCCATATTGCCGCAGCCGACCATGAACAGGCGATCCGGCCAGTCCCTCCCCGCCACGCTCAAGCCTCTCCGCGCGTTTCGATCAGGCTGGCGGAAATGGCGTCGGCGGGGGATTTGCCGCCCCAGAGCACGAACTGGAACACAGGATAGAAGCGTTCGCATTCGTCGATGGCGGTTTCGACGAGCAGTTGCGCCTGGTCGAGCGTCAACGTACCGCCCGCGCCGAGCAGCGCGCCGTGGCGGAACAGGATGATGCCGCTCGACGACCAGAGTTCGAAATGGCCGATCCAGAGCTGTTCGTTGATAAGGCCCAGCGTTTCGTAGATGACGGCGCGCTTTTCCTCCGTCACCCGAATGTCGGGCAGGGCGAGAAGCTGGAGCACCTGGTCGTCGTCGCGCCAGATGCCGCGCAGCTCATATTGCGCCCACGACCCCTGGGTGTTGGCGACGATTTCGTCATCGCCGACCTGATCGAAACTCCAGCCATGCGCCTCGAAAAAGGCGGCGAGCATGTCGATGGGGGCCGCTTCGTGCCCGCCCTGTTCATATTCGTCACTGTCCATCATGGCCGGGCCTTATCACCGCAGGGGGCGAAAGGACAGACGGATCACTCCGCCTCGTCGGCCTTGGGCGTCGATGGCTTGACGCTTTTGGTGATCGGTTCGCCCGACTTGCCTTCCAGCGCATCGAGACGGGCCTTGAGCAGTTCGACTTCCTCGCGTGCGGCAGACGCCATCGCTTTGACCGCGTCGAATTCCTCTCGCGACACGAATTCCATGCCGCCGATCCATTCCTTCGCCCGTTCCCGCGCGTTGGATTCGAATTCGCGCGTCATCCCCGCCACGGTTCCGGCGGCACCGTTCACCAGCTTGGCCAGATCGTCGAAAAAGCGGTTTTCGCTCTGCATTGCACTATCCTTCCTGCGCGGGCAGGAACGCCCACTCGGTTATAATTGGGTCCTGAGCGCCGGAGCCACAAGGGTCCGGGCGTCGGGATTCAGTCGGGCGATCTCATAGTTGAGGAAGGACGCGAAGGCCAGCCAGGCGAGATAGGGCACCAGCAGCAGCCCGGCGACGCGGCGGATGCGCCAGAAGAGCGCGGCAGTCAACGCCGCGACCGCCAGCAGCGCGACGATCAGCAGCAGCGCGCCTCCCACCTGATGCGCGCGGAAGAAGAGCGGCGACCAGGCGAGGTTCATGACGAGTTGCACGAGGAACAGCGCGATCCCCGCGCCCCGCCCCTTTGCGCCCCGGGCGTGGAGGACGATGGCGAAGGCCAGCCCCATGAGGATGTAGAGGATCGTCCACGCGACGCCGAACAGCCAGCCGGGCGGCATCGATGCGGGCTTTTCCAACGCATCGAACCAGCGATTGCCATAGCCGCTATTGGCCATCCGGCCCGACAGGAAGCCCAGGAACACGATGGCGGGCACCGTGACCAAAGCCCAGCGAAGATAGGCGAGGCGCAACTGGCCCTGGGACGCGATTTCATTCATGGACGGCAACACTCCCCCCAATGTCACTCCGCCGGATCGGGCGAATCCGTCAAGGCCCCATCCAGCTTGCGGCTGACGGTTTGCGGAGAAACCGTGCGCTTGGCAACGCGCGAATAGAAGATCGGAATGAGGAACAGCGTGATGAGCGTCGCCAGGCTGACGCCGAACACGATGACGACGCCGATCGAATTGCGCGCCGCCGCGCCCGCCCCGCCCCGCAGGACGAGCGGAACGGCGCCGATCACCGTCGCGATCGAGGTCATGAGAATGGGCCGCAGGCGGCGCCGGGCCGCCTCGCGGATGGCCTGCGCGATGTCCAGCCCCTCGTCGCGCAGCTGGTTGGCGAATTCGACGATGAGGATGCCGTTCTTCGCCGCGAGGCCGACGAGCATGACGATGCCGATCTGGCTGTAGAGGTTGATCGATCCGCCGGTCAGCGCCAGCCCCAGCGCGCCGCCCGCCACCGCGAGCGGCACGGTGGCGATGATGACGCCGGGATGGACGAAGCTTTCGAACTGGGCGGCAAGCAATAGATAGACGATGAGGATGGTGAGGCCGAAGACCATCCAGATCGCGCCGCCCGTTTCGCGCAGCGACTGGCTTTCGCCGCGATAGCCGATGGCGAGCACTTCGGGAGACCGGCGCGCCTGATCCTCCAGGAAGCCGAGCGCTTCGCCCAGCGAGGTGCCCGGCGCGAGCGCGGCGGTCAGGGTGATCGCCCGCAGCTTGTTATAGCGGTTGAGCTGGCGCGGTCCTGCCACTTCCCGCACGGTGACGAGCGCCGACAGGGGAATGAGGGCGCCGCTGCGGCTGCGCACATTGATGCGTTCCAGGTCGGCGAGCGTGCGGCGGCCCCGATCCTCCGCCTGCACGACGACGCGATATTCCTCGCCCCGGTCGACATAGGTGCCGACACGGCGCGACCCCAGCAGGCTTTGCAGCGCCTGGCTGACATCGTTGACCGAAACGCCCAGATCGCCCGTGCGGGCGAGGTTCGTTTCGATCCGCATCTGCGGCTTGGTTTCCTTGTAGTCGCTGTCGAGGTTGATGAGGCCGGGATAGGCCGCCGCCGCCGCGACGATACGGTCGCGCGCCGCGACAAGGCCTTCGTAGGTCGATCCCGCCAGCACGATGTTGACGGGCAGCCCGCGCCCGCGCCCAAGGCCCGATCGCGGGGCCGCATTGCCGCGCACGCCCGGCTGATCGGCGATCACCTTGTTGATGATCGCGGCGACTTCGGACGTCTTGATCGTGCGATCTTCCCATGGACGCAGGAAGGCGATGATGTTGCCGCCGTTAAAGTCGTCGGTCGATCCGAAACCTGCGGGCGTTCGGATGACGAGGTTCTGGAGCGTCCCGTTTTTGCGCAGGAAGGCGAGGTCGTCCTCCACCTTTTCCATATATTGTTTCATGCGCGCGAAGCCGGTGCCCTCCGGCGCGGACAGCTGCGCCTCGACCACGCCGGTATCCTCGGCAGGCGCAAGCTCGCTCGGCAGGCGGGTGAAGAGGAAGCCTGCCAGTGCCAGAAACGCCGCCACGCCCAGCAGTGGAAAGAGCGGCTTGCGCAGCACATGGTCGAGCCAGCGCGCATAGCCGCCCTCCAGTCGCTGGAAACGGGCGTCCACCCAAAGGGCGAACCGGCCGCGCTCGGCGTTCTTGAGCAGCTTGGAGCAGAGCATGGGCGCAAGGCTCAAGGAAATGAAGCCGGAAAAGGCGATGGCGGCGATCATCGCGATGGCCAGTTCGCGGAAAAGGAGGCCGGTCTGCCCGGCGAGGAACATGACCGGCACGAACACGGCACAGACGACGAGCGTGGTCGAGATGATCGCAAAGCCCACCTGCCGCGACCCCAGATAGGCAGCGACGAGCGGGTCGTCGCCCTGCTCGACCCTATGATAGACATTTTCGAGGACGACGATGGTGTCGTCGACGACGAGGCCGATGGCGAGGACGAAGGCCAGCAGCGTCAGCAGATTGATCGACAGCCCCAGCAGCCACATGATGGCGCAGGTCGCAAGCAGGCAGATGGGGACCGTAACCGCCGGGATCAGCGTCGCGCGCACCGATCCCAGAAACAGGAAGATGACGAGAATGACGAGCAGCGCCGCTTCGATCAGCGTATCGTACACATTGTCGATCGCGCGTTCGATAAAGAGCGATTCGTCGGTGCCGATGGCGACGCGCATCCCCTGTGGCAGGGTGGGCCGGATCTCCTCGATCAGCGCCTTGGCGCGCTGCGCCACTTCCAGCGTGTTGGCGCCCGACTGGCGGATGACGCCGATGCCCACGGCGTTGCCCTGGTTGGAGCGGAAGCTGTTATAGGGATTTTCCGGTCCCTCCTCGATCCGGGCGACATCGCCCAGCTTCACCTGATAGCCATTCGCGCCGCGCCCCACGACCAGACCGGCGAACTGTCCCGGCGTCGCATAGGGGCGCTCGACCCGGAGCGTCTGGTTCTGATCCTTCGATTCGAAGCGACCGGCGGGCAGTTCCACATTCTGCTGCCGCAGGGATGCTTCGACATCCGCAGGCGTCAGGCCGAACGCGGCGAGTTTGGCCGCGTCGAACCATATGCGTATGGAGGGCCGTGCCTCGCCACCCAGATAGACGCGCGCCACACCGTCGATGGCGGCAAAGCGGTCGACCACATTGCGGTCGAGATAGTCGCTGATACGCACCTGCGACCAGCCGGGACGGGAAAAGGCGAGGAAGAGAATGGCGCGCGCGTCCGAATCCACCTTGCGGATTTCCGGTGCCAGCGCGTCTTCGGGCAAATCCTCCACCACCGATCCGACGCGGTCGCGCACATCGTTCGCGGCGCTGTCGATATCGCGGGAGGGATTGAATTCGATGTTGATGTTCGACGTGCCGTCCTGCGACGTGGAGGTGATCGTCTCGATCCCCTGCACGCCCGCCACGGCATCCTCGATCAACTGGGTGATGCGGCTTTCCACCACCGAGGCGGCAGCGCCGGTGTAGGTGGTTTCGACCGACACGACGGGAGGGTCGGTGTCGGGATATTCGCGCACCGACAGGCTGAGATAACCCACCACTCCGACGATGCAGAGCAGCACCGCGATGACGGCGGCGAAGACCGGACGGCGGACGGAAAGGTCGGAAAGCTGCATCGGGTCAGCCGGGCCTTCCGGGTCCGGACTTGCCGGCACCGGATGCGGGCTTGTCCCCCGCGAGACGGACAGTCGCGCCATCGGTCAGCTTGACGACGCCCTCCGTCACGACCTTTTGCCCCGCCTTGAGCCCCCCGGTGATTTCCACCAGGCCGTTCTGGCGAATGCCGGTTTCGACCTTGACGCGCTTGGCTGTGCGGCCTTCGAGCAGGAAGACGAAGCGGTCCTCGCCATCGCCCACGACCGACAGTTCGGGCACGGCCAGCGACTGGCGCCGCCGCGACAGGACGCTGACCGTCAGCAACATGCCGGGCTTCAGCCGACGGTCGGGATTGGGCAGGATAGCGCGGACGCGCACCGCGCGGGTCGCGGGGTCGATCACCGGATCGATGGTGGCGATGGTGCCGTTGAACGGGCGTTCCGGCCATGCCGCCGACACCGCCTTGATCGTCATGCCCTCGCGCAGGGTCGACAGGCGGGTTTCGGGGACGGTGAAGTCGAGCTTGATGCGCGCGATGTCGCTGACGGTGGCGATGGCCGTCCCGGCGGGGATGATCGCGCCCGCCGATATGGTGCGCAAGCTGACATAGCCCGAAAAGGGCGCGCGCACGACGCGGTCGGCGATGGCGGCGCGCGACTGGTCCGCCGACGCCTTCGCCGCGTTGGCGATCGCCATCTGCTGATCGAGCGAGGCGGCAGTGGCAAAGCCGCGGGTCTTGAGTTCCTGGATACGGGCAAGCTGCTGCTGCGCCTGGTTGGCCTGCGCCTGCGCGGCGGCCAGTTCGGCCTTTTCCTGCGCCACCGACATGCGCGCCACCACCTGCCCCTGCCGCACATAGCCACCGTCGGTGAAATTCAGCGCCTCGATCCGTTCGGTGACGGGGGAGGACAGCACCACCTGTTCATTGGCAAGAGCGGTGCCGACCGCTTCCAGATCGTCGGTGAAGGTCGTGCGCGCGATGGCGGTCGTTTCGACCAGGGGAACGGAGCGCGGCTTCTCCTCCTTTTTGCCCCCGCAGGCGGACAGGCCGAGGGCAAGCGAACAGGCTGCGAGAAAAAGAGGCGAATACAGGCGCATGGCGGTGGGCTATCGAGCCTTTGTCGGGGATACAAGCCGACCCTTGGTGGCGGCATGTATCAATATGTATCGGGGCGCTCAACGAAGCTGGCGCGTTTATCCGCCAAGCCGGGCGTAAAGCAGGAATTCGACATTGCCCTGGGGACCGGTAATCGGGCTTTTGGTCAATCCCGCGACGGTCCAGCCCTGTCCGCCCACCCACGCCTGTACCTCCGCACAGACGCGGTCGTGGACGGCCGCGTCGCGCACCACGCCGTTCTTGCCCACTTCCTCGCGCAGCGCCTCGAACTGCGGTTTGATGAGCGCGACGAGATGCGCGCCGGGGCGGGCGAAGGCGATGGGGCGTTCGAGCACTTTCGCCAGACCGATGAAGCTCGCGTCGCATACGACGATGTCGATGGGGTCGGCGATGTGCGCGTCGGTCAGGATGCGCGCGCTCGTCTGTTCGTGGACGACGACGCGGTCGTCCGAGCGCAGTTTCCACGCCAGTTGGTTGGTGCCGCTGTCCACCGCATAGACCTTTGCCGCGCCGTTGCTCAGCAGCACGCCGGTGAACCCGCCGGTGGACGAGCCGACATCGATGGCGACGAAACCGGCAACGTCGATGGCGAAGGTTTCGAGCGCGTGGGCGAGCTTGATCCCGCCGCGCGACACCCAGGGATGATCGCGACCGCGCACGTCGAGGTCGGCGTCGGGCGCGACCTGTTGTCCCGCCTTCTCGATCTTGCGGTCGCCTAGGAACACGAGGCCCGCGAGGATCAGCGCCTGCGCGCGCGCCCGGCTTTCGGCAAGGCCCGTGTCGACGAGAAGCTGGTCGGCGCGGACCTTGGCCATCAGCGAGTCAGTGCCGTCAGGGTCGAAGGAGTGAGAAGCTGCGGCAGAGTCTGCGCTTCCCTGCCCGGCGCATACCAGAGATAGAGCGGAACGCCCGAGCGGCCCTGGCCTTCGAGGAAGCGGGTGATCGCCGGGTCGGCATTGGTCCAGTCGCCGACCATCACCGTGACGCCGGCCTTGGCGAAAGCGTCGCGCACTTCCCGGCGGTCGATGGCGGCGGCTTCGTTCGCCTTGCAGGTCAGGCACCAGTCGGCGGTGAAATAGAGGAAGACGGGCTTCCTATCGGCACGCAGTTGCGCAAGTTTCGCGACATCGAAGTGGACAGCTTCATCGCCGTTCGCAGCGGCGGCGGCGGGCGCGGTCGCCGGGAGGAGCGCTGCGGCCCCGGCCAGCAGCGCGAGCGCGGCGAGCGCCACGGGCCATCCCCCGCCTTGTCCCCGATGCTGGCGGCCGCCCAGCCACCAGAGGAGGAACGCGAGGAGAAGCGCGGCGAGGAGGCCGATCGTCATCCCCGACACGCCGCGCTGCTGCCCCAGCAGCCAGGCGAGACCGATGGCGGTCAGGAACATGGGGACGCTGAGTATCCTTTGGAAGCGACCCATCCATGCGCCGGGCCTGGGCAGGCGGCGGCGCAGCGCCGGGATGTAGGCGAGCAGCAGGAAAGGCAAAGCGAGACCGAGGCCGAGGCCCGCGAAGATGGCGAGCGCGGCGGCGAGCGGCAGCAGCAGCGCCGCCCCCATCGCGGCGGCCATGAACGGGCCGGTGCAGGGCGTCGCGACGAAGGCGACGAGCGCGCCGGTCCAGAAGGCACCGGCAAGACCGCTCCGCCCCGCCAGCCCCTCGCCGCCGCCATAGGCTCGCAATTCGAACAGCCCGGCCAGATTGAAGGCGATCCCGGTCACCAGCAGCAGCAGCGCGAGGATGATGCGCGGATCCTGCAACTGAAACGCCCAGCCGACCGCTCCGCCTGCCGCGCGCAGGGCCAGAAGGACGCCCCCGAGCACGAGACAGGTGAGGACGATCCCGGCGGCATAGGCCAGCGCCTCTCGCCGCACGATGCGCTCGTCGCCGCCCGCCTTGGCGAGTTTCATGGCCTTGAGACCCAGGATCGGGAAGACGCAGGGCATGATGTTGAGCAGCAACCCGCCCAGCAGCGCGCCACCCAGCGCGGCGAGGATCGCGCCTGCCTGTCCTGCATCCGACGCGCCGGTTCCTCCCTCCACCGGGCCGGGACGGGCGGTGAGGAGGAAGCCGACATGATCGCCGGTGCGCAGGACCGCCTGCACCGTCCCGCCCCTGGCGGGTTGCGCGGCGTCGGTTTCCACCAGCAGCCGGTCGCCCTGCCGCGTTACCGTCTGCGGCGCGGCGTAGCGGGCCAGCCCTTCGGCCAGCGGGAAGAGATGCACGTCGCTGGCCTGCGCGCTGGCCGGAAACGGCACCGACAGGCGGAGCTTGCCGTCCTTGACCGCGTAGGTCGCAGGCGATCCCAGGGGGCGCGGCAGATGCGTGCGCCAGGCGTCGAACGTAGATCGTTTCGATATCGAAACATTGCCGTCGCCCGCCACCAGATCGAGAGCCAGTTCGCCGCTCTGCGGCACGCACACCTTGTCGGTGCAGGCAAGCCAGTTCGCCTTCGCCCGGATCGGCAGCCGCGTCCCCGGCGCGATTCCCGGCGCGAGCGTCAGGGCCGAAAGGATCGCATAAGGGCCTTCGTAGACATGGTTCATCAGGCCCGAAACGATCAGCGTTTCGGGCACCGGATAACGCAGCGGCCCGACGCTCACGCCCTTGGGCAAGGTCCATTCGACCGCCATCCCGAGCCCTGCGTCGCCGGGATTTTCCCAATAGCCGTGCCAGCCCTTTTCCGGCGTCATGGCAAAGGCGATGGCGCTCGTCGCCCCGGCGCGCGGCGTGTCGCTTTCGGCGACGAGGCGCGCGGCGATATGCGGCGTGTCGCCGCCGAAAGCGCCCTGCGCATGCGCCTGCGGCAAGCCCGCCAGCAGCGCGAGCGTCATCATTATGACTTGAAAAATCCGCATCGGACCTCTGGTCGGGTGGTTGTTGCCGGGCTAGGTCGCTCCCCACCCGCCGTCAAGGCACCGGAAGGTCATAGTCATGCTGAAAAAAGTCGCCGCCGCCCTGCTGATCGCCACTGCCATGCCGCTGGCGGCGCAGGAACCCTCACCCGCGCCCGTGGTGGCGACGGCCATGCCCGCGTCCCCGCCCAAGCTGATCGTCGCGAT
Organism: Sphingobium sp.; assembly: GCF_003248505.1. Classification (GTDB taxonomy): domain Bacteria; phylum Pseudomonadota; class Alphaproteobacteria; order Sphingomonadales; family Sphingomonadaceae; genus Sphingobium. Next base: position 59,561 of record NZ_QFOA01000008.1, read on the forward strand.
CAGCGTCGATCAGTTTTCCGCCGATCTGTTCAGCGAATATCGGCAATATTATACCGGCGGCCTCAAGCGACTGGCGCAGGGCGGCGTCGTCTTCCCGCGCGGTTACCAGAGCCATGCCGCGACGGAGACCTGCCCCGGACACTCGACCATCCTGACCGGCAGCCGTCCGTCCCGCACCGGGATCATCGCCAACACCTGGTTCGATCTGTCGACCGCGCGCGCCGACAAGGCAGTCTATTGCGCGGAGGACGAAACGAAGCCGGGCAGCAGCAGCGACAAATATGAAGCGTCGCCCATCCATCTGCGCGTGCCGACTCTGGGCGGGCGGATGAAGGCCGCCAACCCGGCGACACGGGTGGTGTCCGTATCGGGCAAGGACCGCGCGGCGATCATGATGGCCGGGCCGACCGCCGATCAGGTCTGGTGGCTGGGCGGTCCGCAAGGCTATGTGAGCTACAAGGGCGTCGCGACGCCGCCGCTGGTGGCGAAGGTGAACGCCGTGCTGGCGCAGCGACTGGCGAAGGCCAATGCGGGCTTCGACATGCCCATGCAGTGCGCGGCCAAGGACTTCCCGGTGCGTGCAGGCGACCGCACCGTCGGCACCGGTCGTTTCGCGCGGGCGGCGGGCGATTATAAGGGCTTTCGCATATCGCCCGAACAGGACGCGATGACGCTGGCCTTCGCCGCCGCCGCGATCGAGACCATGGACCTTGGCAAGCAGGCGCAGACCGACATTATTTCCATCGGGCTGTCGGCGACCGACTATATCGGCCACACCTACGGCACCGAAGGCACGGAAAGCTGCATTCAGGTCGACCGGCTGGACAAGGAACTGGGCGCGTTCTTCGACCGATTGGACAAGGACGGCATCGACTATGTGGTGGTGCTGACCGCCGACCATGGCGGCCACGACCTGCCCGAGCGGCACCGGATGAACGCCATGCCGATGGAGCAGCGCGTCGACATGGCGCTGACGCCCAAGGCATTGTCGGACGCCGTGGCGGCGAAGGCGGGCCTGGCAGGCAGGAAAGTCATCTGGGGCGACGGTCCTGCGGGCGACCTTTATTTCGACAAGGGGCTGACCCCCGCGCAGCGCGCGCGGGTGGAGGCCGAAACGCTCAAGCTGTTGCGTGCGCATCCGCAGGTCGAAACGGTGTTCACCAAGGCGCAGATCGCCGCCGCGCCGTCCCCTTCAGGCCCGCCCGAAAGCTGGACGCTGCTTCAGGAAGCGCGGGCGAGCTTCGATCCCGAGCGGTCGGGCGACCTGCTGCTGCTGCTGAAACCCCGCGTCATGTCGATCCCCGAGCAGGCGGTGATGGGGAGCGTCGCCACGCACGGGTCGCCGTGGGACACCGACCGCCGCGTGCCGATCCTGTTCTGGCGCAAGGGTATCCGGCATTTCGAGCAGCCGCTGGGCGTCGAGACGGTGGACATCATGCCAACGCTCGCCGCGCTGATCCGCCTGCCGGTGCCCGCGGTCGAGATCGACGGCCGCTGCCTCGACCTCATCGCGGGCGATGGCGACAGTTGCGCTGCGCGATAGTCAGATATTCTCCCCCACCCCGTCCGTGCCTTCGACCATGGCATGGACGCGGTGCGGGGCGGACACTTCGACACGGCTGGTGACTTCATATTGCGCCTTGGCCTGCCGGACGTTGCTGTCCGCAGGCACGCTGTCGGTCAGCCAGACATTGCCGCCGATGACCGAGCGACTGCCCACGATGATGCGCCCCAGGACCGTCGCCCCGGCGTAGATCACCACGTCGTCCTCGATGATCGGGTGGCGGGGCACGGCCTTTTCCAACCGCCCCTTTTCGTCCGATGGAAAGCTGCGCGCGCCCAGCGTCACGCCCTGATACAGCCGCACCCGGTCGCCCACGATGGCGGTTTCGCCGATGACGACGCCGGTGCCATGGTCGATGAAGAAGCTGTGGCCGATACGCGCGCCGGGATGGATGTCGATCCCGGTCTTGCCATGCGCGATTTCCGACACGATGCGCGCCACCAGCGGCGCGCCCAGCACATGCAGCCGGTGGGCGAGCCGGTGATGGATGATCGCCAGCATCGAGGGGTAGCAGATCAGCACTTCATCGACGCTGCGCGCGGCAGGATCGCCGAGGAAGGCCGCGTCCACGTCCGTGTCGAGCAGTTCGCGCAGACCCGGCAGGCTTTGCGCGAAGCCGCCGATGATGCGCGCGGCTTCTGCGTCCACGATCTGCGCAGGCTCGTCCTTCAGCGCGTAGATGAGTTCGAGGCGGATCTGGCCGTAGAGGCGGCTCAGCACCGTCTGGAGCGTTTCGGCGACGAACGCGTCCTCATTATGGAGGCGCACGAAACTGGGGCCGAGGCGCAGCGGGAAGAGCGCACCGCACAGCGCCTGCATGATCTTGGTCAGATTGTCGCGCGAGGGAAAGCCTTCCGCGCCATATTCGGCGTGATGCTGCTGCGCCTGGCGCCAGCGGGCGCGCGCGGCGCTCAAGTCCGCGACCAGTTGGTCCACGTCCCAATATCCCTCGACGATGCGGTCGTCCTCCGGTCGGTCAGCTATCATGGTCGCCTCAATTCTTTCAGACTGAGGGACATAGCCCGCCATCAGCCTGCCCGATAAACGGGTTTTATTGGCCGATCGATAATTTCTCTTTCTAGGTCCGCTTGCCGCCGCGCGGCAGGATGAGGCAGATTTCCGCCCGCAGCCCGCCCTCCGGGCGGTTGGCGAGCGTCAGGCGACCGCCTTCGGCGGCAACGGTCTTGTGCACCACGGCAAGGCCAAGCCCAAGGCCATGCGTATTGCGTTGCCGCGCGTCGTCGAGGCGGGAAAAGGGCCGCAGCACCTCCTCCAGCCGGTCGCGCGGGATGCCGGGGCCATCGTCTTCGACCCGGATCAGCACTTCCTCGCCCTTCCGGTCGACCGATACGCGAGCGCGCTCGCCATAATGGAGTGCGTTCTCGATAAGGTTGCGCACCGCGCGGCGCAGCGACAGCGCGCGCACGTCCATTTCCAGATGGTCGAGCCCGTCATAGGTCACATCCTGGCCATGATCCTGGAAGGCGTCGACGATGGTGGCCACCGTCACCGCAATGTCGGTACGGACGGGGGTTTCGGGATCCTGCTCCCCACCCAGATAGGGGAGCAGCGATTCGAGCATCGCCCCCATTTCCTCCAGGTCCTGGCCCATCGCCTCCTGCACTTCGGGATCGCGCACCGATTCGAGGCGCAGGCGCAGGCGCGACAGCGGGGTGCGCAGGTCGTGGCCGACCGCCGCGAGCGTTTCGGTGCGCTCGTCGATCAGGCGATGGATGCGCCCCTGCATCGCGTTGAAGGCGGTGATGAGGTTGCGCACGTCGCTGGTGCCCGCTTCGGGGACGATGACTTCGGACCCGCGCCCGATCCGGTGCGTCGCATGGGTGAGATCGCGCAGCGGCGCGAGCGTGCGGCGGATGAGCAGCCAGCCCGCGACAAGCAGCGCCAGCACCGGGATGAGCGCCATGCCCATGCGACCGATGGTGAAGGCCCATCTGCCGCCATTGTGGCGCATCCCGAAATAGAGCCAGCTTTCGTCGGGCAATTGCAGCCCGCCGTTGATTTCCGAATGCCGCCCCGGCGAGATGCGCAGCCACAGGCCCGATCGTTCCAGCCCCGGTTCCCACGTCACGATCTGCCGCCGCATCCGCTCCAGTTCGGGCGAGAGCGGCGGCGGGGGCGGTGCCGCCGGAGACCAGTGCACGTCATAGCGGTCGGTCGTGAGTTGAAGGCCAAGCGCGGGCCGTTCGTCGCGCGGCTGTTCGGCAAGCAGCTTGCGCGCGATGACGAGATGTTCGGCGAGCCGCCGGGCCTCGTCGTCCTGGAGCGAAAGCTGGCTCGCCCGTTCGTAGATGAGAGCGCCAACTGCGAATTCGAGCGTCACCGTCAGCAGGAGGATCGCGAAGAGACGGCCAAGAAGGCCGAGCGACCCTCTGAAATGCAGGTTCAAGCGCGCGTGACCTCGGCATTGAACATGTAGCCGACGCCGCGCACGGTGGTGATCGGCGCCCCATTGTCCTGCGTCGTGAGCTTGCGGCGCAGGCGGCTGACCAGCACGTCGATGCTGCGGTCGGAGCTGTCGCCCATCCGGGTGCGCGACAGTTCGATCAGGCGCTCGCGCGCGATCACGCGCTGCGGATGGCTGAGGAAGGAGCCGAGGAGGTCGAATTCCGCGCCGGTGAGTTCCACGACCGCGCCGGTGGGCGAGCGCAGTTCGCGGCGGGGGAAATTGACGCTCCATCCCTCGAAATGAGCTTCGCTCTCGCGATGGTCGTCCGGGCCGCGCTCCACGCCGACGCGGCGCAGGATGGCGCGGATGCGGGCGATGAGTTCGCGCGTGCCGAAAGGCTTGGGCAGATAATCGTCCGCCCCCAGTTCCAGACCCACGATGCGGTCGGTCTCGCTGCCCTTGGCGCTGATGAAGATGATCGGCACGTCGCTCTTGCGCCGGATCTGGCGGCAAAGGTCGATGCCGTTGGTGCCCGGCAGCATCACGTCGAGAACGACCAGATCGACCGGTCCCGCCTCGAACGCGACCCACATTTCGGGACCGGAGGATGCCGGGCGCACCTGATAGCCATGCTCCTGAAGGGCACGGGCGGTGAGAGTGCGCAGCGGCGGATCGTCCTCGACCAGGATGATCGACGGAGCGGTCATGATTTCGTCAACGCAACATGGATCATGTCCGGGGGGATACGGCGCGCCCGGCCGCGGGTCAACCGCGCCGGGGGCCGATGCGGGCGAGCAACAATTTGTCACAGGCCCGAGCGGGCACCGGACCGGACGAACCGGCCCGATGCCCGTGCGATCAGAAGGCCGCGGTGAGCGAGAAGACGACCGTGCTGCGCGCGATCGACTTGCCCGCATTGTCGGCATCCACCACCGAGAAGTTGGGGCGCAGATAATTTTCCTCGACCCGCGCGATGTCGGTATCGACATAAGCGATGCTGGCGGTGAGCGGCGTGCCGGGAATGGCAAGGTCCGCACCGACGAGCCAGTCGAGATATTTGCCGGTGGGCGCGACCGACGTGCCGTTGGGGCCGAGGCCCGAATTGCCCTTCGACCAGCCGAGATGCGCCTTCAGCGATACAGGCGTTTCGGGGATAGCCGCGCTCACGTCGCTCCAGACGTAGAGATTGTCGTTCTTCTTGCCCGGGCTGTCGGGGATGCCGGTCGCATAGCTGGCGGCATTGTTATACCATTTGCCCAGCGCCTGCTGCTTGGGCGCATAGGCGACGCCGACCAGGCCCTTGACCGGGCCGAACTGGTGCGAAAGCTTCGCGTAGGGTTCGGCGAAGTCGGTCTTGCTGGCGCCCGAGGGATACATGTACCAGGTGAGGCCAACGTCGAGGGTCGAGCCTTCGCCCAGCGGCATCGAGTAGCCGCCGATCAGGTCGAGTTCCATGTTGGACCCGCCGAACGTGCCCCAACCCGACAGGTTGGACGCCCAGGTGCCGACATAGAAGCCGCTTTCGTGCGTTACCGTGAAGCCGCCCTGCACCGCCATGCCGCGATCGGTTTGCGACACGCCGCGCAGACGGTAATCGGAGGTCAGGCCGACGCTGCCGGTGACTGTGATGGGCTTCGTGGGTGCTTCCTGTGCGAAAACCGGAGCGCTGGAGAGAAGCGCGATGGCGGCACAAGCGATTTTATACTTCATGAACATTCCCCTTTTACGAAAGAATGTTCCGTCCTCCTTCCGGGACCCGACGATCTGTTGCGCCGTCAGTATCACCGAACAGGTGCTGGATAGGCGCAAACGCCCCCTTGGGGAAAGATGTTTTTCTTGCAGCTGCGAAAAGCCCACCATCCATGTTGCGCGACTGCAACATTTCGGTGTCGCGACGATGCGAAAAGGGCCGCCGCGACGGAACGCGGCGGCCCTGTCGTGCCGGAGTTTTTCAAAGGCGCGTCAGGTAACGATCTGGCGCAGGCGTCCGGTCGCGCCGAACAGTTCGACGGTCTCCCCCGCCCCACGCCGCCGCGTCACCCATTCTCGCAGCATTTCGGCGCAAGTGTGGTCGATATGGCCGAGCCGCTCGACATTCAGGATGACGAGGCCCTTGGCCGGAAGCGCTTCGAGCCGGGCCGACAGCTTGGGAAGGCTGAGGAAGGTGGCCGAACCCTGCAACGCCACTTCCTGCGCCTCGCCCCGCTCGGCCTGCTGCACGTCGAGGCCGAGGCGGCGGGCGTGGGGCAGCAGTTCCAGCAGCGACAGGCCGATACCCACGAGCACGCCGGTCAGCAGATCGGTAGTCACGACGCAGATCAGCGTCGCGGCCCACACGATGGCGGGCAGCGGGCCGTAGAGGTGGAAGAGATGCTTGACGTGCGAGAGGCTGACCAGACGCACGCCGGTGATGACCAGCACGCCCGCGAGCGCCGCCATCGGGATTTCGCGCAGCAGCCAGGGCAACAGCGCGACGAAGCCGAGAATCCAGACGCCGTGGAGGATGGTGGACAGGCGCGAGGTCGCGCCTGCCTGCACGTTCGCGGAGGAACGGACGATCACGCCCGTCATCGGCAGCGCGCCCGCAAAGCCGCACAGCAGGTTGCCGACGCCCTGCGCGCTCAATTCCTGGTTATAGTTGGTGCGCACGCCATTGTGCATCCGGTCGACCGCCGCCGCCGAGAGCAGGGTTTCCGCGCTGGCGATGAAGGCGATGGCGATGGCGGTGGTGAGGATCGCGGGATTGAGCAACTGCGCGACGAGGCCGTCGTCCGGCAGGGTCACGGCGGCGACGATGCTTTCGGGCACCGCCACGCGAGCGACCGGCAGGCCGAGGAAGAAGGCGACCAGCGTCGCGGTGACCACGCCCACCAGCGCGCCGGGCAGGAGCTTGAGGGCAGCGGGCCGGAATTTCTCCCAACCCAGCATCGCGAAGATGGTGACGAGGCCGACCGTGAAGGCGGTCGCCGCATCCTGATTGGACAGGCCCAGGATCTGGCCGGGCATGGCGATCAGGTTGTGCAGGCCGCTCGACAGGGGTTTGTCGTCGAAGAGGACGTGGAACTGGCCGACCACGATCAGGACGCCGATGCCCGCGAGCATTCCGTGCACGACCGCAGGCGATATGGCGCGGAACCAGCCGCCCACCCGCGCGATGCCAGCGACGACCTGAATCGCGCCGGCCAGGATGAGGATGGGACCGAGCGCGGACAGGCCCTGTTCGCGCACGATTTCGAAGACGATGACGGCAAGTCCTGCGGCAGGGCCGCTGACCTGGAGCGGGGAACCTGCGAAGAGGCCGACGATGATGCCGCCGATAATGCCGGTGATAAGCCCCTTTTCCGGCGGCACCCCCGACGCGACGGCAATGCCCATGCAGAGCGGCATGGCCACCAGAAACACGACGATCGACGCCGTGAAGTCGCGTCCGAAATTGACGCCGGAAAGGGCTTTCAACATGGTCTACTCCGCCGCGACGGCCAGGGAAGCATCGCCCGCGAGACGGCGGGCCTGGGGCAACGCGACCGGCATCTGTTCGCCTTCGCGCAGGGGGACGAAGCGACCGGTTTCGCCGTCGAGGCCAAGGACCTGACCTGCGTGGATGTCGACATACCAGCCATGCAGCGCGATTTCGCCGCGGGCGATACCGGACGCCACCGACGGATGGGTGCGCAGATGCGCAAGTTGCACCACGACATTTTCCAGCGCCATGTTGCGCAGCTTTTCACCGGCGCTAAGGTCGGCAGGGTAGTTTTCCTCGCACACCCTCTGGGCAGCGTGGCTGTTGCGCAGCCAGGCAGCGACGTTGGGCATGGTGGTCAGGTCAGCCTGGGTCGCGAGCGCCTTCATCGCGCCGCAGTCGCTGTGGCCGCACACGATGATGTCGCGCACGCCCAGCACCATGACGGCATATTCGACCGTGGCGGTGACACCGCCCAGCTGGCTGGCATGCGGGGGCACGATGTTGCCGGCGTTCCGGCAGACGAACAGATCGCCCGGTTCCGCCTGCATGATATGTTCGGGCACGATGCGCGAATCGGCGCAGGAGATCATCAGCGCCTTGGGGCTTTGCCCTTCGTTGGCCAGCTTGCTGTAGAGGCTGTTCTTGTCGGGATAGGTGTGCTTCTCGAAATTGAAGACGCGACCGATGAGCTCGTTCATGTATCCTGTCCTTCAAAAATGACGATGCCGATCCGGTGAAAGACCGGCTTAATCGTGAAGGATAGGCTACCGGTTTTGCTGCGTCGCAGCGGCTTTGTAATAAAGCGTGTCTAACGGTCGGGGGCGGTGGCGAAGGCCCGCCGACTGCCCTACTGCGCCGGTTTGAAGCGCGTCAGCTGCGGTCGACGGCGGCGCTGAACATGTAGCCCGCCCCCCTCACCGTCACGATCGGCGCATGGCGCCCCGCGACGCCGAGCTTGCGGCGCAGGCGGCTGACCAGCACGTCGATACTGCGATCCGACGAAGGCGCGTCGCGCACGCCCGCCAGTTCCATCAGTCGCTTGCGCGGAATGATGATGCGGGCGTGGTCGATGAACACCGCCAGCAGCGCGAATTCTGCGGCCGTCAGATGGATCGCGGCGCCGTCTGCCAAGGTGACTTCGCGGCGGGCGAAATCGACCGTCCATTCGTCGAATCGCGCCTGTTTCTGACCGCGCAGGCCCCGCACGCGATCGGCACCGCGCCGACGCAGGACAGCGCGCAGTCGCGCGGCGAGTTCGCGGGGCGAATAGGGTTTGGCCATGTAATCGTCCGCCCCCAGTTCCAGCCCGACGACGCGATCGACTTCGCTGCAATTGGCACCGACGAGGATGATGGGGACGTCGCTGCGTTCGCGCAGGTCGCGGCACAGGTCCATTCCGTCCGCACCGCGCAGGGCCGCATCCAGCACCACCGCGCCCACCCGCGCGCTGGACAAGGCATCGAAAACATCCCCGGCGGAGGTGGCGGGCAGCGTGCGAAACCCCGTCTGTTCCAAGTGGTCGTGCGTGGTTTCGCGCAATTCCCCCTGCGTTTCGGCAAGCAGGATAAGGGGGCTGACCGGGCGGGATCCAAGTTCGTGCAATGTCATCCTGTCTTCAGCGCCCGTCGATCCGGGCAGGCTCGCGATGAGGGGCCATGTGCGCTTCTCCTCCAACAGCCCCGCCGGTTCGAGACGCGAGGACCCGAGCCTGACTAGCGACAGAGCATGTCCGCCCTGTGGGTCGGGCATGACAAATTGTTGCTGACCGGTCGCGGCCTCACTGTGCCGCCTCCAGAGCGCGAACGGGCTCGTCCGCAAGGGCGTGGCCGACGACATGCGCCAGCCAGAGCGCATCCGCCCCGGCGCGGTGGCGCGTGGCGACCTGCGCGTCGGCCCGCGCGATGGCGGCGGCGATGACGGCGGACGGCGTCCCGGCCTCATCGAACACCATGCTCGCATGGTCGATGCGGAAAGCGGGCCGGGCTCCGGCGGCTTCCGCCAGCCGGTCGAGCCAATATTGGTCGAGACTGCTGTCGGACACCACGCGGCAGTCACCGACCGCCTGCGTCAATTCGGTCAGCACCTGCCCGACCGGCAGACCTTCGCACAGGATTCGCGCGCGGGACAGGCCATGCAACGCCTCCGCCTCCGCCGTCCAGTCCCACTCCAGCCAGCAGGCGGTGGGGCGGATCAGCCAGCTTCGGCTCATCCCCATCGTGGCGATGCCGACCTCGATAGGGAAGGAACGGCCATGGCGCGGCAGGCAGGATGCCTCGAAATCAATGGTCACGATGGTCAACGCGCAACTCCAGCACTCCTGTGCGACCGCCCCCATCCCCCAGGCGATCACACCGGCTCTCTTACCCCGCCTTTGCGCGCAACTATGTCAGGGTGAAGTCAACGGACCAGGGGGTTGCGGAAAAATCATAGGAAACGCCGCACAGGCGGGATGAAGCGCAAGACGCTCGCGACAGGGCAGCCGACTTCTGCTAGCGGCGCGCCAGGATTGAAGGACACCGCGCCGCATGACCGTGATCGCCGCCTATCTCTATCGCCACGGCCAGCGCGTGCGCGCTGTCCCGATCGACCAGCGCACCCCTTGCGCCAAGGACAAGTCGGAGTTCATCTGGATCGGCGTCGCCGACCCGACCCGCGCGGAAATGCAGACGCTGGCGCGCACCTACGACCTGCATCCGTTGGCGGTCGAGGACGCAATCAACGCCAATCAATTGCCCAAGGTCGACGTCTATGGCGACCAGCTGTTCGTCGTCGCGCGCACCGCGCATATCGAGGACGACGTCATCCATTACGGCGAAACCGCGCTGTTCATAGGGCAGGACCACATCATCAGCGTGCGGCACGGATCGGCGCGCGCGCACCTGCAACTGCGTGCCGAGCTGGAAGCGGTACCGCAACGGCTGGCGCAGGGAGTGGACTATGTCGCCCACGCGATCCTCGACTTCATCGTCGACGGCTATCTGCCGATCATCGAGGGGATCGAGGAGGAAGTGCTGGCGATGGAGCAGCAGATGCTGGACCATTTCCTCAGCCGGGACGAAGTCACGCGCATCTTCAACCTGCGGCGCGAACTGATTCGCTTTTCCCGCATCCTCGTGCCGATGGGGGAAGTCGCGACCAAGTTCGTGAAGCTCGACCTGCCCTGCGTCGATCCCGAAGCGAGGCTTTATTTCAGCGACGTGCGCGACCATGTGCGGCGCGTCCAGACGATGGTCGAAGACCTGCGCGAGATATTGAGCGGCGTGTTCGAATCGTCGAACCTGCTGGAGCAGCAACGCACCGGCGACATCACGCGCCAGCTTGCCGCATGGGTCGCGATCCTGGCGGTTCCGACCGCGATTGCCGGGATATACGGCATGAATTTCGAGCATATGCCCGAATTGCGCACTCGCTATGGCTATTTCGTGGTGCTGGGCGTGATCGCGGTGATCTGCACGATCCTCTACGCCCGGTTCAAGAAGCTCAAATGGCTGTAGGCGCTCAGGCGTCGGCCCAGCGGCGCAGGAGATTGTGATAGACGCCGGTCAGGCGGATGACTTCGGCATGGTCCTGCCCCAGTTGCGCGGCGACGCCCTGCACCGCGCGGTCCAGATCGAACAGCATCTGCCGCGCCGCATCGTCGCGCACCATCGACTGGAGCCAGAAGAAGCTGGCGACGCGGCGACCGCGCGTCACCGGTTCGACCCGGTGCAGCGAGGACGATGGGTAGAGCACCGCATGGCCTGCAGGCAGCTTCACCTGCTGGACGCCGAAATGGGTTTCGATGGTGAGTTCACCGCCGTCATAGGCGTCCGGCTGTTCGAGGAACAGCGTCATGGAAAGGTCGGAGCGGACGCGAAATCCGGTCCCGGACTGGACGCGCACGGCATTGTCGACATGGACGCCGAACGCCTGCCCGCCCGCATAGCTGTTGAAGAGCGGCGGAAATATCCTGAGCGGCAACGCGGCGGCGATGAAGAGCGGCGACCGACCGAGCGCATCCAGCACCATCTGCCCCGCCTGGCGCGCGGCGGCGCAGTCCTCCGGCAACTGCAAGTTGCGCTTGGCGAGCGCGGACTGTGGGCCCGACGTGACATTGCCGTCCACCCAGTCCGCCGCATCGATAAGCGCGCGAATGGCCGCGACGCCCGCCGCGTCGAGCAGGTCGGGAATGGCGATCAGCATGGGGTCAGGCCGCGCCCGATTTCAGCACGAAGGGAATGTCCACGGTGCCGCGCACCCGCACCGGCTGGCCGCCGCGCAGGGTAGGCTTCCAGCGCCATCCCCTGACCGCATCGCGGGCCGCATCGTCGAGACGGGTAAAGCCGCTGCTTTGCGCGATGCCGATGCTCTCGACCGATCCGTCGAGGTCGAGCACCAGCGCGAGCGAGACGGTGCCCTGCTCGCGCTTGCGGCGGCTTTCGATCGGATAGCGGGGCGGCTTGCCCGACACCATCTGCGCGCCGAGGTCGCTCGCCTGCACGATGGCGGGGGGCGCGGGCGGCGCCGGGGGCGAAGCGACCGGCGCGGGCGACGGCGGGGCGGCGGCGGGCGTTGCGGCGACCGCGACCGGAACGGGCGTGGTCTGCACTTGCGGCGTGACGGCAACGGGTGTCCGCACCATCGGCGCGGGAGCCGCGACCTCCGGCTGCGCGGGGGGCGGGGGCGTATCGGCAGCAGGCGGCGGAGGGGACGGCGGCGTCAGGTTGACGACCGTGAGCTTGGCGTCCTGTCGCCTTTGCACATCGTTGCGGACCTGGAGGAACAGGGCGAGGAGAAGCCCATGGGCAAGGACGATCGAGAGGATCGCCAGCAGGTTCGGGCGTGCATCCGACCCGTAGCGGGCGGCGGCGGGCGGCGCAGACGAAAAAGCGCGCCGAGGCTTCACCTGTTCGATGGGCTCGAACGGATCGGTCCGGTCGTCGTCTAACGCGCGGCTTGCGACTTGAAGCATGGCCTGCCTCCCTTCGCCGCCGCCATAACGCCAACACTAATGCGAATCAATTGCGCTATTTAATCAGAGTTTTTCCTGCCTGCCCGGGCGAATAGCCAGCAGCGTATCGCGCTCGCCAGATTGGGGGTGGAGGATGCCGCCAGCCGGGCGGAGTCGATCCGGGCGATCAGGGCATTGATCGGCAGTTGCTCGTCCGCCGCAGCCCGGCGCAGCGCGTCCCAGAAGATCGGCTCCAGACTGATCGCAGTCTGGTGTCCGGCGATGGTGACACTGCGCTTGACCGGTGGCGCGAAGGGCGGCGCGGACGCCATGTCGGAGCCGCCCTCCCCCATCAATACATATGCTGGCCGCCGTTGATCGACAGCGTGCTTCCCGTCACGAAGCCGCCATCCTCGCTGCAAAGAAAGGCAACGCCGCGTGCGATTTCATGCGCCTGGCCCAAACGACCGACAGGAATCTTGGCCACGATCTTTTCCAGCACGGCGGACGGAACGGCGGCGACCATGTCGGTGTCGACATAGCCGGGAGCGATGGCGTTGACGGTCACGCCGCTTTTCGCGCCTTCCTGCGCCAATGCCTTGGTAAAACCATGGATGCCCGATTTGGCGGCGGCATAGTTCACCTGCCCATATTGGCCCGCCTGCCCGTTGATCGACCCGATATTGACGATGCGGCCCCAGCCCCGCTCGCGCATCCCGCCGAAGGTCGCCTTGGCCATGTTGAAGCAACCGCCGAGGTTGATCCGCATGACTTCGTTCCAGTCGTCGAAGCTCATATTGGCGAGCACGCCGTCGCGGGTGATGCCGGCATTGTTGACGACGATATCGATCGGCCCCAGATCCTGCGCCACCTGCGCGCAACCGTCGAGGCAGGCCTGGTGATCGCCCACGTCCCACCGATAGGTCGCGATGCCGGTACGGTCGGTAAAGGCCTTGGCTCTTTCCTCATTCCCGCCATAGTTGGCAGCGACGGTATAGCCCATCTCCGTGAGCGCCAGGCTGATCGCTTCGCCGATGCCCCGCGTACCACCCGTCACGATCGCAACTCTCGACATATGCGCATCCTCTTTCTGGAAACAGGGTCAGTCCGTCCAACCCGACAGTTCTCGGCCCAGCAGCCTCTCGTACAGAGTGATAGCTTCGCCCGTCGCATTTAAACAGGGTAAATAGGCGAATTTCTCCCCGCCCTTCGCCAAAAAGGCATCCCTGGCCCGCAGCGCGATCTCTTCCAGCGTTTCAAGGCAGTCGGCGGCAAAACCCGGTGTCACGACAGCAACGTTCCGGACACCTTCGTCCACCAGTCTGGCAAGGGTCGATTCGGTTTCCGGCTCCAGCCATTTGGCGCGCCCGAAGCGGGACTGGAAGCTCATATGCACAGGCAGCGGCAATGCCTCGCGCAGCAGGCGGACGGTCTTGACCGACTGGCAATGATAGGGATCGCCCAGATGCAGCGTGCGTTCGGGCATCCCGTGGAAGCTGGCCAGCAGCGCGTCGGGCGTGAAGTCGAGTGCGGCGAGGTGACCTTCGATCGACGCCCTGAGCGCGGCGATATAGGCGGGATCGTCATGATAGGGCGGCAAGGTGCGGATGGCGGGCTGCCAGCGCATCGCCCCCAAGGCGGCGAAGGCGGCATCGTTGGCGGTAGCGGTCGTCGCGCCGCTATATTGGGGATAGAGCGGCGCCAGCAGGATACGCTCGCACCCGGCCTGCTTCATCGCGGCGAGGCGCGAGGCGATGGAGGGGTTGCCGTAGCGCATCGCCCAGTCGACCAGCACCCCCTGGCCCAGCGCCTGCTGCACGCCGAAGGCCGTGTCGCGCGTGTGGAAGGCGAGCGGCGATCCCCTGTCCGTCCACACCTGCGCATAGGCGTGGGCGGACTTTTTGGGGCGCGTCGTGAGGATCACGCCGCGCAGGATCGGCTGCCATATGAGCCTGGGTATTTCGACCACGCGAGGGTCTGAGAGAAATTCGGCGAGGTAACGCTTCACCGACCCGGGATCGGGACCGTCGGGCGTGCCGAGGTTGATGAGGAGCACACCCACACGCGGTGCGGGGATGGCGGGATGTCCGGGGGGAAGGGTCATGCCACGGCTCCTAGGGGAAGCGAGCGCAGCCTTTGCCCTGTCCATGTGTACAGGGCGTTGGCGATGGCGGGCGCGACCAGCGGCGCGGCCACGTCCACCACGCCCACCGGCGGCGCGGTGCTGCGGATGAGTTCGACGGTGACTTCGCCCACATCGCCAAGGCGGGGCAGGCCCATGCGGCCGAGGATCGCGCGGGTGGGAAGGCCCTTCGCATAGGGCACCGATGCGCCGGTGGCATATGCCAGGCCGTAGAGCAGGCCGCGTTCGACTTGCTGGCGCACGATGTCGGGATTGACGGCGTCGCCCGCATCGATGGCGGCGACGATGCGACTGACGTTGACGCGCGCTCCGGCCATTTCCGCCTCCACCATCACCGCGCCATAGGCCCCGCCGCCCATATGCGCGGCGATCCCCTGCCCGCTGCCGGCGATGCCGCCCTGCCACCCACCCATCGCGGCGGCGGTGGACAGGCAATGGGCGAGACGCGGATTGCCGCCCAGCATCTGGATGCGGAAGGACAGCGCCTCGATCTTGGCGAGATGGGCGAGTTCGTCGATGAAGCATTCGGTGAAGAACGCCCCGTGCAGCCGCGCATTGCCGGGCGCGAAGCCAAGGGCCAAGCCGACATCCGCCGGATAGTGATCGACCGCCCAGTTGGGAACGGCATAGGGCAGCGCCATGCCCGCGACGGCAAGCCGCGAGGCGGCGTCGGCAGCCCCGGCGGCGGCCTGCGCAGGGGTCTTGCGGTCGGCGATGCGAGCCCATGTCTGCGTCATGGCGCAGGGTGCAGCGACCTTCGCCTGCCAGCCTTCGATCGCGCCGTTGCGCCCGAGCTTGGCGGCCATGCGCGCACGGGCCGGAGCGGTGGGGCGATCCTGGATCACATCTTCCGCCCGCGACCAGAGAAGCTGCACCGGGCGGCCCATATCCTTTGAGAGCAAAGCGGCCTGGACGCCCGCGTCCCAGTCCATCGCCCGCCCGAACGATCCGCCCGCGTGCAGCGGATAAAGCGTGACCGCATCGGCAGGCAGGCCAAGCGCGTCGGCGATGGCGGTGCGGGCAAGGCCGGGGGCCTGTGTCGCCATCCAGACCTCCGCCCCCTGCGCCGTCACGCGCGCTGTGGCGCAGGGCGGTTCGAGTGCGAGGTGCATCCCGGCGTCGACCTGATATTCGCTGGCAAGAATGGTCGCCTTATCGAACACCGGAAGGAGATCGCCCTGCGCATAAAGGCGCTGGCCCGCACTGCCGGAGAAAGCCGCTTCGAGTGCGGCGTCGATCCCGTCGCTGTCCACGGGCTTGCCGCGCAGGGTGAAGACCGGATCGGCAAGGTCGAGCGCCTTGTTCGCCGCCCACCAGTTGCTCGCCACCGCCGCGACCCAGCGCTCCTGCTTGACGAGTTTCAGGAAGCCGGTGACGCGGGCGGGCGCCCGCTCGTCGAGACCCGCGAGGGTCGCGTCACCGATAGGCCCCTGCCGGATCGAGGCGAAGACCATGTCGGGCAGGCGGATGTCGGCGGCGAAATTATGGCTACCGTCAATCTTGGACGGGGTGTCGAGGCGGGGCAAGTCCTGGCCCGACAGGCGACCGTCCTGCCCCTGGCGATAGGGGAGGATCGCAGGCAGATCGAAGCCGGTCGCCTCGCCCGCCACGTCGCCGATCTTCATGCGGCGGTCGGCCCCATCGGTGATAAGGCCGTCCTGAATGTCGCAGCTTTCCCACGGAATTGCCCAGCGCGCTGCCGCCGCCTTGCACAGCAGAACCCGCGCCGCCGCCCCCGCATCGCGGCACGCGTCGTGAAACATAGGGACCGAGGTGCCGCCGCCCGTCAGCATCAGCGCGCTGCGGATCGCATATTGATCGATCGCCCAGTCCCCCGCCCCGCCCAAAAGGCGCGTCCAGTCGCTCGCGAGCCAGTCCTTTGCCAGTAGCGTGTTCGCGTAGAGCGGGCCGATGGGTGCGCTTTGCACCGCCACCGTGCGCCAGTCGGCGCCCAGTTCGTCGGCGACGATCTGCGGCAGCAAGGTCGTGACGCCCTGCCCCATTTCGGTCTGCGGCACCACGACGATCACCTGCCCCGACCGGTCGATCTTGAGAAAAGCGTCGAACACGGTTTCGTCCGGCCCGGCGTTGAGATTGGGTCGATAATTGCGCGGCCACACGCCCCATGCGACCAGCAGTCCAGCCACCGCGCCGCCGCCGATCAGCAGGCTGCGGCGGTCGATACCCTTTGTCCCTGTCGCACCCGGCCCTGCCGTGCGCTTTCGCGGTAAACGCCCCATGGGAGGACTGATAGAGGCGGGCGGCGGCGATGCCTAGCGCTATTGCGGCGAAATCGGCGTGACGCCCAAACGCGGAATTTCGATCGCCGGGCAGCGATCCATCACGACCTTGAGCCCGGCGGCTTCGGCGCGGGCGGCGGCAGCTTCGTTAACCACGCCGATCTGCATCCAGACCGACTTGGCGCCCGCCGCAATCGCGTCGTCCACCGCATCGCCAGCCGCTTCGCTGCGGCGGAAGATGTCGACCATGTCGATGGGCACGCCGATGTCGGACAGACGGCCCCAGACGAATTCGCCGTGCACATGCTCGCCCGCCAGTTGCGGGTTCACCGGCAGGACGCGGTAGCCATGGTGCTGAAGAAAGGCCATGACCGAATAGCTGGGCCGGTCGGGCCGGTCGGATATGCCGACGAGCGCGACGGTGCGGGTTTCGTCCAGCAGGGCGGCGATATCCTGCGCTACGGTAAGGGGCATGACGTGTCTCCTTCCCACACAAGATGGGACGCCGACAACGGGGCACAAGCGATAGCGGCACCGGTGCGCGGATCAAGCGCCGGGCAATGCTCGATATCGGACCGGCCGATGCCGATTCACCGCAGGCAGGACGGCGACGCCCTTTTCAGTTGGCCTTCAGCCATTCCGCGACCTTGCGCGCGACGGCCATGAAGGCGTCGGCATGGGGGCCCTCCCCCACCGCCGGAGGATCGCCCGCGTCGGAGCGGCGGCGGATGTCGATGGCGAGCGGGATGCGCCCCAGGAAGGGCGCGGACATGTCGCCCGCCGCATTCTCCGCCCCGCCCTGGCCGAAAGGGTCGGAGATTTCGCCGCAATGGGGACAGGCATAGCCCGCCATATTTTCCACGACGCCCACGATGGGCACGCCCGCCTGATCGAACAGGCTGACCGCACGGGTCGCGTCGATGAGGGCGAGGTCCTGCGGCGTGGAGACGATGACGGCACCGGCAGGCTTGTGCTTCTGCACCATCGACAGCTGAATGTCGCCGGTGCCGGGAGGCATGTCGACGACCAGCAGTTCGACCTCTCCCCAGTCGGCGTCGATGAGCTGTCCGAGCGCATTGCCCGCCATCGGCCCGCGCCAGGCGAGCGCCTTCCCCGGCTCCACGAGGTGCGCCATCGACAGCATCGGGATGTCGCACACGCCGCTGACGGGCACGAGCTTCTTGTCGTGGGCGACGGGCTTGCGGTCCTCGCTCCCCATGAGCTTCGCCTGCGAGGGACCGTAGATGTCGGCGTCGACAAGCCCGACTTTCACGCCCAGGCGGTGCAGGGCGACGGCGAGGTTGGCCGACAGGGTCGACTTGCCCACCCCGCCCTTGCCCGACGCGACCGCGAGGATGCGCAGCGCCTTGCGCTCCGCCGTTTCGACGATGCGTACGTCGCCGATGCCGGGAACGGTAAGGCCGCCCTCGCGGATCGCGGCGACCAGCCCTTCGCGCTGCCGGGCGCTGAGGCCCGCCACGTCGAGGACCAGCGTCATCACGCCGTCCTTCACGCGCGGGGCGCTGGCGCGTCCGTCGGTGAGGGCGGAAAGGCGGGCGGCAAAATCGGCAAGATCGGTCATGGCGGGACCCTCTAGGAAATTATCGCGGCCATGGGCACTGTTTTTCGGAACGCCATCTACCTATACAAGATGCCATGACAGGAAAATTCGGGTGGATACCCGCGATCGCAGCGATGGTCCAAGGCCCCTGGGGGGGCAAGAGTGACGGACCGGATGGAGACGGCAAGACAGGCGGCGACAGCGGCCCGCGCAATCCGTGGACCCAACCCGGTCGCCCCGGCGGCCCGCAGAAAGGCCCCTCCGCGATCGAGGAACTGCTGCGGCGCGGGCGCGAAAGCTTCGGCAACAACGGCGGCAATGGCGGGGGCGGGTTCGGCGGAATGCCCCCGCGCGCGTCCGGCAAGGCACTGTGGCCGATCGCCATCGGCATCATCGTGGTGCTGTGGCTGGTGCTGACCAGTTTCCATCGCGTCGGTCCGCAGGAACGCGGCGTCGTCACGCTGCTCGGCAAATACAGCCGGACCCTGACCCCCGGCATCAGCCTGACGCTCCCCGCCCCGTTCGAGGCGGTGACGACCGTGGATGTCGAGGAAATCCGCACGATCGACATCGGATCGGTCAGCGCGGAGGCGGAAAATCTGGTGCTGACCGGCGACCAGAACATCATCGACCTCGCCTATTCGGTGCGTTGGAACATCCGCAATCCCGAACTCTACCTGTTCCAGCTTTCGGACCCCGACGCGACCGTGCGCGAAGTCGCCGAAAGCGCAATGCGCGCCGTGCTGGCGAGCGTCAGCCTGGACGACGCGCTGGGCGCTGGCCGCACCAGCATCGAGCAGCAGGTCGAACAGCGGATGCAGGACATTCTCGACGGCTATAAATCGGGCATCCGTATCCAGGGCGTCGCGATCAAGCAGGCCGATCCGCCAACCGCCGTCAATGATGCGTTCAAGGCGGTGTCCGCGGCGCAGCAGACCGCGCAGACCTACCTCAACGAGGCGCGCGCCGCCGCCCAGCAGGTGACGGCCAAGGCGCAGGGCGAAGCCGCCGCCTTCGACAAGGTGTACGAGCAATACCGGCTGTCGCCCGAAGTCACGCGGCGGCGCATGTATTATGAAACCATGGAAGGCGTGCTGTCGAACGTCGACAAGACCATCGTCGAAGGAAACAATGTGACGCCCTATCTGCCGCTGCCCGAACTCAAGAAGCGCGCGCAGGCCGCCCCGGCGGACAGCGCCGCAAGCGAGGGGAACCGCTGATGGGCATCGCACGTCATCCCGTCGCGCTGGCGCTGATCGCGCTGTTCGCGCTGATCCTGCTGGGCAGCACCATCGCCATCGTGCCCGAAACCAAACAGGGCGTCGTGGTCCGCTTCGGCGATCCCAAGGCGATCATCAACCGCTACCGCGCGAACGAAAGCTTCGGCAACACCGGCGCCGGCATCATCATGCGCGTGCCCTTCGTCGACCAGATCGTCTGGATCGACAAGCGGGTTCTGTCGGTCGAAATGGAGCGGCAGCAGGTGCTTTCGACCGATCAGCTGCGGCTTCAGGTCGACGCCTTCGCCCGCTATCGCATCGTCGATCCGCTGCGCATGTACATCGCCGCGGGGAGCGAGGAACGCGTGTCCGACGCGCTCCGCCCGATCCTGGGGTCGGCGCTGCGCAACGAACTGGGCAAGCGGCCCTTCGCCGCGCTGCTCAGCCCCGAGCGGGGGCAGGTGATGCAGAATATCGAAACCGGCCTCAACCGCGTCGCCCGCCAATATGGCGCAGAGATCGTCGATGTGCGGATCAAGCGCGCCGACCTGCCCGACGGCACCCCGCTGGAAAGCGCGTTCACGCGGATGCGCACCGCGCGCGAGCAGGAAGCGCTGACCATCCGGGCGCAGGGCGCGAAGCAGGCACAGATCATCCGCGCCGAAGCGGACGCCAACGCGGCGCGCATCTATGCCGAAAGCTATGGCAAGGACCCGCAATTCTACGACTTCTACCGGGCCATGCAGAGCTATCGCTATACCTTCTCGCCCGACCGGACCGGGCAGACGAACATCATCCTTTCGCCCGACAACGAGTTCCTGAAACAATTCCAGGGACGGCGCTGAACGCCGCCCCGGATCATTACGGAACCAGCGTCATTCAAAGAGGGTTAAGGCAAGGCGGCGCATTTACAGGATCAGAAGAGAAGAGTCCCGCCCTGTCATTCCCCAAGATCTGAAAAGGACCGTCACGAGTGCGTTACGCTTATGCCATTACCGGCGCCCTGCTGCTCGGCGGCACCGCCATTGCCGTCACCACCGCTTCCAACGTCGGCGCGCAGGTCGCGCAGAATGAAGGGCTTCAGGCCGCAGCGCCCGCCGGTGCGCCCGCCAGCCTTGCCGACATGGTCGAGAAGCTCCAGCCCGCCGTCGTCAACATTTCGACCAAGCAGCGGGTGAAGGTGCAGAACCCCTTCGCCGGCACCCCCTTCGGCGAAATGTTCGGCATGGGTCAGGGCCAGCCGCAGACGCGGCAGGCGCAGTCGCTGGGATCGGGCTTCATCATCTCGTCCGACGGCTATATCGTCACCAACAACCATGTGGTGTCGGCGGGCGCGGAGGGCGCGAGCGTCGAGCAGATCACGGTCACGCTGACCAACAAGGAAGAATATACTGCCAAGCTGGTGGGCCGCGATGCCGCGACCGACCTTGCGGTCCTGAAGATCGTGTCGAACAAGCCGCTGCCCTTCGTCAAGTTCGGCGACAGCACCAAGGCGCGCGTGGGCGACTGGGTCGTCGCAATCGGCAACCCCTTCGCCCTGTCGGGCACGGTGACGGCGGGGATCATCTCCGCGCTGCATCGCGGCACCGGCGGCACATACGACAAGTTCATCCAGACCGACGCGTCGATCAACCAGGGCAACAGCGGCGGCCCGATGTTCGACATGCGCGGCAATGTGATCGGCATCAACAGCCAGATCCTGTCGCCTTCCGGCGGCAATGTCGGCATCGGCTTTGCCATTCCTTCCGAACAGGCCGCGCCCATCGTCCAGCAGCTGATGAAGGGCCAGTCGATCAAGCGCGGCTATCTGGGCGTGCAGATCAGCCCGCTCGGGGAGGATCTCGCCGATTCGCTGGGGCTTGCGAAGAACCGCGGCGAGTTCGTGCAGGGCGTCGAGCCGGGCAAGGGCGCGGAGAAGGCGGGCATCAAGGCGGGCGACGTGATCGTCAGCGTCGCGGGCCAGGAAGTCAGCCCCGACCAGAATCTGTCGTCCATCGTCGCGAGCCAGCCGATAGGTTCGCGTGTGCCTATCGTCCTTCTCCGCAACGGCCAGCGCCAGACGGTAACGGCCGTCGTGGGAGAGCGGCCGACCGAGGACGAACTCAACAGCTTTGCGCAGCAGCAGGATGACGACGACTTCAGCCAGCAGGATCAGAACCCGGGTCAGGCGGCGCAGCAGGCGCTCGGTATCTCGGCAATCCCGCTGACCCCCTCGATCATTCGCCAGCTCGGCGTAGCGGCGGACACGCGCGGCATCGTCATCACCGCAGTCGACGGATCGACCGATGCGGGCGCGAAGGGCCTGCGGCGCGGCGACGTCATCATCAGCGCCAATAACCGCCCGGTCGCGAGCCAGGCGGAACTTGACGCGCAGGTGAAGGCAGTCGCGGCGCAGGGCCGTACCGCCGTGCTGCTCCAGGTGCTGCGTCGCGGGCAGCAGCCGATCTTCCTGCCGGTGCGTCTGCGCGACAAATAAGCGGCGCTTGCCGCCCGCGCCCGGTTCGCTAGGATCGGGACGCCATGCAAGGACCCGTTCGGGCCGAGCCTTTGCCGAAGCGTCGGCGGCTCGGGGCGAACGGGTCCTTTTTTGTTCAGAAAGGATGTCGAGGGATGAGCGGGGATATCTTCATCGGTCTGGGCGCGCCGGACAAGGACGGCGGCATTCCCCAATATCTGAACCTGCGTCGCGCCAACCGACACGGTCTGATCGCGGGGGCGACCGGCACCGGCAAGACGGTGACGTTGCAGGGGATCGCCGAAAGCTTTTCCGCGCTCGGCGTGCCGGTGTTCCTCGCCGACGTGAAGGGCGACCTTGCGGGGATTGCCATGGCCGGGTCCCCCACCGCGAAGAATGCGGACAAGCTGGTGGCGCGCGCGGCGGAAGTGGGCGTTTCCGATTATGCCTATGCCGACAATCCCGCGATTTTCTGGGACCTGTACGGGCAGCAGGGTCACCCCGTCCGCACGACGGTGAGCGAGATGGGACCGCTGCTGCTGTCGCGGCTGATGGACCTCAATGAAACGCAGGAAGGCGTGCTCTCCATCGCCTTCAAATATGCGGACGAGGAGGGGCTGCTGCTGCTCGACCTCGGCGATCTTCAGGCGATGCTCGCTTATTGCGCGGAGAATGCCGATACGCTGTCGGCCCGATACGGCAATGTGACGAAGGCGAGCGTCGGAGCGATCCAGCGGCAGTTGTTGCAACTCGAAAGCCAGGGCGGGGACCATTTCTTCGGCGAACCCGCGCTCGACATCCACGATATGCTGAAGCTCGATGAAAAGGGGCGCGGCTATATCAATGTGCTGGCTGCGGACCGGCTGATGCAGAGTCCGAAGCTTTATGCGACATTCCTGCTGTGGTTGCTGTCTGAACTGTTCGCGACGCTGCCCGAGGTCGGCGATCCCGACAAGCCGGTGCTGGTCTTCTTCTTCGACGAGGCGCATCTGCTGTTCGACGACGCGCCCAAGGCCCTGACCGACAAGATCGAGCAGGTGGTGCGGCTGATCCGGTCCAAGGGGGTGGGCGTCTATTTCGTGACGCAGAACCCGATCGACATTCCCGAGAATGTCGCAGGGCAGCTCGGCAACCGGGTGCAGCACGCGCTGCGCGCCTTCACCCCGCGCGACCAGAAGGCGATCAAGGCGGCGGCGGAGACATTCCGTATCAATCCGGAGCTGAATGTCGCGACCGCAATCACCGAGTTGAAGGTCGGCGAAGCGCTGGTGTCGTTGTTGCAGGAGGACGGATCGCCCGGCGTCGTGCAACGCACGCTGATCGCACCGCCCCGGTCGCGGCTGGGACCGCTGGAGCCGAAGGAGCGCGCGATCGTCCAGTCAATCTCGCCCTGCGCGGGCAAATATGACGAGGCGGTGGATCGGGAGTCGGCGGAGGAAATCCTCGCCGCGCGGGGACAGGCCGCAGCCGCCGCCGCACAGGCTTCCAAGGCGAAGGCGGAGGCCGACAAGGCCGCGGCGACGCAGGCGAAGGTCGAAGCCCGGCAGCGCGAGGCCGAACTGAAGGAGCAGGCGCGACGCGATGCGGCGGCGGCGCGGGAAGCGGCCAAACCCGGCACGCTGGAAAAGGCAGTGCAGTCCGCCACCCGCTCCGCCGCGTCATCGGTCGGGCGTCAGGTCGCGAACGAACTGGGCCGGGCGATGTTCGGCGGGTCGAGCCGCCGGTCGTCGTCCGGCGGGATTGCGGGCAAGCTGGTGCGGGGAATCCTGAGCGGTTTGTTCAAATAAAGAGACAGCGACGTGGACAGCCGGAACGCTGTTTTCGTCGCTGCTTCCATAACCGTTCGCGCATCGTTTCAGTGCGGTGCGATGCCCAGTTCCACGCCGGTCTTGTCGTGCAGCGCGAACTTGTCGACGATGGCTGCGCTGGCGCGATTATAACCGACGACCTCCACCTCACGCCCGTCGCGGCGCAGGCGGGCGACGATGCGGTCGAGCGCGCCGACCGCCGATATGTCCCAGAAATGCGCGGCGCTGACGTCGATCACCACGTGGCTTGCACTTTCCTCTCCCGCAAAAGCGCGGGTGAAGCGTTCGACCGAAGCGAAGAAAAGTTCGCCGGTCACCCGATAGGTCGCATGGCCGCCCTCGCCCGCTCCGTCGCGTTCGACCGAAACCATGCGCTGCACTTTCCCGGCAAAGAAAATGCCGGACAGGATGACGCCCGCCAGCACGCCGAGCGACAGGTCATGCGTCGCGACGACCACCACCACCGTGGTCAGCATCACCACCGAAGATGTCGGGGGATGACGACGCAGGTTGGGGATGGAGTTCCAGCTGAAGGTGCCGATCGACACCATGATCATGACCGCGACCAGCGCAGGCATCGGCACGCGCCCGACATAGGGGCCGAGCACCGCAAGCAGGAACAGGAGGAAGGCGCCGGCCACGAAGGTCGACAGCCGGGTGCGTCCGCCCGAGGTCACGTTGATCACCGACTGGCCGATCATCGCGCATCCCCCCATGCCGCCGAGAAAGGCGGACACGATGTTGGCGCCGCCCTGCCCCGCGCATTCGCGGCGCTTGTCGCTGTCGGTGTCGGTCATGTCGTCGACGATCTGCGCGGTAAGCAGCGATTCCAGCAGACCGACCGCCGCCATCGTCACCGAATAGGGCAGGATGATGCGAAGGGTATCGAGCGTCAGCGGCACATGGGGCAGCGTCAGCGAGGGAAGGCCCTCGGGCAGTTTACCCATGTCGCCCACGGTGTTGACGGGCAGGCCGAGGGCGATGCTGACGATGCTGAGCACGAGGATGGCCACCAGCGGCGAAGGCACCGCCTTCGTCACGCGTGGCACGCCGTAGATGATGGCAAGACCGGCGGCCACCATCGCATAGGTTTGCCACCCGACGTTCGTCAGTTGCGGCAATTGCGCCATGAAGATGAGGATGGCGAGCGCGTTGACGAAGCCGGTGATGACCGACCGGGACACGAACTGCATCACGAGGTCGAGCCGCAGCAGGCCCGCCACGATCTGGATGAGGCCCATGAGGATCGTCGCGGCGAAGAGATAGTCGACGCCATGGTCGCGCACGAGCGGGATCACCAGCACCGCGACGGCGGCGGTCGCGGCGGAGATCATGCCGGGCCGTCCGCCGAGGAAGGATATGGCGATGGCGATGGCGACCGACGCATAGAGGCCGACGCGCGGATCGACGCCCGCGATGACCGAAAAGCCGATCGCTTCGGGAATGAGGGCGAGCGCGACGACGACCCCCGCCAACATGTCGCGACGGGCCGCCGCCCCGTCGATGAACCACTGGCGGCGATAGGATGTAAGATCGATAGACATGGAAATTCCACAACAAGGCACATGGCGCCCGGCGGCGCTTTCAAAACGGAGCATGTGTGATGTTGTCCGGCGGATCGGCGGCCGGAATAGCCACCCGGAATTTCACCGGGTCCTTGCGAATGTGCCCCCATTAGCCCGAGAGCGCCCGTCCTGGCAAGCCGTCGCTTCGCTTACCCGTTGCCTGACGGCGGGTCCGGCGGCTAAGGCGGTCGGCGATGAGCACATCCACCGCGCCGCGCCACCCGCTGACCTTCGGCAATTTCCGGGCCTATCTGGTGGGGCGGTTCGCCGCCGTGCTGGCGCAATACAGCATGATGATCGTGCTGGGCTGGCAAGCCTACAACATCGCGCGGGAGACGATGACGACGGCGGGCGCTTCGGCCCAGCTCGGCCTCATCGGACTGGCGCAGTTCCTGCCGCTGTTCTTTCTGACGCCGGTGACGGGATGGGTGGCGGACCATTTCGACCGGCGCAAGATCACGCGGGTGACGCTGAGCCTGCTGACGGGCGCGGCGGCGCTGCTCGCCTACGCCACCTTCGAAGGCTGGGTCAGCCTGCCGCTGATCTTCTGCATCGCCGTCGCCGTGGGGATTGCGCGCGCGTTCAACGGCCCGGCCTATGGCGCGCTCGCCCCCAATCTGGTGCCGGTCGAGGTGCTGCCCAACGCGATCGCGATTTCCAGCGTCGCCTGGCAGACGGGCATGATCGCAGGCCCCGCGGTCGGCGGATATGCCTATGCCGCAACGCCCTGGGGCGCCTATGCGCTGGCGGGGAGCCTGTTTGCGATCGCGCTGATCGCCATGCTGTTCATCGGCAAGGTGCCGCAGGCCGCACGCGACACCAGCCGCCATCCGATCCGGCAGATGATCGACGGCTTTGCCTATGTGAAGGGCAACCGGCTGGTGCTGGCGACGATCACGCTCGACCTGTTCGCGGTACTGCTGGCGGGCGCGACGGCGCTGCTGCCGGTCTATGCCCGCGACATCCTGCATGTGGGGTCGGAGGGGCTGGGGCATCTGGCCGCGTCGCCCGGCATCGGCGCAGCGTTGATGGCGCTGTGGTTTTCGATCCGACCGATGAAGACGCAGGTGGGATTGAAGATGCTGGCCGCCGTCATCCTGTTCGGCCTTGCCACCATCGCCTTCGGCTGCACCGCATTCCTGCCACGGTCCATCGCGGAGAGCGTGGGCATCGGGTCGCTGATCGTGCTGGGCGGGGCGGACATGGTGTCGGTGTTCGTGCGCCAGTCGCTGGTCCAGATCCATACGCCCGATGCGATGCGGGGGCGCGTGTCGAGTCTCTCGCAGCTCACCATTTCCGCGTCGAACGAACTGGGCGAGGCGGAAAGCGGGTTTCTGGCGGCATTGGTCGGGCCGGTCGCGGCGGTGATCGGCGGCGGGATCGGCGCGATCGTCATCACCCTTTTCTGGGCGCGGCTCTTTCCAGAGCTGCGGCTTGCACATAGTTTCGATCCACCCGACATCGGGCGAGCGGACATCCATCAGGAGAAACAGTCGTGAAAGCTGCCTCGATACTCGAAACCATCGGCAACACCCCGCATATCCGCATCCAGCGCCTGTTCGGCGACGCAGAAGTATGGATCAAGTCGGAACGGTCGAACCCGGGCGGGTCGATCAAGGATCGCATCGCGCTCGCCATGATCGAGGCGGCGGAGGCTTCGGGCGACCTCAAGCCCGGCGGCACCATCATCGAACCGACATCGGGCAATACAGGCGTTGGCCTGGCCATGGTGGCGGCGGTGAAGGGTTACCGGCTGGTGCTGGTGATGCCCGAGAGCATGTCGATCGAACGGCGCAGGCTGATGCTTGCCTATGGCGCGACGTTCGACCTCACCCCGCGCGAAAAAGGCATGAAGGGCGCGATCGAGCGCGCCCTGGAGCTGGTGAGCCAGACGCCCGGCAGCTGGATGCCCCAGCAGTTCGAAAATCCGGCCAATATCGACGTGCATGTCCACACGACCGCAGTCGAAATCCTGACCGACTTCGGCGACGCGCCCATCGACGCGCTGGTGACCGGGGTCGGCACCGGCGGCCATATCACCGGGACGGCGCAGGTGCTCAAGAAAGCCTGGCCCGACCTCAAGGTCTTTGCGGTCGAACCCACGCTGTCCCCCGTCATCAGCGGCGGCCAGCCCGGCCCGCACCCGATCCAGGGCATCGGCGCGGGCTTCGTCCCGGCGAACCTCCACACCCAGCTGCTCGACGGCGTGATCCAGGTCGATCCCGCCGACGCCAAGGACTATGCGCGGCGCGCGGCGCGGGAGGAAGGGATGCTGGTGGGCATATCGTCCGGCGCGACGCTGGCCGGCATCGCGCAAAAGCTGAAGGAACTGCCCGCAGGCAGCCGGGTGCTGGGCTTCAACTACGATACGGGCGAGCGTTATCTGTCCGTGCCCGACTTCCTGCCGGAATAAGGCGGCACAGCGACCGACGATGACGCCAAGCGAAACTCCCGACCGGCCACATGCGGTCATGTGGCTGGTGTGGGCACTGATCCTCGTCGGTCTGCCGATGGCGGTTGCAGCGTGGGAAAGCCGTCCGCGCAGCTCCCATGCCGAAAGGCCCTTTGCCGCAGTGGCGGCACGGGCAAGGCTGCGCGCGCCGCGGATTGCGCCCCCGCCCGTCGAGCCGGTGCGGGTGTTCGCGCTGGACGCGGACGAAGCGCGGGCGTTCAACGCGAAAATCCCCTTTTCGACCGGACCCAACCCGGCGGCGCGGCCTTTCGTGTTCGCAGGGGATGAGAGCGATCTCGCCCGCGCGACCGGCTGCCTGGCGGCAGCGCAACTCTACGAGGCGGGCGACGACGCAGTGGGCGAGCAGGCAGTGGCGCAGGTGGTGCTCAATCGCGTGCGGCATCCCGCTTTCCCCAAGACGGTGTGCGGGGTCGTGTTCCAGGGGCAGGAACGGCGCACGGGATGTCAGTTCACCTTCGCCTGCGACGGGGCGCTGGCCCGCATTCCCGCCGCCGCCGCATGGGATCGCGCGCGCGACATCGCCCGCGCGGCGCTCGCCGGCAAGGTGTTCAAGCCGGTCGGATACGCCACCCATTATCACACCGACTGGGTCGTCCCCTATTGGAGCGACAGCCTGGACAAGATCGCGGCGGTGGGCACGCACCTCTTCTTCCGATGGCGCGGATGGTGGGGGACGCCGCCTGCCTTTCGCTTCGGACGAGCGCCGGGCGAGCCGGTGGTGGCGAAGATCGCGATGCTGTCGATGGCGCATCGCGCCGGAGTTCCAGGCGCGCCCTTCCTGCCGCTGACCGAAGGCGCAAGCGCGCTTGCCGCACATCCCGAGAGAGTCGGCATGGATGCGCTGGGCAAGAGCATAGCGGGCGTAAAGCTGATCTCCGTCGCGGATGCGCGCAGCTTCCTGGTCGAACTGCCGCGCGGCAGCGCGCCGGACCGCTGGCCCGAACTGGCGCGGACCTTCTGCGCCGGGCGGACGCAGTGCCGGATCATGGGCTGGACCGCAGGCGAAGCGCCAAGGCAGGTGCCGCTGACGCTGGCGGACATGGCGGCGATGCGCTTTTCCTACATTCACGACACGGCGAGCGGCTTGCAACGGGCGCTCTGGAATTGCGCCAGGACGCCGCGCGCGATCCGTAGCGACTGCATGCGACAGCGCGTGCCGGTGGCGGTGCCGCCTGCCCCATCCCCTGCCCCGGCCAGCGATGCCGCACTGTCGGGCGTGCGGCGCAAGGAGCGGTTCGAGACGGTAAGGATCGCACCGCCCGACATGGCAACCAACGCGTCCGCACCCTGACCGGGGCGGCGCGACAGTCGGTGAGCGGGCAACGCGGCGGACATCGCGATGACCTATGCGACGCTGGCGATCGGTGCGGTCGGGATGGGCACGCACCAATGCCCCTTCACAAAATAGGATATCGGCCCTATATCCGATCAGGAAATCGATCCCATCGCCGACATCCGGCGGACGGGATCGTCCCCCGGATCGCCCGGGGACCGGATCCGGCTAGCGTGCGGAACCGGCGGGATTGGGCGGTTTTCAGGCGGGTGAACAATCGCTGCCAGTGCGGATCGGACAGTCCCGGCCCGCACTTTTTTGCGTGGAATGACCGGCCCGAATCGCCTGTCATAACGCCGCAAGCCGACTGAATTTCCGTTGCGATGCGGAAAAACACGACGAACCGTTACAGGCAGGAACGCATGGCGACCAAAGCTCTCCCCCCCATCAGCAACACCGGCGCGAAGAAGCGCATCCGCAAGGTGTTCGGCGACATCCACGAAGTGGTGCAGATGCCGAACCTGATCGAGGTCCAGAGGGAGAGCTACGAGCAGTTCCTGCGGTCCGATCCGTCGATCGGCTATGTTTCCGGCCTGGAAAAGACGCTGCGCAGCGTTTTCCCGATCCGCGATTTCGCGGGCACCGCCGAAATGGACTTCGTCCATTACGAGCTGGAAGACCCCAAGTACGACGTCGAGGAATGCCGTCAGCGCGGCATCACCTACGCAGCGCCGATGCGCGTGACGCTGCGCCTCATCGTGTTCGAAGTCGACGCCGACACCGAAACCCGCTCCGTGCTCGATATCAAGGAGCAGGATGTGTACATGGGCGACATGCCGCTCATGACCGGCAACGGCACCTTCATCGTCAACGGCACCGAGCGCGTGATCGTCAGCCAGATGCACCGTTCGCCGGGCGTGCTGTTCGATCATGACCGCGGCAAGACCCACGCGTCGGGCAAATATCTGTTCGCCGCGCGCGTCATTCCCTATCGCGGTTCGTGGCTGGACTTCGAATTCGACGCCAAGGATATCGTCAACGTCCGCATCGACCGCAAGCGCAAGCTGCCGGTGACGGCGCTGCTCTATGCGCTCGGCCTCACCGCCGAGGACATTCTGGCCCAGTTCTATAACAAGGTCACGTATCTGCGCGGCGAAGGCGGATGGCAGATCCCCTATCTTGCCGAAGCATGGCGCGGCATGAAGCCCGCCTTCGACATCGTCGACGCCAAGTCGGGCGAAGTCGTGTTCGCCGCCGGTCACAAGATCAGCCCTCGCGCCGCCAACAAGGCCGAGAAGGACGGTCTTGAAACGCTGCTTATCCCGACCGACGAAGTCTATGGCCGCTACAGCGCCTATGACCTCATCAACGAGGCGACAGGCGAAATCTACATCGAGGCCGGCGACGAGGTCAGCCCCGAAAATCTGGAGAAGCTGGACAAGGCGGGCATCGACCGTCTCGAACTGCTCGACATCGACCATGTGTCCACCGGCCCCTGGATCCGCAACACGCTGAAGGCCGACAAGGCCGAGGACCGCGACCAGGCGCTGGCCGACATCTACCGCGTCATGCGCCCCGGCGAGCCGCCGACGAAGGAAACCGCCGAAGCGCTGTTCGCGGGGCTGTTCTTCGATCCCGAACGCTACGACCTGTCGGCCGTGGGTCGCGTGAAGATGAACATGCGTCTCGAACTGGACGCGGAGGACACCGTCACCACGCTGCGGACCGAGGATATCCTCGCCGTGGTCAAGGAACTGGTGAACCTGAAGGATGGCAAGGGCGAGATCGACGATATCGACAATCTCGGCAACCGCCGGGTGCGTTCGGTCGGCGAACTGCTGGAAAACCAGTATCGCGTCGGCCTGCTGCGCATGGAACGCGCGGTCAAGGAGCGCATGTCGTCGGTCGACGTGTCGACCGTGATGCCCAACGACCTCATCAATGCCAAGCCCGCCGTGGCCGCGGTGCGTGAGTTCTTCGGCTCCAGCCAGCTCTCGCAGTTCATGGACCAGACCAACCCGCTGTCGGAAGTGACGCACAAGCGCCGCGTGTCCGCACTCGGGCCGGGCGGTCTGACCCGCGAGCGCGCGGGATTCGAGGTCCGCGACGTTCACCCGACGCACTATGGCCGCATCTGCCCGATCGAAACGCCCGAAGGGCCGAACATCGGCCTGATCAACAGCCTCGCCACCTTCAGCCGCGTCAACAAATATGGCTTCATCGAAACGCCCTACCGCAAGGTGGTGGACCACAAGGTGACGAACGACGTCGTCTACCTGTCCGCCATGGAAGAGGCCAAGCACACGATCGCGCAGGCTAACGCCGAAGTGAACGCGGACGGCAGCTTCACCGAGGACCTCATCTCCGCGCGTGAAGCGGGCGAGTTCCTGATGTCGCCGAGGGACCACATCACCCTGATGGACGTCAGCCCCAAGCAGCTGGTGTCGGTCGCGGCGTCGCTCATTCCCTTCCTGGAAAACGACGACGCCAACCGCGCGCTGATGGGTTCCAACATGCAGCGTCAGGCAGTGCCGCTGGTCCAGGCCGAAGCCCCGTTCGTGGGCACCGGCATGGAAGGCACGGTCGCGCGCGACTCGGGCGCCGCCATCGCCGCCAAGCGGGCGGGCATCGTCGATCAGGTCGACGCGACCCGTATCGTCATCCGCGCGACCGGCGATGTCGAGCCCGGCCAGTCGGGCGTCGATATCTATACGCTCCAGAAGTTCCAGCGGTCGAACCAGGATACCTGCATCAACCAGCGTCCGCTGGTGAAGGTGGGCGACCTGATCGAAGCGGGCGACGTGATCGCCGACGGTCCGTCGACCGAGTTCGGCGAACTGGCGCTGGGCCGCAACACGCTCGTCGCATTCATGCCCTGGAACGGCTACAACTACGAGGACTCCATCCTGATCTCCGAGCGGATCGTGAAGGATGACGTCTTCACCTCGATCCACATCGAGGAGTTCGAAGTCATGGCCCGCGACACCAAGCTGGGGCCGGAGGACATCACCCGCGATATCCCCAATGTCGGCGAGGAAGCGCTGCGCAACCTCGACGAGGCGGGCATCGTC
>NZ_QFOA01000162.1 GCF_003248505.1 Sphingobium sp.
GCTATTGACTGTGCGAGCCACGCCCGCTTCAAAACTGACCACGGTCACTTTGCCGCCAGCCTCCTCGATAGCTTGCTTGGGCTTCGAGAATTCTGGCTCTTCCGTCCCGCGGGGCGCGATCAGAACGGCAACTGATTTGCCCTCTAATGTCATAATTTATCCCTATTCCGTAGAAGACTAAGGTCAGGCACCCGGTTTGAGCACGACCTTTGTCCAACCATTATCGCGCGCATCGAAATGCTTGTAAGCGTCTGGTGCCTGATCGAGCGGCAGTCGGTGCGAGATGATTTGACCAGGATTGGCCCGGCCTTGCTCGATAAGCTTCATCAGCCGCCGGTTGTAGTGCTTTACATTACACTGGCCGGTGCCGATCTTCTGCCCCTTGAACCAGAAGTTGCCGAAGTCGAACGCCATCTTGCCTTCCTTCTGGAGATCGTCGGTCGCATTCGGATCTTCCGGGATAAACACGCCGACGACGCCGATGCCGCCGGTGGCCTTCGTGCTTTTGACGAGGCAGTTCATCGTGTAATTACTGCGCTCCTTGCCGTGGCGATCGCAACACTGGTAACCTACCGCCTCGACCCCCCGGTCGGTTCCAAGGCCGCCGGTCGCGTCAAGGATCTGCTGGGCGGGATCGCCCTTGCGCATGTCGATCGGGATCGCGCCCATCGCTTCGGCCAGCTTCAGACGGTCATCGTGGGAATCGACCACGAAGATCTGAGCGGCACCGCGGATTTCGGCCGAGTGCGCGGCCATCAAACCGACCGGACCAGCCCCGTAGATCGCGATACTCTCACCAGGCAAGAAACCTGACAACTCGACGCCATGCCAACCCGTCGGGAAGATGTCGGAGAGCATGACATAGTCATCCTCCTTCTCCTCAGCGTCCTCGGGCAGCTTCAGGCAATTGAAGTCGGCATAAGGTACGCGCATCATCTCGGCCTGACCGCCTTGCCACGGACCCATCTCGGCAAAGCCATACGCTGCGCCGGCGGTCCCAGGATTGGTCGTGAGGCAAAAACCCGTCAGACCGCGTTCGCAATTTTCGCAGAACCCGCAACCGACGTTGAACGGCATGCAGACGCGATCGCCCTTGTTAATCCGATCTACGGCAGCGCCGACTTCGATGACTTCGCCAAGGTTTTCGTGGCCAAAGACCCTGCCCTTCTCGAAGCTGGTGCGGCCCTCGTACATGTGAAGGTCCGACCCGCAGATGTTGGTCGTCGTCAGCCGGATGATAACATCGGTCGGCTTTTCGATCTTGGGATCATCGATGGTATCGACGGAAACGTCTTTGGGCCCGTTGTACACGACAGCTTTCACGGATCTTCTCCTTTTGTAGCTCTGCTCTGGGCGTCATCAAATCGAGAGCTTGCTGATGATCCGAACCAGCGCAAAGGCGCATAGCATGGCATCTTTCCAACCAATGTCTGTCTCCTAAACCGCCTGACGCCTGAACGGTTCCTTCCCGTTCGGCAGTTCTCGGATCGATTTACGGCGGCTTTTCGATTGCCAGGGCCAGGACGATCTAAAAAGCGGCAGATTGATGACCTAAAGAAGTTCCTGCGAAACCAACGGCGCCATGATAACGCAACACATCAACGCCGACTTATCAGCAGCAGCATCAAAAGGCCGGATAAGCGCAAAAGACAAGGCCATCCACTATCGCGGATGGCCTGTCGTATTCTTCTATTTAGTTCCAGAGCCGGCCGGGCCGTCCATTCCCGAGGGCAGGCGACCCTAACCGTGCAGTCGTACGGCAGCTTGGGGTGCCGACCACTCCGCTATTTCGCGGCCAGCAGGGTGAACTTGTGAATCTGCGGCGGTTCCGAGAACAGTTCTTCCGCCTTCTCCATCAGCGCGGCGGCAACCTTGCCGTCAAGATGGGCCTGCCGATCCTCCTCTGTGTCGAACGTATCGAAGATCGCGTACGCACCGGGACCTTCCTCGATCGCATAC